>NZ_JBITEM010000001.1:0-646850 GCF_044455225.1 Nocardia sp. NPDC051321 | reverse complement strand
GGGGGGCGCCCCCGGGGGGCGCCCCCCCCCCCCGCCCCCCCCCCCCCGCGGGGCCCCCCCGGGGGGGGGGGGGGGGCGCCCCGCCCCCCCCCCCCCCCCCCCCCCCCGGCGTCCGGCATTTCCCATGGTCGACTCTGGTGAGCGCGGTCAGTAAACTCCGTCACCATGAGCGACGGGGGTACGCCGGTAACACCCGGCCAGCAGGTTTCGGTCGTTCCCGAGCAGGTTCGTGACGTCGGCAAATACGTATACGAGCTGGCCGAGGCGCTGCGTTCGGCCTTGGACTCTGCCGCTAAAGACGTGGATGCACTGACCAGCGGAAGCTGGACCGGTGACTCGGCCACCGAATTCGCCGACGGCTGGACCGATGTACGCGATGGCGGCGTGCGAATCATGTCGGCATTGACCGGCATGGCGGAGAAACTCGGCATCACCGCCGACACCTACCAGAAACGCGACGAGACCAATGCCGCCGCATTGGACACCTCCAGTCTGGACCTGCCATGAGCTCAGAATTCTCGGTCGACCTCGATCACCTCGACCAGATCGTCTCTCGCCTATCCGGCCTCGCCGGCTTCGTCGCAGACCATCTCGATGAGATCGATGACCGAGTCGCCGCCTTGCACGGCACCGGCTGGGAAAGCGTTGCCGCCCAGGCCTATGCCGACGCTCATCGCCAATGGGCGACCGGCGCGCGCGAATTCGTCGAGGGTGTGCGCGAGATGAGCGACGCGGCGAAACAGGCGCACGGGCGCTACACCCGGGCGATCGAACTCAACAGCAAGATGCTGCAAGGGGGTTGAGCCGTGCGCATCGACTGGCAGACCTACTACGACGCCGCCAAGAAATGCCACGACCTCGCCGCCGAACTCCGTCGCGCGGACAAACCCGTGCACGATGCCGTCAAAGGCGAATGCGCGGGCATGGCCGGCGACGCGCCCGGATGCAAAGAGTGGGGCGAAAAGTACGACACCGCCGCGCGAGACACGATGCAGTCGTGCACGGACCTCGCGGACGCCCTCACCAACTTCGGTTATGTCTTGTACGCAACCGGATACAACTACGGCATCAGCAACAAGAGCAATCCACCACCCGATCGGCCCGATGTTCGCGAGGTGTCGAAATATCAGGTCACGATCCCGACCTCGGTGCGCAACAACGGGATCGGCATCGAACGCCACGGCGGTGTTCAAGAACTCTTCGACGCCCTGATCGCCCAAATCCTGGAAAAGTTCGGTAAGCTACCCAACGGTGATATCGCGAAGCTCGCGAAAGCATCGTCCACGTGGACCACCTTCGCCAACCACCAAACCATCACCGGCGCGGCAGGCCAAATCACCACCATCATCGGCTTGTTCGACAACATCGATGACAAGACAAACCTGCCGCCGATCCTCGACCACCTCGAAACCTTGCGCAACGGTGCGACCCAAGTCGCCGCGGCATCCCAGAACCTGGCAGGCCCGGTCTCGGACTACCACACCGGTACCGTGGACGTGCGCAACAACATCGAATCCTCGATCACCCAGGCTGAATGGGCAATCGGCATCACCGTGGCCGCCGCCGCGGCCGCGGCCCTGTTCACCTTCGGCAGCAGCGCAGCCGCTGGAGCAGGCGGCGTCGGCGTCATCGTCACCAACACCATCAACACAATCCGCACCGTCTACCAGGGCAGCAACCTCCTCAAAGCGGTCGGCCTGGCAACCGCCGCAGCCGGAGCCGTCGGCATCATCAAATCCTTCGACAAAGTCCCCGACCTCGGCACCACCCTCACCTCCCTGGCCACCATCATCGCCATGCGCGTGCTCATCGATGATGACGCAAATTCCGATTCTTCGACTGATTCGAATGACCAATCCAATCGACCCACTAAGACTGATAAGATCAAAGAGCATTTAACAGACCGAGATCTCGACGCAGCCCGGCGTGAATTGGATGGGGAAGTCGTGGCGAGAAAGCCGGACGGCACGCCCTGGGATCACGTACACGAAGTGCGAGATGCGCAGAACGGACTCGTCAATAGGATTGGGCAAATCCAACGAAGCCTGGGAGATTCAAGAATCGGCGATGCAGCGCGCCAGGAACTCGAACGTGAGCTATCCGAAGCCAGTAGGCTGCTGGATTACAGTGAGCAATTCGTTCCGAGAAACTGAACCAACAATTCGGCCATAACGAACGGATAGGCATCAGGATGACGTCCATGGATGAAATCGGCAACCTGTCGGTGGAGCAGATCGAAGAGACATCGTGGCCAGACCCGCCAGCAGATGCGACACGGCTCATAAAAACCGTGCACGCATTACGCCGCAAGCCGATTCGAGAGCTGACCCCCGAGGACCTCCGAGTCTTGATCCGGCAACACGAAGGAATTCAAGCACTATTGCCTCGCGCACTCGACTTGCTCACACAAGACCCTCTCACAGAAGGCGACTACTACCCCGGCGATCTCCTCGTCGCAATCCTCGAAATCCCATCCAACAATTGGTCCAAAAACTCACCCCCAGCCGCATCAATAGCCGAAATACTCCAGAAGATCGAACACATGGGCGACCTGAATCAGCATTTCGCACCACACGAAGAAATCTGGAAAGCGATAAATAACTTCCGCAGAACCACCAACAACTAACCACGCCCCAAAGCCGCCCTCCCCACCCCCAAAACAACACCACATCCGATCGACCAACCAGGAACCCCGAGCCGGAATCACCCCCAGTCGACTTGACGCATGAAGCTGCCTCTTGACGTAGGTTGCAGCATGCGTCAAGAGGATGTTCTGTGCGTTAAGTGGGATCGGCGCGACGGCCGCGTGGGCGTTGGCGATCCTTGTGGGGGCGGTGTGGCCTGGGGGCTAATGTACGACGGTTGTTTGGGCGGCGGGGGCTCCACCGCACCAGCTACTCCGGGGAAGGGCGTAGCGAGGGACGAGTAGGGGCCTTACCAGCGCTTTTGCGGGGTGCATGGTTCGGGGCAGAAGGCTCATTTTGCGGGGCGGTGTGACGCTCGTCATATAAGTTCTGCTTTGGGGGGAGCGTCGGATATGAATGTCTCTGTCGATCAATATCAACGCTTCGATTCGTCTGGGGGACAAGGCGTTCCATAGCGGTCGGGGGCGGGAGAGAAAGCCTAAATGTTCCATAAGACTGTCATGCGCGCGGGCCGCAACATCCTCACGGTCGTGCTGCCCTTCGCGGTAGTGGCAACCCTCGCCAGCGCGGGCACTTCGTCCGCGACCGAACTGGCGGACCAGCAGGCTCGGTGGGCCGACAGCCTGTCGGCGACGGGTGCCGAGCAGGGCGTCGAGTACAAGACCACCACGTCTGCGGACCTGAAGTCGATCTCCACTGTGCTGAACAGTGGCAAGTTCACCCTGACCGCGGATTCGTCGGCGGTGCAGGTGGAATCGGCTACCGGTGCGAAGGTCACCGAGTTCCCGATGTCGATGAAGACGGTTGCGGGCAACACGATCGCGCTGGCTCCGCAGATTTCCCAGGACGGGAAGACGCTGGTCGTCACCCCTCAGGTGACTCCTGAGGTCGCTGCCGAGCTGAACAAGGCCACCGCCACCGGTGACCTGAAGCCCATCGCGACCAACCCGGACGCGCAGAACCATGACCCGGTCGCCAACGGTCTCGCGGCCGGCGCCCTCGTCGGCCTCGGCATCGCCGCGGTCCTGTGCATCCCGGCACTGATCGTCTTCATCGTCGGCTACTTCGCCTGCATTATCGCCAGCGGCATCAGCTATGTCGTGTTCGCCGCGGTGATCGGCGCGATCCTCGGTGCCACGGCCCCGCAGGTGATCCCGCAGGTCCTGCAGTAAAGATCAGCTGACCAGTCATTCACTGGTCGAAAGGCCCGCCCTCATCGAAACCGATGAGGGCGGGCCTTTTTCGTGGCTATCGACGGACAGGATGCCCTATCGCAGGACAGGGACAGCCGGAAACCCTCAGTTGCGCAGCGCTGCGGCGAGCGCAGGGCTTAAGGCAAGGGCCGGTAGGGATTCGACGAGTAGCTCGATGAGTTGTTCACGCGGGATCGGCTTTTCGCTCATCCAAGTGAGGATCGTTTCCTCTACGAAGGCGATCCACCCGCGAATGGCGAGTGAAAGCCGCGGCCGGTCGAGGTCGTCCGGGGGGATGGGCACCTCGGTGAGTACGAGTTCGGCTATGGCACTGCGGGATTCGTTGACGAAGGTGAGCATGCCCGGGTTGAAGCTCGATGGGCCGCGCAGGATCGCGTGGTAGGCCGCACGGTTCTGCTCGACGTAGTCGACGTAGCGTTCGACGGAGTCGCGGAGCATGTCGAACAGGCTCAGGCTGCGATCGGGGGCGATGGCGGTCAGGAACTCGGCGCTGACGTGCCGCGCGATCGCTTCGTGAAATTCGTTCACCGAGGCGAAGTAGTGGAACAGCAGGCCGCGCGAGATGCCTGCTTGCTTGGCGATGTCGTCGACGGAGATGTCCTGGAGGGCGCGCTCGGCGAGCATCTCGGCACCGAGGGTGATCAGTTGCAGGCGGCGTTCGTCCGGGCTGAGCCGGACACGCTTGGTCTCTCCCGAACCGGAACGACTGGTACTCACACCAACATCCTACTGAACGTGATTCAATACTGTTGACTGATGCTCAATAAGGCTCTACGCTCGGGTACATGAGTCGCAAGGTTACAGACAAAGCTGTCGGCGACCGGCCCATCCGCCGTGTCAAGACGATCATTATCGGCGGCGGGTTCTCCGGCCTCGGCCTAGCCATTCGGCTCAGTCAGCAGGGGCGAAACGACTTTTTGGTGCTCGAGCGCGGCAGCGATGTCGGCGGCACCTGGCGCGACAACACCTACCCCGGCGCGGCCTGCGACGTCCCTTCGCACCTGTATTCGTACTCTTTCGCACTCAACCCGAACTGGTCGCGCTCGTTCTCCCGCCAAGGCGAGATCCAGCAGTACATCCAGGGCGTTGCGAAGCAGTACCGGGTGTACGACAAGCACATCTTCGACTGCGACGTGACCAGCGCACGCTGGAACAACGACACTTCCCGGTGGGAGGTCGAGTCATCCCAAGGCAGCTTCGTCGCCGAGACCGTCGTCTCCGCGGTCGGCGCGCTGTGTGAGCCCGCGCTGCCGGATATCAAGGGCATCAACGACTTTCAGGGTGAGACCTTTCACTCCGCCCGCTGGAACCACGACGCCGACCTGACCGGCAAGCGCGTCGCGATCATCGGCACCGGCGCCTCGTCCATCCAGATCGTGCCCGCGATCGCGGACAAGGTCGCCCATCTCGACGTCTACCAGCGCACCGCGCCGTGGCTGCTGCCCCGGATGGACCGCCCGTACACCAAGGTCGAGCGGCTCGCGTTCAAGCACCTGCCCGGTTTCCAGCGGCTGTCCCGCGCGGCCATCTACGCGGCGCGCGAGACCCAGGTCGTCGGCCTCGCCAAGTTCCCCCCGTTGATGCAGGCGTTCGAGTTGATCGCCAAGGCCAAACTGCGGGCCGAGGTCCGCGACCCCGAGCTGCGCGCCAAGGTCACCCCGGACTTCCGGATCGGCTGCAAGCGCATGCTGATCTCGAACAACTATTACCCGGCGATCAGCCGCGACAACGTGGATGTGGTCACCGACGGCATCGCCGAGGTGCGCGCGAACTCGATCGTCACCAAGGACGGCACCGAGCGCGAGATCGACGCGCTCATCGTGGCGACCGGCTTCCACGTCACCGATTCGCCCACCTACGAGACCATCGCAGGCCGCGACGGACGCACGCTGAGCGAGGTCTTCGACGAGATCGGCCAGCAGGCATACAAGGGCGCGACCATCGCCAACTTCCCCAATATGTTCTTCCTGCTCGGCCCGAACGTCGGCCTCGGCCACACCTCGATGGTGTACATGATCGAATCGCAGCTGAACTACGTCGCCGACGCGCTGGCCACGGTCGACAAGCTCGGCTTGCAGACGGTCGAGGTGCGCCGCGACGTGCAGGACGAGTTCAACAAGGACCTGCAGCGCAAGCTGAGCAAGAGCGTCTGGCTCAACGGCGGTTGCGCCAGCTGGTACCTGGACAAGCACGGCAACAACACCACGCTGTGGCCCGACTTCACCTTCGAATTCCGTAGGCTCACGCGGTCGTTCGACGTAGACGCGTACCAAACCACCGACCACTCCAAGGCCGACTTGAAAGTAGGGGCTGCACAGTGAGCAAAGATGCTTACTTCGAGAACAAAGTCTGTGTGATCACGGGAGCCGGCTCCGGCATCGGGCGCGCGCTCGCCGAGAACCTGGCCGCGCGCGGCGCGAAGCTGGCGCTGTCCGACATCGACACCGAGGGCCTGGCCGAGACCGTGCGCCGCTGCGAAGCGCTCGGCGCCGAGGTCAAGTCCGATCGGATCAACGTGGCCGAGCGCGAGGCCGTGCTGCTCTACGCCGACGCGGTGAACGCCCACTTCGGCAAGGTGCACCAGATCTACAACAACGCCGGTATCGCCTACCACGGTGACGTGATCAAGTCCGAGTTCAAGGACATCGAGCGGATCATGGACGTCGACTTCTGGGGCGTCGTCAACGGCACCAAGGCCTTCCTGCCGTTCCTCATCGCCTCCGGTGACGGCCACGTGATCAACGTGTCCAGCCTGTTCGGCCTGATCGCGGTGCCCGGCCAAAGTGCCTACAACGCCGCGAAATTCGCGGTGCGCGGGTTCACCGAGTCGCTGCGCCAGGAGATGCTGGTCGGCAAGCACAAGGTCAAGGTCACCTGCGTGCACCCCGGCGGCATCAAGACCGCCGTCGCGCGCAACGCCACCTGGGCCGAGGGCATCGACGGCAAGAAGGCCGCCTCGATGTTCGACGCGAAGCTGGCCATGCACACCCCCGAGATGGCCGCGCAGACCATCACCGAGGGCGTGCGCAAGGGACACGGCCGGGTGCTGATCGGCTGGGAGGCCAAGCTGCTCGACGTGTTCGTCCGCGTCACCGCCTCCGGCTACCAGCGCATCGCCGCCGTCGTGAACCGCCCATTCCTACCCTGATTCGAGTTCAACCCATGCGGGACATCAATCTTCCGCTGCCCGTCGCACGAGCGGTGCTGCGTCCGATCTTCCGCGTCACGCTGAACAAGCGGACGCCGTGGCGGATGCAGCGCCTGCTGCTCGAAGTGAGCTCGGCAGCGCAACTGGTGCCCGCGGGCACCACCATCGATCGAATTCGGCTGGGCGGCAGGCACACCGAGAAGGTGACCGCCACCGCGACACCCCACGGCGCGGTGCTCTATCTGCACGGCGGCGGTTACGCGGTCGGCTCGCCTGCCACCCACCGGTCCCTCACGGCCCGGCTGGCCCGCGAAACCGGTGCCACCGTCTACGTGCCCGATTACCGGCTGGCTCCGGAGCACCCGTTCCCCGCCGCGCTCGACGACGCCGAGGCGGCATTCCTGGAGCTGGTGGACAGCGGGGACTACCGCCCGGACCAGATCGCCCTCTCCGGCGATTCGGCGGGCGGCGGCTTATCGCTGGCTACCGCGCAGCGGCTGATCGCGCGGCACGGGCACACCCCGGCCGGGCTCGGCCTGATCGCGCCGTGGACCGATCCGAACCAGATCCCGGAACGCGACAGCGACCTGGTGATCAACCGGCCGTGGTCACGCGCCTGCGCCGCCGCCTATCTCGGCGGCGGGGATTCGAGTGATCCTGGTTACGCGCCACTCACCGGCGAATTGGTCGGGCTGCCGCCGACTTATGTTCAGGTCGATGTCGGCGAGCTGCTGCACGGGCAATGCGGGGATCTGGTTGCCGCGCTGCGTGCGGCGGGCGTGCCGGTGCGATTCACCGAGAGCAAGGGCTTGTGGCACGTCGCGCAACTGCAAGCCGCGCTGGTCGCCCCCGCCGCCGCGGCGCTCAGCGAACTGGCCGCGTTCCTGCGGGAAGCGATTCAACCGGTCGATATCCGGGACTTAGGATAATCACCGAAGCGGGTCCGGCCTCGGGTGTTACGCACGGATCCGTTTCTGGTGGTCGACCTCACGGCCCTGATCCAGGTGTCGTAGATTACTGGCGAGTAAACCCACGTGGAAGGGCACTGATGCGAGAGTTCGAAGTCCCGGCTTCCTACACCATTCCGGAAGACGCGAACAATTCCGACAACGTCTTCCGGCACGCCGAGCAGTCGCCCGACGCGGTGTTGTTCAACGTGCCGAACGGTAGCGGTGGCTGGCGGGACGTGACGGCCACGGAGTTCGCGAAGACCGTCACCGGGGTGGCCAAGGGACTGATCGCCTCGGGCATCGAACTCGGCGACCGCGTCGCCATCATGGCCCCCACCCGCTACGAGTGGGCCGTGCTCGACTTCGCCAACTGGGCCGTCGGCGGCTGCACCGTCGCGATCTACGACAGCTCGGCCGCCGAGCAGGCCAAGTGGATCCTGCAGGACTCCGCCACCAAGCTGCTGTTCGTGGACAGCGACAAGCACCGCGCGATCATCGATGAGATCGACGCGAGCGCGCTGCCGGATCTGAAAGAGACCCTGCAGATCGACAAGGGTGTCGTCGACGAGCTGATCAGCCGCGGCACCGACCTGGACGACCAGCTCGTGCACGACCGGCGCAAGCAGGTCAACGCGGACTCCCCCGCCACCCTGATCTACACCTCCGGCACCACCGGACGGCCCAAGGGCGTGATGCTCTCGCACGCCAACCTGTACGCCGAGTCCCGGTCGGACCAGATCGCCCTCGGCACCTTCATCAGGCCTGGCAAGAAGACCCTGATGTTCCTGCCGCTGGCGCACGTTTTCGCGCGCGCGGTCGCGCTGGTCGCGTTCGACGCCAAGGTGACCGTCGCGCACACCTCCGACTGGTCCACCCTGGTCGACCAGTTCGGCAGCTACCGGCCGCACTTCATCCTCTCGGTGCCGCGGGTATTCGAGAAGGTGTTCAACAGCGCGAAGCAGAAGGCGCACGACGGCGGCAAGGGCAAGATCTTCGACGCGGCCGCGGAAACCGCCATCGCGTGGAGCGAGTCGCTCGACAACGGCGGCCCCGGACTGGTGCTCAAGCTCAAGCACGCGCTGTTCGACAAGCTGGTCTACAGCAAGTTGCGCACCGCGCTCGGCGGCCAGTGCGACGCCGCGGTCTCCGGCGGCGGCCCGCTCGGCGCGCGCCTCGGCCACTTCTTCCGCGGCGTCGGCGTGACCATCTTCGAGGGCTACGGGCTCACCGAGACCACCGCGGCCATCACCGTGAACACTCCCGAGAACATCCGGGTCGGTTCGGTGGGCAAACCGATCGAGGGCCATGGCGCCAAGATCGCCGAGGACGGCGAGCTGCTGTTGCGCGGGTCCGTGGTGTTCGACGGCTACTGGGGCAACGAGGAAGCCACCAAGGAAGCGTTCCAGGACGGCTGGTTCAAGACCGGCGACCTCGGCGCCATCGACGCGGACGGGTTCATCACCATCACCGGCCGCAAGAAGGAACTCATCGTCACCGCGGGCGGCAAGAATGTGTCCCCCGCGCTGCTCGAGGACTCGCTGCGGGCCAACCCGCTGATCAGCCAGGTGATGGTGGTCGGCGACGGCCAGCCGTTCGTCGCCGCCCTGATCACCCTCGACCCGGAGGCACTGCCCAGCTGGCAGAAGAACCACAACGTGCCCGAGGACACCCCGATCGAGAAGCTGATCGAGAACCCGGAACTGGTCGCCGACGTCGAAGCCGCGGTCGCCGAGACCAACAAGAAGGTCTCACATGCCGAGGGCATCAAGAAGATTCGCATCCTGCCGATCGACTGGACGCAGGAGACCGGCGAGCTCACGCCGAAGTTGTCGCTGAAGCGTGCGGTCGTGATGAAGCAGCACGCGGACGACGTAGCGAAGATCTATAGCTGAGAAACCGCATCAGCGCCGTCCGCGAATTTCCTTCGCAGGCGGCGCTTTTCGGTTTTTCCGGACGGGTGGTCGTAGTTCGCGCTTCAATGGGGTGACACCGTCGAGGATCGGGAGCGTGCTCAAATGACTGACGGCGCAAAGAAATTGCTCGATGAGATTCAGGCGGAGTTGGCGCCGAAGGACGCGGACAATCGGCTTGTTCCGTTGATCGCCTCGGGGAAAGCGGCGCGGGCCGTGTTCGCCGCGATCGCTACCGAGGAGTGGCGGATCACCGGGAGTGACTGGCGCAGCTTTCATGAGATGGCGGCGCGGGCGGCGGACTCGCAGGCCCGCGCGTTCTTCGGCATGCTCGCGCCGGGTGAACAGCAGGCACAGGTGACGCTGGACGCGCTCTTCGCCGCGGCCGGAGCGGATCCGGGGACCGAACTGCCGCGCGCGGGATGCCAGGCGTACCCCGCATATGTGGCCTGGCTGGCGGTGAACGGAGAATCGTCTTCGGTCGCCGCGGGCATCTACGCGAATTTCGCGGCCTTCGGTGCGTACTGCCGCGACGTCGCCGCCGGCATGCGCGAGCACTACGGTTTCGACGACGCGGCCTGCGCGTTCTTCGACTTCTACGCCACCGATGTCCCCGAGATCGAACAGCAGGCCCTGCGCGCCATCCAGGCCGGCCTCGACTCCGGACGCCTCAAACGCGACGAAGCCCACCTCTACGCCCGCCTCTTCCAGAGCTACGAATTGATGTTCTGGAACACCCTGGCCGACGAGTTCGCCCCCTGACACGGTCCTTGACGTCACCGAATGGTCATAATCCTGGGACTTTGCGGGCAGTAGGCTCGGATTCATGGCCGATCTGCGATTGCGGGTGGCGGCTGGGATCGTCTCGGCGGCTGTGACGCTCGGCGTCGCGGAACTGCTCGCGGCGTTCTTCGGCCCCGACAGCGCGCCCCTCAATGCCCTCGGCGCGACCGTGGTGGACCACACGCCCGACGGTGCGCGCGAATGGGCGATCACCACGTTCGGTACGAGCGACAAGATCGTGTTGTATGCCTGCATGGCGGTGGTCGCGGTGCTCGTCGCCGGGCTGGCGGGCGCGCTCGAACGCACCTCGCGCGCAGCGGGTTCGACGGTGCTCGCGCTCTTCGGCGTGGTCGCCACGATCGTCGCGGTCGGCCGCACGAGTGCCGCCGGTGCGCTGCCGACCATCATTGGTGTCGCCGTCGGCATCTACGCGCTGCGGGTCCTGACCCGCCGGATCGATGAGGCCGCCGAGGTATCCGACAAGGCCGTTGCTGAAGCCCGCGCGGAACACGCGGCCGCCCAGCCCGCCGTGGTTTCAGACGAAACTCGCAGCACCGAAACAGATCCCGACGCCGCGACCTCCACAGTCACCGCCGATCCGGCCGAAGCTGGACGGGCAGCCGCAGCACCGGAACGGCGGCAAGTGTTGCAAGGTCTGCTGGTGGTCGGCGGTCTGGCCGTTGTCACCGGCGTCGGCGGGCGGTTGCTCGGAACGCGACGGCGGGACGTGTCGGGTGAGCGGGCGGCGGTGGAGTTACCGCAGCCGACCGCACCGGAGGTGCCGATCGCGCCGGGGGCCGATCTTCGGGTGCCCGGGCTGACGCCCTATCTGACCTCCAACGAAGACTTCTATCGCATCGACACCGCGCTGATCGTGCCGCAGCTGTCCAAGGACGACTGGTCGCTGCGCATTCACGGCATGGTGGACCGTGAAATCCGGCTCACCTGGGCGGATTTGGCGAATCGGCCGGTGCTGGAGCGGCTGGTGACGCTGGCGTGTGTGTCGAATCCGGTCAACGGCGACCTGATCGGCAATGCCCGCTGGCTCGGCTATCGGCTCGATGAACTGCTCGCCGAGGCGGGCCCGCATCCCGACGCGGACATGATGCTCTCGCACAGCACCGACGGCTTCACCGCGGGCACCCCGCTGTCCGCGCTCACCGACGGCCGCGACGCCATGCTCGCCGTCGGCATGAACGGCGAACCGCTCCCGGTCGCGCACGGCTATCCCGCCCGGCTGGTGGTCCCCGGCCTCTACGGATACGTCTCCGCCACCAAATGGGTCACCGAACTCGAGATCACCCGCTTCGATCGCGCCACCGCCTACTGGACCCGCCGCGGCTGGTCCGCCATGGGCCCGATCAAAACCGGCACCCGCATCGACACCCCGCACGCCCGCGGCCGAATCAAACAGGGCCCCAACACCATCGCCGGTGTCGCCTGGGCCCAGCATCGCGGCATCCGCGCCGTCGAAGTCCAGATCGACAACGGCAACTGGCAACCTGCCCGCCTGGCCGACGAACTCTCCATCGACACCTGGCGCCAATGGACCTACGACTGGGACGCCACCCCCGGCCCGCACACCCTCCGCGCCCGCAGCACCGACGGCTCCGGCGCCACCCAAACCGCCGACCGCGCCGACGTAGTCCCCGACGGCGCCACCGGCTACCCCACCCTCACCATCCAGGTCAGCTGAAACCCCTGGCGGACAGCGCCTAGGCTCGCGCGCGAACACCGATCTACGCTGCACCGGACGGCGTCGTGGCCAAGGTGAATCGCTACCGGAGGGGAATGATGTCTGCCGTATTCGATTGGGCCCGAGTCGAAAACCTCCAACCGGAACCGGTCACCGTGGAGATGTGGAAGCAGCTCCACGAGGACTTCCGTCAGCTTGTCGAGGTGACGAACGGAAACATCATTCGCACGCGGGAATCGACGCGGACTCACCGAGCGGCAGTAGGCAGAATCGCCGACGGATCGACTGGGGCCATCTTTCTGACCTTGACCACTGACAACCTCTGCCCCACCGGCAGCCTGGCGATGGGCAACTCGCTGGTGTGATGTGTCGGTCCGCGCAGAGCACTGCGCCCCGCGGACGAAGGTCCGTGGGGCGCGGTGGTTTTCGTTGATCAGCCGACCAGTGACTCCTCCTTGGCGAGCTTGTCCTTCGGGCCGGGAGCGGCGGACTTGCCGTGGTGGACGAAGAGGACGGAGGCGATGACGCCGATTAGCAGGATGCCTGCGGGGAGCAGGGTGGACTGGCCGAGGGCGGTGCTGAAGGCGTCCTTGACGAAGGCGGGGATGGGGCCTTGGCCCGCACCACCTTCGGCGACCTTGCCGCCGCCGAGGCCGTTGGCCGACATCCGGGCGGCGATCAGGGCGCTGATCGCCGCGCTGCCGAGTACCGAACCGATCTGCCGGGTGGTGTTGTAGACACCCGCGCCCGCGCCTGCCTGTTGGATCGGCAGGTTGTGCGTCGCGGTAGTCGCGAGCGGGCCCCAGATGCAGGAGTTCGCGAGGCCGGCCAGCGCGGCCGACACCAGGAACCACACGATCGACGAGTCCGGCGTCATCAGCATGGAGAACCAGAACACCGACACCGCGAACAGCGCGAAGCCGATGGTCGGCAGGATCCTCGGGTGCAGCCGGTCGGCGAACTTGCCGACGAACGGCGCGAAGATGAGCGTGCCGATGGCCATCGGCGCGAACACCAGTGCCGACTTGGTCGGCGACATCTCCCGCACCGCCTGCAGGTAGAAGTACGACGGCACCATGAACGCGGTGACCGTGGCACCCATCGCGGCGATGGCGGTGTTGGACAGCGCGAAGTTGCGGTCCTTGAACAGGTTCAGTGGCAGCAGCGGCTCGCCGGTGTTGCGTGCCTGATTCACCGCGAACGCGGCGAGCACGAGCACACCGGCACCGATCACCAGCCAGATCTTCAGCGACCAGTCCTCGGTGTTGCCTTCCTGGATGCCGAAGACCACCAGGAACATACCGACGCCGCTGAGCAGCACACCGGGAATATCGAACTTGTGCTGGTTGGTCGGCAGCGCGGGCACCAGCCAGGCGGCGAGCACGAACGCGACGATGCCGATCGGGACGTTGACGAAGAAGATCCACTTCCAGCTGAGGCCGTCGACCAGCACCCCACCGAGGATCGGTCCGACCAGCGTGGCGAGACCGGCAACCGCACCCCACAGGCCCATGGCCGCGCCGCGCTTGTCCGGCGGGAAGGTGCGGGTGATCACGGCCATGGTCTGCGGCGTCATCAGCGCGGCGCCGATGCCCTGGGCGGCGCGCGCGGCGATCAGCATGCCGATGGTGCCGGACAGGCCGCACCACAGCGAGGCCGCCGTGAACACGGTGAGGCCGATCAGATAGATGTTCTTGGGCCCGAAGCGATCACCGAGCCTGCCGGTGACCAGCAGCGGCACCGCGTAGGCGAGCAGGTAGGCACTGGTCACCCAGATCACCTTGGAGATGTCGGCGTGCAGGTCCGTCATGATGGCCGGGTTGGCGACCGCGACGATCGTCATGTCCAGCAGGATCATGAAGAAGCCGACAACAAGCGCGGTGAGCGCCAGCCACGGATTGCGTTGAGTGGTCATGGATTCGGTGTTCCTATCTCGGATGTTCCCAGTGCGGGGGGAAGAACGTGGGACGCGTGCGTGGACGCGCTGTCGTGATGGCGCGTCAGCCGCTCCAAGTGCGGCGTGGACGGCGACGCGAGCTGGTTGCCGCTTGCCCAGGTGTGGTGATGGGGATCTTTGGCGATCCGGTCACCCGTGACGGAGTCGAACTCATCCCATTCCAGGTCGCCACCAGCCAGTTCGGCGAGGAAGTCCTCGAGCCAACGGACCTCGGCACCGAGCACGGCCTGCCGATACGGGAGCACGACGACGTAGCGGCGCGGCACCTTGCGTTCGGCCGCCCAGCCGATCAGCATCCCGACTTCGGCGAGTTGGCCTTCCAGCTGCGCGAGCCGCTCTCCCAGCAACGCGAGCACGTCGGCCTTGGGCAGGTTGTGCGCCTCGGCGAGCCCGATGTCGAACACCGGGTACTCGGGCGAGGGCGACCGCAGGATCTCGGCGATCCGAGTGCGCAGCGCCGTCCGGCCGCGCTCGGTGATCCGATAGGTGGTGCGCTCGGGGCGGTTTCCCGCCCGGTCGACCCCTTCGGCCAGTACCAATTCCTGCTCGGCCAGCCGCGCCACCGTGTGGTACAGCGAACCGGGCCGCACCTTGACCAGTGCGTCTTCCCGGCGCGCGATCAGCAGCTGAAACATCTCGTATGGATGCATCGGCTGCTCTTCGAGCAGCGCGAGCACAGCGATCGCCAAGGGCGTCACCGCCTGACGCGCCTGCTGCGCCATTTCCGTCACCTCCCGCACATTGCCCGCGCACAGTCATCGCGCGAGCCGGAGCCATCGACCGACGGGGCAAACGTTAGCCCCGCACTCCGACATGCTCCGCTCTTAATATTCCACGTGGAATATACGGCGCGGAACAATCCGAAGGCAAGATCGATTCGTCGCGCACAAGGGTGATCACGCGCACAGCAAACCGGCCCCGACATCAGTCGGGGCCGGTCACCAGTGGATCGAGCGGCAGCTCAGTCTGCGGATCGCACGCTGAGATCAGGGGCCACCGGCATCGCGTCGGCGCGACGCAGCCGCCCGGTACCGGGGGTGCTGGCCCAGACCGTGAAAGCGAGCAGCCCGTCGAGTGCCATGGCCAGGACGGCCACCAGCAGCGCGCCGACGAGCACACGGTCGTACCGATAGAGGCTGATGCCGTCGAAGATGTAGCGACCGAGGCCGCCGAGGTTGACGTAGGCCGCGATGGTCGCGGTGGCGATCACCTGCAGGGTGGCACCGCGAAGACCGGTGAGCAGGATGGGCAGCGCGTTGGGCACCTCGACGCGGAACAGGATCTGCGTCTCGGTCATCCCCATGGCGCGCGACGCGTCGACGACATCGGCTGGGACATTGGCGATTCCGGCATAGGCACCGGCCAGCAGCGGCGGAATGCCCACGGTCACCAGGGCAAGCAGCGGCGGGATCAGCCCGAGGCCGAGGCCGAGCACCAGGAAGGTGAGCAGGCCGAGCGTCGGCAGCGCACGCATGGCATTGGCGAAACCGACCAGCACGGCGGCCCCGCGCTTGGTGTGGCCGATCACCAGACCGAGCGGCAGCGCAACGGCGGCGGAAATCACGATGGTGAGGAAGCTGTACCAAAGATGTTCGGCGATACGGTGTTCGATGCCCGCGGGCCCGCTCCAGTTCGCGCCGTCGGTGAGGTAGTGCCAGGCGTCGATGAAAAGGTTCACGCGGCACCGCCTTTCGCCTTCGCGGACCTCGCGTCGGCCCGCACCCATGGCGTCGACCAGCGGCCGAGCGCGTAGACGAGGCGGTCGAAGATCAACGCGAGCGCCAGGATCACGATGATGCCCGCGACGATCTCGTCGGGATAGTCACGCTGGTAGCCCTGGGTGAACAGCTTGCCGACGCCGCCGACACCGATCAGGGCGCCGACCGACACCATGGCGATATTGGTCACCACCACCACCCGCAGGCTGGACACGAAAACCGGGATGGCCAAGGGCATGTCGACGGTCAGCGTGCGCCGCAGCGGGCTGAACCCGACCGCGTCGGCCGCGTCGATCACCTCGGCGGACACCGAATCCAGCGCCGCGGGCACCGCGATCACAAGCAGCGCGGTGGAATACAACGTCAGCGCGATGATCACGTTCAACGGGTCGATCGTGGAAATCCCGGCCAGCGGCGGGATGATCACGAACAGTGCCAGTGACGGAATGGTGTACGCCAGGCTCGCCGTGGTCACCGTCACCCGGCGCAGCCAGGACACCCGGCGCACCAGCGCGCCCACCGGAATCGCGATCACCAACCCGAGCACCAGCGGCACCAGCGCCAGGTACAGATGGGTTTTGGTGAACCCCATGATGTCGGCGAAGTTGTCGATCAGGTACCTCACACCGATCCCCCGCCGCTCACTTCCTGTTCGAAGAAGTGCCTGTTGCGCTCGGCGTCTTCCTCGGCCCGCTGATCGGCGAGCTGTTGCAGGATCTCGGTGGCCAGCACGCCGCCCCGGACGGCACCCGAATCATCCACGGCGACACCGACTCCGGCGGGCGAGGAGATCGCGGCGTCCAGCGCCTGACGCAGATCACCGGCCGGCGTGAACAGCGAACCACCCGCGGCGGTGCTGTCCGCCAGCGAACGTCCACCGCGCACCGCCTCCACGCCGGTCACGTCGATCCAGCCGTGCGGTTTACCGGCCGCGTCGACGATCAGCACCCAGTCGCCGCGGTCCAACCGCAGTGCCGCGACCGCTTCCGCCGTCGCAGTCTGAATCTCGTGCAGCGGAACAGCTTTCGCGGAACGGAAGGACAGTCCGCGGTAACCGCGATCACGCCCGACGAAATCGGCGACGAAATCGGTAGCCGGTTGGGCCAGCACATGATCCGGCGCGTCGTACTGCTGCAGCACCCCGCCACGGCCGAACACCGCGACCCGATCGCCTAGAGTGATCGCCTCGTCGATGTCGTGCGTCACGAACACGATGGTTTTCTGCAATTCGGCCTGCAGCCTTTGCATTTCGCTCTGCAGCTCGGCCCGCACCACCGGGTCGACGGCGCTGAACGGCTCGTCCATCAGCAGCACCGGGGGGTCGGCGGCCAGCGCCCTGGCCACCCCGACGCGCTGCTGCTGCCCGCCGGAAAGCTGCGCCGGATACCGGCCGGCCAGCGCCCGGTCCAGGCCGACCCGATCGAGCACCTCCAGCGCCGCCGCTCGGGCGGCCCTGCGCGAATCACCGCGCAGCACCGGCACGGTCGCCACATTGTCGACGACCGTGCGGTGCGGCAGCAGTCCACCACTTTGGATCACGTAGCCGATACCGAGCCGCAGTTTTACCGGGTCGACCTTCGAAATGTCCTGTCCGGCAATGGTGATCGTGCCGGAGCTGGGCGTGATCATTCGATTGATCATCCGCATCGAGGTGGTCTTGCCGCAGCCGGACGGGCCGACGAACACGGTGAACGAACCGGAATAGATGCGCAGATCGAGGTCGGTGACGGCACGGGTGCCGTCCGGGTAGGTCTTACTGATACCGCGAAATTCAATATCGGACAACGGTTTTCCCCTAGCCGGTCGGTGTGTTCAGTCCCTGCGCGGCCACCCAGGCCACCGCCGCGGCCTTGGGCTCGGTTTTGCTGCTACCGGACACCGCCTCGTTCAGTTTGATCAGCTCCGCGGTGGTCAGCTTGGCCGAGGCGGCGTTCAGCGCGGCCAGCGCCTTGTCCGTCTTCTTGGCCGCGTTGAGCAACGGGACCACGTTCTGCGCGGGGAAGTTGTGCTTCGGATCTTCCAGCACCACCAGGTTGTTCTGGGTGATCGCGGGCGAGGTGGTGAAGATATCGGCGGCGGTCACCTGACCTTCGACCAGCGCGCGCACCGTTGCGGGCCCGCCACCGTCGGCGATAGGCACGAAGTTGTTCGCGGCGATGTCGAGGTTGTAGTTCTTCTTCAGGCCGGGCAGACCGCCGGCGCGCTCCTGGAACTCCGCTGGCGCACCGAATTTCACCTCACCGGCGTGCGCGGCCAGGTCGGCGATGGAGTGCAGGTTCCAGCGCTCGGCGGTGGCCTTGGTGACCACTACCGCGTCGGAATCCTCACCGGGGGCCGGGGTGCCGATGACGAGATCCGAACCGAGCGCCTTGGTGAGCGCCGCATTGACATCGGCCGCGCTGGTCGCGGTCGCGCTCTTGTCCAAGTACTGCAGCAGGTTGCCGTTGTAGTCGGGAATCACCGAGATGGCGCACTCACGCACGGCCGGGACGTACGCCTCGCGGCTGCCGATATTCAGCTTAGTGTCGACCTTGAATCCGTTGACGCGCAACACCTCCGCGTAGACTTCGGCTACCGTCTCGGATTCCGGGAAGTTCGCCGAACCGACGATGAGCCCGTCGCCGCGGCAGTCGCCCTTGCTGGCCAGTGGATCGGAGTTGCCGCCGCACGCGGACAGGATCATGGCGACGGCCAATGCCGCGGCGGCGACGATGAACCGGGTGGCGCGCAGCGCGAGCCGCAGCGCCGACCGGCCATGCCGCGCGGCACCGGGGGTGATCGAGGTTTTCACTGGAGTCCTTCCGACCTGACGGGCAGTGCGAGGTCCCGAGGCAACACAGCCACCGGTACATTCTGGGTGTCCATACTGCCCGCTTCAGGGTGTTCGTGTTAGCTCTGTCGGTCTCTCGGAGAGTTGGTGTCGCCGAATGGTGTTGCCCGCGTCGCTGCGGATGCTGGCTCGAGTATTGGTCGTCGCGACCGCCACACTGGCCGTATCCTGCGGTAACAGTGATCAGGGGGCGCGCATCACGGTCGGTGCCGCCGATTCGGTCGAGTCGAGCGTGCTCGCCGAAATATATGCGGGCGCGCTGGCGCGGACCGGCGCGCGCACCTCGGTCGAGCCGCATCTCGGCGGTCGCGCCGACTATCTCGCGGCGCTGGACGCGGGCCGGATCGATCTGATCGGTGAGCACAACGGCGCGCTGCTGGCGTTCCTCGACACCACAGCCACCGACCGCGCACCCGACATCGACAAGGTGCCCACCGCGCTGAGCAAGTCGCTGCCCGAGGGCCTGGTGGTCAGCGATGCCGCCGACGGCACCGACATGCGGCCGCGCGTCGTGTTGAGCACCGCGGCCGCGACGCACGACAACGTGCGCACCATCGGCGATCTCACGCCACGATGCGACACGATCACGGTCGGTGTCGCCGCGGTGCCGGACATGTTCGCGCTGCCGCCCGCGCTCGAGCAGGTGGCGGGGTGCCACTTCGCCGCGACGGTGCCGTTTCCCGACGCCGCCGCGTTGCGAAAGGCACTGCTGGACGGGCAGGTTCAAGTCGGCCTGCTGTCCGGCCCGCCCGCCGTCGTACCCGGGTCGACCGACGGGCTGACGATCCTGTCGGACGAAAACTACGCGGTGCGGACCGAGAACGTGCTCCCCCTGTTCCGCAAGGGCACGCTCGACGAACGCCAGATCAAAAAGCTGAATTACGTTGCGGGCGAAATCACCACCGACGACCTCGCCGCCATGATCCGCAGCGTCCGGGACGACCACGCGCAACCTGCCGAGCTGGCGCGCAAGTGGCTGGACGAGCACTCGCTGTAAACATCGCACGTTCGGCGCCGGACCTGGCTAACGTCTGACCCGTGAGTATCAGGTTCATCGGCGGCTACGTGGCGCTCGTGGCGATATTGCTGTTCGCCTGGACGACCTATTCGGATAAGAATCCCGTGTTCGCGGCGGCGTTGGTCTTCGCGCTGTGCGCGATGATCGCCATGAACATCTGGATCCATCTGTCGCTCCGGAAGCACACCCCAACGCGGAAGGCGCCCCGTCCCGAGCGGGACAAGGCGCCTTCCAACAAGTGAACGAACCTACTGCGCAACGCCTTCGGCGCGCGCGGCGGCCGCGACGGCCTCGGCAACGGCCGGGGCGACCCGCGGGTCCAGCGGGCTCGGCACGATCTTGTCCGGGCCGAGTTCGTCGGCGACGACGCTGAGGATCGCGTCGGCGGCGGCGATCTTCATGCCCTCGGTGATCCGGCGCGCGCCCGCGTCGAGCGCGCCCTTGAACACGCCGGGGAAGGCGAGCACATTGTTGATCTGGTTCGGGAAGTCGCTGCGGCCGGTGGCGACGATCGCGGCGTACTTGGCCGCGACCTCGGGGTGAATCTCCGGGTCCGGGTTGGACATGGCGAACACGATCGACTCCGGCGCCATCGAGGCGATGAGCTCCTCGGCGATCAGGCCTGCGGACAGACCGAGGAAGACGTCGGCACCGTGCAGCGCCTCGGCGGCGCCACCGATCAGCCCGCGCGGGTTGGTCCGGGTGGCCAGCTCGGCCTTCACCTCGTTGAGGCCGCTGCGCTCACGGCCGATGATGCCCTTCGAGTCGAGCACGGTGACGTCCCGAACACCCGCGGCCAGCAGGATATTCGTGCACGCGACACCGGCCGCGCCCGCGCCGGACACCACGACCTTCAGGTCGGCGATGCCGCGACCCTGCACCTTGGCCGCGCCGTTGAGGGCGGCGAGCACCACGATGGCGGTGCCGTGCTGGTCGTCGTGCATGACCGGGCAGTCGAGCGCCTCGATGAGTCGCTTCTCCACCTCGAAGCAGCGCGGCGCCGAGATGTCCTCCAGGTTCACCGCGCCGAAGCTGGGGCGCAGCCGGATGACCGTCTCGACGATCTCGTCGACGTCCTTGGTGTCCAGCACAATCGGGATCGAGTTGAGCCCGGCGAACTTCTTGAACAGCGCCGCCTTGCCCTCCATCACGGGCAGCGAGGCGCGCGGGCCGATATCACCGAGGCCGAGCACCGCGGTGCCGTCGCTGACCACGACGACGAGACGGTCGGTCCAGGTGTAGCGCTTGCAGAGCTCGACGTCCTGCGCGATCGCCCGGCTCACCTGAGCGACGCCCGGGGTGTAGGCGATCGACAGGTCGCGCTGGGTCTCCAGCGGCGAGCTGAGTTCTACCGAGAGCTTGCCTCCGAGATGTCCCGCGAAAATCTCGTCGTGGGTGATTTCGGAAAGACTTGCAGTGGCATTCGGTGCGTCAGTCACAGGTGACACGATTTCACTCCTGCTCGGGCCGGACAAACCGGGGGACGGTTACCGCCGGGTATATAGGGATAAGTGTCTATGGTCGCTCCGCAGGCTCCGCTCCTGCGGTTTTCATTACGCTCATCGAGTGCGCTGACCGGTACGTTTCGCGTTACGGCGGGTTACTAAAACCCGTAGCCGATTTCGCTGACGTGGCGCGGCACTGATCCGCGGAGCGGGAGCCGGACGGGTGGGTCCGGACAGAACATGCGGCGTGATCCTCGGGTCGCGACGGTGCGTCGCGAGGCGGAGATCTCCGTAACTCCAGAACCCGGCGGTGGCGTAGGTAAAGGAATCCGACACATTCTGCCAGCACGGTCTGCGACTTGCCAAACCGGTCGGGTTCTCGCTGTGTCGCGCGCCGGTATCCAGCCTAGAACGGCGGAATTACCCGGCGGTAAGGGAAAACTCGCACGTGGCCACGGTCGAGCGGTGAGTTGTCACATCGCGATCGGGTCGGCCGGTGTGAGGTGCTGGGCGGGGCCGTCCTCCGCTTCGGGCAGGATCGCCGGGGCATCCGGGATGGCCGCGGACCGCGTGCTCAGCACGCTCGCGTCGCGCTTGTGCGTGACCGCGGGGCCGCGTGCGTCGAGCACCAGGGTCTCCCGCCTGCCCCGCGGGAAGGCTTCACGGGCAGGCGCCACCGAAATCTCTGTGGCACCGACCACGCCCGCGTCCAGCGCCTCGATTTCCCGGGCGTCCGGCCGCACCCACACGTTGTCCAGGCCCCCTGACATCAACCGCACCCGCCAGTCCGCCTCGGCCCCAGGATGATCGGTGCGCCGATGCATGCCGCGACTCTCGGTCCGCGCCAGCGCGCTGTATTTGGTCCACCGCGCCACCGCGAGCAGCGCCGCGGCCTGCCTGGCCCGCAACCGGTCAACGCCGGTGCCGCCGAGATCGAATTCGGCGCCGGGCCACATCGAGTCCAGTTCGCCGATGCTGTCGACCAGGCTGCCCGCGCTGCGCCAGTAGCTGCGACGCAACGGCAGCGTGTGTTCCTGCACGAGCCCGACCACGGCGCGCGGATCGATCCGCGCCACCGCGCTGAGTCCGGCACCGGCCACCTCGTGAGTCGGGCTGCGCCGGTCGGCCGTGCGCGCGTGCCTGGCCGCCCCCGTGCCCGCCCACACGCCGGACGCGATGGCCCAGGCGCCGCCCTGACCGCCGAAACCGCTGACCGCGCCGGTGATCGGCTCCCTGGTGGTCACATCACCCGCGCCGAACAGCCCGCGGACCGTGGTCGCGCAGTCCTGGCCGGCGAGGCGCAGACCACCGGTGCCGCGCACGGTGCCCTCCAGCACGGCCCGCAGCGTCACCCGGCCTGCGCGGTCGACCAGACCCTGAGCGGACAGCCAGCCGCGCATCGGCACCGGCACGTCGTCGAGTGCGGCGAAGACCTTGCGGCCGTCGGCGATCGCGGCGAAGGCCGCGGCCCGATGACCTTCCAGGACCGTGCCCGACTCGTCGTAGAGGGTGGCGAAATGCAGCCCGAGGCCGAGCGTGTAATTCAGCGGCTGAACCGGCCTCGGCACCTGCACCACGGGCGTCAGGCCGTACGCGCTGGAGAACTCCATGCCCGACAGCTGGGCACCGGCCTCCGCGGCGAACAGCAGTCCATCACCCGTGTCCACGTCCGTGCCCGCCCCGCCGGACAAAAACGCGCAACCGCCGGTGGCGACCACCACGGCACCCGCACGGACGGTCCACGCCTCGAACTCGTTGTGCTGCTGCACTCCGGTCGCCCCGGCGACCTTGCCGTCACGATCGATGAGCAGTTGAAGCGCCGGATGATGATCGAGGATGCGCACGCCCGCGTCGAGCACGCTGCGCCGCATTCGGCGTAGGTAACTCGCGCCGTCCAGGTACACCCGTAGCGAGGAGCCCGGCCCCGCGCCGGGGAACCGATAGCCCCAGCGGGCCAGCTGTTCGACGCGCAGGTGCGTTTCCTCCAGGACCCGATGCATCCACTCTTGGTCGCCGAGGCCGCCGCCGTGCGCGTAGCCGCGGTGCACCGCCTCGTCCCTGGCCGGCCCGGGCGGGATATTCCACAGGGAGGTGGTGCCGTGTGCGGTGGGGCCGCTGGTGCCGCATCTGGCCTTGTCGGCGAGCACCACCCGGGCCCCGGTAGCGGCGGCGGATACGGCGGCCCAGGTCCCGGCGGGCCCTCCGCCCAAAATAAGTACGTCCGTCTCGAGTTCCGCCACAAAGAGAAATATTCGGCCACAATTCACGGAACCGCAACCATTAACGAAATATTTATCGCTGCCGTATTCGATCTGTTGTCAGCGGAGCGCCGCTAATCAGCTCCACCACTGGGTCCAGAGCAATAATCCGGCGGCAACAAAAACAACCGCAGATCCGGATAAAGCGGCAAAACCCCGACGTTTGTCCGAATAAATCTGTGCCGCAACGGCAATCACCGCCGACGCCACGTGCCAGGCCACCGATTCGCTACCCGGGCCGGGGAAGTCCCGCCGCGCCGCGATCACGGCGGTGCCGATGACGACGAGCAGCAGCGCGACGGTGCCCGCGGCGACCGCCCCGCTGACTCCGCGCACCACTTTCACGAGGAGATCACCGGCACGCCGGTCGCCTTGCCCGCCAGCACCTCGAATTGCGCCGGGTCGGTGGTGAACTGGCCGAGGTGGATGGTCTTGTTCGCACCGTGATAGTCCGAGGAGCCGGTGGTGAGCAGGCCGAGTTCAGCGGCCAGGTCGGCAAGCACGGCGCGATCCTCGGCCGAGTGGTCCGGATGGTCGAGCTCGAGTCCGCCGAGGCCGAGGGTGGCCAGCTCACGGATGTCGTCCAGGGCGAGCAGCCTGCCCCGCTTGCGAGCCCGCGCGTGCGCGACCACGCTCACCCCGCCCGCGGTGGCGATCATCTCGACCGCGCGGCGCAACGGCGTGTCGGCCTTTTCGGCGTAGTACGGGCCGTGCGGCGCGAGTAATTCCTCGAACGCGGCGTCGACACTCGGCACCACGCCCGCAGCGACCAGGGCCCTGGCCAAATGCGGACGACCCGCGGACGGCCCGGCCGAGGCGAGCACGGCATCGGGATCGATCGGCAAGCCGTCGGCCACCATGCGGTCGGCCATGGCACGCACCCGCTGGATCCGTTCGGCGCGCAGCCGCTCGCGTTCGTCGGCGAAACTGCGATCGGTCGGGTCGAACAGATAGGCCAGCAGATGCACCGGCACCGGCCAGCCGTCCTCGCCGAGGCCGATGCACGACATCTCCATGCCACGGACCAGCGTCAACCCCTTCGGCAGCGCGTCGACCGCCGCGGACCAGCCGGACGTGGTGTCGTGGTCGGTGATCGCGACGACGTCCAAGCCTGCGGCGGCCGCGTTCCGGACCAGTTCGGCCGGGCTGTCGGTTCCGTCGGACGCGGTGGAATGGGTATGCAAGTCGATGCGCACGCCCTCAGTCTTACAGTGCGCGACCGGCCAGTGCGATCGGCGGCGTTCGCGAGTTCATGCCCGGTGACACTTCGCTAGAGCTTCCCGGCCTCGCAGCGAGCGCAAGCCGGGGACCGCACGCGCAGGGGACGTAGCATCGCGATGTGCCATCGATTCCGCCGCTACCGTCGTTCCGCGGCGCGGGCCGGCCGGCCCGCGCCCTGCCGCGGATCCCGATCCCGACCGCGCGGGCGATTGTCGACTGCGGCGTCTATGTCGAGGGACGGCGGCTGCCGGGCCGATTCACCCACCAGGACGCGTTGGCCGAGGTGCACAACCGCGGCGCCGGGTTCGTCTGGGTCGGCCTGCACGATCCCGACGAGGCCCAAATGGCCGATATCGCGCAGACATTCGGGCTGCACGCGCTCGCGGCCGAAGACGCCGTCACCGCGCATCAACGCCCCAAGCTGGAACGCTACGACGACACCCTGGTGCTGGTGATGCGCACGGTCGCCTACGTCGAGCACGAACTGCACAGCATCAGCGAGATCGTGGAGACCGGCGAGATCATGGTTTTCACGGCGCCCGACTTCGTGGTGTCGGTCCGCCACGGCGAGCACTCCGAGCTCGCCTCGCTTCGCAAGGAGCTGGAGGCCGACCCGGCGCAGCTGATGTTCGGCACCGGTGCGGTGCTGCACGCGATCGCCGACCATGTGGTGGATTCGTATATCGAAGTGGCACAGTCGGTCGAGCTCGATATCGATGCGATGGAGGAAGAGGTCTTCACCCCGCGCAGCCAAGTCGCGATCGAGTCGATCTATCAGCTCAAACGCGAAGTCGTCGAACTCCGCCGGGCGGTGAACCCACTCGCGATTCCGCTCCAGCTGCTCGGCCACAAGCCGGATATCCCGCTGCCCAAGGAGATTCGGCGTTACATGCGGGATGTGGCCGACCATCACGCCGGGGTCGCCGAGCGCATCAGCGACTTCGACGAGGCGCTGAGCGCGCTGATCAGCGCCGCGCTCGCCAAGGTCGGCGTGCAGCAGAACACCGACATGCGCAAGATCTCGGCGTGGGTCGCCATCGCCGCGGTGCCGACGATGATCGCGGGCATCTACGGGATGAACTTCACGCACATGCCCGGATTGGCAGCGCCGTCGGGGTTTTGGCTGGTGATCGTGGTCACGCTGGCCATCTGCGTCGGGCTGTACGCCAACTTCCACCGCAACAACTGGCTCTAGCCCGAATTACAAACTGGCGGCGCCTCGTTCGGGGTCGCGCACGTCGATGCCCGCCTCGGCCCACGCGTCCCGCAACGCCTGCGCCCCGCGCACCCGCACCCATGCCGCCTCGGTGGCGGTCACCGGCGTCACCGCGAAGTAGTGCACCGGCTCGGCGGGCGCGGGCAGCACCACCTCGGGAATCCCGCTGTCCCCCAACAAAACCGCGGAGAATGGCGCGCCCTGCCACATCGGCTCACCCAGGTCCATCAGCGCATCCGCTTGCAGCACAACGCCTTCCACCGCGGGCGCGGCGGCGAGCACGCCGAGCGTCTTGGCCAGCCCCGAGCTCGCGCCCGCCGTGCCACGCAGCGTGAGCACCAGCTCGGCCCGCGGCCCCTGCACCGGATCGGCAAGCAGCGCAGTGGGATCGCCCATCGGATGCCGGGAACCGCCCACCGTCGCGTAGTGCACCAGCTCGCCGTCCACGATCCGCAGGATCTCGATCGGCTCCAACCCGAGGAACGTCACCGACGCCGAATCGACGCCGGTCGCCTGCACACCGAAATGGTCGAGCACACCGGCGCGGACCGTCGACACCACCTCCATGCGTCAGATGGCCAGCCGCGCAAGCATGTCCCGCGCCTGTTCCGCGGACTTCGGGTCGCACAGCACGTCGTAACGCCCGGCCACCAGCTGCATGGTGGACGCGAAGTCGCGCTGCCCCTTGGTCGCCGCGTACGGGATCGAGGTGGAGATGACGCCGAAGATGACGCCGCCGACCAGGCCCACCAGCAGCGGACCGAGCGCACCGCTGGTGGTGAACAGGCTCAGCAGCAAGCCGAGGAACAGGCCGAGCCAGGCGCCGCTCACCACACCGCCGCCGATGACCTTGCCCCACGTCAGCCGGTAGAGGACCCGCTCGACCTGCATGAGGTCGACGCCGACGATGGTCACGTCCTGCACCGGGAACTGCCCGTCGGCCAGGTAGTCGACGGCCTTCTGCGCCTCGGCGTAGGTGGGATAGGAACCGACCGGCCAGCCGGACGGCGGCGTCGGCAGGGCCTGCCGAGCGCGATTCGAGTTCCCCAAGGGATTCGTCATGTCTCTATTCTGCTATTTCGGCCGGTTTTCCGGGGGCGTGAAACGCGTGGTTCGCGTCATTGCCGCGGCCCGGCCCTTTTCCGCGATCACCTGAGCCATTTTCGCACTGGCCTCATCGATCATTTCGTCGCCGAGCATGACCGCACCGCGGGCGCCGCCCTCGGCCGAGGTGTGGAAGGCGTACGCGTCCAGGATCAGCTCGGCCCGATCGTAGTCGGACTGACGCGGGCTGAATATCTCGTTGGCGGCCTCGATCTGGCCGGGATGCAGCACCCACTTGCCGTCGAAACCGAGCGCGGCGGTGCGCCCGGCGGCCCGCCGGAAACCGTCCACGTCGCGAATCTGCAGGTACGGTCCGTCGATCGCCTGCAGGCCGTGCGCGCGAGCGGTGAGCAGGATGGTCATCAGGATGTGGTGATAAGCATCACCGGTGTCGTAGCCCTCCGGCTGTTCGCCGACCACCAGGGTGCGCATGTTGATGCTGGCCATGAAGTCCGCGGGGCCGAACACCAGCGCCTGCACGCGCGGGCTCGCGGTGGCGATCTCGTCGATGTTGCGCAGTCCCAACGCGTTTTCCAGCTGCGGCTCGATGCCGATCCGGCCGACCTCGAGTCCGGTCGCCTTCTCCAACTGGGTGAGCAGCAGATCCAGCGCGCGCACCTGACCCGCGTCGGTCACCTTCGGCAGCAGGATGGCGTCCAGCGCGTTGCCCGCGCCCTCGACGATGGTGATCACGTCCGTGTAGGTCCACTGGGTGGTCCAGTCGTTGACGCGGACCACCCGCAATTGTGATCCCCAGTCGGAATCGTTGAGCGCCGCCACGATATTCGCTCGCGCCTCGGCCTTGGCGGGCGGTGCGACAGCGTCCTCCAGGTCGAGAAACACCTCGTCGACGGGCAGGCCCTTGGCCTTTTCGATCATTTTGATATTGCTGCCGGGACAGGCGAGCACCGAGCGGCGCGGCTTCAAGATCACTCCCATCGATCGTGGCGTGGTACTGACACCCGCCCGCGAACCTCTAGCCTGGCAAGCATGGCAGCTACCAGGGTGTACGTCGCCAGGCTGGCCGGCCTGGTGGTGTTGGGACCGGACGGCGAGTCTATCGGCCGGGTCCGTGATGTCGTCGTGGCCATCCGGTACGACCGACAACAGCCCCGCATTCACGGCCTCGTCGTCGAATTACCCACGCGGCGGCGCATTTTCGTGCCCATCCTGCGGGTCACCGCGATCGAGCCCGGCGTGGTGACGCTGAACACCGGGACGGTGAGCCTGCGCCGATTCACCCAGCGACCCGGCGAGATGCTCGCACTGGCGCAGATCGTGGATTCCTCGGTGCGCGTGGAGGATCCGGACCTGCCCGACCTCGTCGGCGTGGATGTCGTCGTGGTCGATCTCGGCATGGAACAGGCCCGCACCAGGGATTGGCGGGTGACCAGGGTCGCGGTGCGCGGACACCGCCGGATCGGGCGCCGCCGCACCGTGCACGTGGTGGATTGGATCCATGTCACCGGGCTGACCCCGACCGACATCGACCGGCCTGGCCAGGAGGTCACCCAGCTGCTCGAGCAGTACGAGGGATTGCGCGCCGCCGACGTCGCGCACCTGCTGCGCGAGCTGCCGGAGAAACGCCGCCTGGAGGTGGCGGTCGCGCTCGACGACGAGCGGCTCGCCGATGTGGTGCAGGAGCTGCCCGACGACGAGCAGGTCGATCTGCTCGGTCATCTGGAGGTGCGGCGCGCCGCCGACGTGCTGGAGGCGATGGATCCCGACGACGCCGCCGACCTGCTCGGCGAGCTGCCGGTGGGCGAGGCCGAATCGCTGCTCGCGCTGATGGATCCGGAGGAGTCCGAACCGGTCCGCAGGCTGCTCGAGCATTCCCCGTACAGCGCGGGCGGCCTGATGACGCCGAAGCCGGTGATCCTCACGCCGTCCACCACGGTCGCCGAGGCGCTGGCCCGGGTGCGCAACCCCGATCTGACGCCTGCGCTGGCCTCCATGGTGTTCGTGGTCCGGCCGCCGACCTCGACCCCCACCGGCCGGTATCTCGGCTCGGTGCACATTCAGCGGCTGCTGCGGGAACCGCCGGCCAATCTGGTCGGCGGCATCCTCGACGCGGGTCTGGCCCCGCTGCGTGCCGACGTCCCGCTGGCCGCCGTGACCCGCTATTTCGCGACGTACAACCTGGTCTGCGGCCCGGTGGTCGATGAGGAGAACCATCTGCTCGGCGCGGTCAGCGTCGACGACGTGCTCGACCATTTGCTACCCGATGACTGGCGCGATCAGGAAGAGCTACACGAAGGGATAGCTGGGCATGATTGACAAAGTCGGCGGCGCGCGGCAGCGGCTGGAGACGCCGGTCGAGTCCCGGTTCCGCATCGATTGGGACGCGGACGCGCTCGCGCGCAGCAGCGAACGCGTCGCCCGATTCCTCGGCACCGGCCGCTACCTGGCCATACAGACGATCATCGTCATCGTTTGGATCGCGTTGAATGTCGGCGTCATCGCGTTGCGCTGGGATCCATATCCGTTCATTCTGTTGAATCTGGCGTTCTCTACCCAGGCCGCCTACGCCGCGCCATTGATCCTGCTCGCGCAGAACCGGCAGGACAACCGCGACCGGGTCGCGCTGGAGGAGGACCGGATGCGGGCCGCCCAGACCAAGGCGGACACCGAGTTTCTCGCCCGCGAACTCGCAGCACTGCGGATCGCGGTCGGCGAAGTCGCGACTCGCGACTATTTGCGCAGGGAATTGGAGGAGATGAAGGAGATACTCGATCGGATCGAGGGCGCGGGCACCAGCACGCCGCAACGCAAGAAGAGTTCCGGCCGAAAGCAGGCGCCAGCCCCGGTTTCACCGGCTGTAGCTGACGATTGACCGGAAATACCGAACAACTACCTGACTGGTGGGTAACCTGGACAGCGTTGTCCCGAGCGGCGCCGGGAAGGGGATGTCCCAGATAGCCGCTCACACGACGTAGAGGATTGGTGTGGCTGAATGCGTATATCTGCTCCGATAACCGTCTCGGCCCTGGTCGTAGCCGGTCTGGTCGCCTCCGGCTCAGCCTCTGATCCCTCCTCCCCGGCCGGCGCGCCCACCGCACCGGAAGCTTTGCTGGCCGCCTCGACGAATGCCGCCGGGTCCGCGGCCGGCTCGGGTAAGTCGAGCGAGACCGGACTGTCTAAGACAGTTGGTCTCCTTCCGGTCACCCAGGAATCTCCCCGCAAACTCCGGGCAATGACACCGTCCGACGGCTCGGCGCCGTTCGCCGGACGGGTGCCGCTGCAGGAGATCTCGCTCCCCCTGATCGGCGGCGCGCTCGGTATCCCGGAGGTCGTGCTCGCGGCGTATCGCAACGCCGAACTCGCGCTGGAATCCTCCACGCCCGACTGCGGGTTGTCCTGGAGTCTGCTGGCCGGCATCGGCCGGATCGAATCGGGCCACGCGGGCGGCGGCCGCACCGACGCCGCGGGCACCACGGTCTCGCCGATCTACGGCCCCGCGCTCGACGGCACGCTGCCCGGTAACGAAATCATCAAGGAGGCCAGCGGCGGTTACGTCCGCGCGGTCGGCCCGATGCAATTCCTGCCCGGCACCTGGGCCCATTACGCCGCGGACGGTAACGGCGATGGTGTCGCCGACCCGAACAATGTCTTCGATGCCGCGCTCGCCGCGGGCAAGTACCTGTGCTCGGGCGGGCTGAACCTGCGCGATCAAGGCCAGGAACTCCAGGCGGTGCTGCGCTACAACAACTCGGCCGCCTACGCGGCCAACGTGCTCAGCTGGGCGGCGGCCTACCGCACCGGCGGCGCGCCGACCCAGGTGACCATCTCGCCCGACCTGATCCCGCCGGGCAGCGCGCCCGCCCAGGTGCCCGACATGACGGCGGTGACCTACACCAGCAACACGCCGACCACGACGGCCCCGACGACGCCGCAGACCAGCACGACCACACCGACGCCGACCGAGGTGATGATCACCATCCCCGGTCTGCCGCCGATCCCGTGCGGCATCTTCTGCCCGCCACCGCCCAAGCCGCTCAATCCCTGTGAGCCCGCGGTGATTCCGGCCCCGATGCCGCAGCCCGGCGAGCCGGTCGCGCCCGCGATCGTGCCGGGGGCACCAGCACAGACCTTCGGCGCCGGAGCGGCCGCGCCGAAGGATCCCGCGCACCCCGAGCAGGATGCCGCGCCGGTCGCACCCGTCGCGCCGGTCTGTACGCCGCCGGATGCCGCCCAGCAGCAGGCGCAGCCACAACAAGCGCCCGCACCCGGGCAGCAGGCCGTACAGACGCCGGAAGCGGCACCGGAAGCCCCGCCGACGGTTTCCGTCGAGCCTGCCGCCCCGACCGTGGACGCGGCGCCGACCCAGCAGCCGGGCATCACGTTGCCGTTCGGCATCGTGATTCCGCTGCCGCCCGCCCCCCAGGGCTGACGCCACACTCGAAGCAGGTCACGAAGTAGTAACAAAAAGGTCTCGGATGCGGTAGTCTCCTCTTCGTCAGATCACGAAGGGCTCACATCGAGCCGTTGGAGGGTCACCGCACAGTGGGGCGTCACCGAAAACAACCAGCTGTCACCGTTAAACGCAGCTCGGTTATCGCATTGACCGGTTTGGTTCCCGCTGGACTGATGGCGTGCACCGCCGCGTCCAATGTGGGAAATGGGAGTGCCGCGGCAGCGGTGGAACAGCACCTTCCGGGGGACGATCAGGACGCACAGGGTGCCAAGCCCGCGACACTGATGACAGATCCTGGCGCAACAACCGAATTCGTAGCCAACAAGATGGCCAAGCCGAGCGGTCCGCCGGTGGTGAAAAGCGTTGCGCTGGCCGATGGCAGGCAGCTCGCGGCACTGCCCGCCGGACCGATGGGTGTTCCCGGCATCGCGGTCGCGGCCTATGAGAACGCCGAACGCATCCTCGCCGAGGAGAACCCGGGCTGTGCCATGCCGTGGTCGATGCTCGCCGGGATCGGCCGCGTCGAGTCCACGCACGCGTACGGCAAGGCCGACGCCGACGGCAACCCGCTCACCGCGGTCTACGGCCCGGTGCTCGACGGAAGCCTGTACGGCAACAACGTCGTTCGGGACACCGACGGCGGCGAGCTGGACGGCCTGGCCGGTTACGACCGCGCCATCGGCCCGATGCAGTTCCTGCCGCAGACCTGGAAGCGGTATGCCGCCGACGGCAACGGTGACGGCATCGCCGATCCACAGAACCTCTTCGACGCGGCACTGACCGCCGGAAAGTACCTGTGCGACGGCGGTTTGAACATGCGCGACCTGGCCCAGCAGTCCAAGGCGATCCTGCGCTACAACAACTCGATGGCCTACGTCGCCAATGTCATGGCCTGGGAAACCTCCTACGCCAATGGCGTGGCACCACGGGCCGGGGACCTGCCCAGAATTTGACACGCCTAAAATTCCTGCCATGCCAGTAGTTACGGAATCGGATGTGCGGGGCGCGCTCGCGAAGGTCGACGATCCGGAGATCCGCAAGCCGATCACCGAACTCGGCATGGTGAAGAGCATCGCGATCAACCCGGACAGCAATGTCCACATCGAGATCTACCTGACCACGGCGGGCTGCCCGCTGCGCACCGAGATCATCCAGCGGGTCACCAAGGCCGTCGCCGACGTGTCCGGCGTCGGCGCGGTCACCGTCGACCTCGACGTGATGAACGACGAGCAGCGCACCAACCTGCGCAAGCAGCTGCGCGGCGACTCCGCCGACCCGGTCATCCCGTTCGCCCAGCCCGGCTCGATGACCCGCGTGTACGCGGTCGCGTCCGGTAAGGGCGGCGTCGGAAAGTCCAGCGTCACAGTCAACCTCGCCGCCGCCATGGCCGCGCGCGGGCTCTCGGTCGGCATCCTGGACGCCGACATCTACGGTCACTCGATTCCGCGCATGCTCGGCACCGACGCCCGGCCGACCCAGGTCGAGAAGATGATCATGCCGCCGCAGGCGCACGGCGTGAAGATGATCTCCATCGCGCAGTTCACCAAGGGCAATACGCCGGTGGTGTGGCGCGGCCCGATGCTGCACCGGGCGCTGCAGCAGTTCCTCGCCGACGTGTTCTGGGGCGACTTGGACGTGCTGCTGCTCGACCTGCCGCCGGGCACCGGCGACATCGCCATCTCGATCGCCCAGCTGATCCCCGGCGCCGAGATCCTCGTCGTCACCACTCCGCAGATCGCCGCCGCCGAGGTGGCCGAGCGCGCGGGCGCGATCGCGCTGCAGACCAGACAGCGGATCGCGGGCGTGGTGGAGAACATGTCCTGGCTCGACCTGCCCGACGGCAGCCGGATGGAGCTCTACGGTTCCGGCGGCGGTCAGGTGGTCGCCGATCGCCTGACCCGTGCCGTCGGCGCCGACGTACCGCTGCTCGGACAGGTGCCGATCGAACAGGCCGTGCGGGAAGCGGGCGACGAAGGCACGCCGATCGTGCTGAGCGCCCCCGACTCCGCCGCGGGCAAGGCGCTGCTCGACATCGCCGACAAGCTGGCCGTCCGGCGCCGCGGGCTGGCGGGCATGTCGTTGAACATCGACACCACGCGGCGCTAGTCCGCAGCTGCGCGTATTCCCGGTGAACGCCGAGTCCGATTTCCGCGCGGACTGTGCGGGCCGGCTGTCGGTGGGTGGCAATATGCTCGTTCCATGCTCACGTTGCTGTTGTACGTGCTGATCGTCGGTCTCGTTGCCGCGGTGCTGTTCCTGCTCGCCAGTGCGGTGTTCGGGCGGGCCGAGGAACTCGGGCCGCTGCCGGAGGGCACCACCGCGACCGTGCTGCCCGCCGAGGGGATCTCCGGCGCCGATGTCCGGTCGCTGCGGTTCCAGCAGGTGGTGCGCGGTTACAAGGCCTCGGAGGTGGACTGGTCGCTGGCCAGGCTCGCCGCCAGGATCGACGAGTTGCAGCACCAATTGGCGGAGGCGCAGGCCGCGCGGTGGCAGACGCCGGTCGCACCGGAACCGCAGTGAGCCCGGCCGCGCTGGTCCGCGCCGAGGACGACGGCCGGATCCGTTGCTCTTGGCCGCTGGAGTCCCAGCTGTACCGCGACTATCACGACTTCGAGTGGGGCAAGCCGCTACACGGCGACGACGCCCTGTTCGAGCGACTGTGTCTCGAGGCCTTCCAGTCGGGGCTGTCGTGGATCACCATCCTGCGCAAGCGACCCGCGTTCCGTGCCGCGTTTGCCGAGTTCTCCATCGAGCGCGTCGCCGAGTTCGGCGAGGCCGACACGGCGCGTCTGCTCGCCGACCCGGGCATCGTGCGCAACCGGCTGAAAATCGACGCGGCGATCAGCAACGCCCGGGTCGCACGCGAACTCGATATCGGACTGGACACGCTGCTCTGGTCGTTCGCGCCCGCCCAACGGCCGCGCCCGAAAACCGGTGCCGACGTGCCCGCCAGCACACCCGAATCCGTAGCTCTGGCAAAAGAATTGAAGCGGCGCGGGTTCCGCTTCGTCGGGCCGACCACAGCCTACGCACTGATGCAGGCGACCGGGATGGTAGACGATCACCTGGCCGATTGCTGGGTCGGTAGCGACGTGTCCAACACAGTCCGACCGGTCACTTTTTGAACTCAGGTATCCGTCCACATCCGCGATAGGGAAGAATGGGACAGGTGTAGCTCGCCAAATGCCGGCGAGCTCGCTGGTTGGTGACAACTGGAGTTCCAAGAAAGTGCGCAGCATATCGCGCAGATCTGGAGGGAGCAGAGGATGGCGGCCATGAAGCCCCGTACCGGGGACGGTCCCCTCGAGGCAACCAAGGAAGGGCGTGGAATCGTCATGCGGGTTCCACTCGAGGGTGGCGGGCGTTTGGTCGTCGAACTCACGCCGGACGAGGCCGCGGCGCTCGGCGACGAACTGAAGAGTGTCACCAGCTGATACCTCAGCGCTGGCCGCTGTGGCCGGTCTGCTGGCTTGCCCGGAATGCGCGCTCGAACTCGAGCCGTGTGATCGGGTACTGCGCTGTGCACACGGGCACAGTTTCGACATAGCCAAGCAGGGCTATGTCAGCCTGCTGACCGGCGCGTCCACCAAAATGACCGGTGACACCGCGGCCATGCTGGACGCGCGCGCCACCTTTCAAGGTGGGCGACATTTCGCACCGATCGCCGCGGCGCTAGCAGCAGCGGTCGGGCCGGACAAGCATGCGTCCGGCACCATACTGGAGGTGGGCGCGGGCACCGGCTACTACTTGGCCGGTGCGCTCGACGCCGCCCCTTCGACTTTGGGCATCGCGCTGGACGTGGCCAAACCGGCCGCCAAACGCTGCGCCCGCGCACATCCACGGGCCGCATCGGTACTAGCCGACGCCTGGCGCGGCCTACCCGTCCGCGACGGCACCCAACGCGCCGTCCTTTCCGTGTTCGCACCACGCAACCCCGCCGAGGTCGCCCGCGCGCTGACCGACCACGGCAGTTTCATCGTCACCACCCCCACCAACCGACACCTGCACGAGCTGATCGGCCCACTCGGCATGGTGACCGTCGACCCGGACAAGGATCGCAGGCTCGACACAGCCATGTCCGGCCACTTCACCGCGGCAGATCGCACCCTGATCGAGTACCCGATGAAACTCACGAGAGCCGACGTGGCGAACATCGTCCGCATGGGCCCCTCCGCCCACCACACACTCGCCGAAGACCCCCGCCTCGCAACCCTCGCCGACACCACCGAGGTCACCGCTTCAGTCCTGGTATCGACCTACGTGAAAGCAGTCGCTAACCGATCGACGTGAGTCAAAAGGTCGCTTTACAAGATCTTTTGGCGACCATTTGACTCACGTCGATGGGTGCTCTCGGCCGCGGTAGGTGAGGTCAGGACTTGCGGACCTGTTCGTAGACGCCGACGGTCTGTGCGGCGATTTGTGACCAATCGAATTCGGCGATCGCCCGGGCCCGCCCCGCCGCGCCGAACTCGGCGGCCAGCGCAGGATCACCGGCGACCTCGTTGATGGCCGCGGCCAACGCTCGCTCGTACTCCTCGGGCGCACTCGGGTCGTAGTGCACCAGCCGCCCGGTGCCGCCGTCGACGACCACCTCCGGGATGCCACCGACATCCGAGGCGACCACCGCGGTCGCGCACGCCATCGCCTCCAGATTCACGATGCCGAGCGGCTCGTACACCGACGGGCAGACGAATACCGTGGCCGCGGCCAGGATCTGCCGGATCTGCTCGGTGGGCAGCATCTCGCGCACCCAGAACACGTTGCCCCGGCTGCGCTGCAGTTCCGCCACCGCGGCGGCCGTCTCCGCCTCCAGTTCCTTGGTGTCCGGCGCGCCCGCGCACAGCACCAGTTGGATCTCCGGATCGAACTCGCGGGCCGCGGCCAGCAGATGCCCGACGCCCTTCTGCCGGGTGATCCGCCCGACGAACGCCACCATCGGCCGGTCCGTCCGCACCCCGAGCACGGCGAGCACCGGTCGCGCGCCCGCCGCCACCGGCCCCGGGTACCACATGCCCGCGTCGATGCCGTTGTGCACCACGTGCACCCGGTCCGGGTCGACCGCGGGATAGGCGTCGAGCACGTCGTGGCGCATGCCCTCGCTCACCGCGATGATCGCGTCCGCGTGCTCCACCGCGTTGCGTTCCGACCACGAGGACAGCCGATAGCCGCCGCCGAGCTGTTCGGCCTTCCACGGCCGTCGTGGCTCCAGCGAATGCGCGGTGAGTACGTGTGGGATGCCGTAGAGCGTGGCCGCGAGGTGCCCGGCCAGGCCGGTATACCAGGTGTGTGAGTGCACGACGTCCACCTGCCCGGCGGCGTCGGCCATGCGCAGCTGCGCGGACATCATCTGCAATGCGGCGTTGGCGGCGTAGAGCTGCGGATCGGGTTGGTGCACTACGGCATCGGTACGCGCGACACCCATGCAATGCACGGTGACCTCGCACAGTCGTCGAAGCTGCGCAGTCAACTGCGTCACATGCACCCCGGCCCCGCCGTATACCTCCGGTGGGTACTCGCGGGTCAGCATCGCGACCCGAAGGCGGTCCTGCGCGCCGGAATCCGCCGTCGAGCGCCCGGTGTCCGTGCCGAAACTCACCAGGTTCAAAGTAGACGTTCACCTCCGCTGGGGCCACTCGCGCGCCGGTTACCCGGTAGTTTGGCAGGTGTGAGGAGCCAGCCGCACGTACTCGGGATCGTGCTCGCCGGTGGCGAGGGCAAGCGACTCTTTCCACTCACGGCGGATCGTGCCAAACCAGCGGTGCCATTCGGCGGCGCGTATCGACTGATCGATTTCGTCCTCAGCAACCTGGTCAACGCGGGTTTCCTGCGCTTGTGCGTGCTCACCCAGTACAAGTCGCACTCGCTGGATCGGCACATCTCGCAGACCTGGCGGCTGTCCGGTTTCGGGGGCGAATACATCACGCCGGTGCCCGCGCAGCAGCGGCTCGGGCCGCGTTGGTACACCGGCAGCGCCGACGCGATCATGCAGTCGCTGAACCTGATCTATGACGAAGACCCCGACTACATCGTGGTTTTCGGCGCCGACCACGTGTACCGGATGGATCCGGAACAGATGGTCAACCACCACATCGAGTCCGGCGCGGGCGTCACCGTCGCGGGCATCCGGGTGCCGCGCAGCGAGGCCAGCGCGTTCGGCTGCATCGACTCCGACGAATCCGGCCTGATCACCCAGTTCCTGGAGAAGCCCGCGCATCCGCCCGGCACGCCCGACGATCCCAATGTCACTTTTGCGTCAATGGGCAACTATGTCTTCACCACCAAGGTGCTGGTGGATTCGATCAAGGCCGACGCCGACAACTCCGACTCCGATCACGACATGGGCGGCGACATCATCCCGGCGCTGGTCACCGCGGGCCAGGCCGGCGTCTACGACTTCGCCGACAACGAGGTGCCCGGCGCCACCGAACGCGACCGAGGCTACTGGCGCGACGTCGGCACCATCGACGCCTTCTACGACGCGCACATGGACTTGGTCTCCGTGCACCCCGTCTTCAACCTGTACAACCGGCACTGGCCGATTCGCGGCGCCGCCGAGAACCTGCCGCCCGCGAAGTTCGCTCAGGGCGGGCTTGCCCAGGAGTGCATCGTCGGGGCGGGCAGCATCCTTTCGGCCGCCACGGTCCGCAATTCGGTGCTCAGTTCCAATGTGGTGATCGACGACGGCGCGACCGTCGAGGGCAGTGTGCTGATGCCTGGTGTCCGGATCGGCCGCGGCGCGGTGGTGCGCCGGGCCATCCTGGACAAGAACGTGGTGGTCGGCGAGGGCGAGATCATCGGTGTCGACCTTGAGCGCGATCGCGAGCGGTTCGCCGTCAGTAATGGCGGCGTCGTCACCGTCGGCAAGGGTGTTTGGGTGTAGCGAAATATTGGACAGCGGGGCCGCCCGGCCCGGAAGATAGCACCTATGGTCAGGCGCGCACGGTCCGATCCCGCACTGAATCAGGTTCGCGCGCTGGCCGCTTCGCTCGAGGTGCCGCGACCGTGGCGGTTGCGGACCTTCGTCGATCATGTCGCGACCTTGCTCGGCAAGCCGATCACCTTGCTCCCGCAACCCGATCTGACGGCCGAGGGTTTTCCGTGCGGGGTGGTCATCGAACGCCCGGACAGTTTCGTCGTCGCCTTTGATGCCGCGAGCTCCGGCTATCACACCGACCACATCGTGCTGCACGAGATCGCGCACCTGCTGCTGGACCACGCGGGCTATGTGTCCCCGACGTCTCGCCATCGAACGCTGCGGCAGTTGTTCGCCGAAATCGACACCGACGTGGTGCTTCGCGTGCTGGCCCGCACCGACTACGACGACATCCTGGAGAGCCAGGCGGAACTGTTCGCGTCCTTGGTGATGTCCGAAACCGATGCGCCCCGTCCGGGTTCCATACTCGGCCGGGCAATCTTCCAACGGTAGCGGCGCGCGCTGATGCTACCGAGCGCCGTGACGCTGCCGATCACGCTGGCGTCCTGGCTGTTGCTGATCATCCGGCTGCTGCGGTTCCGCACCACCCTGGTCGACCGTCGAATCAACATGATGCTCGCCTTGCTGACCGAGATCCTGACCACGCACGAACCGACGCTGCGCCACCAGCTCAGCGCACTCACCGGCGGGCACCTGAGCCCGGGACTGATCTACCAGTTCGGCGCCATCGGGTTCATGCTGACCGCCGCGGCGAGCCTGTTGCTCGCGGCGGCGATGCTCGGCCGGACGCCGTCGGCCACCGCCGTCTATGGGCTGGCGGGCGCGTCCTGTGTGGTGGCGCTGCTCTGTAGCGGACCGGCGCAGGGGTCGAGCCCGGAGACGATGTATCAGCAACCGGGGTGGGGACAGTTCGGCTTCTGGTTAGCGCTGGCGCCGATGTCGTATTGGATGGTCTTCTACAGCGGCCGGGTGTGCGTGGCCGAGATGCGCAAGCAGCACGATCACCGCGAACGCACCTTGCACGCCCTGTTTCTCGGGGCCGCGTGCACCGTGTTCCTGATGTTCAGCCTGACGCTGGTCAGCACGGGCCTGCGGTCGTTCGGGCACGAGAGTTGGCTGACGCGTGCGCAAATCGTCATCGACGGCAACGCCGTGTTCGGCCAGGTGCTGCCGTTGCTCGGCATCGGCGCGGTCTCCGTCGTGTCCTGGTTCTTGGACCGGGCCGGGCTCGATTCCTGGTCGCGTCGCCGAAAGCGGCTGCTGCCGTTGTGGTTCGACCTCACCGCGGCCTGTCCCGAGATCGTTCATCGCATCTCGACGCCGGTCGCCGCGCACCGGAGCCGGTATTTCCTGCACCGCACCGTCATCGAGATCCGCGATAGCGTGCTCATTTTGGCCAGGTACGCCACGCCGACGCCGGCGCACCTGTGCGCGGAGATCGGCAAGGTCCGAGCCGGGCCCGAACGCGAAGCACTCGATCTCGCGGTCCGCCTCGTGCGCGCCTGCGCCGCTAAGACCCGTGGCGACGTACCGGCGGGCACCTGCGCGCTGCGGCACTGCGCCGGTGCCAATCTGGTGGAAGAAGCCACCCAGCTCGCCGCTGTCGCGGCACAGTGGTCGCGCGCTCGCGCCCTCGTCGACGACGAGACGATCAGAGCGGCGGCGCGGGCGTAGCCGGGCAGAACGGCGCGCAGGGGCCCGGCGTGCGTGGCACAGTCGACCGCGACGGCTGGCCGAAATCGGCGGTGCTTACCAGGTACACCACCAGCATCGCGGCCATCAGGACCAGGGCGAAGGCGACCAGCGCCCCGCCCCAGTGGATCTGCGGGCGCCCGTCGTCATCGTTGTTGTTGCTGTTGTTCAAGATGTAGTAGATCACTCGGCTCGCACCTCTCCGCATACCCCCGCCCGGGGCAGCACCGATCTGGTATCGGATGTGCTCTGAGCAGCATGCGCCTCGAATCGCCGCACTGTTGCTGTATTCGGCGACTCGGCCGAAACGGCGCTGGGACCGGCCCACCCCGCCAGGGTCGGTCGCCAGCGTTCCGGCAAGCCTTCGTGCGCGCTCGTGCTCGGCCCCCCACTGCGAACGCGACCTGTCGAAGGCGAACCGACCATCGTACATCCATTGCGGGGCTTCATATTCCGTGACGTATCACCAACGGACCGCGCAATGTCCGGCACAACAAGCGAATTGGCGAGTCTCCGGCGCGCGCCGAAACTACTGACCGGGCGCGGGCGGCGCGGGCGGCGCCGTGCAGAACGGTTCGCACGACCCGTGCGTCGGCGTGACTTTCGCTGGGCCGGTATCGAAATCGGCGTTACTCACCACCACCATCGCGATCACCGCGGCGGCAATGATCAAGCCGAAGAAGAGCAGCGCGGGCCGCAGCCAACTCGATCGAGTTTCGAAGATGGTGTGGCCGATGTGGCCGATTTCGAACAGTTCGTGCCCACGCATTGCGGTACCTCCGCACCCTGAATACCCGGTGCAGGATAAGGAAACCGCGATGTCGGTACGGATTTGGCGGGGCGTGCGCCGCGACTAACCACGCGAGGCGCAGAGCAAACCGTCGCCGACCGGAATCAGCACGCTGGTGAGTTCCGGATCCTCGGCGATCGCGCGGGTGGCCGCGCGCACCGCCTGGGTCGCCGGATCACGTTGCGCCGCATCGGGTACCCGCCCGCCGAGCAACGCGTTGTGCAACAGAATCGCGCCACCCGCACGCAGCAGGCGCACCGCCTGGGTGACGTATTGCGGGTGCTCGAGCGGTGCGGCATCGATGAACACCAGGTCGTAGGCGCCGTCGGCGAGGCGGGGTAGCACGTCCAGCGCGCGGCCGTTGATCAGCCGGGTGCGCGCAGGCGGAATCTCCGCGGCACGGAAAGCCTCCTTGGCAGCGCGCTGGTGCTCCGGCTCGGAATCGATGGTGGTCAGCGTGCCGTCCTCGCGCATGCCGTCGAGCAGCCACAACCCGCTGATCCCGGCACCGGTACCGACCTCGACCACGGCTTTGGCGTCGAGCAGCTGCGCGTACATGCTGAGCAGCGCCCCCACCGACGGTGGCACCGGCACCGCGCCGAGTTCGGTGGACCGTTCGCGCGCGCTGACGAGGATCTCGTCTTCTACGACGGATTCCTCCACGTAGGCGAGATTTCGCTCCAAATTCGATGCCACGCCTATGAGGTTAATGCTGGGCAGCGGGTATCGGCGTGCTGAAGTCCACGCGCCGCTGAGCAATCTCCCCGCCAGTTTTCTCAGGTGTCCCTCAGCATCTCCATATCCAGGCCATATCAGGACAGTAAAGAGTAGGGGCAACGCAAGACCAACAGACCGCCTCGACACGGGACACGGGAACAACAACGGACAGGTTGTCGGTTGTATCCCTACGTAACGGTTTCCGGTCCGAAAGAGATTTCGGATCGAAGCTATGTTCCGAGTTTACGGTCCCTAGTAGGAGGTAGCCCCATCCACATGGTCGATGCGGCGCGTGAGCACGCCACCCTGCCAGAGCAGATTCTGCCGATCGAGTCCGACGCCGCTGAAGAGGCCATGGATCTCACCGGTACCGCTGCCTTCGATGCCACCGGTGACCGGGCGGCCATGCCGTCATGGGACGACCTGGTTCGCGAACACGCCGACCGTGTCTACCGCTTGGCCTACCGTCTTTCCGGCGACGCCCAGGATGCCGAGGATCTGACGCAAGACACCTTCATCCGGGTTTTCCGTTCGCTGTCCAGCTACCAGCCGGGCACCTTCGAGGGCTGGTTGCACCGCATCACCACGAACCTGTTTCTCGACATGGTCCGTCGCCGCAACCGCATCCGGATGGAAGCGCTGCCCGAGGATTACGACCGGGTCCCGTCCGAAGGCCCCGACCCGGAGCAGGCTTATCACGACGCTCGCCTCGACCCGGATCTGCAGCGCGCGCTCGATTCGCTCGCGCCCGAATTCCGCGCCGCGGTGGTGCTGTGTGACATCGAGGGCCTTTCCTACGAGGAGATCGGCGCTACGCTCGGCGTGAAACTCGGCACCGTGCGCAGCCGGATTCATCGCGGGCGGCAGGCACTGCGCGACTACCTTGCGCATAATGGAAGTGAGCAGCGGCTCGCTGCTGAAGCAAGTATCGGGTGAGCTGGACGAAGCCGGCATCGCCCTACGGTTCGAATGATGTCGGTTGGAAGGGTGAGCACCGAATGAGTGGCGACTCCAGCACGCCCGGTCGTCGTCCGCCTCGATTCCGTCCCACCGAGCATCTGGCCAGCGAGGCGATCGCGGCCTATGTGGACGGCGAGTTGCGGATGAACGCCTATCTGCGTGCCGCCCAACATCTTTCTCTGTGCCCGGAATGCGCGGCCGAGGTCGACGCACAGCAGCAGGCGCGTATCGCGCTGCGCCAGTCGGGCCCCATCTCGATTCCGCACGGGCTGCACGACAGCCTGACCCGAATTCCGCTCGCCGATCTTCCCGGCGCCGCGTCGAGTCAAACTTCGGGCAGCAACGGGACTCCGCGCAACGAGGCAGTTTTCGGCTTTCTGACCGATTCATTTGCCGCGACTCGGTGGACTACGTGGTGGCGCAAGTAGAGTTTGCCGGGTGACGACGGAATCGACGAATACCGGATCGGCCGAGACCCCGGATCGCGTCCAGGGCGGGCCCACGGATTCGGTAGCCGACAGGGGAAATCTGAGGCCGCCGGACGCACCCGTATTGGGCCCGCGACCGGTATATCGCCCCCATGTCGACAACCACACCGCGCACGCTTTCCGCAGGCCCGCAGGTCAGCGGGGTTCGTTTGCCGAGCCGCTCCCCCGTGGCGCACAGCCGGTGGCGGGGCAGGACATGCAGAACCGTCCGCCGGACACCGTGCTCGCCGAGGCATTCGGGCGCCCGGAAGGTTCCACCGAACTCCTGCAGCGCGACCCTGACGCGGCCAACGGCGCCGAGACCGTCGCCGGGCCCGTCGATCCGTGGCGTGATCCGGACTCCGCTGCCAGGCTCGGCGCCCCCGCGGTGCCGACCCCGAAGGCCCAACCGCTGCCGCAGGCCCGGCGCCTCAGCGCGCGCGAGGTCCTGTTCGGCTCGCGAGTAGCCCCCAAGGCGCTTGCCCTGCTCGCTCTCGTCGCGCTCGCCATCGGCGTGCTCGGCGGCCTGGTCGGCAGGCTGACCGCCGAACAGGCCTCCGATCTGACCTCGCGCAAGGCGACGCTGGAGCAGAGCGCGGGCGGCGAGCAGCCGCACAGTCAGATCGCCAAGGTCGCCAACGCGGTCCTGCCTTCCGTCGTGTCGATCAGCGTCATTGTCGGCGACAACGGTGCCACCGGCTCCGGCGTGGTGATCGACGGCCTCGGCTATATCGCCACGAACAATCACGTGGTCTCGATGGCCGCGCAGGACAAGACCAACAAGGCCGCCATCAAGGTCACCTTCTCCGACGGCAGCAAGGTGCCCGCGCATATCGTCGGCCGCGACCCGAAGTCCGACCTGGCCGTGCTCAAGGTCGATGTGAAGAACCTCACCGTCGCCAACCTCGGCAAGTCCAATGACGTCCAGGTCGGTGACGAGGTGCTGGCCATCGGCTCCCCGCTCGGCCTGAGCAGGACGGTCACCTCCGGCATCGTCAGCGCGCAGCACCGCCCGGTGAAACTGCAGGGCGAGGGCAGCGACACGAACGCGGTGATCGACGCGGTGCAGACCGACGCCTCGATCAACCCGGGTAACTCCGGTGGCGCGCTGGTGGACATGGAGGGCCGGGTCATCGGCATCAATACCGCCATCCGCAGCGAGACCGGCGGCTCGGTCGGCCTCGGCTTCGCCATCCCGGTGGACCGGGTGACCGAGGTGGCGCAGATCCTGATCAGGGACGGCGCGATCCACCACCCGACCATGGGTCTCAGCCTGCGCAGCAAGACGGTGGCGAATGAGCAGATGACCGGAGCCGAGGTCGCCGACGTCACGCAGGGCGGTCCGGCGGCCAAGGCCGGGATCGTGGAGAAGGACGTCATCGTGAAGGTCGGCGACCGCGAGGTGACCGGTCCGGACGAGCTCGTTGTCGCGGTGCAGTCGCGCAAGATCGGCGACACGGTGAACGTGGTGTTGATCCGGGACGGCAGGCAGGTGGACGTGCCCGTCACCCTGGAATCCGACTGAGTTCCTTGTCCAATCGCCGGGTAACCTGATTACGTGTTCAGCAATATCGGCTGGAGCGAGATGATGATCTTGCTCGTCGCCGCCCTTGTGATCCTCGGACCGGAGCGACTGCCCGGCGCGGTTCGCTGGACCACGCGCAGCCTGCGTCAGGTGCGCGACTACGCCAGCGGCGCGACCTCGCAGCTGCGCGACGAGCTCGGTCCGGAGTTCGAGGACCTGCGCAAGCCGCTGGCCGACCTGAACGAACTGCGCGGTATGTCCCCGCGCTCGATGGTGACCAAACACCTTCTCAACGGCGACGATTCGATCTTCCGCAACATGGAGGACGCGCTGCCGGACAAGAAGGACCTCTACGGCACCGGCGGCGCGATGCCGGATTATCCGATGCCGAAGCTGGAAAAGCCGTTAGAGCGCAACGAACGTCCACCGATCGACACCGACGCGACCTGACCGCACCGCGGTTTCGTCAAAGCTGGCGCAAACGCGTCACGAGAAGGGTGCAGTGTCAAGAGTTCTAGACCCTTTGGCGTGTCCAGCTGTCTAGACTTCCCACATGTCGGCCGATGACGTGGCGCGCGTTTTCGCGATCGAGGACAAGGTCGAGCGACTCAAAGCGGCCACCGATGGTGTGGCTGCGGCCCAGCAGACCATCAACGAGCTCACCAGGATTCGCCGTGCGGTGATCCGGGAGCTACACGCCGAGGGCTGGACCTTCGCCAGAATCGGTGCGGCAGCCGGACTTTCCCGTGCGCGCATCCATCAGGTGAGCACCCAGGGTCCGGCGCCGGAGGGTCTGTTCTTCGGGCACGGGACGCTCACGGTGCTGGTGCCGGAGGTGCGGGCGGGCCGGGTGATCGGCGCACCGGATCCCGCGGCGCCGCACCGGCTGGTCGAGCTGCTCCGCGAGCTCGGCTTCACCGCCTCGGTCGAACACTTCCTACCCGGGCGACCGGTCGACCTGAACCGGGACGGCCTGGTCGTGCTCGGCGGGCCGGAACTCTCGCCGAGCGTGCGTCAGCTGATCGCCGCCGACCCGCGGCTGCGGCGCGCGGTGGCCAGGGCGGGCGACGCCAGGCGCGGCATCGAGGACCGGGCCGCGCGCCGGGTCTATCGGCCCGGCGGACCCGACCCACACGACATCGCCTACCTGGCTCGACTGCCGCGTCCGGATGGGCGCGGCTCGGTGCTGATGATCGACGGCATGCACCCGCCGGGCTCGCTGGGTGCCATCCGATTGCTCGCCACCCGGCTGGCCACCCTGCACGAACGCGCGGGCACCCACCTGTTCTCGGTGCTGGTGGCCTGCAGGTTCGACCGGGCGACCGGCGAACCTCTAGAGGCCGAGCTACTCACCCCGGTTTATCGGCACGACCCCGAAAACCGTTTGCCCGCACCGGGTATCCGTCGCTGACCAGCGCACCCCGCCGACGCTCGGCGCGCGGTCTGCGATGCGGTTCGTGACCAAATTGTGTCACGGGTCACTCCCCTCTTCCGCTCGGGAAATCTTGGTGCAATGCTTGAATAGCTAGACGTTAACTATGCGTGATAGGTGAGCACCGATGAGTGTTGAACTTTCGACGGCGGCCGGTTCCGCGCCCACTGTCCGGACGGTGCGGCCGCAGCAGGCCGAGTCCGCGACTGTCGATGCGGCGGACCCGATCATCACGACCCACCGGGTCACCTACAGCGACCGGCTGAAGTTGTTCATCGGCGCGGGCGAGACCATCGACAACTTCCTGCGCCCGCTGCGCAGGCTGGACGGCCACCACCGCTATTCGGTGCAGCTGACCCGCCTGCCAGCACCCATGCGTTCCGCCGACATCAGCCCCGCGATCAGCTCCGCCCCCGGGCAGAACTATCTGCGCTGCACCGGCTCGGCGGACGCGCTGGTGCTCGAGCTTCGCACCGTCGTCGACGGGGTAGCGCAGCGCTGCACCGTCGGCCGCGCCGCCGACCACAACGGTGAGCCCGGCATCTGTGTGCAGGTTCCGGAAAGCATGTCCGCGCCGTGGATCTTTCCGGACGAGGTATTCACGGCCGAAGACGCGGCCGAGGTCTTCGCCGGTTATTTCCGCACCGGCACGGTCCCACCCGGTCTCGCGCTCCGCGAGACCGATTGATGCGTGACCTGAGGAGGCAGTGATGAATCTGCTCGTCACAGTCGGCGGCGCCGTACTGGCGCTCGGCCTGCTCATCCTGATCGTCACGGTGCTGCGACGACCGTCCAGGTCGCCTGAGCAGTTGACCGTCGCCGCGCTGAAGGCGCGACTCGCCGAGGAGCAGGCCCCGGCCGAGGAGGCGGCGGAGCGGCTGGTCGCGCCGGAGTTGGAGCACGCGTCCGCGCAACAGGCCAAGGAGTCCTGACCCGCGCGGCACGGCCGAATAGCTTTCGAGTAGCTAGGCTCGAGGTAACCGGTCTACTCCGGTGTGCCCGCTCGAGAGAGGAACCGTGCCTATGCGCGCAATGCTCGAGCAATTGATAACGCTGGCCGAGCACGGTCCCGTTGCCTTGGCGCGGGTGGTGGATACGACCGGTCCCGGGCCGCGCGAACCGGGTGCCGCGATGATCGTCACTCCGTCGGGTGAGGTGTTCGGATCGCTGTCGGGTGGTTGCGTGGAGGCCGCGGTCGTCGAGTCGGCGCGTCAGGTGCTGACCACCGGTCACGCAGTGACCGACCGGTTCGGGTATGCCGACGGTGACGGCCTCGCGGTGGGGCTGACCTGCGGCGGCGAGATCGAGGTTTTTGTCGAACAGGTGGGGCCGGATCACCTCGCGATGTTGGCCGAGTTGCGGCAGCAGATCGCCGATGGCTCGCCCGTCGCGCTGGCTACCAGGCTGGATACCACCGCGGAGTGGCAGCTGTTGCGGACCGACTCGACGGCGGCGTGGCACGACGTCGATCGCGACGCCGTCGCACTGCTCACCGCGGGCCGCAGTGGCGTGGTCGGTGCCGACGAATGCGAGGCCGACGCCTCCCCGCGCCCCCGGGTTTTCGTGCAGGTCTTCGGTGTCCCCGCGCGGATGATCCTGGCGGGTGCCAATGACTTCGTGCGCGCGCTGAGCCGCACCGGTCGCCAACTCGGGTATCGAGTCACCGTCGTGGATGCCCGCGAAACCTTCGCCACCCCCGCGCGTTTCCCCGCCGCGCATGAGGTCGTGGTGGATTGGCCGCATCGATACCTGCGCACCGAGTACGAGACGGGCCGCATAGACCGCCGCACCGTGGTCTGCGTGCTCACGCACGACACCAAATTCGACGTACCGACCATCGCGGCGGCACTGGACATCGACGACATCGCCTTCGTCGGCGCCCTCGGTTCCCGCCGTACCCACGCCGAGCGCACCGAACGCCTGCGTGCCGCGGGCGTCACCGAAAGCAAGCTGGCCCGGTTGAAAAGCCCACTGGGCCTTGACCTCAACGCACGCACCCCCGACGAGACCGCGATCTCCATCGCCGCCCAGATCCTCGCCGAGCGCGGCAACGCCTCCGGCCGCCCCCTCGACCGCATCAACGGCCCAATCCATTATTCCTAGGCGCATTCGGACGGACGCTGACGGCCGGCAGCGGGCGAAGTAGCCCGCTCCCAGGGATTACCCCGGCGCATACGAAATCAGTTGATGCGTAGGGACGATCACAACAAATGTTCGATGCGCAGCGGGATGTCGCGGAACCGGCGGCCGGTGGCGTGATGCACGGCGTTGACGATGGCCGCGGCGGCACCGATCATGCCGAGTTCACCGATTCCCTTGACGCCCAACGGGTTCACCACGGCGTCATCGACCGGCACGAAGGAGATGTCGACCTCGGGAGCGTCCGCGTTGACCGGTAGCAGATACTCCAGCAGCGACGCATTGGCCCAGCGGCCGTCTCGGATGTCGGGCAGTGAGCCCTCCATAAGTGCTTGGGACAGGCCCCAATTCAGGCCACCGAGTACCTGACTGCGTGCCAGCTTGGCATTGAGCACCCGGCCGGGTGCGAAGGCGCCGACCATCCGGCGCACCCGGATCACGCCCAGCTCCGGATCGACGGCGACCTCCGCGAACTGTGCGCCGAAGCTCATCTTCCCGTACGGCGCCGGGGTGGTGGCGGGCCGCCAGCTGCCGGTCGTCTCGATATCCGAAAGATGGTTCCGCTCCAGCACATCCGCGTAGGCGTCGCACACCGACGGATCGTCGGTCAGCCGCAGCACACCCTCGACGCCTTCGATCTCGTCGGGCGTGCGGCCGCGCAGCGGTGAGTCGATATCGGCGACCGCGATCTCGATCAGCTGCGCGAGCAACTGGGAGCAGGTGACGTGCACGGCGGAGCTGACGGCGCTCGCGCCGATCGAGCCGACGGTGGCCGCGACGTTCGGGTAGTCGGTATTGCCGATCTCGAAGCGGATGCGGTCGAACGGCATGCCCATGGCATCGCAGGCGACCTGCGACATGGCGGTCGCGACACCCGTGCCGAACTCCTGGGTCCCGGCCTGCACGACGAGCGAGCCGTCCGAACGTAACCGGGCGTGGGCTCGCTGCGGTTGGCCCGGTTCGTACACCGGGTAGCCCGCCGTGCCGACGCCCCAGCCGACGAGCCAGTTCCCGTCGGTATGCGATCCGGGGAGCTGGTTACGAGCGTCCCAGCCGAAGCGCTCGGCCGCCAGCCGCAGGCATTCGGGGTAACCGTCTGAGCTCCATGGGTTTCCGCTCTCCGGGTCGACGGCGGCATGATTGCGCAGCCGAAGTTCCACCGGGTCCGCGCCGAGTTGTTCGGCTAGCTCATCGATGGCGCATTCCAGGGCGACCATGCCGGAGGCCTCGCCGGGCCCGCGCATGAATGTCGGCGTCATCGTGTTGCCTTTGATCAGCCGATACTGACCCTCCCAGTGCGGAATCCCGTAGGCCTTGCTCGCCACCTCCAGCGACGGCTCCGCCCAGTCGTCGAAATGCGAAGTGACCGAGAGCTTGTGGTGACGCAGTCCGGTGAACCGGCCCTCGGCGTCGCAGACCAGGGTGACGCGCTGCTCCTGCTCTTCCCGTAATCCGGTGCCGTAGAACATCTGCTCGCGATTCAGGATCACCCGGATCGGCCTGCCCAGCTCCCGCGCGATCAGCGGGGCGAGCGTCACGTGCGGCCACATCATGGCTTTGCCGCCGAACCCGCCGCCGACATAATCGGTGACGACGCGCACCTTGCTCGGTGAGATGCCGAGGTGCGCCGCGATGGTCAGCTGGCTGGCCACGATGCCCTGGGTGGCGTCGTAGACGGTGACCGAATCCCCGTTCCACATCGCGGCGGTGACCGAGCATTCGATGGGATTGTGGTGGTTGGCGGCGAAGCGGAACGTCGCGTCTACGGTGTGCGCGGCGGCCTGGCTCGCACTCGCGAAGTCGCCGCGCGACTGGGACGCGGGGATCTGGCCCGCGAAGATGCTGTCCGGCAGGTACTGCTCGTCGCGTCCGTCGTCAAGGCGCACCAGCGCGGGCCGCGCGTCATAGGTGGCCTCGACCAGCCGGGCGGCCTGCTGCGCGACCTCGAAGGTGTCCGCGACAACGACGGCGATCGGCTGACCGAAGTAGTGAATGGTGTTGTCCTGCATGGGAAAGAAGCTCTGCCCCGGCGCGGGTTGACCGAACATGGACGGCAACAGCGGCACCGGCGCGACGCGCGGCAGATCCGCATGGGTCAGTACCGCGACCGCACCCGCACGCAGCGCGCGGCTGACATCGATGGATCGCACTGTGCCGTTGCCGATCTCGGCGCCGACGATGACACCGTAGGCGGCGTTCGGCATCGGGATCTCGGCGGTGTAGCGGGCGGCGCCGGTGACCTTGGCGTGCCCATCGATGCGATCGAGGCCCTGCCCGACCAGTTTGGGGACGGTGGGTGTGCTCATTTCCGGCCTCCCCGCTGCGCGATCTGCTCGGTGACGATCCCCAGGGTGCGAACTATGGTCCGTTGTGCCAGTTCGATTTTGAACTCGTTCATCGGGTGACCGTCGGCGGCGGCGAGCTCGGTGGCGGCGGCCGCCGCGAAGTTCTCCTTGGTCGCGGGCTTGCCGACCAGCAGCGCCTCGGCCATCTTGGCGCGCCACGGCTTGGTCGCCACGCCGCCGAGACCGATCCGCACATCCCGGATCTCACCGTCCACCAGATCCAGCGCCACCGCCGCGGAAGCCGCGGCGAACTCATAGGATTCGCGGTCGCGCACCTTCAGATAGTGCGAGTTCACCGCGAACGGCAACGGTGGCACGTCGATGCCGACGATGAGCTCGTCGGCGGTGATCGGATGTTCGAGATGCGGTGTGTCACCGGGCAACAGGAAGAAGTCGTCGAAGGCGATGGCCCTGGTGCCGCGCGGTCCCTGCACGTGCACCACGGCGTCGAGTGCGGTCAGCGGAATGGCCATGTCGGAGGGGTGCATGGCGAAACAGTGCTCGCTGGTGCCCAATACAGCGTTGCCACGATGCAGTCCCTCGTGCGCGCCGCACCCGCTGCCCGGCGCGCGCTTGTTGCAGGCGAACGCGACGTCGCGGAACTGCGGACAGCGCACCCGCTGCATCAGGTTGCCGCCCATCGAGGCCATGTTGCGGATCTGCGCGGACGCACCCTTCCACAGGGCGATGGACAGGAAGGGAAAGCGTTCGACGACACCGGGATCGGCGGCCACCTCGCCCATCCGGGCCATCGCGCCGATGCGCAGGCCGCCGTCCGGGCGATGCTCCAGGTCGGTGAGCGGCAGCCGGTTGATATCGACGACGTTGTCCGGTTCCATCGCGCCGATCCGCAACATGTCCACCAAAGTGGTGCCGCCGGCGAGGAATACGGTATTCGGGCGGGCGGTGACGGCGGCGAGCGCCTGATCCACCGTCTCGGCGCGGGCAAACGCGATGGGCTTCATCGGGTCTCACCCATCTCGTCGCGCGCGCTCTTTATCGCGTCCCTGATGTTCTGGTAGGCGGCGCAGCGGCAGATGTTGCCGCTCATCCATTCGGCGATCTCCTCGTCGCTGTCGGTGTGCCCCTCTTCGATGCACTTGATCGCCGACATGATCTGTCCCGGTGTGCAATACCCGCACTGGAAGCCGTCGCAGCTGATGAACGCGCGCTGCACCGGGTGCAGCTGCTCCCCCTCCGCGACGCCCTCGATGGTGGTGATCTCGCGCCCTTCGACGCTCAATGCCAAGGTGAGGCAGGACAATTCGCGCTTACCGTCGACCCACACCGTGCAGGCACCGCACGCGCCCTGATCGCAACCTTTCTTGGTGCCGGTGAGTCGTAGGTATTCGCGGAGGGCGTCGAGCAGGCTGACCCGGGGTTCCAGCGCCACCGGGAAAACGTGGCCGTTCACCCGTAGCGTCGCCAGCGTGTAGTCGGGACCGGCAAACTCTGGTTGCCTCGTGTCCTGCTTGGGTAGCTCACCAATAGTCATCGACGTATCTCCTGCTCATTAGCGCGCGTTGGGGGCGGCGTCGTGCAGTACAGAATGCGAACGTAAGACCGAACAACACTCTAGCGTCCAGTCAGCAAACACGCTCGTCAAACAGCGAGCATGCGTTGTCAGCCCATGGTTTTCGAGAAAAGCAACGAACCCGGGTGCCACCGGCACCCGGGTTCGCGCGTCGAGATATCGGTCAGGCAGCCGCCCACTCGGGGCGCAGCGTGATCATCGGCGGGCGATCGGCCAGCGACACCTCGGTGCTTTGCGCGCTGAAGGCATCGCCGATCAGCGGGAATTGGGTCAGCGCCGCCCCGGAGTCCTGCACGCCACTGCGGCCGAGCACGGTGCCGAGGATCTGCCTGCTCATCACGCCGAGATCGGCCAGCGGACGATTGCGGTGGGTGCGTACCCCCAGGTTCACCTGCCCGATCGCGGACAGGCCGAGCTGGTCGAAGGTATCGAGCAGCAACCCGATCTCCACGCCGTAGCCCGGCGCGAACGGGACCGAGGTGAGCAACTCGCGAGTGCCCGCGTACTCACCGCCCAGCGGTTGCAGCACCTGAGAAAGCTCGGGACGCAGCGCGGCGAGCAGCGGGCGGGCGACGAGTTCGGTGACCCGGCCGCCGCCGTGCGCGTCCACCGCGCCGCCCTGCCGCAGTGGCCTGCGGTAGTAGGCCTTGACCAGGTGCATCGCCTCGACGGTGAGCAGCGGGCCGAGCAGTTTCGGCACGAATTCCGGATCCGGGTCGATGAGGTCGGAGTCGACGAAGGCGATCAGATCACCACTGGCGACGGCCAGCGAGCGCCACAGCACCTCGCCCTTGCCCGGCACCGGGTCCAACTCGGGCACCGCCTGTTCACGGCTGATCACCTCGGCACCCGCGGCACGGGCCCGTTCGGCGGTGGCGTCGGTCGAGCCGGAATCGAGCACGATCAGCTCGTCGACCAGGGTGCCGAGCAGCGGCATGATGCTGGCCACCACGTCGGCGACGGTGTCTTGTTCGTTCAGCGCGGGCAGCACCACCGAAACGGTGCGGCCGTCCTTGGCGGCGACGAGTTCGTCGACCGACCAGAAGGGGCTGTCCCAGGTATTTGTCGTCGCCCACGCGGGGCGGTCTTCGCGGCTGTGGGGGTGGTGAAATTTCATACCAAACCTCGCAGGGTGCGTGCTGGGGGCCGGATGCCTTGGATCGCGGCGATCATGTCCACCACTCGCCGGGTCGCGGCGACCTCGTGGACGCGGAAGAGCCGGGCGCCGGCGGCTGCCGACCAAGCTGTCGCTGCCAATGTGCCCTCCAACCGTTCGGAAAGATCGACACCTAGAGTCTCCCCGATGAAATCCTTGTTGCTGAGTGCCATCAGGACTGGCCACCCGGTATTTACAAGAACGTCCACTCCGCGCAACAACTCGAGCCCGTGATAAGTGTTCTTGCCGAAATCATGGGTCGGATCGATCACAATCGAATCCTCGCGCACACCCGCCGCGGCCGCGTTTTCGGCCGCGCGCACCAGGGTATCGGTCACTTCGGCCACGATGTCGGCGTAGCGGACCCGATGCGGGCGGGTGCGCGGGATCGCACCGCCGGTGTGGCTGCACACGATTCCTACGCCGTGTTCGGCGGCCACCTCGACCAGGCCCGGGTCGGCGCCGGACCAGGTGTCGTTGATCAGGTCCGCGCCCGCCCGCACCGCGGCCAGCGCCACCTCGGCACGCCAGGTGTCGATGCTGATCAATAGCTCCGGGTATTTCGCGCGAATGGCCGCAACGAACGGGATTACCCGGCGCGATTCCTCGGCGGCATCGACCAGCGAGCCCGGACCCGCCTTCACGCCGCCGATATCGACCAGATCCGCGCCCTCGTCCACCGCACGGGCAACGGCCGCCATGGCCGCCTCGTCGGTAAAGGTGGCCCCTTTGTCATAGAACGAATCGGGGGTGCGATTCACGATCGCCATCACCAGCGCCCGATCGGTCGCCACCGGCTTGCCGCACAACGTAGGAAGCGGCGTTGCGGTGGTACTGAACATCCTCTGACTGTAGCTAGCTGTTCCGCCACCCCGGGTATTCAGGCCAGACTCAGGTGCGACAACGGTCTCGCCGGCGTCCGGCGGCACGAGAGCACTGGAGTCGGCCCGTACCCGGTGAGTTACCCATGTACTCACGTGATCAGCTGTGGCGGCTGTACCAAACTCAGTTTTTCGGAGCGCGACCTGCCGCTACTTCGGCGGGATAGTCGTCGTAGGCGGGGACGTAGCCTTCGGAGCGGCCTGCCAGGACGTACAGGTTGCCGTCGCCATCCGGCGCGTACCCCTGCTTGCGCAGTTCGACCTTGCGGCTCTTGAAGGTGGACGTCTGCTCCAGCTCCTTGACCACGCGGATGAACAGCGGAACGGCGTAGCCGGGCAGCTGCTGGTAGACCTCGTCGGCGAGCGCCTTGCCGTCGAACTCGATATCCGGACTCAGCGTCACCGCGGCCATGCCCGCCTTACCGTCGGCGCCCGGCACATCTACGCCGTAGACGACCGCCTCGGCGAGCGCGTGCGATCGCGTCAGCGCGCCCTCGACCTCGGTGGTCGCGACGTTCTCGCCCTTCCAGCGGAAGGTATCGCCGAGCCGGTCCACGAACGCGATGTGATGCCAGCCCTGGTTGCGCACGAGATCGCCGGTGTCGAACCAGATGTCGCCCTGCTCGAAGCCGTCCCGGACCAGCTTCGCCTCCGAGGCGTCCTTGTCGGTATAGCCGTCGAACGGTGAGCGGTCGGTCACCTTGGACAGCAGCAGCCCGACACCGCCGGTGCCGACCCGGTGCAGCCGGCCATCCTTGTCCCGCTTGACTTTTCCGGTCTCGTCGTCGTATTCGACCACCGCGTACGGCAGCGGCCCGAAGCCCGCGGTGCGGTCGACGCTGAACGCGTTGATGAAGGCGATGTTGGCTTCGCTGGCGCTGTAGAACTCGACGATCCGATTGATGCCGAATCGCTTCTTGAACTCGTCCCACAGTTCCGGACGCAGGCCGTTGCCGACGGCGAGCCGGACCTTGTGCTGCCGGTCGGTCGGCTTCGCAGGCTGGTTCAGCAGGTAGCGGCACAGTTCACCGATGTAGATGAATCCCGTTGCCTCCTCACGGATCACCTCGTCCCAGAACCTGGAGACCGAGAACTGCCTGCCGAGCGCGAAGGTGGCGCCGGAGCCGATCACCGCCGACAGTGCGACGGTCATCGCGTTGTTGTGGTACAGCGGCAGGCAGCAATACAGAGTGTCGTTGCCGCGCAGGCGGATTCCGAGTCCGGCGATGCCTGCCAAGCTCTTGGTCCAGCGCAGGTGCGTCATCACGCTGGCCTTGGGCAGACCCGTCGTGCCGGAGGTGAAGATGAGGAAAGCGCGTTCCTTCGCGGTGATTTCCGCGCACACCGGCGGGTCGGTGGCATCCGCGCCCTGCGCGGCGGCCTGCAAATCGTTGGCGGACAACACATTCGCGAGCGGCTCGGCCAGCGAGTCCAGCGCTTCCTGACATTCCTCGCCGACCACGTTGAGCACGCTGTTCAGCAGGCCGAAGCTGTGCGTGAGCACCCGATCGCGCTGGTGATGATTGAGCAGGCCGACGGTGGCGCCGAGTTTCACCGAAGCCAGTGCGGTGAACAGGGTTTCGGGCCGATTCGTCATCAGCACGCCGACCACATCGCCGCGCCGCACGCCGCGCGCGGCCAGCACCGAGGCGTAGCGGTTCACCTCGGCATTGGCCGCACCGTAGGTGTAGGCGGTGCCTTCGAAGCGCAGGAACGGCCGGTCCGGATGGCGATGTGCGGCGCGCTGAAAGTACAGCCCGGCTGAGGATTTGTCGTCCGGCTTGATCGCCATGCCTGCCACGTTGCGCAGCATGCTCGGTACCTCGAGTGCCATCGCTGGCAGGTTTTTGGCCAGGCTGAATAAGCTCACCGTCGAGCGGCCGTCAAAACTCACTGTGTAGCTCTCCTCATCAGGAAAATATGTTGCTCACGCCTCCAGCGCTGCGAAGGCGGACGAAAGATCAGTGACCACGGTGATGCGGTCCATGGCGGATCGGGGCACGAACTTACGGTCGTAGAGTTCGTCGAGCCACTGCAAAAGACCTCGGTAGAAGCCATTCGGGTCCAACAACACCACCGGCTTATTGTGCTGTCCCAGATAGCCTCCGGTCCAGGTTTCGAAGAACTCCTCGAGGGTGCCGATGCCGCCGGGCAGGGTGAGGAAGGCGTCGGCGCGGTCCTCCATGATCTGTTTGCGCTGCCGCATGGTGTCGGTGACGACCAGTTCGTCGGCATCGACGTCGGCGACCTCACGGTGCACCAGATGCTTCGGGATGACGCCGATGGTGTGCGCGCCCCCGGTCCGTGCCGCGGTCGCCACCTCGCCCATCATCGAGACGTTGCCGCCGCCGGACACCAATTGCCAACCGCGCCGGGCGATCTCGGTGCCGACCTGACCGGCCAGCTCGAGGTAGGTGGTGTCGGCGGTGCTTGCCGAACAGTAGACACAGACGGCGTAAGGGTGCTCGTTCACCACTGGTCCTCCGTGCCGAGCGCGTCGTCGGCGCCGTTGCCCTCCGCGCTGGCGAGAATGATCTGCACGACCTCCTCCACGCTGTCGGTGACGTGGATCAGGCCGAGGTCGCCGGGCGAGATCTTGCCGGAGCCGCCGAGCGAATCACGCAGCCAATCGACCAGGCCGGACCAATATCTGCTGCCGAACAGGATGATCGGGAAGCGGGTGATCTTGCGGGTCTGCACCAGGGTGAGCGCCTCGAACAGCTCGTCAAGGGTGCCGAAGCCGCCGGGCAGGCAGATGAACGCCTCCGAATACTTCACGAACATCGTCTTGCGGACGAAGAAGTAGCGGAAGTTGATGCCGAGATCGACCCAGTCGTTGAGGCTCTGCTCGAACGGCAGCTCGATGCCGAGGCCGATCGAGTAGCCGCCCGCCTCGCACGCGCCGCGGTTGGCGGCCTCCATCGCACCGGGGCCGCCGCCGGTGATCACCGCGAAACCGGCCTTGGCCAGCGCCGCGCCGATCGCTAGGCCCGCCTGGTACTCGGGATGGTCCTGACCCGTGCGCGCCGACCCGAAAACGGTGACCGCGCGTGGCACCTCGGCGAGCGCGCCGAAACCCTCGACGAACTCGGCTTGGATGCGCAGCACCCGCCACGGGTCGGTATGTACCCAATCGGTGTCGCCGCGCCTGTCCAGCAAATTCCGGTCGGCAGTGCCGGTCCCATCCTTGCGGTCCCGGCGGAGCATGATCGGCCCGCGAAACTTGGCTGTCGACTTCTGCGTGTTGGCAACCTCGCGGTCAGCGGCGTCGGTGGACATGCGACCACGCTAGCTCATCCGCTCGCCGCGTATTCAGGCCAGATTTACGGGCCACACCAGCGACGTTGGCGACCGGCGGTTATGTGGCGGCTGGGTTGGCCCGTGCCCGATGAGTTACCCGGGTGTTCACGAAACCAGTCCAGGACCTACGCGGTCGAGCCGGTCAAGTAGTTGCGCAGCATTGCGGTGACGGCGGTGATCTGGTCGACGGGGACGTGCTCGTCGCGCTTGTGGGCCAGGTTGGGGTCGCCGGGGCCGAAGTTCACGGCGGGGATGCCGCGGGCGGCGAAGCGGGCGACATCGGTCCAACCGTATTTGGCGCGCACTCCGCCGCCGCCGTGGCTGTTCACCGAGGCGACCAGGTCCTTGGCGGCCGGGGCGGTCAGGCCGGGCAGCGCGCCGGGCGCGGAGTCGGTCACCTCGAAGGACAGCTCGAGGTCCGCGAACACCTCGCGGACGTGCTCGATGGCTTGGTCGACCGTGCGGTCCGGGGCGAAGCGGAAGTTCACGTCCACCTCGGCCGCGTCGGGCACCACGTTGCCAGCCACCCCGCCCGCCGCCCGCACCGCGGACAGTCCCTCGCGATAAACGCAGCCGTCGATGTCTACCTCGCGCGCCCGATAGTCGGCCAGCCGCTGCAGGATCGGGGCCAGGCGGTGAATCGCGTTGTCGCCCAACCAGGCTCGCGCCGAATGCGCGCGCGTTCCGGCGGTGGACAGCCGAACGCGCAGCGTCCCTTGGCAACCCGCCTCGATCCAGCCGCCGGACGGTTCGCCGAGCACCGCCAGATCGCCCGCCAGCCACTCCGGCAGCTCGCGTTCGATAGTTCCGAGCCCGTTGAACTCCGCCGCGATCTCCTCGCAGTCATAGAAGATCAGCGTCAGGTCGTGCACCGGTTCGGCCAGCGTCGCGGCCAGGTGCAGGAACACCGCGTCGCCGGACTTCATATCCACCGACCCGCATCCGTAGAACACCCGCTCCCCGGCCTCGTTCTCGGTGAAATGGCCAGGCACGTTGTCGGCGATCGGCACGGTATCTAAATGCCCCGCCAGCACCACCCGGCTCGGCAACCCCCGATTCGTCCGCGCCAGCACCACATTCCCGTGCCGCACCACCTCGAACCCGCTCGTCTGCTCCCGCAGCGCCCGCTCGACGAGATCGGTGATCGCCAGCTCGTCGCGCGAAACACTCGGAATATCGACAAGGGCGGCAGTCAACGTAATCGGGTCAGCACGCAGGTCAAGGGTCACGCCCCCACCCTACGACCGCCCCCGAAGCCCCGCGCACACATCCGCCCGCCGCGCACGAAGCAGCCGCCGATTCCGTGCGCGTGACGCGAATCAGTGCGCCGCACTCCTCCACGCAGCTGTCATTCAGTCCGCTGGCAACCTACGCGCACCACAGCACGAGCAGTGTTGAGCGCGGCCGCGCATGCCTTGGCCAGCCGCGCACAACACAGCCAGCGACTCCGTGCGCATGACGCGAATCAGTGCGCGGCACATCCGTACGCCGTGTGGTGTGGCACATCGGCGGAGCAGGCTCACCGCTGGTGGCGATGGGTCGGTAGTCTCTTTTGACGTGAGTGAGCGAAGCGAGCGAACCATCAACACAGCGCGCCCAATGCGCACGACGGAGCCGAGCGTTAGCGAGGCGGAGTCGTGAGCATTCAGGGAGCAGCAGCAGTCGGTATTGCCAATGTGACCGCGGACGGGACCGTCCTGGACACCTGGTACCCGAGTCCGGAGCTCGGCGAGTTCGCCGAGACGGGGACCAAGCGGCTGGATGACGCACCTGCGGAGTTCGCGGCGCTGCTCGGCTTCGATGAGGCGCGTGGGGTCGATGTGGTCGCGGTGCGCACCACGATCGCCGACTTGTCCGCCGCCCCGGTCGACGCGCACGACGTGTACCTGCGGCTGCATCTGCTCTCGCATCGGCTGGTCCGCCCGCACGGGGTGAGCCTGGACGGCCAGTTCGGGCTGCTCAGCAATGTGGTGTGGACCAATCACGGCCCGGCGGCGGTGGAGGGCTTCGAGGCCACCCGCGTCAAGCTGCGCGCCCGCGGCCCGGTGACCGTGTACAGCGTCGACAAGTTCCCGAGGATGGTCGACTACGTCATCCCCTCCGGCGTGCGCATCGGCGACGCCGACCGGGTCCGCCTCGGCGCGCACCTCGCCTCCGGCACCACGGTCATGCACGAGGGCTTCGTGAACTTCAACGCGGGCACCCTTGGCAACTCCATGGTCGAGGGCCGCATCTCGGCCGGCGTGGTGGTCGGCGACGGCTCCGACGTCGGCGGCGGCGCCTCCATCATGGGCACCCTCTCCGGCGGCGGCACCACCATCATCTCCATCGGCGAGCGCTCGCTGCTCGGCGCCAACGCGGGCGTCGGCATCCCTCTCGGCGACGACTGTGTCGTAGAAGCGGGCCTCTACCTGACCGCGGGCACCAAGGTCAGCACCCCCGACGGCACCGTCGCCAAGGCCTCCGAATTCAGCGGCCAGAACAACCTCCTGTTCCGCCGCAACTCCCTCTCCGGAGCGGTAGAGGTGGTGCCCCGCAAGGGAACCGGCATCGAACTCAACGCCGCCCTGCACGCCAACGACTAACCAGCCGCCGCACACGTTCCACCCCGCCGCACACAAATCGCGATTCGTGCGCGGCGGTGCTAACACGTTGCTCAGGTGAGGCGCTTCTTTTGGACCTTGCCCATGGCGTTGCGTGGGAGCGAGTCGACGACGCGGATCTCGCGGGGGCGTTTGTGGGTCGAGAGTTGTTCGGCTACATGGTTGATCAGGTCTTGTTCGATGGAAGTCGGTGCGGGGCCGCGTAATACGACGAAGGCGACGATGCGTTGGCCCAGGTCGGGGTCGGGGAGGCCGACTACCGCGGTTTCGGCGACGGCGGGATGGCCGAGGAGGGCGGTTTCTACTTCGCCCGCGCCGATGCGGTAGCCGCCGGATTTGATGAGGTCTACCGATTCGCGGCCGACGATGCGATGGAAGCCCTCGGGGTCGATGGCGGCGACGTCGCCGGTTTTGAACCAGCCGTCCTCGGTCCAGCTCTCGGCGGTGGCGTCGGGACGATTGAGGTAACCGTCGAAGAGCATCGGGCCGGAAACCTGGAGACCGCCGATGCTTTCGCCGTCGTGCGCGACGTCGGCACCCGATTCGTCGCGCAGCCGGGTCTGTACGCCGCGCACCGGGGTGCCGACCCAGCCGGGGCGGCGCTCACCGTCGGCGCGGGTGGACAGGGTGATCATGGTTTCGCTCATGCCGTAACGCTCGATCGGCGCGTGGCCGGTGAGCTCGCGCAACCGCTCGAAGACCGGTACGGGCAGTGGCGCACTGCCCGACACGAGCAGCCGCGCATCGGCCAATTGCTTTGCGGCGTCCGGATCTTCGACGACCCGCGACCACACGGTGGGCACCCCGAAATACAGCGTGCCGTGGGCGGCGGCGTACGCCTGCGGGGTCGGCTTGCCGGTGTGCACCAGCGGGCTGCCCACTCGCAGCGGACCGAGCAGCCCGAGGATAAGGCCGTGCACGTGGAACAGCGGAAGCCCGTGCACCAGAACATCGTTCGCGGTCCAAGCCCACGCGTCGGCGAGCGCGTCCAAACCGGCGGCGATCGCGCCGCGGCTGAGCACAACACCTTTCGGCAAGCCGGTCGTTCCGGACGTGTAGAGCACGAAAGCGGTTGCGGCAGCGTCGGGTTCGGGATAGGTATGCCACGATCTCGCGTGCACCCGCACCGGCACCACCGGCAGCTTGCTGCCCGCAGGCGCCTCGCCGAGCCAGGCCTGCGCTCCGGAATCGGCCAGCATGTGTGCCAGCTCAGCGGTCCCCGAATCAGGCGGCACCGGCACAACCGTCACCCCGGCGATCAGGCACCCGACCACCGCGAGCACCGAGTGCACCGTCGGCTTTGCCAGCACCGCGACTCGCTCGGCCCTGGAAACGCGCTCGGCGACCGAGGTCGCGGCCCCGAGCAGGTCACTGCGCGAGAGCGTCACCCCGTCGATGGTGACGGCATCCGGAATATCCGCACCGCCGGCGACGGCGAGCGGATTCAGGGAACTGAGCAGCAGCGGCGTACCGAACGACATGTGCCCAAACCTACTTCGCCCGGCCCACCGCGCCCCCGACACCTCGGCCGATCACGGGTGAATGAACCTTCGATGTGACCGTTGACACACGCGATGAGGTGATGAGACAGTTCACGCATAGCCTTCTCAATGAGACAGGGGTCAACGATGACCAGGCCACTTCACGCACCGACGCACGAGACCGAACTGCCGGACGATATCGACATCACCCGGTTCATCGACGGCATCGCAGGCCTGCTCGGCGGCACCGCGAACGTCATCATGCAGCTCAGCACCCGCCCGGTCGGCTACGGCGTGCTGGAGAGCACCGTCGACAGCGGAAAGGTCACGCTGCACCCGGTCAAACGGTTACGCACCACGGTCACCTACCTCGCCGTCGCCATGCTCGGCACGGACGCCGAGCGCGCCGACTACCGCGACGCCGTGAACCGCTCGCATCGCCCGGTGCGTTCGACCGCGTCGAGTCCGGTGCGCTACAACGCCTTCGACCCCAACCTCCAATTATGGGTAGCCGCTTGCCTTTACTGGGGTGCGAAGGACCTGTACGAGCGCATGCACGGCCCGATGGACGAGCCGAGCGCCGACGCCTTCTACCGCTACAGCGCCCGCTTCGGCACCACCCTGCAGGTGCGCCAGGACATGTGGCCCGCCGATCGACAGGCCTTCGCCGCGTACTGGGACACCCATCTCGCCGCCACCACGATCGACCCACCGATCCGCGACTACTTCAACGACCTGATCGATCTGAAGATGCTGCCCCGGCCGGTCCAGCTCGTCTTCGCCCGCCCGCACCGCTTCGTCGTCGCGGGCCTGCTCCCCGCACACCTGCGCGACCAGATGGGCTTCACCTGGACCGCACGCGACGACCGCGCCCTCGGCCGCATCCTGCGCACCATCGGCACCACCCAGACCTGGCTGCCCCGCCAGGCACGCCTGTTCCCGGTCAACGCCTACCTGCTCGACCTGCGCCTGCGGCGCCGCCTCGGCCTGCGACTCGTCTGACTGGGCAATTGATCAGCAACTGCGTGTCGCGGGCACCTGTTCGGCGCTGAGCGGTGTTATCTCGAAGTGCACCCAGGGGGCCGAGCCAGGAGGAAACGATGGGCTATCGGACTGTTGCCACTGCGGCCGCCGCCGCGGCAACCTACTGCGCACTCCTCTCGCCGACCGCAGGCGCCGAACCACCCGACCCCGCGGTGGTTCCGCCACGCACCGCGATCTCCATCCGCTCCACCCTCGGCGCGCACTGGAGCACCGCGAACGAACACGAGTCGCGTACCAGCCTGTCGCTGACGAAGCTCTACCTCGCCGACTACGCGTTGCGGCACGGTGACGGCTCCCGCGCGGACCGCGACCTCGCCGAACGCATGATCCGCTACTCCGACGACGGTGCGGCAACCACGATGGAGTCCAAATATCCGCAGGCACTCAAATCCGTTGCGGCGGAATACCAGCTGACCGACACGCACTCCGCGGGCGGTTGGGGCGCCGCTTACACCAGCACCGCGGACCTGACCGATTTCCTGGACACCAAGCTGCGCACCGACCCCAACTCCCCGATCCTGGAATGGATGGCCGCCGCGGGCGAGAACGCCACCGACGGCACCGAACAGGATTGGGGCACCGCACGGGTGCCGTTCGTGCTCGGAACCAAGTGGGGCTGGTCGGATTTCGGTGAACCCGACGTCGCCTCGGCTTCCTACGGCCCCGGCTTCGTGGTGGCGGCGCACACGCACGGCACCGCGACCGAGCAGACCCTCGACATCCTCGGGGCGTTGCCGCTGGCCACCCTCGAACTCTTCGCGGGCCGCTGACGCCCGGTCATGGCACCCGGAACGACACCACGATGTGGTCGCGCGCGAACTGCCGGATCGCCACGTCGTCGCCGAGCGGGATGACGGTCTGCGGCGTCAACGCCAGCGATAACGCGGTGCGCGCGATCATCTCCGCGAGCGGCGCCGGGTCGTAGGCGGGCAGCTTGCCCTCCTGCTGCAGCCGGGCGATGAACTCGGCCACGTAGTCCCGGCCGAGCTCGAGCACCGGTGCGCCCTTGATGGTGAGATACGGCAGCACCAGTTCGGGCTCGGTCGCCAGCAGCCGGTGCACGAGCTTGTTGTCCCGCAGCCCGGTGATGAACGCGGCGAACAGCTCGACAATCTGTTCCTCCGCGCCCGCGTCGTGATCGACCTGCCGCTGCAGGGCGGCGTCGACCCCCTCGACGAACTCCCGGGTCTGCCGCAACCCGACCGCCTCGATCAGCTCGGATTTGCTTGCGAAGCGCCGATACAGCGTGGCCAGGGACAACCCGCAGCGCCGGGCTACCTCGACCATGCTGGTTCGCTTGATACCGAAGTCAAGGAAGGCGAGCAGGGCGGCGTCGAGTACGCGCGCCTGATTGCCGTCCTCGGGACCGGTGCTCCGCACCAACGACAGCAGTCTGGTCAGCCTCGCCATACGTGCCACCCTATCCGCGTCTCCGAAACGATGACACAAGAAGCATTGCAGCGCATCATTGACATGATCAACGAGACGATGAGAAGGTGATGCGAAAACCTTCTCACTGTTCGCTTGTCCGGGCCGTACCGGATACAGAAAGTCGAGGTCAATGATGACCACCCCGCTGCGCATCACCGCACCCGAGCAGGATCCGCGTCGAGCCGAACCGCTTACGCCGGAATCGGTCGAGCCGTACATGGACGGCATCGCGGCCTTCCTCGGCGGCACCGCCAACGTCATCATGCAGCTGAGCCTGCGCCCGGTGGGCCGCGGCGTGCTGGAGAGCAGCGTGGACAGCGGCAAGGTCACCCTGCACCCGGCCAAGCGGCTGCGCACCACGCTCACCTACATCGCCGTCGCCATGATGGGCTCCGACGAGGAACGCGCGGCCTACCGCGAGGCGGTCAACCACTCGCACCGCCCGGTCCGCTCCGGACCGCAGAGCCCGGTGAAATACAACGCCTTCGATCCGAAACTGCAACTGTGGGTGGCAGCCACCATCTACTGGGGCATCGACGACCTCTACACCCGCATGCACGGCCCGCTGGATCCGGCGACCGCCGAGGCGCTCTACCAGTACAGCGCGCGACTCGGCACCACCTTGCAGATGCGACCGGAACTGTGGCCCGCCGACCGCGCGGCGTTCTTTCCCTGGTGGGAGCAGAACCTGGCGCAGCACCGGATCGAACCCGCCCTGCGCGAGTACTTCGACGGCCTCATCGACCTCGAAATGCTGCCGCGGCCAATCCAATTCACCTTCGCCAAGCTGCAGCGGTTCATCGTGACCGGGCTGCTGCCCCAGCACGTACGCGACGAGATGCGAATGACCTGGACCGACCGCGACCAGCGCCGATTCGACCAGCTGCTGCGCGGCATCTCCGTCGTGCACACCCGGCTGCCGAAGCAGGCACGGCTGTTTCCGTTGAACATCTACCTGTTCGACCTGCGCAGGCGGCTGCGGCTGGGAAGACCGCTGGTGTAGGGACTTTCAGGATTTGCTGACCAGTGCGCGGAGGAAGAACGTGAGATTGGCGGGCCGTTCCGCCAGTCGCCTGGTGAGATAGCCGTACCACTGGCTGCCGTAGGGCACGTAGACCCGCACCGCCCTACCTGCCGCGGCCAGCCGCAGTTGCTCGGCCGCACGGATGCCGTACAGCATCTGGTACTCGAATCGCTCAGGGCCACGGCCACTTTCCGCCGCAAGATCCTCGGCATCGGCGATCGGCACCGGGTCGTGCGAAGCCACCATGGGATAGCCGTCACCGAGCATCAGCACCTCGAGGCACCGCAGATAGGAGTAGGTCACCTCGGACGCATGTTGGAAGGCGACCGTGTGCGGCTCGCGATAAGCGCCCTTGCACAACCGGATTCGCGAATCCGGCCCGGACAGCGCGCGGCAGTCCGCCTCGGTGCGGCGCAGGTATGCCTGTAGAACAGCACCGAGCCAAGGGAATTCACCGCGCAGCTCGCGCACCGTGGCCAGCGTGGCATCGGTGGTGGTGTGGTCTTCGGCGTCGACGGTCACCCAGACGTCGGCCTGGGCCGCCTTGCTGCACAGGATGCGCAGGTTCTCGGTGGCGATCGCGGGTCCGTCCAGCGGCAAGGCCTGGCCGAGTGCGGACAGCTTCACCGACACCTCGACGGGTGGGGCGTCGATGCCGGGCAGTTCCGGACGGTCCAGTGCGGCCAAGTCGTTGATCAGCGAAAGGTATTCGGCCACGGTGGCATCGGCCTGGCTCCGGTCGGCGGTGTTCTCGCCGAGGAAGTCCACGCTGACCATCCGCCCACTGTTCAGCAGTGTCTGTGCGACCTCGATGAGGTCGCCCCTGACCTCCCCGGCCACGAACCGCCGCACGATATCGGCGGTGACCGGAATGCCGGTGAGCGCACGCTTCAGCAGCGGCGAGTCCGCCGCCGCGAGGATGAGGGGACGCAGCGGATTCACCGGGTCACTCGCCCATGTGCGGGTAGCGGTGATCGGTTGGTGGCACGAAGGTTTCCTTGATCGTGCGCGCCGAGACCCAGCGCAGCAGATTGAGCGGGGACCCCGCCTTGTCGTCGGTACCGGACGCGCGAGCGCCGCCGAACGGCTGCTGGGCGACCACCGCACCGGTCGGCTTGTCGTTGACGTAGAAGTTGCCCGCCGCGAATCGCAGTGCCGCGCCTGCCTGTTCGATCGCCCGGCGATCCTGCGCGAACACCGCCCCGGTCAGCGCATACGGTGCCGCCGAGTCGACCTCGGCCAATATCGCCTGGTACGAGCCGGGTTCGGCATCGTCATAGACGTGCACCGACAGAATCGGGCCGAAATACTCGGTGGCAAAGGACTCGTCGTGCGGATCGTCAGACAGCAACACCGTCGGCCGCACGAAGAAGCCCTCGCTGTCGTCATAGGTGCCGCCGACCGGAATGGTGAGCCCGGCATCCCTGGCGCGCCGAATCGCGGCGGCGTTCTTGTCGAAGGCACGCTGATCGATCAGCGCACCACCGAAATTGGACAGGTCGGTCACGTCGCCGTAGGTCAGCTCCGCGGTGTGGTGCAAGAATTCGTCGCCCATCTTGCGCCACACGGAACGCGCGATGTACGCACGCGAGGCCGCCGAACACTTCTGTCCCTGATACTCGTAGGCGCCCCGAATCAGCGCGGCCCGCAACGCATCCGGGTCGGCCGACGGGTGCGCGACGATGAAGTCCTTACCGCCCGTCTCGCCAACCAACCGCGGATAACCGTGATACCGGCCGATATTCGCGCCGACCTGCTGCCACAGGTGCTGAAAAGTCTTGGTGGATCCGGTGAAGTGAATCCCGGCCAGCCGCGGATCGGCCAGCGCCACCTCGGACAGGTCGGCACCGTCACCGGTCACCATATTGATCACGCCCGGCGGCAGCCCCGCCGCCTCCAGCAACCGCATCGTGTAGAACGCCGAAAGCGTCTGCGTCGGCGACGGCTTCCACACCACCGTGTTGCCCATCAGTGCGGGCGCGGTCGGCAGATTCCCGGCGATAGCGGTGAAGTTGAACGGCGTGATCGCGTAGACGAACCCTTCCAGCGGCCGATAGTCGAGCCGGTTCCACACCCCCGCACTCGACTCCGGCTGCTGCGCCATGATGTCCCGCGCGAACGCCACATTGAACCGCCAGAAGTCGATCAGCTCGCATGGCGCGTCGATCTCAGCCTGCTGTGCCGACTTCGACTGCCCGAGCATGGTCGCCGCGGCCACCGTCTCCCGCCACGGCCCGGTCAGCAGGTCAGCGGCCCGCAAGAACACCGAGGCCCGCTCGTCGAACGGCAACGTCCGCCATCCCGGCGCCGCGGCCATCGCCGCGTCGATCGCCCCCTGCGCCTCGGAATGCGTGGTATCGGTATATGTCCCCAGCACCTGGCTGTGCCGATGCGGCGCGACGATACTGTGCCGCTCCCCGATCCCCGGCCGATGTTTACCGCCGATAACCAGCGGCACCTCGACGGTGTCCGCGGCGATCTCGGCCAGCTTGGCAACCAGCAGCTCCCGCTCGCGACTGCCCGGTGCGTACGAGTGCACCGGCTCGTTGCTGGGAGTAGGAACAACCGTGACAGCGTCCATAGTTCAGGCTAACGCCAGCAGGCGCCGCACGCCTTTGCCCACCGTACGCGCGTGTCGGCACGCTCAACTCCCGGCGGAGGTCTACGCCGTCAATCGTGCGGCGGCCTCGGCGATGCGTTCGTCGGTGGCGGTGAGCGCGATGCGGACGTGTTCGGTGCCGGTGGGACCGTAGAAGTCGCCGGGAGCGGCGAGGATGCCGCGGTCGGCGAGCCAGTCAAGGGTGGTGCGGCACGATTCGCCGCGAGTCGACCAGAGGTAGAGACCCGCTTCGGAGTGGTCGATGCGGAAACCGGCCTGCTCCAAGGCTTTTCGCAGTACGTCGCGGCGGGCCCGGTAGCGCTCGCGCTGTTGCGCCTCGTGCGTGTCGTCGCTGAGCGCGGCGGTCATCGCGGCCTGGATGGGGAACGGCACCATCATGCCGGCGTGCTTGCGCACCTCGAGCAGCTCGGCGACCAGGGCGGGGTCGCCCGCGACGAAGCCCGCGCGGTAGCTGGCCAGGTTGGAGGTCTTCGAAAGCGAGTGCACGGCAAGGAGGTTCGTGTGGTCGCCGTCGCTGACCTCGGGGTCGAGGATCGAGGGGGCGCGCCCCGCCCAGGTGAGGCCGAGGTAGCACTCGTCGGAGGCGATGACCACGTCGCGTTCGCGGGCGAATTCGACGACCTTGCGCAGGTGGTCGACGCCGAGCACGCGCCCGGTCGGGTTCGACGGGGAGTTCACGAACATCAGGGCGGGTGTGCGCGGGCCGAGCTGGGTGAGCCCGTCGGCGCGCGCGACCTGCGCTCCCGCGAGCAACGCACCGACCTCGTAGGTCGGGTAGGCCACCTCGGGAATGACGACCAGGTCGTCCGCGCCGAGGCCGAGCAGCCTGGGCAGTCCCGCGATCAATTCCTTGGTGCCGATCGCGGGCAGCACCGCCGCCGGGTCGAGTCCGGTGATCCCGTAGCGCCGCTTGAGCGCGTCGACCGCGGCAGCGCGCAGCTCGGGCGTGCCGTGTGTGGCCGGGTAGCCGGGCACGGCCGACGCCGAACTCAGGGCCGCGCGGATGAGCGGATCGACCGGGTCCACCGGGGTACCGACGGACAGATCGACGATCCCGCCGGGATGCGTCGCCGCCTTCGCCTTCACCGAAGCGATGGTGTCCCAGGGAAAATCGGGGAGCAGACTGCTGACCCGGCCACGGACGGACACGGCAGAGCTACTCGCTCGCCATCGGGGGCAGTTCCTTGATGAACGGCGGGTCGTAGTCGACCTGACCGACCTTCGTGGCACCACCCGGCGAGCCGAGCTCGTTGAAGAAGTCGATGTTGGCGTTCACGTAGCCGCTCCACTGGTCCGGGGTGTCGTCTTCGTAGAAGATCGCCTCCACCGGGCACACCGGTTCACATGCACCACAGTCCACGCACTCGTCGGGATGGATGTACAGCATGCGACCACCCTCGTAGATACAGTCAACGGGGCATTCCTCGATGCATGCCTTGTCCTTCACGTCAACGCACGGTTCAGCGATGATGTACGGCACTGCCGTTCTCCTAGTCTGTCCTCACCTTGCGGGGATAGTCCGCCCAGCGAAACCCTATCCGGACACCCCACGCTACTCCGGGTCAGCCTTGCCTAACTTCAGATGTTCCGCACGCCACTATCGAGGTGCGGAACTATCGCCGAACCGGCCCCGCCTTCCGTCATCGGCTGACCTATGCCGGAAGCCTACGCCGTTACCCGACCGTGAGTGGTAGCGCCGAAACCTTGTGCCTCGGAACGCCGTACGTGGTGGTCCGTTCGCGGGCCGGACGGCCGATGCCCGCGGCGATGTCCACCAGCTCCGCGACGGTCTTGGCCGAGCCGTGCTGCGATCCGGCCATCCGGGAGATGGTCTCCTCCATCAGCGTGCCGCCCACGTCGTTGGCGCCGCTGGTGAGCATCACCCTGGTGCCGACGGTGCCGAGCTTCACCCAGCTGGTCTGGATGTTGTCGATCCGCCCGTGCAGCATGATCCGCGACAGCGCGTGCGCGGCCCGATTGTCCCGGTTCGTCGGACCAGGTCGCGCGGCGCCCGCCAGGTAGAGCGGCGCGCTCTGGTGCACGAACGGCAGCAGCACGAATTCGGTGAAACCGCCTGTCTCGTCCTGGATTCCGCGCAGCACGCGCAGGTGTCCGACCCAGTGCTTCGGGTTGTCCACGTGCCCGTACATCATGGTCGAGCTGGAGCGAAGGCCGATCTGATGCGCGGTGGTGATCACCTCGATCCACGCCGAGGTGGGCAGTTTGCCCTTGGTGAGCACCCAGCGCACCTCGTCGTCGAGGATCTCGGCGGCGGTGCCGGGGATGGTGTCCAGGCCCGCCTCTTTCAGCGCGACCAGCCAGTCCCGAATGCTCTGCCCGCCGCGCGAGGCGCCGTTGACGATCTCCATCGGGCTGAAGGCATGCACGTGCATGGACGGCACCCGCTGTTTCACCGCCCGCACGATGTCGGCGTAGCCGGTGACCGGCAGGTCCGGGTCGATGCCGCCCTGCATGCAGACCTCGGTGGCACCGTCGACGTGCGCCTCCCATGCCCGGTCGGCGACCTCGTCCATGCTCAGCGTGAACGCGTCGGCGTCGCCCTTGCGCTGGGCGAACGCGCAGAAGCGGCAGCCGGTGTAGCAGATGTTGGTGAAGTTGATATTCCGGTTCACCACGTAGGTGACGTCGTCACCGACGGTGTCGCGGCGCAGCTGATCGGCCAGCGCGGCCACGGCATCCAGGTTCGCGCCGTCGGCGGTGGCCAACGCCAGGTATTCGGCGTCGGAGAGGGCGGCCGGGTCGCGCTCGGCGGCCTTCAGCGCGGCGAGCACCTCGGAATCGAGGCGTTCCGGCGCGACGACCGCGAGATCGCGGGCCTGTTCGCGGATGGTGTCCCAATCACCGAAGGCGCCGACCACATCCTGGCCGATCGCGGAGTCGCTGCGGCTTTCGGTGTTGCGCCCCTCGGTGTCGATGGCGGTGTTGAGGTCGACGCGTCCGGCGGATTCCCAGGACTGGTCCGGTTCCTGCCAGGGCAGGCCGACCGGCATCGCGTCCGGGTTCGCCAAGCCGGTGACCGGATCGCTGAGCGCGGCGACGTGCACGCCGATCCGCGGGTCGATCCACGGGCTGCCCGCACGCACATACTTCGGGTGCGCGGAGGTCCGCTCGACCAGCTGGTATCCGGCCGCCTCGGTGATCTCGCGCAGCGTGTCCAGATTCGGCCATGGCCGTTCCGGGTTCACATGATCCACCGTCACCGGCGACACGCCACCCCAGTCATCGATGCCCGCATCGACCAGCGCCAGGCAGTCCTCGAGCGACACCAGGTTCGGCGGCGCCTGCACCGGCACGTCCGGGCCGAGCAGCAGCCTGGTCACCGCGATGGTGGCCAGGAACTCCTCGATACCCGCGTCGGGGACATCGCGCATGGCGGTGTCGTCCTTGGCCCGGAAGTTCTGGATGATCACTTCCTGGATGTGCCCGAAAGCCTTGTGCTGCTTACGAATCGCCATGATCGACTCGGCACGTTCGGCCAGCGTCTCGCCGATGCCGACCAGCAGGCCGGTGGTGTAGGGCACCGACAGCCTGCCCGCGTCGGTGATCGCGCGCAGCCGGACCGCGGGATCCTTGTCCGGGCTGCCGTAGTGGCAGGCGCCCTTCTCGGTGAACAGGCGGGTCGCGGTGGTCTCCAGCATCATGCCCATCGACTGCGCGACCGGCTTGAGCCGGGAGATCTCCTCCCACGACATCACACCGGGATTCAGGTGCGGCAGCAGGCCGGTCTCCTCCAGCACCATGATCGAGACGGCGCGCAGGTAGTCCAGGGTGGAGTCGTAGCCGCGCTCGTCGAGCCACTGCGCGGCCTCGGGCCAGCGATCCTCGGGACGGTCGCCGAGCGTGAACAGGGCTTCCTTGCAGCCGAGCGCGGCACCGCGGCGGGCGATGTCGAGCACCTCGTCGGGTTCAAGGAACATGCCCTTGCCCTCGGCGCGCAGCTTGCCTGGCACCGTCACGAAGGTGCAGTAGTGGCATTTGTCACGACAGAGCCGGGTCAGCGGGATGAAGACGTTGCGCGAGTAGCTGATGGTCTTCGGCCGTCCGGCCGATTCCAGCCCCGCGTCGCGCACTCTGGCGGCGCTGCGACTCAGATCTTTCAGGTCGTCGCCGGTCGCGTGCAGCAGTACCGCGGCCTCGTCCACATTCAGCGTGACACCGTCACGGGCTCGTCGCAGCGCCCGGCGCATGGCCGATGCGGCAGGGGGTGCAGCAGGAATGCTCGGGTTCGGCAGTTCACTCACGTCCTCGATCATGCGCTAACCATCCGGACCTGTCTCCTTCCGATGCTGATGAGTGAGCGTAGCGACCAAACCCACCAGGCTAGGGACGCTGCGACCACCACGGAACCCTGTGACAGCGAGGCACCATGTGAGCGTTGACAACTGCGCGAAGCTCGGGGCTATTCCATCGGCGCCCGCCGAAATTCCGCGACTCGCAGTCGGAGTTGCGCCGCGCCGCACCCGATCGGCAGCCCCGACGGCCGAAGTTCATGGAACCATGGCAGGCATGTCGCAGCCGCGCACGATCATGGCCGATCCGGCCTGGCGCCCCAGTCCGAAGGCAAAACTCTTGTGGACGATTCAGGCCGCCCTGGTCTGGGTGGTTCCGTTCGCGGCGCAGCTCGTCTGGGCAGTGCTCGACTCCGGCAATCGCGGGTGGCAGCTGACGGTGTTCCTGGTGACGCTGGTGCTGGCCGGGCTGAATATCGGCGTGGTGCCGTGGTGGCGCTACGCGGTGCACCGGTGGGAGGTCACCGAGGAGGCCGTGTACACCAGGGTCGGCTGGCTCACCCAGGAGAGCCGGGTGGCGCCGATCTCGCGGGTGCAGACCGTCGACACCGAACGCGGGCCGTTGGCGCGGCTGCTCGGACTGGCCACCGTGACGGTGACTACCGCGTCGTCCGCGGGCGCGGTGCAGATCTCCGAGCTCGACCTCCCGGTGGCCGAGGAGACGGTGACCAGGCTGACTCGGATCGCCGCGCAGCATCGGGGCGACGCGACATGACCTCGGCGCAGGCCGTCGCGCCGGAGACCGATCAGCCGTGGTCGCGGCTGGACAAGCGAATGTTGTTGGTACATCCGGTCACCGAGGTGGTGAAGTTCATTCCGGTGCTGATCGGGTCGGTGATCCTCGGCACCAGCAGCGGTAATCATGGGTGGAGCATCATCCCGCTGGCATTGATCGTCGGGTTCGCGCTCACCCGCTGGTTCACCACCACGTATCGGGTCGGCCCCACCCATGTCGAGTTGCGTACCGGGCTGATACAGCGCAAGAAGCTCGCGGTGCCGCGGTCCCGGATCCGGTCGGTGGACATCGAGGCGGATCTGCTGCACCGGCTACTCGGGCTCGCGGTGCTCGCCATCGGCACCGGGCAGCACGCGGATTCGGGTGAGAAGTTCAAATTGGACGCCCTCGACGCGCGTTTGGTGCCCGAGTTGCGGACCGCACTGCTCGCCCACACCGGCGGTGCGGCGCAAGACGTTGCCGGACAGCCTGTTTCGCTGGACAAGCCGACCGAACCCGAGCGCAAGGACGCCGCACCAGAACGCGAGATCGCACACTGGAATCCGGCGTGGGTTCGTTACGCCCCACTGTCTTTGACGGGCTTCGCGATCATCGCGCCGATCGTCGGCCTTGCGTTCCAGTACGGCGTCGGCCAGGTGCTGTTCCGCTCGGACGCGGTGCAGCGGGTGGAAAACGGCGGCGCGGCACTGATCGCCATCGGCACCGCCGTGTTGCTCGTGGTGATCGTGCTCATCGTCAGCCTCGCCGCCTGCGCGCGTTATCTGGCAACGTATTTCGGCTTGCGCGTCATCGACGACGGCCGCACGCTGCACCTGCGCCACGGCCTGTTCACCACTCGCCAGATCACCCTGGATCTGGCCCGCTTCCGCGGCGCGACGGTGAACGAGCCGCTGCTGCTGCGGCTGGCCGGTGCCGCCGAGCTCGAGGCCATCATGGTCGGCGCGAGCCCGCGCCAGAAGATCCTTCCGCAGGCGCCGCGCACCGCCATCGAGCACACGCTGAGCCACCTGCTCGCTCCGAACAAGTTCCACGACAAGGCGATTGCCCCGCCCGCCGCGGGTCCGACGCCCGGCAGCGCAGCGCTGGTCGCGCACGGTCCGATCGCCCGCCGCAGGCGGCACACCCGCACGCTGGCGCCCATTGCCGTGGCCGCGCTCGTCATGCTGGCCTTTGCCGTTGCGGGCGTGGACTTTTCGCCGTGGTGGTGGCTGCTTCCCGTGCTGTTGGTCCCGGTCGCGATCGCGCTGGCCGAAGACCGCTATCGCGGCCTCGGCCATACCGTGCTGCCCGAAACCGCCACCAGCCCACGCTGGTTGATCACCCGATCCGGCTCACTCGGCCGCGATCGCGACTGCCTGGAAGCGCCCGGCGTGATCGGCTGGACCGTGCGGCAGTCGTTCTTCCAGCGCCGGGCCGGCGTAGCCACCGTGGTCGCGGCATCCGCCGCGGGTAAGAAGCGGTACCACGTGCTCGATATTCCGCTCGATGAAGCATGGGCCCTCATCGACGCGGTGACACCGGGCCAGCTCGGCAGTCGCTAGCGCCTGCTGAACAGCCCGGAATTGACGCGAATGTAGATGTACACCAGCGGCGGCACCAGGCCGCAGAACAGCAAAAGCACAGTGCGCCAGTCACTTGCGAGCATGATGTCCCCGCCGGGGCCGGTGCTCGCACAGATCAGGAACCCGAAAGTCCAAGCGGCCAAAGGCAAGAACATCGCTGCCACGCGCGGCGATACGGCGCGGACACCGAGCACCAGCAGGATATTCACCACACCGGCCAGCACACCCGACAACGGGAACGCGGTACTGCCGAAGTAGGTCGGCAGGTACAGCACTTCCATGGCCAGCGTGATGAAGGCATCGATCACCAGAATCGCGAGGATCAGCGGTGCCAACCAGGGCGCCACCGGGGCGGGCGACTCCCGGTAGCTCACGGGTTCGACGGCCGCCCTCACGGCACCGGGGGAAAGCCGAGCAGGGTCAGCAGGTGACTCTGCATGTCGACGAACCCGTACAGCACCGACAGGTACAGGTCGTGTTGCGCCTGCCAGTTCGGCTTCATGCTCTCCACGAACGCGGCGATCGCGTCCTGGACCGACCAGTTGTACATGGCAGCGAGTCTATTCCGCCGCTACGGCGACCGGGCGCCGCATGATCACTTCTCGCCGTCGACCGGGATGTTGGCGACCACCGGGAACTCGCCGGTGTAGCCCATCCGCTCCTCGGCGATGGACAGCACCCGCTTGCGGGCCACCAGCCAGCCGACGATGAGCATCGGAATGATCAGCACCAGCGAGGCGACGGTCCAGGTGCCCACCGGATAGTCGAAGCCGGTCAGCACCACCACGAAGAACAAGAACACCAGCGTGAGCAGTCCGGTATAGGGCGCGCCGAACATCCGGAACGACGGCCGCTCCGCCTTGCCCTGTTTGGACCAGCGCCACAGCTGCAGCTGGCACAGCACGATGGTGGCCCAGGAGGCGACGATGCCGAGCGAGGCGAGGTTCAGCACGATCTCGAAGGCCCGGTCCGGCACCACGCCGTTGAGCGCGATGCCGACCAGTGCGATCAGGCTGGTCAGCAGGATGCCGCCGTACGGAACGCCATTGCGCCCCATCACGCCGGTGAACTTCGGCGCGCTGCCGTTCATCGACATGGAACGCAGGATGCGCCCGGTCGAGTACAGCCCGGCATTGAGGCTGGAGAACGCGGCGGTGAGCACAACGAGGTTCATCACGCTGCCGATGCCGGGCACCCCGAGCATGGTGAAGAAGGTGACGAACGGGCTCTCCTTGGCGGTGTACGCCGTGTACGGCAGCAGCAGGCCGAGCAGCACCAGCGAACCGACGTAGAAGATCGCGATGCGGGCGATCACCGAGTTGATCGCGCGCGGCATGATCTTGGCCGGATTCTCCGTCTCGCCCGCCGCCGTGCCGACCAATTCGACCGCGGCGTACGCGAACACGACGCCGGAGACCACGACGACCAGCGGAAGCACACCGGTCGGGAACAGCCCGCCGCTGTCGGCGATCACGCTCGGCCCGGTCGGGTTGCCCTGCACGGTGAATCGGCCGATCAGGAAGATGGTGCCGACGATCAGGAAGGCGCTCAGCGCGAACACCTTCACCAGCGCGGCCCAGAACTCCATCTCGCCGAACCACTTCACCGAGATCAGGTTGATGCTGAGCACCAGTACCAGCGCGATGAGCGCGAGCAGCCACTGCGGGATGCTGCTGAACCCGGACCAGTAGTGGAAGTACTGGGCGATCGCGGTGGTGTCGGCGATGCCGGTCATCGACCAGTTGAGGAAGTACATCCACCCGGCGACGAACGCGGCCTTCTCGCCGAAGAATTCGCGCGCGTAGGACACGAACGACCCGGACGACGGCCGGTGCAGCACGAGTTCACCGAGCGCGCGCAGGATGAGGAAAGCGAAGAACCCACAGACGCCGTAGACCAGGAACAGACCCGGTCCCGCGTTGGCGAGCCTGCCGCCCGCACCGAGGAACAGTCCGGTGCCGATGGCGCCGCCGATGGCGATCATCTGCAATTGCCGCGGTTTGAGACTCTTGTGATAGCCCTCGTCCTCGAGGCTGAGGTGAGCCTTGTCGCCGACCGCCGTCATGAACCGCTTCGCCTCCACATCGATGTATTCGAGATCACGGGAACGGTACCCGGCGAAAGTTTTCGATGGAACAGCAACCCTCAAGCTACGAATATCCGCAGCTCAGGGCACATTCGAAGAATACGCCGGAATGCGACAGGAACTACGGAAGGCTAGCCGCCCGATCGATAGAAGTTCGTCAATCGAGGCCCGCGAGAAGATCATGTTCGCGGCCATCCGAACCGACCGGTCCCCTCCGACCGCGCACAAGGACGAAACACTCCTCCGGCAGTACCGGCTGAGCAACATTGTTCGACAGCGCGAATTCGCGCCCGGACGGCGCCAGCGTGAGCTGGGTGGCATGGGCGCGCAAAGCGGCGCGTTTGGCGACGAGGGCGTCGGACACGTCGATGGTGGTGGTCACCGTGTGGCTCGGCACGCTCGCGAGTTCGCCCTCGGCGGGCAACCGCCAGCCCTGCGGCAACCGGCCTGGCAGCCCGTCGACCGTGCGCTTGGCCAGCGCCGTCGTGTGCTGGCGCAGCGTGTCGGCGTCGGTGACGGTCCAGTAGAACTTCGGCGTGTCCCAGCCCCGCTCGGCGGCGGAAGGTACTGCGGCCGTGGCGATCTGGTGTGCTCGAAGGTGGTCGGGGTGGCCGTAGCCGCCATTCGGGTCATAGCTGATCAGCACGCGCGGCCGCAGTTCAAGGATCACCTCGGTCAACGCGTCGACCGCCGCATCGCCGGACCGCGCGAACACCCGCGGTTTCTCCGCCGCCGGGGTGCCCGCCATGCCGGAGTCGCGCCAATGGCCCGCGCCGCCGAGGAAGCGCGGGGGCGCGGCATCGAGAGCCTGCAATGCCCTGGTCAGTTCGAGAATGCGATAGCCACCGAGTTGATCGGCACGGTCGGCGGTGAGCTGGGCCCACTCGTCGCCGATGACCTCGCCTTCCTCACCGAGCGTGCAGGTCACCACGGTCACCGGCACACCGCGGCGGCGGTAGTGCGCGATGGTGCCGCCGGTGGTGATGGATTCATCGTCCGGGTGGGCGTGCACCAGCAGTATGCCGCCGGTCATTGGATCTTTCGCCACTGTCCGGCGTCGCCGAAGATACCGACCTGGATGCTGCCGCTGAGCGACGCACCGTCCACCCGGGGACCCGCGGCGGCGACCACGTTGTCCTGCACGATCGGCAACACCGTGGCCAGCTCCCACAGCTTCGGCTCGGCCTCGGCGAGCACTCGGCCCGTGTCGACGCCGCGCAACGCCTCATCGATCGGCCCCTGCAGCGTGGAGTCGCACACCCCGGACAGGTTGGCGGGTGCGCGGCGCGCCGGATCCGAACTCGGCTGCGCGGCACCGGTGGCGCCCGCGCCGGGTTCCGGTGGCGGGCAACCGTATCGGGAGGCGAGCACGGTGGCCGGGTCGGAGCCCGCCCGCTCCCAGCCGACGATCGCGTCGATCGTGCCCTCGATGAGCTCGCGCCCATAGAGCTGATCCGCGGAAACACTACGAACCGTGGCATCGATTCCGGCACTGCGCAATTGGTCGGCGGCGGTATTGGCGACCGCGATGGCGGTGGCGTCGCCCTCCACCGCGCCGATCCGAATCGTCAGGGATTTACCGTTTTTCGCGACCGGCCGCGGTGTCGGCGCGGGCGAGGTCGGCGAGTTGACCGGCGGCGGTTCCGGCGCACGGCCATACCCCGCCTCGGCGAGCAACGCGAAGGACTCCTCGGCGGGTGGCCGGGGTGGCGAGGTCGGCGCGTAGCCGGGATCGGACGGCGAAAGTATCTGCGCGCGAGCCGGTTCCACCCAGCCGCCGGTCTGCGCGCCGACCGTCGCCAGCAGCGCGGGATCGAGCAGCGCGAGCACCGCGCGGCGGACTCGGATATCGCTCACCGGCCCGCTCCGGCCGTTGAGCGCAAGCTGCAGCACCCGTGACTGCGGCATGATCGCGGTGCGCACCGACGGAATGGCGGCCAACTGCGCCTGCGTCGCGACACCACCGTGCACCAGCGTCATCTGGGCATCGTTGGTGCGCAACGACTCCGCCAACTCCGCGGGAGTGCCACCGCGCCGCAACTGGATCTCGTCCGGTGCGGCGGGCGTGCCCCAGAAGCGGGCATTGCGCTCGAGCAGGATTTCCTCGCGACCACGGTCGATGTTCTTGATCGCGAATTGTGCGCCGGACACCCGGATGCTCTTCACCCAGCCGTCCTGGAACCCGCCGGGCGAATCCTTCATCAAGTGGGAGGGCAGCAGGTTGGTGAACATCTGGCGCCACGCGGGGAAGGGTTCGCGCATCTTCACGGTCACGACCTTGCCGCCCCCCGCGGAGCCGATGTCGGTGATCAACCGGTAACCGGCCGAGTCGACCACTCCCGGCTGCGAAATCATCTGCTGCCAGAGGAATTGGAAGTCCTCGGCGGCGATCGGCGCACCGTCGGACCAGTTCGCCTCGTTGCGCAGCGTGTAGGTAATGGTGAACGGATCCTGTGGGGTGGCGGCCTCGGGCGCGGTGGTGTCGGCCGTGGCGATCAGGGAGGTGTCCGCCACCCAGTCGGTGGCGCCGGGCGCCACCGAGCTCGGCACCGGCCGGAACGGGCTCGGCAGCACCATCGAACTCAACGCGGCGGTAGCCGGCGACTGGTCCGCGCGCAGATGCGGATTGAAGCCGATGCCGATGGTGTCGATCGCGACGACCACGGTGCTCTTGCCCGGCTTGGCGGGCAAGGTCTTCGGGCTGTCGGTGGTCTCGATCGGCGGCGGCGGATTCGCCGTACACCCGGCGAACACCGTCAACGACGCCGCAACGATCAAGCCGAGCACCCGCCAGGTAGCACGCCGATTCGACCGCGGGCTCACGCTGCGCACGCTACCGCGTCGACCGACGACGGCAGCACCGCCGAGGGCGACAACGTCGGCCGCTCCATGCCATTCCCTGCGCCCACTTTCACGGTTGCGGACTCTACCGCACCCACCTGACGGAATCCTGCCCATACTGAGGGGGTGGCAGCGCCGCAAAGCGCGCCGAGACGACGCTCGTCAATTGCGTGAACGGAACACTCGGGCAACCGGTCGGCATTCCCGTCTAAAAGGCCTCTCGGCGTTCGGATCGGTGTCCGCGCTTTGACCAGAACGCTTGCCTATCAGCAACATTCGCCACCGACGCCGCCCCGCCTGATTAGTGCGGGAATCCGGCGCACATCTGCATTCATGCACTATTCACCCGAGCCGACGCCCGAAATCCCCGGTAATTCGAACCCCGGCCTGCGGCGACATGAATTTCGATAGCAAACGGGATTCCAGCGCGAACGCCGGAATCCCGTTGCGGTCGAAACGATCAGAGGGCGGCGCGGTCCCGTGCCTTGCGGCGGGACAGTTCGCGACCACGCTCGGTGGCGCCGAGGATGACCTTGCGCACCCGGACGACCTCGGGCGTGACCTCGACGCACTCGTCGTCGGCGCAGAACTCCATCGCGGCTTCCAGGTCGAGCTGCAGCGGCTTGGCCAGCGTCTCGAACACGTCGGCGGTCGCGCTGCGCATGTTGGTCAGCTTCTTCTCACGCGTCACGTTGATGTCGAGATCCTCGGCGCGCGGGTTGATGCCGACAACCATGCCCTCGTAGGTGTCCGCGCCCGGTTCGACGAAGAACTGACCGCGATCGGCGAGCTGGATCATCGCGAACGGGGTCACCGAACCCGCCCGGTCGGAGACCAGTGCACCGGTGTGCCTGGCCCGGATCTCGCCCGCCCACGGCGCGTAGCCGTGCGAGACGGCGTTGGCGATGCCGGTGCCGCGGGTGTCGGTGAGGAAATCGGTGCGGAAACCGATCAGACCGCGCGACGGAACGATGAACTCCATCCGCACCCAGCCGGCGCTGTGGTTGGTCATCTGCACCATCTTGCCCTTGCGGGCGGCCAGCAACTGGGTGACCGCACCGAGGTACTCGTCGGGGCAGTCGACGGTCAGCTCTTCGTAGGGCTCGTGCACCTTGCCGTCCACCTGCTTGGTGACCACCTGCGGCTTGCCGACGGTCAGCTCGAAGCCTTCGCGGCGCATCTGCTCGACCAGGATGGCCAGCGCGAGCTCACCACGGCCCTGCACCTCCCAGGCGTCCGGGCGGCCGATGTCGAGCACGCGCAGCGAGACGTTGCCGACCAGTTCCTGATCGAGGCGAGACTTCACCATGCGGGCGGTGAGCTTGTGCCCCTGCACCCGGCCGACCAGCGGCGAGGTGTTGGTGCCGATGGTCACCGAGATGGCGGGCTCGTCGACGCTGATCCGCGGCAGCGCGACCGGGTTCTCGAGGTCCGCGAGGGTGTCGCCGATCATGATCTCCGGAATGCCCGCGATGGCGACGATGTCACCGGCCACGGCGACCTCGCCCGGCTGGCGCTCGACGCCGATGGTCTGCAGCAGCTCGGTGATCTTCACCTGCTTGACGCCGTCGCCGTGCATCCACGCGACGTTCGCGCCCTTGCGCAGCTCGCCGCTGTAGATGCGGACCAGCGCGAGACGGCCGAGGAACGCGGAGGCGTCGAGGTTGGTGACGTGCGCCTGCAGCGGTCCGGCCGGATCGCCCTTGGGCGCCGGGATGTTGTTGAGGAGCACCTCGAACAGTGCGTCCAGGTTCTCCGCGTCCGGCTCGTGTCCGTTTTCCGGACGCTCCCTGGACGCCTTGCCCGCGCGGCCCGAGGCGTAGAGCACCGGCAGGTCGAGCGCGAGCTCGGCGGCCTCGGCGGCGGAGTCGTCCAGATCGGAGGCCAGGTCGAGCAGCAGGTCGTGGCTTTCCTCGACGACCTCCTCGATCCTGGCGTCGGGCCGGTCGGTCTTGTTAACCACCAGGATCACCGGCAGCGAGGCGGCGAGTGCCTTACGCAGCACGAACCGGGTCTGCGGCAGCGGGCCCTCGGAGGCGTCGACCAGCAGCACGACACCGTCGACCATGGAGAGGCCGCGTTCGACCTCACCACCGAAGTCGGCGTGGCCTGGTGTATCGATCACGTTGATGACGGTGACGGAACCATCCGCGTGGTGCTTATGCACCGCGGTGTTCTTGGCGAGAATGGTGATGCCCTTCTCGCGCTCCAGGTCGCCGGAGTCCATCACCCGATCGACGAGCTCGGCTCGCTCGGCGAAGGCGCCGGATTGGCGGAGCATGGCGTCGACCAGCGTCGTCTTACCGTGGTCGACGTGGGCCACGATGGCAACGTTGCGAAAATCGCGCGCAGACGACACGCTGAATCCTCCTGCTGTTAGGTGTAGGTACCGGCCGACCCCTGCAAACAGGTGGAGAATCGAAACTCACCGGGCATTGCGGCCATATACACCCTACCTGTGTTCGGGTCACCCCTCCGCGCCAGGCACGCAACTAAGGGTATGCTAACCGACATGGGCAAGGTCAAGGCTAAGCAGGTTTCGCGGCTGAAACCGAAGAAGAAGTGCTGCCGGAAAAAGACGCGCTGCGTGAAATGCCCTGTGGTCATTATGCGTATGAAGAAGTGTGAAGCCGCAGGCATCTGCGGCAAGGACCTGAAAAAAGCGCTCAAGCAGGCGCGCGCCGCCTGAGCTTGCCGACCCTCCGGCAAGGCCTTCGAACCCGATCGCGCCCGACTGATCCGGCAATGACGGACATCACTCCCGGCGGAGGAGTAGAACCGGGGTTATGAGTGCCCCGTTGCTGACCGAAACCGAACTCACCGAGTCACTGACCACCCTGCCGGACTGGACCAGGGACGGCGACGTGCTGTCCCGCACCGTCCAAGCGCCAACCTTCCTCGCGGGCATCGAGCTCGTCCGGCAGGTCGCCGAGGCGGCCGAGGCCGCCAATCATCATCCCGACATCGATATCCGCTGGCGCAAGGTCAGCTTCGCGCTGTCCACCCACGATTCCGGCGGTCTCACCGCGCTCGACATCGACCTCGCCCGCAAGATCGACCAGCTGGCGGCTCAGCTCGGCTGACCGACTAGGCGGTGCGCGCCTGGCCCTCGGTGGCCACGCGCGCCGCCTGCGCCGGGTCCGACTTCTGGCGCAGGCCGGATCGGATCACCCAGACGAAGAACACCAGCGAGCCGATCACGTCCACCGTGCCGAGCCAGGCCAGCACGGCCGGTCGGGGAATGGTCCAGATCGAATCCTGGAAGAACGACAGCACCCACGGGATCCCGATCAGCGTATTCACCAGCCAGTAGCCCGCGATGATCTTGGCGCCGGGCGCCCGCCGCAGCGGACCGTAGAGCAACCACAGCACCGTCGGCAGCAGCCAGACCCAGTGGTGCGACCAGGAAATCGGCGAGACGAGCAGCCCGAACAGCTGCACCATGATCAGCGTGCCCATCCGGTCGTCCGGCTCGAGCACCCGCCAGGCGAAGAACGCCAGCACCGCGACCACCAGCACCCCGGCCAGCCACCACGGCCCGGATTGCACGTCGTAGCCGAGGATTCGGCTCAGCGCGCCGCGCAGCGACTGGTTCCACACCGAGCCGACCGGACCGATCCGGTCGGCGTCGCCGAGCAGGGTGCCGAAATACCGCCGCGCCTCATGCGGGGCGATCAAGAAGCTGATCCCGACGGTCCCGCCGAACACCGCCGCCGACCACACCACCGTCAGCCAGCGCCGCTGCGCCACGAAGTACAGACCGCTGATCGCCGGGGTCAGCTTGATCCCGGCGATGATGCCGACCAGCCCGCCGGACAGCCACCAGCGCGAACTGCGCACCGCGATCATCGCGCCGAGTACCAGGAAGACATTGACCTGGCCGTAGTCGATCGTGGTCCGCACCGGCTCCATCCACATGCCGAGCGCGGTCCAGCCGACGGTCGCGACCTGCCAGCCCGGCTCGTGTGCCCGCTCCACCCCGAGGATCAGCTCCAGCGCGATGCGCACCACGACATAGAGCGCGGCAACGGTGGCCAGCAACCAGCCGACGGCGACAGCCGTGAACGGCAGATAGTGCAGCGGGAAGAAGACCAGCGCGGCGAACGGTGGATAGGTGAACGGCAGCGGGAAGTCCGGCGTCTTCTCCGCGTAGGTGAAGTCGTAGAGCTTGTCGGTGAGCAGCGACGCCGATCCGTCCACGTACACGTGGAGGTCGACGACGTTGAGACCGTTCTTGTTCAAGAACATCCAGAGCAGCCTGGACAGAATGGACAGACCGAGTACCGAGACAGCCCATCGGAGTTGACGGTTCAAATCGCAGGCTTTCGACTCGGGTGGGGGGCGTCGGCCGAACACCCGCGATGCGAGTGTTCGGCGACAAGAACGGGTGGCCCCGACTAGATTAACCGCAGCGCCGATCCAGGTCGTCGCGCCCTCGTGTCACCACCCGAATCACTGATAACATTTGCATCACCTTTCACACCAGTAACACATGATGCGCGCTACCGTCTGATAACACTGATCGTCCGCAACACCTGTAGGGCGACGCAGCTGTACACATAGCCGCGTAATCCCTAGAGTGACCCCCGAAACGATGGCTTTTCAGCATCGGCCCAGATGTACCCGAGGTAAGGACGGCTAGACCAGTGCTTCGCACCCGAGGATCGCGGATTGCATTGTCGGCGCTCGCCATTGCGGCGACCGCCACGCTTGCCGCGCCGACGACTGCAGTCGCGGCGCCCGCGCCCGCGCCTGCGGCGACCCCGAACACCGTGCCGATGGTCCCGGAGGGTGTCCCGATCGACGCCCTTGCCGCCCTGGCCCCCGCCATCGTCGGCTCGATCGCCGGCCCCGCCGATGTCGCGGCAGGCCCGCAGTCGGCCATCCTCGATCAGGCCCGCAAGCTGCTCGCGACGCTGAGCCTGCCGCCGCAGATCAAGTCCACGCTGGAACGGATCATCACCTTCCTGGACGGCAGCGGTGGCGGTGGCCCCGAGCTGCCGCAGGAAGGGCCGGTCATCGCGCAGTTCCTCTACCCGACCATCGGCAAGGGCTGCATCGGCCCGACCGCCGACTCCATCGGCACCGCGCTCGCGGTATCCGGCCCGGCCCAGCTGCCGCCGCCCGGACCGAAGGCAGGTCAGGCCGGATTCGTGTTCACCGCGCTCGGCACCAAGGCGCCGACGGAGGTACAGAATCCGCCGATGACGGTGCAGTGGATGAACCTGGACACCCGCCAGGGCGGCCTGCTGCCGCTCACCGACGAGGCCAAGATCAACCCGGGCGGCCCGGCCACCCTGTCCGCGATCGCCGACACCGGTTCCGGCCGGGTCGTCGCGGTCATCTCCGGCTCGCTGACCACCAAGGCCGACGACGCCGACCCGCGCACCTGCTCGTTCCTCCCGACCCTCGGATTCTTCACCGTCGCATAGGTTTCAGACCAAAGGCGGCGTCCCTGCGGGGTCGCCGCCTTTGTCGTCTTTACGACATCACCTCGGCGAAACGCCGCGATGACAGATGAATGGGTGACGAATGTGGTAGACCGCTAACTATGGCGATCGAACATTCGATACGGCCCGGCCGCTCCATTCGGAGCAGGCGTTCGCATCGATCGATACTGTCCTTCCGATCCGAGGGCTCGATCCTGTCCATCGGATCGGCCTACTCGATCCTGTCGATCGGCAGCGTCGGCTCGATCCTGTCGATCGGTTCGGTCGGCTCGTTCGGGTCGGCCATCTCCTCGTTCTCGTTCACCAGCCTCGGTTCGGCGTTCTCCGGCCTGTCCCGCTGGTCACTGTTCTCCTGGCTCGGCGACCACGAGGCACCGGACAGCCGCCCGGCATTGCGAGTAGTTCCCGACGAGGAACCCGATCTGCGCGAAGCGCCGCTGAGCCACTCGCAAACCTAGGCTCGGCTCACCACTGCCCGTATTCGGGGGCCAGCGCGTGGTTGAGGTCGATGCCGATGCCGTCGAGCGAGCGCTTGTCGATCTCGAACTGGTGCAGCTGCGCGGCGGGGTGGATGACACCGTTGGAGCCCCAATTGTGTTGCCAGTACCAGGAACCCAGGCCTGCGACGCGGGCCAGTTCGATAGTCGGGGCGTTGGCGTACATGCCGGTGTTCTCCTTGCCGAGCACCTCCTGCCAGCCGAGCAGGTAGGGCGCGATCATGGTGGCGAAGTCGGCCGCGGTCGGGTTGTCGTCGATGGCGGCGTAGATCGGCACGCCCTCGGGCCCGCCCGCGGCGAGGTGCAGGTCGAGCCCGCGCTGCGCGTGCTTCTTGCCCGCCTCCAGTCCGCCGCGCCAGTCCGCGGTGGGCCCCTTGCCGAACTGGTAGCAGGACACGATCTGCAGGTTCGCCTCGTGCAACTCGTCGACCTCGTTGGCGCGCAGCGGCTTGCCCGCCATCCATTCCGCGCCGGGGCGCCGGTCGGAGACGTACCGGATCACGCCGAGATGTCCGGCGTCCCTGATCGATTCGGCCGAGGGCACCCCGCCCGCGTAATCGATCAAGGTGCCGACGGCACCGGCGGTGGCGGGTTTCGCGGAGGCGGTCAGGCCGATCGCGGCCGCCGCGGCGGCATAGCCGAATAGCGCACGCCGGGATACCGGAATGGAACGCATCGTAGGACTCCTTCGCGCAACCCCGACCATGGATGGCAGCGTGCCCGGCGCACCTTCCCCATACATTCAGCACGCGCCGGGAGCCTCGAACGTGTACTTATTTCACCATATTCACATGGGAACCGCTAGACCCACGGGACACATCCTTTCACATTGGTCACATAAGCAACCGGGATGCCGACGAGACATCTGATCGCGGGAACGCGGCAACTCGCCGGATACGGGCCCACTCACCCCCCGGGCGCCAACCCGCCTAGGTCTGGTCAGTAGTCCCCGGCGAGACCGGGGAGCTCGAGCCGATGCGGGCGGCCACGTCGATCGTCCGGCCCGAACTGTCCGCGAGCTCTTTGCTCACGACCCCCGCGACCTGGGCGATCACCTGCTTTTTGATGCCCGCGAGCGCACCGAGGGTCGCCGCACGCACACCGTGCGCCTTGAACTCCAGCCGGATGTCGTCCGGGTCGGGTGGGGGCACGTCGATGACAACGAGCAACGGGTCGGCAGCGCGCGCGGTCAACACCAGCGGCACCTCGACGTCGGCGCGGTAGCGGTTGGCCTTCAGCACGTCCACGGTGATGTCCAGGCTGACCGGCAGCGTCAGGTCGAAAGATCGTGGCGTGTCCGTCTTATCGTCCAGCTGCGGCACTCGGACACTCCCCCGCACGGTGACGGTCGCCGATTTGCCGGGCCCGGTCTTCAGTGGGCCGATCTCGATCGGCCGTCCCGCCATCCGTTCGACCACATCGAAAACGCGCTCGCGCGTCACGATGCGCGAGAAGAACCGGTGCCCGAATTCGTCGTAGCCGATCCAGTCGAACTCCGCCTGCTCCCGATGCGTCGACTTGGTGCCGCTCACGATGGCCTCGACATCGAAGACTCGGCTGCGCCGGGCCTGCGGGTCGGCGAGCATGGCGTTCACCCGCGAGGCGACCTCGCGCTGCACCAGGCCCGCGATCGGATCGAGCAGCATCTCCCCCGCCGCGTCCATCGCTTGGGCGCGCAGCACGAAGCTGACGTCACGCTGGGTGATCGGCGGGATGTCGATGACGATCAGCAGCGGGTCGGCGGTGCGTGCGTGCAGGGTGAGGTCGATTTCGACCCGCGCCTCCAGCCGCAACTTCTTGCCGCCGAGCATTACCTTCAGCGTCAGCGACACCGGAACGGTGACCTCGAACGTGACGTGCGGGCCGCTGTGCAGCACTTCCGGCTTGCCGACCTTGCCCTCGGCGACGAAACCCGCGAGACCGGCCGGGCCGAGGGAGAACGGGCCGATGGTCATGCCACGTCCGGTCATCCCGGACACCGCGGCCTCGATCCGGTCCTTCGTCACCGCGTGCGTGACAAATCGCTCGCCGAAATCGGCATAGTCGATCCACCCGGGATCGCTGATCGGTTCGTCGGTCGACTGCATCAGATGTTCCGCAACCCTCACCGCTCGATGGACACCGGACACGGTACGCGACCAACATTGCCCGAAACTTGCCCAAGTCTGAACCCGAGATCCCCGTCCTGCCGATGAGGGGGAGGCAGGGCGGGGATCGGCGACGGCGCTGCCGGGCGCCGTCACTATCTATCGTAGGGCTATCGCGCACGCCCGAAAGACGTGCGCACCAACCAACCACCGCCGTCGGCCGTCGATACTTCTCACAATTTGCCGAATCCGACGATCCCCGGCGCCTCGGCCAGCGCGAATGTGTGGATGCTCACCTCGCCGAACTCGTTGCCGCCGATCGTGGTCACGACACCGGCGCCGGATTTCAGCACAATGTTCGTGTGCTGGCCGAATGGGCTGGTGCTGTCGTACATCAGTACGTCACCTGTGCGCGGCTGGTAGCTGCCGAACGGGGCGAAGCGCCCCGTGCTCGCGTAGTACTCCTGCAGCGTGTACACGCCGGGGATCCGCCACGAGCCCGAATTCGGGTTTGCCAGCGGCGCCCCCGACTCCCGCATCACCCAGCTGACGAAGTCGGCGCACCACGGTTCGCTCGCTCCTTCGGCGTATTTGGTGCCCGCCCCCGGACTGTTGAATTCCCGTGCCGTCACCGCCACTACCGCGGCCTGTGCCGGGTCGAGCGTCGAGCGATCGACCGCGGGGAACTCGGCGCCGCGCTGGCCGACGATCGCCGCCGGGTTCGAATGGTCTTGCCACCAGCGGACTCCCAGCACTCCCGCCACCGTGAGCGCGAGCACCGCCAGTCCCACCGCGAGCCACCGGCCCGCGTGCCTGCCAGAGCGGCCGTGCCGCGGGCCCTCCGTGCGGTGGCGCACCCGATGCGAGGTTCTGACCTGGTGCTCCGACATCTCTCCCCCAGTTTGATTCGTGGTCGCGACCGTCTCGGTCCTTGCTGAATTGGACGAACGCGGTGCCCGAACGGTTCCCGTCGAATAATTATTTCCCGCGGCGATGGAACCAGGGTAGAGTATCTACCATCCCAGTCCAGGAGGGTAGACCCCATGGGTTTGAACATAAAAAATGAGAAGGTGCACGCCTTGGTGCGTGAGGCAGCGGAGCGGACGGGGATGTCCCAAACCAGCGTTGTCGAGGAGGCACTGAAACGCATGTTGAAAGAACTGGACGCCGAGCGTGAAACGGCGCGACAGTCGCGCAAGGCGCGACTCTGGGAAATCGTGGCCGATATCGACGCCAGGATGACTCCCGAGACCCGAGCGTTGCTCACCACCGATGATCTTTACGACGATCAGGGGATGCCCGCATGATCGTCGACGCATCGGCCCTGCTCGCCATCATCAAACAAGAGCCCGAACGTGGCAGTTTCATCGACGCGCTCGACGCGGCCGAGAGCCGGTCGATGTCGGTGGTCAACCACTTCGAGGTAGCGATCAAAGTGGATCGCAGTCCCGACCCGATCATGGCGCGGCGATTCGCGGAGTTGATCGGTGAGGGAGACATCGAACTCACTCCCGTCTCGCTGGAGCAGGCCGCCATAGCCCGAGCCGCATACCGCGATTTCGGCAAAGGCAGCGGACATAAGGCACAACTCAACCTCGGCGACTGCTTCGCCTACGCGCTCGCCACCATCACCAAGAAGCCGCTGCTCTACAAGGGCAACGACTTCGTGCACACCGATATCAGATCCGCGGTCTGACCTCGACGCTCGGTTCCGGGCGGCGGCGCGCCGCCCGGAATACCGTCCGGGCGAAGCGAATCCGCGCTACCCTCCCAGGACACCGGGCGACGGGGAGGTACGACCCTGGACACGCTGTGGACTTTCGTAGTACACCGGCGACATCAGCTGCTCATCGACTCCTACCTGCATGTGTCGGCGGTGTTGCAATCGGTGCTGATCGCGACCGTCGTCGCGGTGCTGATCGGGATAGCGGTGCATCGCAGCCCGCTCGGCTCGTCGATCTCGACGGCCGTGGCCAGCGCGATCCTCACGGTGCCATCGTTCGCACTGCTCGGCCTGCTGATTCCGATCCTCGGCCTCGGTGTCGCCCCGACGGTCACCGCGCTGGTGCTCTACGCGCTGCTGCCGATCCTGCGTAACACGATCATCGGACTGTCCTCGGTGGATCCCGCGGTGACCGACGCGGCGCGCGGCGTCGGCATGAATCGCTTGCGGGTACTGACCGCCATCGAGCTCCCGCTCGCCTGGCCCGCCATCCTGGCAGGCATACGGGTCAGCACGCAGCTGATCATGGGCATCCTGGCCATCGCCGCGTACGCCAAGGGGCCGGGGCTCGGCAACCTCATCTTCTCCGGACTCGCCCGGCTCGGCAGCCCGAACGCGGTGCCACAGGCCCTGGTCGGCACGGTGCTGATCGTCGTACTCGCGCTCGTACTGGACGGGATCTACGTCCTCGTCGGACGCCTCACCACCTCGAGGGGAATCCGTGACTGACACCGAAACCCGTTCCGGCGGCATCGAATCGGCGGTGTCCGGCGAGGAGATCGTGCTCGACGCGGTCACCAAACGCTATCCAGGCCAGCGCGATCCGGCCGTCGGCGAGGTGTCGATGACCATCCCGGCAGGCGAAATCGTGGTACTCGTCGGCCCTTCCGGCTGCGGCAAGACCACCACCATGCGAATGATCAACCGGCTGATCGAGCCGACCTCGGGCACCATCACCATCGGCGGGCGCGACGCCGCGTCGATGAATCCCGACCAGCTGCGCCGCGGCATCGGCTACTCGATCCAGCAGGCCGGGCTGTTCCCGCACATGACGGTCGCCAAGAACGTCGCGACGGTGCCCGGCCTGATCGGCTGGGACCGTAAGCGAGTCGCCGCCCGCACCGACGAGATGCTCGACCTGGTCGGCCTCGACCCCGACACCTATCGCGGCCGCTACCCGCGCCAGCTGTCCGGCGGCCAGCAGCAACGCGTCGGCGTCGCCCGCGCGCTCGCCGCCGACCCGCCGGTGCTGCTGATGGACGAGCCGTTCGGCGCGGTCGACCCGATCACCCGCGGCCTGTTGCAGGACGAATTGCTACGGCTGCAAGGCGAACTGGGCAAGACCATCGTCTTCGTCACGCACGACTTCACCGAGGCGGTCAAGCTCGGCGACCGAATCGCGGTGCTGGGCAACCAGTCCCGCATCCTGCAGTACGACACCCCCGCGGCGATCCTCGCCGATCCCGCGGACGAGACCGTCGCGGGCTTCGTCGGCGCGGACGCCTCGCTCAAGCAGCTCACGCTCACCAGGGTGAGCGATGTCGACATGGGACAATGCCCGACCGCCGTAGAAGACGAGCCGGTCGACGTACTACGGACCGCGCTGGCCGGGCAGGACTGGCCGTGGGCACTGGTGCTCGACAAGCAGCGGCGGCCGCTGCGCTGGGTGTCGGCCGAGCATCTGGCGCACGCGAACTCGTTGCGCGGCACCGGAACACCGATCGGCGAGCCACTGTCGCCGCGGTCGACGCTGCAGGACGCACTGGAAGCACTGCTCGCCGATCAGACGGCGAACGCGGTCGTCACCGGCAAGCGCGGTGAATACGTCGGGCTGATCACCATCGACACGCTGGTCGCGCACCTGTCGGCGATGCGCGCCGAACACGGATCCGGCCATCCCGCGGCGGGTGACGCGCCGTGACGGCGGCCATCGGCACCCCGCCCGCGACCGCATCGCCCGCCGCCCAGCGCCGGGCCGAGCGCATCCGGCTGTTCGTCCAGCCGGTGGTCGTGCTGCTGCTCACCGCGGGCGTGCTGATCTGGGCGTTCGCGCGAGACCTGACCACCACCCAGCAGGCCAGCCTGAACACGCACAACATCTTGAGCGTCACCTGGCAGCACATCCTGATCTCGGCGACCGTCGTGTTGATCGTCATCGTCATCGCGGTGCCGCTCGGCACGGTGCTCACCCGGCCCGGATATCGCCGTCTGGCACCAATTTTCGTCGGCATCGCCAATATCGGCGCGGCCGCACCGGCCATCGGCCTGATCGTGCTGTTCTACCTCGCCACCCGCACCACCGGCTTCTGGATCGGCGTCGCTCCGATCGCGTTCTATTCGCTGCTTCCGGTGCTGCGCAACACGATCCTCGGCTATCAGCAGGTCGACCAGACACTCACCGATGCCGGCCGCGGGCAGGGCATGTCGGCGGCAACGGTGTTGCGGCGCATCGAGTTTCCCCTTGCCGTGCCCTACATCCTGGCCGGCCTGCGCACCTCGCTGGTGTTGGCGGTCGGCACCGCGACGCTGTCTTTCCTGGTGAGCGCGGGCGGTCTCGGCATCCTGATCGACACCGGTTACAAGTTGCGCGACAACGTCACCCTGGTCGTCGGCGCCGTGCTCGCGGTAGCACTCGCGCTGCTGGTGGACTGGCTCGGCGCGCTCGCCGAGCAGTTCCTCGGACCGAAGGGGCTGAAATGAACCGGCGGTGGCGCGGTGTCGCGCTGGCGGCCGGGATGCTGCTGGTGGCGGCCTGCGGCTTGGAATCCGGTGGCGCGGTGCCCCTTCGGGTGGGGCCGGGCAGCATCGGCCCCGTTCCCGAACTCGATGGCGTCCGAATCATTGTGGGGTCCAAGGACTTCACCGAGCAGAACATCCTCGGCTACATCATCGAGTTCGCCATGTCGGCGGCGGGCGCGGACGTGCGGGATCTGACGAACATCCAGGGCTCCAACAGCCTTCGCGACGCCCAGCTGCACGGTCAGATCGATGTCGCCTACGACTACACCGGCACCGGCTGGGTCAACTACCTCGGCAAAGAGACCCCCGTCCCGGACGAGGTGGCGCAGTTCGACGCCGTCCGCGACGCCGACCTCGCGGCGCACGGCATGGTGTGGGCCGACATGGCGCCGATGAACAACACCTACGCGCTGGTGATGAGCCCGGCAACCGCGCAGGAGACCGGCGTGCGGACGCTGTCGGACTATGCGGCACTGATCGAGAAGGACCCTGCCGCCGCGGCGACCTGCGTCGGCACCGAATTCAATGTGCGCCAGGACGGATACCCCGGCATGGCCCGCAAATACAACATCGATGTCGGCAAGGTCCACAAACAGATCGTCCAGGATGCGGTGGTCTATCAGGCCACCGCCGACGCCAAGCAGTGCAAGTTCGGCTCCGTCGCCACCACCGACGGCCGCATCCCGGCCTTGAAACTTGTGCTGCTGCAAGATGATCAGCGCTTCTTCCCGAAATACAACGCGGCGGTTGTGATGCGCAAGTCCTTCGCCGACGCGCATCCGCAGGTCGCCACCATCCTGGCGCCGATCTCGCAGCGCCTCACCAACGAGGCGGTCACCGAGCTGAATCGGCTGGTCGACCTCGAGGGCCGAGAGCCAGCCGACGTCGCCCGCGACTGGATGGTCGCCCAGGGGTTCGTCACCGCACGCTGACGGTTTTCGATTGCGGCACAGCAGGTTGATACCGGCCGCGCACCTCGCCTCGCTTCAGGCGCGCGGCACGCGACCGAGGTAGTGCAGGAGTTCGGCGACCACGGTGTCGTCGGCCTGCCCGTCGACGACCGCGGCGTACGCGCCCCACTGACGCAGCGGCTCAACGATTTCCGCCTCCTGGCCACTCCCCGGTGCCGGGTGCGCGCTACGTGCCGCGGTGAGCAGATACCCAGCCAATTCCTCGGTCAACGGCGATGCCTGTCCGGTGCCGATCGCGATATCCCAGGCGTGTACCGCGGCATCCAGCGCGCACATCACGGCGGCGACCGGCGTCGGGAGCGCGCCGTGCGGCAGCGGCGTCGGAACGGCCTCGGTGCCGTCGGCGACGGTCGCCCAGGCGGCCGCGGTCTGCTCGATCGCGTCATCGACCAGCGCCGTCGGCGAGCCGTCGACACTGCCGGACGGATCGAACGGGTCGTACGCGGGCCCGGTTCCGACGCCGAGGGCCGCGGCGTAGGCGAGCTGATCGCCCGCGGCGTGCTGGACCACCTGCGTCACCGACCATTCCGAGCACGGCGTCGGCAGCTGCCACTGGTCGTCGCGAACCCCGGCGACAACGTTTGCCAGGGCACGGTAGGACTCGTCCAGGACGTCGCGCCACACAGGGCTCAGGGTGGCGATGGAGGAGGTGGTGGCGTTCATGTCAGGACCTTTCGAGATGGTGTTTCTTGCTTCTGACATCAGCCTATGAGTCCATTAGGCTAGTTTCGTTCCTATTTTTCCAGAGGTGAAATGTGACGCCGACCACAGTGCGTGTACTGCGTTTGCTGGCACTCCTCCAAGATCGTGCACACACCGGCAGGGAACTGGCCGAGCAGCTGGCGATCACCGACCGCACACTGCGCAATGACATCCAACGCCTGCGCGAGCTCGGCTACCCCGTGCAGGCGCAACGCGGCCCGATCGGCGGCTACCGCCTCGGTCGCGGCACCACCATGCCGCCGCTGCTGCTGGATGACGACGAGGCAGTGGCCGTCGCGGTCGCGGTCGGACTGGCCGAGGACGGCGCCACCGGGATCGCGGATATCACCGACAATGTCACCCGCGCGCTGGCCAAACTCGACCAGATCCTGCCGAAACGCCTGCAGCGCAAGGTGACCGCGTTACGCGAGGCCACCGCCATCGGCCCAGCGACCACCGGATCGCGCGAACCCGACGCCCCGGTCCCCGCCGCGATCCTGACCACGCTGGCCGGCGCCATCCGCGACGGCGCCACCGTGTTGATCGACCAGACCGACCTGGCGCGCGAAGAAGTCGAACCGTATCGACTCATCAATTGGCAGCGCCGCTGGTACCTGGTCGCCTACCACCTCGAAACCCATTCCTGGAGTGCGATTCCCGTCGCCAGAGTGCAGCAGGCCAGCACCGGCGCTCGCCGTTTCGCCGCCCGCTCACTGCCAGACGACGACCTCGTCGCCTTCGTCATGCGCCACATCGCCCGCACCGGCTGGAAGGTGCACGCCCGCGTCACCGTCCTGGCCCCCGCCGAAACCGTCATCGCCCGAATCAATCCCGCGGTCGGCGTCGTGGAGGCAGTCGACGCCGACACCTGTGTCCTGCTGACCGGCGCCGACGCCCTGGAAACCCTCGCCATCTACCTGAGCATGCTGATGATGGACTTCCGCGTCGACGGCCCCCCAGAACTCGTCGCCCACATCCGCACCCTCGCCCGCCGCTACACCGAAGCCGTCACACCCGACAACCCGACGACGCAGGCATAAGCTGTGCCCCGTGGCCGAAAACGAGTTGTTTCGATCGCTTCGCCGCCGCGTACACCGACGGCCTGACCGCGCTGCCCGAACCCGCTGAACAGCGGGCGCTGTCGACCAGACGACGTGGGTGGCCGAGGCGCTCGCGGGTCTCGGGCTGCGGCGCGTACACCTGCTCGGCGTCAGCATCGGCGGCTGGCTGGCCGTACGGGTGGCCATGCACCGCCCGGAATGCGTGGCCTCGGTAACCCTGCTCGATCCGGCGAATACCTTTGCGCCCATTACCTGGAAGGTGATCGTCATCTCGCTCGGCAGCATCATTCCCGGCCTCCCGAAGCGCGTGCGCTACTGGCTGCTGAGCTGGATCTCGGGCGGCATCCCGGTGGACGAATCCCTCCCCGAGGGACGCCTGATCGCTTCTGCCATGCGCGATTTCAGCTCGGCTCAGCCGACGCCCGTCCGTCCGACCCCCGAAGAGCTGGCCGCCATCGAGGTCCCGGTGCTCGCAATCCTGGCCGGGCGCAGCATCATTCACAATCCGACCCGCGCCGCCGAAACCGCCCGAACCATCCCGGGAGCCCAGGTCGAGGTGTGGCCGGACGCCTCACACGCCATCAACGGCGAGTTCCCGGACCGCATCTCCCAGCGTTTCGCCGAGTTCACCGCAGCCATTGGCTAGGCACGTCGGACGAGGCGACCGTACTGGAGTGCGCCGCCGACCACGGGCGCTGGGCAACTGACCTCGGAAACAGCGGAGCCGACCCGGGGTAACCGGGTCGGCTCCAACAGTTCTCAGCTCAGGCGTGACCGACGGTCGCCGCCGCGTCGGGCGCCTTGCGCATCGGGATCAGCGCGGTCAGCACGATCGCGACAATGGCGGCCGCCGTGGCGATCAGGAAGGTGGTGTGGAATCCGTCGCGCGACGGGAACACGTGCACGCCGAGCTGCATAGTCATGTGCGCGAGCACCACGCTCATCACCGCCGACGAGGTCGACGTTCCCACCGAACGCATCAGCGAGTTGAGCCCATTGGCCGCGGCCGTCTCGGTGATCGGCACGGCGCCCATGATGAGCGCGGGCATCGCGGCGTAGGCAAGGCCGACACCCGCGGCGACGATCATCGAGGCCACCATGATTTCCCAGACGCTGTTCATCAGCACCACGGCGCACAGGTAGCCCGCCGCGATCACCGCGGAGCCGAGCGCGAGGGTGATCTTCGGGCCGCGCGCGGCGGACAGCTTCGCCGAGACCGGGGAAAGCAGGATCATCACGAATCCGGTTGGCGCCAGCGCCAATCCGGCGTTGACCATGGTCAGGCCGAAGCCGTAGCCGGTCTGCTCCGGTGCCATCAGCAGCTGTGGGAAGGTGAGCGACATGCCGTAGAGCGCGAAGCCGACCGCGACGGACGCGATATTGGTGAACAGCACCCGCGGCCGCGCCGAGACCCGCAGGTCGACCAGCGGCGAACGCTGGCGCAGCTCGTAGGCGCCCCAGCCGAGGAACACCACCAGCGACACCGCGAACAGGATCAGGGTGGTCGGGCTCGCCCAACCCCAGTCGGCGCCCTTGGTGATCGGAATGAGCAGCGCCAGCAAGGCGATCGAAAGCCCAACCGCGCCACCGAAATCGAACCGCGCGGGGGTGCGCACCGGCGACTCCGGGACAAACACGAAAACCAATGCGGCACAGATGAGGCCGAGGCCGGCCGCGGTCCAGAACAGCATGTGCCAGTCCGCGTTCTGCGCGATCGCCGCGGCGAGCGGCAGGCCGAGGGCGCCGCCGACGCCAAGCGTCGCGCTCATGATCGCCATCGCCGAACCCACCTTCTCGGCGGGCAGTTCGTCGCGCATGATGCTGATGCCCAACGGAATCGCGCCGACCGCGGCACCCTGCAGCGAGCGTCCGATGATCTCGGGAATCAGCGAGGTGAAGGCCGCGCAGACGACCGAACCGGCGACCAGCGAGAGCAGGTTGACGAACAGCACCCGGCGCTTGCCGAACATGTCGCCGAGGCGACCGCTGATCGGGGTGAATACCGCGCCGGCGAGCAGGGTGGCGGTCACCACCCAGGAGGCGTTGGACGCCGAGGTGCTCAGCAGGTCGGGCAGCGTCGGGATGATCGGAATGACCAGCGTCTGCATCAGCGAGACGACGACACCGACCATGCCGAGGGTGGCGATGAGGACGGCCGGCGATGGACGCCTTCGGTCGTCGGAATCAGAGACGGTCGAAGACACGTCGGCAGCAACAGTCACAAATGTGCACGCTACACATCTTGTGTATCGTGCACAATTGGATATAACGTGACGCACCCGACATAGTGAGGCCCATGTCCGAATTCGGTCCCACCGACAACGCGGCGCTAACCCGCCTGGTCTACGAGCTGACCCTGCTCGCCAGGCACTTTCCCGCGTCCCTACTGCGCCGTCCAGGTTTCCAGCTCGACCGCTCGGCCTTTCTCATCCTGACCAGGCTGGAGTTCGACACCGCGCTGAGCCTGCGCGAGCTGTCCGAGACGTTCCAGCTCGACATCTCCACGATCAACCGTCAGGTCGGCGCGATGCTCAAACAGGGCCTCGTCGACCGGGTCCCCGATCCCGACGGCGGCATCGCCCGCAAGATCCAGGCCACCGGCAAGGGACTGGACGCGCTGGCCGCGGATCGCCTGCAGAGCCGGGACGGCATCGGCGCGGTGGTCGCCGACTGGGACGATGCCGATGTCGACCAGTTGAGCAGGCTGATCGCGCGGTTCAACCAGTCCGTCGAGCACATCGAAGACAATCCGTGGCCACGCCCGCCTGGGGTGCGGCAATCGGTCTAGCGGACCACCTTGGCTGATTTCAGCTCGGAGACCGTCCGGCCGCCCGCCTTGATCGTCGCGAGGACCGGGGCGGTCTCCAGCGTCCGGATCTGCTCGAGCTCGCCGAGGCGGCCGGTGAGGTATCCATGCAGCGCGGCGGGATCCGGGCACATCGCCTGGGCGACGAGGTTCGCCGAGCCGGTGGTCGCGACGACGAAGGCGAGCTCGTCGTGTCCGGCCAGCCTGGTGGCGACCGCGTCGAGGTGGGCCGGGGCGACCGACATCCACAGCAGCGCCTGCGTGGTCGCGCCGAAGTGCGCGTCGTCGAATTCGACATCGAAGAAGAGCGCGCCGGTCGCCCGCAGGTCGGCGAGGCGCCGGGTGACCGTCGCCGGTGACCAGCCGGTCGCCGTGGCGAGCTCCGCGAGTCCGCAGCGGCCGTCACGGCTCAGCGCGCCGAGCAAGGCGGTCTCGGCGGCAGACAGTGCCCGATTTCGCGGCGGGCTGTCGGCGCTGATCCGAAGCTGTTGCTGCTGAGCGGCATTCAAGGCATTGACATGGCCGCGCCACACTCCTGGCCCGCCGTGATAGGTATGCAGCACCAGATGCGCGGACACCCCGGTGATGCCGGCTGTGCGCGGAATATCGTGCAGCAGTAGCGATCGCGAGGTCTGCGCGCCCAGCGGGACATCGACGATGAGCAGGATTTCGGTGCCGCCCGACATCAACTTGACCCACGAGGTGTCGCAGCGGCGGGCCAGCGAGTTGGCGAGGTTTCGCGCGGCGGCCGTCGTGGTGGTGAGCCGAACCAGCCACTGCGCCTTACCGATTCCGCCCGCGTCTGGTATCCCGACAACGCGCAGACCGGCCTCCGCGCGGAGCCGGCGGTACCGGCGGGCGATGGTCTGGGTGGACACACCGAGGACCGCACCGATCTGATTGAACGGTGCCCTGCCGTCGATGTGCAGCGCGTGGATCAGGCCGCGATCCACTTCGTCCAGTGTGGTCATTCCTTTCATATCACCACGGCAAATGGAAACTTTCCACTAGCTACGAGCAGTAGATGGATCGGTTTACGGTTCCGGTCGCACGCTGGTCCAGGCAGCAAGCGCTCGACCGGAACGCTCGCACCATCGAAAGAGGAAGCGACACCATGATTCTCGTAACGGGTGCCACCGGAACCATCGGCCGCGCGCTGATCGACCAGCTGCGTACCGCGGGCGAACACGTTCGCGCAACCAGCCGACACCCGGCGGACGCGCACCTGCCCGCCGACGTCGAGGTGGTCCGAGCCGACCTCGGCGACCCCGCCGACATGGCCGCAGCCATGGCAGGCGTGGATCGGGTGTTCCTGTTGTCCACCGGCCCCGCGATTCCCGAGCACGACGCCGTCGTCGCCAGGGCCGCCGCCGAGGCGGGCGTCACGCGGCTGGTGAAGCTGTCGTCGGGCCGCACCGGCGACGACACCGCCACCGATCCCATCCCCACCTGGCATCGCGCGGGCGAGCGGTCCGTGCGCGCCTCCGGCGTGCCGTGGACCATCGTGCGCCCGCTCGGATTCATGTCCAACGCACTGCACTGGGCAGGCACGATCCGCGCGTACGGTGCCGTGCACGCGCCATTCGGCCAGGGGCGGATGGCCGTCATCGATCCGCGCGACATCGCGGCGGTCGCGGCCGTCGCACTCACCGCCGACGGGCACGACGGTCAGGTGTACACGCTGAGCGGACCGCAGGCGCTGTCCCCTCGCGAGCAGACCGCCATCCTCGCCGAGGCACTCGGCCGCCCGCTCGAATTCGTCGAAGTCGCACCGGAACAGGCCCGGCAGGCCATCCTCGAGCACGGCGTTCCCGCCGACCTCGCGGACGCGATCATGGCGCTGCGGGCCACCGCGCTTGCGGCTTTCACGTCCGTCGTGCACGACACCGTCGAGCGGCTCACCGGCGCTCCACCACGCACCTTCCGGCAATGGGCCCTCGATCATGCCGCCGAGTTCTGCTCCGCCGCAGCCTGACTCGGCCCGGGCAGCGTCGCGGCGGCAACCACCGTACGATCAGAGGGTGAGGCTGGGTGTGGGGTTGCTGGCCGTGTCGGTCCTGGCGACCGGGTGCGACGCCAGCGAGAACGAGTGGTCCGACTGGACCGTCACGGCGTACTACACCGCCGTCGAGTCCTACCACGACGGACCGCGCGAGACGGTGCACGGCTGCACCGACATCGACTGCGCCGACTCCGACGCCCAACTCGGCGACCTGCCCAGCGATTTCGTCGACGCGGTCCGCGACGAGGGCACCGGCCGCATCACCAGCGGTAGCAATGCGGGCGCCTACCTGAACTGGTCCTACGACTCCGGCTTCTGGCTCGACTCGCACCCCCGCGACGCCGCGGGCGAAATCCTGCAACCCTTCCACAGTGCCGCGGCCGACGGCCTGGAACCAGGCACCCGTCTGCGCCTGACCGACTGCGGCATCTTCGATCCCGAAGCCACCATGATCTGCACCAAATTCCAAGCGGCCGAATGGTCTATAGGCGACGAATTCATTCCGGGCTCCAGCGGCCCGCACCACCTCGACCTCTACATCGGCGAGGAAACCGCCGCGGATTTCCCGGAACCCGCCGACGTCCCCCTCTTCGCTGACGTCACGGTAGAACCGGTGCAGGACACGCCGAACGGGGAGTGAGGGCGCAGCTCCTCGCGCGTTCTGTGCGCGGAAGCGTCTGGCTGACAACGTGATCGGGGACTTTGCCGTTCGAGGTGAGGTTTGCGCGCTAGGCTCTGCGGCTGGGTCGGACCCGACGTCATGGGAGGCGCTTCGATTCACACGAAACAACACGCATGGTGGGACAACTATCTCGTCGCCCTGCTCGGTCTCGTGCTCGCGGCCGGATTCGCGATCGCCGCGATCGCCGCGGCCTCGGGCGGGGCCTATCCGCTGGCGATTGCGCTGGCGATGCTGGCACTGCCCTTCGCCGTTCCCACCATCGTTCAAGTACTCGGCGAGCTACTCATCTACTTGATGATTCCCGTCGCGTTGGTCGGCTTCGTACTGTTTCTCCCGGTTCTGGCCGTCAGCCCGGCGGCCAGGAAGTGGGCGCGGCGGCGGTGGCGGAACCGCTGAGCCGGGACCGCGCGCCGACGAAGATCACATAGCTCCTTCGTTAGCCGTCCGTAGAGTTATCGGCATCGAGCTGTTTGCCGGGTAACCGAAGGACGGAGGCCATGGGTGAGCGGTAGCAAAGCCCGGACCTGGGACGTACGTGGGATCGCCTGGTGGCTACCCGGGCTGGCCGTGATCATGTCGGGCGTGTTGCTGTACTCACCCTTCGGCGTCTCACTGATCGAGGGACGCGTAGTCGTCGCGGTCGCGATGCTGGTGCTCGGCGCGTCTGCCGCCGCTCGGTGGTGGTTGGCGCGGAGCGGGCGTTCGGCAACCGCCGAATCGGATCAGGCGTCGGGCGACGCCGGCCATGTATCCGCGCGAGTTGTGCGTGCTCGGCGGTTGCTGGGCATCGAGGCGGTGCTGGCCGCCGGGTTCGGTGCGCTCGGAATCGCCGGGCTGACCATGTCGGTGTCGCTCGCTCTGGTGTGGGTCGGGGCGTGCTGGATCGGGGTCGGGATCTGCGGGCTGTCGGCCGGAACACAGCGGGATGACGTCGTCGTCGCGTCCGCGGCACTCGCGGGCTGGCAGGTACTCGCCGGCCTGATTCTCGCCACGCTGCCGTTTCGCACCGGCCTGGATTTCACCGCGTGGACGATCGTCACGCTCTTGATCACCGGCGCGGCGATGGTGGTCCGCGGCGTCCGGCTGACCGCGCCCCTGCCGCGCGCGAGCACCCTGCGCTGGTGGCGTCCGGCCGCGGTGACCGTGCAGCTGATCGTGCTCGCCGTGCCGCTCGGCTGGTACGGGACGATCGTCACCCTGGCCGCCAGACAGGACGCGGAACAAACCCGGCTGGCCGCCTTCTACGACGTGCCACAAGGCATCTCACCCCAGCCGCCGGGCACCGTGATCCGTTCGTCGCCGATGTCACTGCCCGGCGTGCACGGCCACGGCCAGCGCATCCTGTACTGGTCCCAGGACCGCAACGGCACCCCGGCCGTGTCGTCCGGCATGGTCTGGACGCCACTCACCGAGGGCACCGATCGCCCCATCCTGAACTTCGCCCACGGCACCGTCAGCCTCGGTGCCGAATGCGCGCCGAGCAGGCAATCCGGCATCGCCGCGTCCATGCCCTGGCTCAACGACGCGCTCGGCCGCGGCTGGGTGGTCACCGCCAGCGACTACGCGGGCGCCGCGGGCACCGGCGACGGCGAGCACTACCTCGTCGCCACCGACCAGGGCCGCGACACCGTGAATGCCGCCCGCGCGGCCCGCAACCTGCCCGGCACCGGCGCGGGCACCGACATGCTGATCTACGGCATCTCGCAGGGCGGCCTCATCTCCCTGGCCGCCGCGGCCCAGACACCCACCTACGCACCCGAACTGCACCTCGTCGCCGACGCCGCCACCGCACCCGCGTCCGACATCGCGGGCATCCTCCGGGAACGTCCACCCCAACTCCTCAACGGCTGGGCCGTCACCCCCTTCCTCACCACCCAGTACGCCAAGGCCTACCCCCAACTCGACCCCAACGCCCTGCTCACCCCGCAAGCCGCGGCACGCAATCAGGAAATGGCCGGGGCCGGTTGCGCCGCAACACCTTTCGCCGCACTCTTCGCCCGGATAACCACCGTCCCAGGCATGGGCGACTACTTCAAAGGCGACCCACTCGCTGACCCCGCATGGCGCCAAGCCTTCGAGGAAAACCGCGCCCCCGACCTACCCCCGGGCATCCCCGTCTACCTGGCCCAAGGCCTGGAAGACAAACTCGTCCCCCCGAAATTCACCGCCGCCCTCGTCGACCGCTACTGCGTCGCGGGCACCCCGGTAACCACCCAATGGAACCCCAACGTCGGCCACGACACCCAAAACGACGAGGCCGTCGCCCCCCGCGTCATCCAATGGTTCGCCGACCACCTCACCAACGCCCCCACCCCCAACGACTGCGGCCAACCCCTCCCCACCTCCCTGACCAGCCACTAGTAACACCATTGCATATCTACCTATTTCTAGATAGATTTGCACTATGACGTCCGTGAGAGTGCCCATCACCACTGCATCCCGCAAGGGCGTGTCCGGGTTGGTCACCGCGAGCGAAGAACAGCGCGTCGTGCTGACCAGCCATGGCCGAGCGGTGGCCGTAGTCGATTCGGCGGACCGAATCGACGAAGACATCCGCAAGATTCGCGAGGCAAAGCTCGCAATCCTCGATGCCGCAGCGGATCTCGTATCGAAGCGGACGCGGGTGTTCGATCTCGCCGAGGTATGCGTCCGGCTCGGCGTCGACGAGTCCAGGGTGCGCGCCCTGGCGGCCGAGCGCGTCGCGAATCGGTGAGAAAGGGCGAATCGTTCCCGGGCTGCCAGGCCGAGATCGAGTTCTCGGATGCCTTCGTCGAATACCTCGAGGATCTGCCGCCCGCCGAGTGCGAATCCGTCCTCGTGGATCTGGTTGCGCTGTGCGGTAATCCAGCAGGCAGCCATCCGCTGAGCAACCGCGGCGCCGGGGATCGCCTGGCCGGCTGGAATACCCTCGACGTACTCGGCAAACAGCATCGCGTCATCTTCTCGAGCAGGGTCGTCGGCGACGTCGGCATCATCGAGGTGCTCTGCGCGGGGCCACGCCGGGCCGACGCCGCCTACGACATGGCGAACGCGTTGATCCAATGCGGCCAGCTCACACTCGATGAAGCCACCGAACTGTGGCAAGCGCTGGTTCTGCTCGATGTGCTGGCCGAAGACATCGGCCTCGACGGGTGGGACTACCGGCCGGAACCCGCGCCAGCAGGTCTGATTCGCACCGTCGTCGCCGCCGGGTTGCTCGACGAGACCATCGCCAGGGTGATGTCGAAGGACGAGATCAATGCGGCGATGTCGCAGGGCTGGGGTCCGGACGGCCCCGACCCCAGGGCCGCACTACGCGCCGCCTTGGCGCGCGCCCGCGCCGGAGTGGATCCAGGCGACCTGAACCGGATCATCGCCGGCCGGGGCGAACCACGGTGTGACGCAGTACTTCCCCGGGCCGGCGCCGCCTGCATTCGCCGCAAGGATCACCCTGGGCCGCACCGCGCCACTCGCTGAGCGGCGTAAGGCCGGGGCCGAAACCCCTACTTCGCCGGTGTGGTGACCGTCGCCGCGGGCGGGGATGTGGTCACCGCGGAGGTGGTCGCGGACGGCTGCACCGTGGGCGATGCGGTGGCGGTCGGCCGAATCGGTGTGGGGCACTTCTTGTTCCACTCGCCGAGGCTGTTGATTTCGGCGGGCGTCCGCGGATCGCCCGTATAGTCGAACCGCTCGGTGCAGATCACGCCGCAATTGTCGTTGCAGTTGTCGGTACCGCCGGGTCGCGGCGGGGTCACCCCGCAGTTCTCGTTGCAGTTGTCGGTACCGCCCGGCCGCGGGCCCGCCGGGTCACCACAGAAGATCACGCCACAGTTATCGGTACCGCCGGGCGGCGGCGCCTCACCACAAACGATCGCGCCGCAATTATCGGTACCGCCGGGCGGCTGCACCGCAGGCTGCCCCGAGTCGCCGGGCCGCGCCCCATCCTGACGTTGCGGTCCACCCGGATTCCCTTGCGCCGGAATCGAGCTCGTCGGCGGCACCGTCTTCGTCGGAGCAACCGAAGTCGTCGGCACCGCGCTCGGCAACGGCGTACGGGAGTCGGACTCCTTCGCCCCGCATCCCGCCAGCACCAACACCAACACCAGCGTCATCGCGGCCAGCAGCACGCCCAAGACCGCACGCAGACGTCGTCCCACCCAAACCATCACTATCCTCATCTCCTCCAGCTGCCGAAGCAGCACCCCGAACCCAAGCTAAAAGTACATGGCAACCCAATCTTTCGGGCAAATGGCCCATTCAGGACCCCGCTGCGCACCGCGGCTTCCTGGTGCACTGGCCCGAGTACCCTGCGGCATGCAGCCACGGAAACACGTCGTGAGCATCATGGAATTCGAGGGCGCGCAAGTAGTCTGCGAGACACAGTATTTCGGCAACCCCTTCGCCCCTGGTCCCTCTCGCACGCAGTGGGTCGAGCTGATGGACTAAGTCCGCCGCGTTGGTTCATCGGCAAGGTCGGTGGCATGGGCCAGTGCGTCGATCAGCCAGTTATAGGCTGGCCCTACGGTGACGCGGGGTCCGAACAGCTGCGCCGTCAGAGCCCAGTAGCGATGAATCCGGTGGTCCGTGTCGGGGGCACCGATCAGCAATCGCTCGCGGAAACGCGGAGAATCACGTTCCCCTCGCGCAGTGGCATGGGCATTGACGAATCGATCGACTTCGCTACCATCGCGCGGCCGCACGCCTTCGGTGATCAGTGTCACCACATCTACCATTACGTCGCCAACGTCGGCGTACAACTCTCGGGGGTCGCGGATCAGATCCGGCTGCATTCGCCAGAGATGCCGTCGCACAACACTGTTCATTTCTGGGTCGACAGCTAAAGCGGCCAACCCGGCATACGCGACTACCTCGTCGACGGACGGGTCAGCGGGCGGCTCCGGGACATTCCAGCACACCCACCCTTGCACGTCGCACCGAGGTATCGGCGCGAGGATGCGCCACCAGAACCGTACGAGGCAATCATGCACCGCACCGCCGTCCTGTGCGGCGGACAGCAACGCGAGTCGCTCGGCCCGTTGCGTCGGTGCGGCCGTCTCGACTGCCCGCACTGACGCCCGCCGCCACGCCAGCGACCTGAATTCGGTTTCTAGGCGCGCACTTTCGGCGGCGATGGCCTCGGCGATCGACCGCTCGCCGAGCAGCACCTCGGTGATCGAGCCGAGCCCGAGGCCGAGCGCGCGCAACCGCCGGACCAGCAGCAATCGTTCGGTGGCGCTATCGGCGTCGAACATCCGATGCCCGCCTGGGCTGCGGCGTGGTTCCAAAATGCCTTCGTCGCAATAGAACCGGATCGTTCGCACCGCAAGCCCGGTGCTCCGCGCCAATTCCCCGATGCTCACCAACGCCCGCGCCGGTATGTCGTCTGTCACAACCTATTGAACCTCCACCCCGGTGGAGCTCTTAGCGTACTGGCACTGCCGATCGACCGCCGTCCTGGACGGCGCGCTGAGTACCGCAGCTATGTGTTCGCATCGAAGAGAGGGTGAGTCGTGGCTACCACGCAGGAAGAAATCGTCGCAGGGATCGCGGAGATCATCGAGGAGGTGACCGGCATCGAGGCCGACGAGGTGATGCTGGAGAAGTCCTTCGTCGACGATCTGGACATCGACTCGCTGTCGCTGGTGGAGATCGCCGTGCAACTCGAAGATAAATACGAGGTCAAAATCCCCGACGAAGACATGGCAAGCCTGAGAACGGTCGGCGACGCGGTGGCGTACGTCCAGAAAATGGAGGCTGAGCAGCCACAACTCGCCGCGGAGATGGAGGCGAAATTCAAGGAAGGCCAAGGGAATTGAACCAGTCCCCGACGCTGAGGTGGTACGTCCGTGATTGCTGACGCACAGTTGAACCCCGCCGCGATCGAACTCGGCAGCTTCTTCCCCCAACCACCGGACACCGTGTGGCGGGCGCTGACGCAGCCGGATCTACTGGAGCGGTGGCTCCTTCGCCCGACCGGATTCGCTGCCTCCGTCGGAACCCGTTTTCGTTTCGCCGTCCCGGCCCCGTCGATCGATGAGATCGCCTGCGAAGTGCTGGCGGCCCGGCCGTATCAACAGTTGACCTACAGCTGGCTGCTTCCGCAGGCCGAGCATCCCGCCCGCTGGATCGTCGACTGGACGCTGCTGCCGCAGGGCCGCGGCACCCGACTCCTGTTGACGCAGACAGGTTTCGATATCGAAGACCGTCGACAGAAGATGCTCCGCAACGCCATGGAGCGACACTGGAAGCGGTCAGTGCTGCCACGACTCGGCGAGGTGATCCACCACTGACCTCGGTCGAATGCGGAGGTGGTCGGGTCGCCAGAACTCGACCCGACCGCCTAGGACTGCGCCGCGGCGTTCACATCCGAAGCTTCCTCGAACACCCTGCTGGATAGCTGCATCACGGTCATCGCCGATCCCATCGCCCCGACCAGGACGGCACCGGCGGGCGAGAACATGGTGAGGCTGGCGGCGTAGCCGAGGGCGATTCCGCACCAGGCCGCGGCGACCAGGATGAACGCGCCGCGGGCGGTGGCGATGTTCGACAGGTTGGTCAGCCCGACCCATAGCGGTGTTCCGGTGAAAACGGTGAAGCCGGTGAGTACGCCGACCAGCGGCGCCGCGGCCGCCACCGCGGCCAGCGTGCCGGTGCTGAGACCGGCGAGTAATGCCGCGCTGAGGCATGCCAGGGTCAGCAGCTTGACCCCGTACGGTTTGTGCACCCACTTCGCGGTGCCGATCAATAGCGCGGTGACGATGTTGAGCGCGAAGACGCCGGCGATCGGGCCGTTGAACTGGTGGCCGAGCCACAGGGCGAATGCCATCGGAGCGACGGTCACCAACAGCAGCATCAAGGGCAAGGCGCGACCCAGTATCGATATCGGCACCGTCGACGTCCGCCGGCGTGGCTGATCATGCTCCGCACACATCGGGCACGCCCCGAGGTGTGCGTAAATGTGCTGCGCCGCCGCTATTCCGTCTCGGCCGATCCATTGCAGGTTCGCCGGTCCCTCCAAACGCTGGTACCGCATGGTGGAATCGCGCCATCGTGCCGGGTCCTCCCACGGGTAGAAGCCAGGCTCCGGGGTCTGCGCCGGGGCACGGCCCTCGCGACCGGCGGTGTCGTCGTCGAGTGGCCCGTGCAGTATCCGGTCCGCCGGGTCCGTCGGTGGCACGGCGCCGGTGACCTCGTCCCACAGCTCGAGCATGTGCAGCACCCCCTCTCGCGACAGACGACAGGCCAGCAGGAACGCTCCGACCTGATCTCGACTTTTGGGCACCGTCGTGTTCTTGGGGTCGATGAATCGGTACGCCGTGGAACGAGGCAGCCCGGACGAGACGGCGATCTGGCCTGCCGTGAGACCGGAGAGCTGGTGAATCCTGCGCAGCATCGCCATGAACGCGGTCGCCGAATCACCTGTCGAGCCCTCTGCTGGATGGGTGGGAAACACCAGATCGTTCATCGTGCGCCGCCACCACCCTGCGCACCGAGAGCCGAGCCGAGCAGACGGCACACCGTGCGCACCGCGATCCCCGCCGCGCTGCCCGGCAGAGCCAGCGAAACAAGCGGAATCGCGATCATCATCAAATATTTCACCGCGCGTTCCGGTTCGACGCCGCGCGCGACGAGCATGAAGTGATAACCGAGGCCGGCCACCACGATGACCGCGGTCAGAAATGCCGAAGGCCACGACACGGCCGGAGCGGGAGCGGGAGGGACGGGGAGAGAGGGACCTGCCACAGGTCGATGCTCAGCACAATGCTGAACCTGGCGTTGCCGCCGAAGAGCCCAGACGTTCACAACAGCGCTTCCTGTTATCGAGGTAGTCCGAGGCCCGGCACTGTTCGACTCTCATTGCGCGCGCAAACCCCCACCACGGGACAGCGTGAACCTGCACCTCGGGCTACCAATTCGGTTGAGACAGCCGAGACTTCGACGAGTAAGTCGCGACATCCCCGTCTCCCGAGTTCGCGCTCAGGATCGAGGGACCGGCCCCGGTTTTGGGGCCAGCAGCAGACCATCTTGCACCGCTCCAGGGCAGATTACGAACGAACGACCAACGCAGAGTGGAAGATTCCTCAATTAGCCGTCCAACTGGACGGTCGATCACTGACCGGCAGGGTCCAGCCCTTGTCCAACGGGTGCAAACCGCTGTCTCATCGCAGTCCCGTGATAGTCCAACGCTCCCACCGGCCAACGATCAGGTCAGTGCTGCGGTACCCCTCCTACCAGCGTTTATCGGCAGTCTCGCCTGTCTGAACTGTGTAGCGTCCACGCGCCAACGTCTGGAGAACGTGCACAACGTGCGGCAGGCTTATCGTTATAGTGATTAGCCGACGCTACCGGCCGGTAATTTCGAGGCGCGACAAAAGCCCCCGGATGATCGTGTGAGACAGCCGAGCAACCGGGATCGGCGTCGTCTGTTCGCGCGGACACGCCAACGACGAAGGCTTCAGGCATTTCACTGCCTGAAGCCTTCGCCGCCAACAGTCGCCCCCCCAATCCCCACCCCCGCGAACACAATTCGTGCCAGCCCACCAGGCGCGCCGTCAAACCGCCACCCTCAGACGGGCAGCCACAATTCGCGGCCACAGTCAACGTGCGGCAGGGTTGGGCGCACCATGACCGACGACTCCTCGCAGCCCAGCCGGTGGCGACACGGCGCACGGCTCGCGTTGTGCATCGTATTCCTGCTCGGCATGTTCTATCTTGTTGCCGTCGTACGGGTTATCGACATCGAACGCGTACGCGACATGATCGCGGCGACGGGCCCGGCCGCACCGTTGGTCTACGCGCTGGTGTCGGCCCTACTCGGCGCCATCCTCGTCCCAGGCCCGATCCTAGCCGCCGGAAGCGGTCTCCTATTCGGCCCGCTGGTCGGCACATTCGTGACGTTGGGCGCGACGGTAGGCACCGCGACAATCTCCAGTTTCCTCGGACGACGGGCAGGCCGCGAGAGCGCGCGCGGACTGCTCGGCGCCAAACGAGCCGAACGCCTCGACGCACAGATCGAACGACGCGGCCTCTGGGCTGTAGTCGGCCAGCGCTTCATTCCCGGCGCCCCAGACGCCCTGTCGTCCTACCTGTTCGGCGCCCTCGGAGTCCCCCTGTGGCAAATGGCCACCGGCGCCTTCATCGGCTCGGCCCCCCGAGCATTCGTCTACACCGCACTCGGCGCATCAATCGGCGACCTATCCGCCCCCCTGGCCTACACCGCAATCACCGTCTGGTGCATCACCGCCATCCTCGGCGCCTTCGCCGCCCACCACAGCTACCGCAACTGGCGCCGCCGCGGCAAAGAAGTCGATCCAGTGGCGAAACCCTAGGCGTTGAAGCGGAATTCGACTGCGTTGCGGTACATACCAACGTCATGGCCACCTATCCACCTGCGGGAACCCGCCCGTGCCGAGCTCACGTGGCCAGTGTCAGCGCGACAGCAGATGGACAAGACATATGGATACGTCATCGACGATGGCCAGGACCTCGTGGACCACAGGCGAACAGACAGGCCACTCCTCCAGCTTCTCAGCCATCGAATCTGCTCGAAAAACGTATAAATCAACATGCTCCGACTGCTAAGGTCGACAGATGATCCTGCTTAGCTTCACGGTGTGCAACCACAAGAGCATTCGGGATGAGGTCACGGTCGATCTTGTAAGCCCGTTGTTGCGGACTCTTCAACCACGGGATGGCGGCTGGGCTGCTGTGACATACCCGATTGCGGGGATCTTCGGCGGTAACGCGACTGGCAAGTCCGCTGTGCTGGATGCGTTCTGGTACACGTTCACAGCGATCAGTCTGTCCGCTACAGCTTGGCAGGCATCGAAGTCAATGCAGCGGGCACCGTTCCGGCTCGACGGGACGGCGCGCACCTCATCGAGCACCTACGAGCTCGATTTCGTCCACGATGGACGTCGTCATCTTTACGGCTTCGAGGTGGACCATGACGGGATCAAACGCGAGTGGCTGCGCGATGTGCCCAGCTCGCGATGGCGCACGCTGCTGGATCGCGACCGGGAAGCCGGTACGTTGACATTCCACCAGAGCCTGCGCGCAAAGATGGAGGTGACTGGGCGTGAGCTCGTGCTCAGCCGGGCATTGTTGCTGCGCGACTCACCCCTGTACCCCATGGCTGATGATCTGGTCTCCGGCTTCGACTGCGTCCTGGTAAAGGATTCCCATCGCGAGGCGCGCCTGTCGAACCTCGCGGACTCACTGGCGGAAGGGACCATCACCTTCGCCGACCTCGAGGCACTGCTCCAAGTCGCCGACATCGGCGTCGTGAAGGTCAGCATCGAGGAGACCAAAATCCCTGACCACATACGCCGAGCATTCAGCCGACTCCGGCTCGAGCTGCGCGAAGATGACGACAAGCCCAGCGACAATGACGACGAAGAGCCCAGCAACCTGGACGACGACCAGCTCGCCCAGGTGGTCCGGCATCTGGTCTTCACTCACCGCGGCACTGCTGACGAATGCCCAGAGTTCTCCATCCAAGACGAAAGCGACGGGACGATCGCGTGGCTCGCCATTGCGGTGCCCGCGTTGGAGGCGCTGCGAAAGGGAGGCCTGCTCCTCGTCGACGAGATCGACGCGAGCCTGCATCCCCATCTCCTCGAGGTCCTGTTGGGAGCGTTCGCGGATCCCCTGGTCAACAACCGGCAGGCGCAGCTCATTTTCACGAGTCACGAGTCCTACGTCCTCTCACCGCTGAGCGAGGTGAAGCTGGAGCCCGAACAAGTCTGGCTTACGGACAAGACTAATGAAGGCGTCACCGAGCTGACCTGCCTAGCCGACTTCCCGAAGCACCCCGACGCGAATGTGGCGCGGCGCTATCTCACCGGCCGCTATGGCGGGACCCCGCGGCTCTCGCCGAGCATGCTGGCTGCACTCGTTGGCTCCCAGGCACGCTGAGGATGACAGGGCGCAGGCAGAGCGGACGTACCAGCAGGCCCAAGAGGCAGCCCGCCCGACGCATCCTCGTGGTTACCGAGGGAACGCGGACGGAACCCCAGTACGTCGAGGGCTTGAATCGCTATTTGCGCAGCAGGGGTACGACTGCTGTCGTGAAATCAGTCCCTGTCGGAAAGGACCCTATGAAGGTAGTCCGGAAGGGCATCGAGATTCGCGACAAGGCGGCGACCGACAAGAAGGACTACGACGTCTGCGTCTGCCTGGTCGATGTCGACCAGCACGAGGCGTTGCCAGCTGCCTGCCAGCTTGCTGCACGCGAGTCGATCCTACTGCTCGTCTCGAATCTCAAGTTCGAGGCTTGGCTGCGGTGGCACGTCGAGGACAAGCACTCTGCGCTGAGCACCTCGCAGCTCGACGACCTCACTGCGAAGCTCGGACTGGTCACGGAGAAGATGCTCGCACCGACTTTCCCATTCCACGCCGTACACGGGGCATGTGAGATCGCTCGCCGAGCGGACCCCGAACTCGAGGCTGGAAGAATAGGCCCCGATCCCTCCTCGGCAATGCCGATCCTCGTGGATCTCATGCTTGGCTATGAGACCTGGTCAGACGGGACTACTACACGTTGAAGCGGAATTCGACGACGTCGCCGTCGGCCATGACGTAGTCCTTGCCTTCCATGCGGACCTTGCCTGCGGCTTTGGCGGCGGCCATGGAGCCGTGTTCGACGAGGTCGTCGAAGGCTACGATTTCGGCTTTGATGAAGCCGCGTTCGAAGTCGGTGTGGATGACGCCTGCGGCTTTGGGGGCGGTGTCGCCCTGGTGGATTGTCCAGGCGCGGGACTCTTTCGGGCCTGCGGTGAGGTAGGTCTGCAGGCCGAGGGTGTGGAAGCCGGTGCGGGCCAGGGCGTTCAGGCCCGGTTCGGTTTGGCCGATGGATTCCAGGAGTTCCAGGGCGGACTCGTCGTCGAGCTCGAGGAGTTCGGCTTCGACCTTGGCGTCGAGGAACACCGCGTCGGCGGGGGCGACGGCGGCTTTCAGTTCGGCGATCTTCGCGTCGTCGGTGAGGACGGACTCGTCGGCGTTGAAGACGTAGAGGAAGGGCTTGGTGGTGAGCAGCGAAAGCTCTTTCAGCAGTTCACCATCCAGCTTGGTGCGCGCGGAGTAGAGGGTCTGGCCGCTGTCGAGGACGGCGTTCGCCGCGTTGGCCGCGTCCAGCAGGGGCTTGCGGTCCTTCTTGATCCTGGCTTCTTTTTCCAGCCGCGGGATCGCCTTCTCCAGGGTCTGCATGTCGGCGATGATCAGCTCGGTCTCGATCACCTCGATATCGGCGAGCGGATCGACACGACCGTCGACGTGCACCACGTCATCGTCGGCGAAGACGCGGACCACCTGGCAGATGGCGTCGGCTTCGCGAATGTTGGCGAGGAACTTGTTGCCGAGACCGGCGCCCTCGGACGCACCCTTGACGATGCCCGCGATATCCACGAACGACACCACAGCGGGCAGGATCTTGGCCGAACCAAAGATTTCGGCGAGCTTGTTCAACCGCGGATCGGGCAGCGGCACCACGCCGACATTCGGCTCGATGGTCGCGAACGGATAGTTCGCGGCAAGCACGTCGTTCTTGGTCAGCGCGTTGAAAAGCGTCGACTTTCCGACGTTGGGCAGGCCGACGATTCCGAGGGTGAGACTCACGAGTTCGAGAGTCTACGCGGCAGGCGCGGGCCCCCGACCCGCGCCTGCCCTACCGGTGATCAGGGGATAAGCACGACCTTGCCCAGATTGCCGCGGTCCTCGATCACCGCGTGCGCCTCGGCGGCGTCGTCGAGCGCGTATTCCGCGTGCACGGCGGGCCGAAGCTGATCGGACACCACGTACTGCCACAGCTCCTGCCGCCACTGATCGAGCAGGTCCGGCCGCCCCTGCGCGATGCGCGCCATCTGGAACCCGATCACCGACTTGGCGCCGACGAGCAGGTCGTAGGCCTCGATGGTGCCGCCGCCGGAGCTGTAGGCGACGAGCCGTCCACCGGGAGCGACCGCGGCGATAGCGGGCCCGAGCAGCTCACCACCCACGGCGTCCAGCGCGTAGTCGACGGGCTCGCCCCACGATTCCTGCCCGTACTCGATCACCTCGTCGGCGCCGAGCCCACGCACGAACTCCGCCTTGTCCTGATCCGAGACCGCACCGACGACCCGCGTCGCCCCGCGCACCCGGGCAAGCTGCACCGCGAGATGCCCGACGCCGCTGGCCGCCGCGGTGATGAGCGCCGACTCACCGTCTTTCGCGTTCGCCGCATCGAGCGCACCCAGCGCGACCAACCCACTGCGCACCAGCGCGACCGCGTCCACGGCCGACGCACCGTCGGGAATCGGCGACGCCATCGCCACCGAGAGCAGCGCGTAGTCGGCGTACCCGTGCCCGAACACCAGCCCGGTCACCCGATACCCCGGCGCGTATCCGGTGACACCGTCACCGACCGCGACCACCTCACCCGCGACCTCGCCGCCCAGCGCGATCGGCTCGCGCTGCTCGCGCACCTTCCGCACCATCGGCAGGGTCACCCCGATCGCCTCGACCCGGATCAGGAGTTCCCCGGGCCCCGGCGTCGGCACCTCGACCGACACGACCTCGAGCACCTCAGGACCACCGCTGCGCTCGTATTGGACCCGCCGCATCACACCTCCAGAAATCGTTAGAAGAGGACACGGTAACCAGCCCCCGCTGTGTGCTCATACCCAATTACGCCGTCGAGTGCTCCATCTCACCGCGCTTGCGGTCGCCGGTGGGCGGCGTAGCGTGACCTGCATGGAGCCGATCACCGAGGTGGTGACAGCGCGACCGGCGCCCATGCTCACGCCGTTCATCGATCATTACCTCGGCTACCGCATGACGGGTTATCCGGCGGGGCTGCATCGCGGCCTGCCCTCGGCGCACATGACGTTCATCATCAGCATCGGCCCGACGATCGACGTTGTGGCGCAGACGGATCCGAGTCAATCCCCGCAGGACTATCGCTGCTCGGTGAGCGGGCTGCAGGCCAGCACGGCGCTGATCTCGCATACCGGTCGTCAAGAGGGTGTCTCGGTCGCGCTGACCCCGCTCGGCAGCCGAGCGCTGTTCGGCGTGCCCGCCGCGGCGCTGTGGGACACGTCGGTGGAATTCGCGGACGTGGTCGGTCCGGTGGGCCACGAGCTGTGGGAACGGTTGCAGGAACCGAGGGGTTGGCCGGATCGCTTCGCCACGGTCGATCGGATCCTGACCAAGCTGGCCCAACCCGATCGCATGGTCGCACCCGAGCTGACCTGGGCTTGGCGCGCGCTAGTCGACTCCGGCGGCACCCGGCCGGTCAGCTCGCTGGTCGAGGACATCGGCTGGAGCAGACAGCACCTCGCCCGCCGGTTCGGCAACGAGTTCGGGCTGAGTCCGAAGCTCGCGGCCAGGGTCACCCGGTTCGAACGGGCCCGCCGGATGCTCGAGCGCACTCCCTCGTTCATCACCATCGCGCAGGTGGCGGCCAGCTGCGGCTACTACGACCAGGCGCATCTGAATCGCGACTTCGCCGAGCTGGCAGGCACCAGCCCGACGGTCTGGCTGAGCGAGGAGATTCCATCCGTCCAAGACACCGACCGGTCCGTCGAGCGACGCTGAACGCATGACGAATCCAACACCGACCGACAGCACCACCCGCACCGCCGTCTGGCCAACGCTGACGTTCCGCGACGCCAAGGCCATGTCCAAGTTCCTCGTCGAGGCGTTCGGCTTCGAGGAGACCGCGATGTACACCCGAGAAGACGACCCGTCGGTCGTCGAGCACGCCGAACTGCGCTGGCCGCTCGGCGGCGGCGTGATGTTCGGCTCCGCGTGCAAGGACGAGAGCGTGTTCGGCAAGCGCGTGCCCGGCAACGACTCGACCTACGTGGTCTGCGACGACCCGGACGCGCTGCTCGAGCGCGCGACCGCCGCCGGGGCCGTGGTGCTGCGCGGTCTGCGCGACGAAGACTATGGTTCGCGGGGATTCACCGTCCGCGATCCCGAGGGCAACCTCTGGAGCTTCGGCACCTACTGGGGCGAGTAGGCGTAAGTCCTACGGCCTGACGGCACCCAACGCCGTTGGGCCGCTGGCGTTCAGCGACCGCCGAGGCCCGACATGGCCATGCCGCGGATGAACGCGCGCTGGGCGATGCCGTACACCGCGAGCAACGGCAACAGAATGACCATCGAGGCGGCCATCAGAATCGGCCACTGGGTGTAGTACTGCCCCTGGAGACGCACCAATCCCAGTGTGGCGGTGGCGATCTCGTTGCGTTGAATCATGACGAGCGGCCACAGGAAGTCGTTCCAGACGGTGATCCAGGTGAGCACGCCGAGCACCATCAGCGCGGGGCGGGTGTGCGGCAACAGCACTCGCCAATAGACCTGCCAGGTAGAGCAGCCGTCGAGAATCGCCGCCTCCTCCAATTCCGCAGGCAGGGTACGGAAGAACTGCCGCATCAGATAGGTGCCGAAGGCACCGCCGAACAGACCGGGCACGATCATCGCCCACGGCGTGTCCACCCAGCCGAACGCCCGCATCAACAGGAACTGCGGGATCACCGTGACGGTCAGCGGCACCATGAGCGTGCCGAGGTAAGCGACGAACAGCACCTCGCGACCACGAAACCGCAAGCGCGCGAACGCATACCCCGCCAACGAGCAGAAGAACACCTGACCGGCGGTGACGCACACCGCGTAGACCGCGGTATTGAGCAGCATCCGCCCGAGCGGCAGCAGCTCGAACACCTTGCCGTAGTTGGACCACTGCGGGCTAGCCGGGAGCAGGTTCCCCTCGGCGACCTCCCCTTCCCGCTTCAACGACCCGGACAACGCCCACAGAATCGGCGCCAAAGCGCACCACGCGATGCCGATCAGCACCGCGTAGATCCCCGCCCCGCGCAGCAGCGCCCTGCCACGAGCCGTGTTCACAGATCCACCGCATCCCGCCGGGCAAATCGCAACTGCAGCACCGTGAGCACCAGCAGAATCGCGAAGATCACCCAGGCCAACGCCGACGCGTACCCGACCTCATAGAACCCGAAGGCGTTCTGGAACAACATGATTCCGAGCAGATAGGTCCCCGTTTCCGGGCCGCCGTTGCTACCGGTGAGCGCGTACACCTGATCGAACGCCTGCATCGAGTTGATGACCGTGATTACGAAGACGAACGACAGCGGCCCACGGATCAACGGCAGCGTGATCGCCGAAAACCGCCGCAGCGCACCGGCTCCGTCGATCTTCGCCGCCTCGTACAGCGGCTCCGGCACCCCCTGCATCGCGGCGAGCAGGATGACGGTCGCGAACGGCACGCTCTTCCACACCGTGACGACGCTCAGCGAGACCAACGCCAGGTCTGGATCGGTCAGCCACGGCACCGGTCCGAGACCGACCACGCCGAGCCCGAGATTGAGCATTCCGTCCTCGGTGAAGATGAACCGCCACACCACCGCCATCGCGACGGTGGACGCCACCAGCGGCAGGAACGCCAGCGTCCGAAAGAGCCCGATACCGGCCAACTTCCGATTCAACGCCGCCGCGATCCCCAGCCCGATCAGCACCGTCGGCACCAGCGTGAGCACGGTGAACACCGCGCTGTTGCGTAACGCGATGAGAAACAACGGATCCGACCCGAACAGTCGCGCGTAGTTGTCCAGCCCCACATACCGCTTCGGCCGGAACAAGTCCCACGAGTGAAAACTCAGATACAGCGAAAACCCCAACGGAAACAACAGGAACACCGCCACTGCCGCCACATTCGGCGCGACGAACGCCCACCCAGCCCGCTCCCGCTTGCGCGCCAACCCGGTGGCCCTGCTCACGGCGACTCCAGCAACGCGTCGAGGTCAGCGGTGAATCGGCCGTCAAGGGAGGCGGCGGTAGCGGCACCGCGCAGCACCCGGTTGGCACCGCGCTCCAACAGTGCGGAGACCTTGCCCCAGGCGGGGGTCACCGGCAGCGGCCGGGAGTTGTCCGGCCCTTCGGTGAACACCGCGAGGTTGCGTGTCTCGCGGTGTGCGGCAGCGAAACCGGGCGAGCCCATCGCGGATTTCAGCACCGGCACGAACAGCCCGGAGGCCGCGATGATGGCCTGCCCCACCGGTCCGGTCGCGAATTTGACGAATTCCCAAGCCTGTTCGACGCGCGGACTACCCGCCGCGATGGCAAGCCCGGTGCTGCCGACATCGGTGATCGCGCCGGGTCCACCGTGCGGTCCGACCGGCAACACCGTGACGTCGATCGAAAGCCCGTCCTGCCCCGCGAATTCCGAGTACAGCCAGTGCCCACCGAGCACCATCGCCGCCCGCCCCGCCCGGAACAGCTCCGGCGCCGAAATCGACAGCTGGTCGGCGACTTTCGGCGCCACCCGATGCCGCACCGCGAGATCGGCGTAGAACTGGAACCCCTCGGCGAACCGGGGATCCCCGAGGTTGGCCCTGGTCGGCGCGACCGACGGCGTGAACCACTCCGCGCCGTTGTTCATGCCGAAGCACGCGGCCGAATAGTACGGCACCCAGGCGTCGGCGAAGCCCCACTGCTTGTGCTTCGTGAGGGTGCGCGCGACATCCAGGAATTCGTCGAACGACCAGGCGTCGCGCCACCGGGTAGGCGGCGTCAGCCCGGCCGCCGCGAACAGCTCCCGGTTGTAATAGAGGAACACCCCAGACCACTGCTCAGGCAAGGCGTACTGCCCACCGGCATAGGTGAAGGTGTCGTAGAGCGCCGGATAGCTGTCGCGCCGTAACATCTCCGCGTACTCGGGTTCTCGATCGAGCAGCGTGCGCAGGTCCAACAGCACGCCACGCTCGGCGAGCCCGGAGTAGAGCAGTTCCCAGGCCATGATGACGTCGGGGCATCTACCGCCCGCGCAGTAGGTGAGCAGTTGCTGCTGTGGATCCGGGCCGGACATGATGGTGCGAATCTTGATGTCCGGGTGCCGCTTCCGGAATTCGTCGATGATCGACAACCGCACCCGCGCCTCCTCCGGCCTGGCCTGGAAGAAGAAGGTCAGCGCGTCGTCGGCGGACCCGCAGCCGGTCGCGCCGAGTACGGAGGCGCCCAGCGCCGAGCCGAGCAGGGTGCGACGACGAATCGGTGACACGAGCTCCTCCACGACGGCCTGCGGATGGATACGCGAACCCCGGGAGGAGAAACGGCGATGTGTAGGACCGATCGGCGAATGCCCGAGCCAGCATGGCAGCATACGGATGGCAACATCGCCGGGCGCGGAGAACACGCCCACTCGCACCGGCGAACACCGGACACCGTGAACAACGGTCGACCGGGCAGCTGACGCCCCGCGGGCCACCCGTACCCGCGCCGCGCCGACGGATCGAGCCCCGCTCGTAGGAAGCCACAGTAGGAGGCCTCGCGGCGATCTCGATCCGTATCGCAATGTTCAGACTTCACTAAGTCCGGCTCATACGCGCTTCGGTTCAGCTACGTTGACATCGTTTCAGCCAGCTCGATTTCACGGGAGAGTAGTTCGCATGGCGACCATCGAATACCTCCGGACAGATCCCGACCTACCTCCCGTGGGTGTCGTGGACAGTTCGCCTATTACCCCAGTCAAGAAGGGCATTTTCGCCGCGATCGCCGTTGTCGGCGCGATCGCCTGGGCCGTCCTGGCCATCTCCCGCGGCGAGTCGGTCAACGCGGTATGGATCGTGGTCGCGGCCGTGGCCACCTACGTGCTCGCCTACCAGTTCTATTCCAGGCTCATCGAGTACAAGATCGTCAAGCCGCGGGACGACCAGGCCACGCCCGCCGAGATCCTGGAAAACGGCAAGGACTACATGCCGATGGACCGGCGGGTGCTGTTCGGGCACCACTTCGCCGCCATCGCCGGTGCCGGCCCCCTGGTCGGCCCGGTCCTCGCCGCTCAGATGGGCTATCTGCCGGGTGTGCTGTGGATCGTGATCGGCGTCGTCTTCGCCGGCGCGGTGCAGGACTACCTGGTGCTGTGGGCATCGACCCGCCGCCGGGGCCGCAGCCTCGGGCAGATGGCCCGTGACGAGCTCGGCGCGGTCGGCGGCGTGGCCGCGATCATCGCCGTGCTGGTGATCATGATGATCCTGCTCGCGGTGCTCGGCATCGTCGTGGTCAACGCATTGGCCGCGACCACCGGCAAGGACGGCACACTGCAGGGCGGCAGCCCGTGGGGCGTGTTCTCCATCGCGATGACCATCCCGATCGCCCTGTTCATGGGCGTGTACCTGCGCTTCTTCCGGCCGGGCAAGGTCGGCGAGGTGTCCATCATCGGGTTCGCGCTGCTGCTGCTCGCCATCATCTCCGGCAACTGGGTCGCCGGATCCGGCTGGGGCCAGGACCTGTTCACCCTGTCGGGCACCACCATCGCGTGGTTCCTCATCGGCTACGGCTTCATCGCCTCGGTGCTGCCGGTGTGGCTGCTGCTCGCGCCCCGCGACTACCTGTCCACCTTCATGAAGATCGGCACCATCGTCCTGCTTGCCGTCGGCGTCCTGATCACCATGCCGGTGCTGAAGGCGCCCGCCGTCTCGGACTTCGCCAGTTCCGGCAAGGGTCCGGCGTTCGCGGGCAGCCTGTTCCCGTTCCTGTTCATCACCATCGCCTGCGGCGCGCTGTCCGGATTCCACTCGCTGGTCTCCTCGGGCACCACGCCGAAGCTGCTGGAGAAGCAGTCGCAGGCCAGGATGATCGGCTACGCGGGCATGCTGATGGAGTCGTTCGTCGCCGTGATGGCGATCATCACCGCGAGCATCATCGACCAGCACCTGTACTTCGCGATGAACGCGAGCGCGGGCCTGACCGGTGGCACCGCGGAGAAGGCGGCCGCCTACACCAACAGCCTTGGCCTGAGCGGTAATCCGATGACTCCGGCTGAGCTGACCCAGGCCGCCAAGGACTTCGGCGAGAACAGCATCGTCTCGCGGACCGGTGGCGCGCCGACGCTCGCTGTCGGCATGGCCGAGGTGCTGCACCGGTTCCTCGGCGGCAGCGGCCTCAAGTCGTTCTGGTACCACTTCGCGATCATGTTCGAGGCGCTGTTCATCCTCACCACGATCGACGCCGGTACCCGGGTCGCGCGCTTCATGCTGTCGGACTCGCTTGGCAACCTCGGCGGCCCCGCCACGAAGTTCAAGGACCCGTCGTGGCGGCCCGGTGCGTGGCTCTGCTCTGCGATCGTGGTCGCCGCCTGGGGCTCGGTACTGCTGATGGGCGTCACCGATCCGCTTGGCGGCATCTACACGCTGTATCCGCTGTTCGGCATCTCCAACCAGTTGCTCGCCGCGATCGCGCTCACCGTGGTGCTGACCATCGTGATCAAGAAGGGCCTGATCAAGTGGGCCTGGGTCCCGGCGATCCCGCTGATCTGGGATCTCATCGTGACGATGACGGCGTCCTGGCAGAAGATTTTCTCGGCCGACCCGAACATCGGCTACTGGAAGCAGCACAGCAACTTTGTCGCCGCGGTCGACGCGGGGAAGATCTTGGCACCCGCCAAAACCGCCGCCGATATGGACAAGGTCGTGCGCAACACCTTTATCCAGGGCAGCCTGTCGATCATCTTCGCGGTGCTGGTGTTGATCGTGGCGATCGTCGGCGTAATCGTCTGTGTGCGGGCTTGGCGTGCGGGCGGCGGACCGGACAGCGAATCGCCGGACGAACCGTCGAAGATCTTCGCGCCCAGGTCGTTCCTCGCGACCGCCGAGGAGAAGGAGGTGCAACGGGAATGGGACGCCCTGATCGCCGCAGGGAAGGTCCGAGCGCCGGGCGCCGCCCAGGTGAAAGCGACGCAATGACCGTGCACGTCGCCCCGCACGACAGTCGATCGGCTGCCGTGCGGGGCCTGCGTGCCGGTGCGACCGCGGTGCGCACGGTCGGCTGGTGGTTCAACTCGATCCTCGGCGGCCAGGACTATCAGCGGTACGTGGACCATCTGGCGCGCAACCATCCCGGCTGCGCGGTGCCGACGGAACGCGAGTACTGGCGGACCAGGCACGCGGACGCGGATAACAACCCGACGAATCGCTGCTGCTGACGCGCGGCGGGGCGACGCTCCGCCCGCCCTGGTGGCGGCTGATCTGCGCGTTCGCGATTCGCTCCGGCAACGCCCCCGTGCGCATCGCACACATACCGGGGGTGGTGGCAGATTTCCGCTAGCGGAGGTTGCCGACAGCTGACATTGTGGTGGGCGTGACGATCACGGCGTTGGATTTCGAGCGGTGCTACCGTGCGGTGTCGACCAGGGACTCCCGCTTCGACGGGCAGTTCTTCACTGCGGTGCGGACCACCGGAATCTATTGTCGCCCTTCGTGTCCGGCGATCACACCGAAACGGATGAATGTGTCGTTCCTGCCGACCGCGGCGGCGGCACAGCAGGCGGGCTACCGGGCCTGCCGCCGGTGCCTGCCGGACGCCGCCCCGGGATCTCCCCTCTGGAACACCCGAGCGGACCTGGCCGCGCGGGCGATGCGGCTGATCGGCGACGGGGTGATCGAACGCGGCGGCGTGCCCGCGCTGGCCGCCACGCTCGGCTATTCGCAGCGGCAGCTGACCCGCGTGCTCACCACCGAACTCGGCGCAGGCCCGCTGGCGCTGGCCCGCGCGCACCGGGCGCATACCGCCCGACTATTGATCCAGACGACGGCAATGCCCATGTCGGACATCGCTTTCGCGGCCGGGTTCGCCAGCATCCGCCAGTTCAACGACACGGTGCGCGAGGTGTTCGCGGTCAGCCCCACCACCATGCGGGCCGAGTCGAATCGGGCGAAGTCCGCCTCGAATGGACGCCCGGTGCCCGCCGTGAACGGCTCGCTCAGCCTGCGGCTGCCCTACCGCGAGCCGCTGGATCGGGCCTGGCTGGAGTGGTTCCTCTCCTCGCATGTGGTCCCCGGCATGGAGCTGTGGGATAACCGCGCCTACACCCGAAATCTGCGCACGCCGCACGGCCACGCGACGACCCGGCTCAGTTTCCAGCGCGACCACGTGCGGGCCGAGCTGGCCCTGCACGACATGCGGGACCTGGCACCGACCGTCGCGCGACTACGGCACCTGCTCGACCTCGACGCCGACCCGATCGGCATCGACGAGGCGCTGGGTGTCGCTCCGGGGCAACAGGTTTCGACACCGGAGCTGGCCGACCCGGACACCACTCGACTACCCGACGCGGGCGCCGGATCACCACCGGAGGCCGAGCTCGATCCCGGTGCCGGGCGACGGGCTGTCTTCTCCCCCGGCATTCGGGTGCCCGGCTGCCTGGACGGGCCGGAACTGTTGCTGCGCACCATGATCGGGCAGCAGATCTCGGTATCGGCGGCGGCGACGCACACCGCGCGGCTGGTCGACGCGCTCGGCGATCGGGTCGACGGGCCGATACCCCTGCTGTTCCCCACCCCGGCGGTGATCGCCGAACGCGGGGCCGAGGTGCTCACCGGTCCGTCGCGACGGATTCGCTCGATCATCGGCGCGGCCGCGGCGCTGGCCAGCGGCGAACTGGCGTTGCACCAGGGCCGCACCGCCGCCGACCTGCGCCGCGACCTGCTCGCGTTGGACGGGGTCGGCCCGTGGACGGCCGACTACGTGACCATGCGCCTGCTCGCCGACCCGGACGTGCTGCTGAACACCGATCTGGTGGTCCGCCAGGGCGCCGCGGTGCTCGGCATCGACCTCAGTGACACCGCACGCTGGGCGCCGTGGCGCTCCTACCTTTCCATGCACCTGTGGAAGGCGGCGCTGACCGACCGCGCCGCCCGCGCCAAGTCCGCCTCCTCGAAAGCGAGCACCCAATCGTGAACGCCACCACCGCTGTTCGCCCGACCAAGCGCCACATCGGTACCACCACCGCAGATTTCGCGACGGTCGATACGCCGATCGGCCCGTTCACCGCCGTGGTCAATGCCGACGGTGCCGTGCTGGCTGCCGGGTGGACCGCCGACGTTGACCTGCTGCACCCGGTGATCCACCCGGCTTTGCGTCCGGCCGAACTGCGGCAACGGGATTCGCTCGGCGAACTGACCCGGATCATCAACGCCTATCACGACGGTGATCTCACCGCGATCGATGATGTCCCGGTTCGCCAGCAATCCGGCGAATTCCTCATGCACGCGTGGGATGTCCTGCGCAAGGTTCCGGCGGGCGCACCGATCACCTACACCGAGTACGCCGCCATCTCCGGCCGCCCCGACGCCACCCGTGCCGCGGCCAACGCCTGTGCGCGCAACGCGGCGGCCCTGTTCGTCCCGTGCCACCGCATCTATCGCATCGGCGGCGCGCTCGGCGGCTTCCGGTGGGGTCTGCCGATCAAGCGCTGGCTGCTCGATCACGAGGCCGGACGCGAAACCCTGTGTTGACGGTTGCCTTTGGCCATATCGCGTCGAGTTCAACGGGCCGGTCAGGCGACGGTGGCCTCGAGGTGGGAGCCAGTGCGGCCGCGCCGGACGTGCAGGCGGCTGGGGATGCGCTGGCGCATTTCGTCGACGTGGCTGACGACGCCGACGACGCGGCCGCCAGCACGGAGTTCGTCGAGGACGCCCATCACCGCGTCCAGGGTGTCGGCGTCCAGGCCTCCGAAGCCCTCGTCGATGAAGAGGGTGTCCAGCACGAGGCCGCCGGATTCGGCGGCGACGGTGTCGGCCAGGCCGAGTGCCAACGACAGTGACGCCATGAAGGTTTCGCCGCCGGAGAGGGTCTTGGCGGGACGGATGGCGCCGGTGTAGTCGTCGCGGATATCGAGGCCGAGTCCGCCGCGGCGGCCGCGCGGGCCCGCCTTGTCGGAGTGCACGAATTCGTAACGGCCACCGGACATTCGGCGCAGGCGCAGCGAACCAGCCTGGGCCACCTCTTCCAGTCGAGCGGCGAGAACGTAAGAGCGCAGCGACATCCTGCGGTTGTTCTCGCCACGGCCCGCGACCACCTCGGCGAGACCTGCCAGTTCGTCGTGGGCGCGCTGCAGCGGGGCGATACGGTCCACTGCCGCCCAGAGTTGGCCGCCGAGATCTTCCAAAAGGCCGACCCGCCTGGTTGCTTCGGCGTGTGCGGCGACGGCGGTGTTCAGTTGCGTCTGCGCGGCGGTGACGGCGGACTCGAGTTCGGTCAGGTCGCCGGGTTCGGTGACGGCGGCCGCTTGGATTTCCGGTTCCGCGAGAACGGCTTGCGCGTGTGCGCGGGTGCGGTCGGCGTCGGTCAGTTCGGCTTCGATGTCGGCTTGCCGTTGCGGCGTGCGGCTCGCCGCGGTGACCACCCGCGCAACCGCGGTCAGTCGCGCCACAACCTCCTGGGGCGCCGCGACCACGGCTGCCAGAGGCGCGGATCCCGTGGCCGAGTCGTTCGCCGCATCGTCGGCGCGTGCTGTAGTCGCATCACCAGTTGGCACGAAACCCGCTGCACAGGAGAGGCTTTCGACACGGGCGGCGATGACGACTACCTGTTCGCGGGCTGCCGCCGCGTCGACGCGGGCGTCGCGGAGGGTGGTGGCGTCCGTGACGAGGGCGGTGAGGCGGGCGTAGCGGCGGTCGATGGTTTCGTCGGCGCCCGCGGCGGCGCGGAGGCGGTCGTTGAGCTCGGTGAGGCGGGTGGTGGCGGTGGCGATGTTCGCGGCGACTGTGCTTCGGCGCGAATCGGATTCGCGGAGTTCGTCGTGCAGGCGGGACTCGTCGGTACGCAGGCGGGCGAGTTCGGCGGTGAGACCCTCAGCGAGGGCGGCCAGCTCGGCGGTGTCCTCGTAGCGGTCGGTGGCGGCGCGCAAGGCGGCGGCCAGTTCGACCCGGTCGGTGTCGCCGCCCCGCACGGTGAGCGTTTCGATCTCGCGCTCCAACGCGGTGATTCGGGCCAGTACGCGGTCGCGCGCATTCTCGGCGGCGCGTTCGGCCGTCACCGCGGCCTCTTCGGCGTCCTTGGAGACAGCGCCGGCGGTGGGGCGGGCGGGGGCGGGGTGCTCGGCGGAACCGCATACCGTGCACGGCTGGCCGTCGGCCAGCCCATCGGCGAGTTCGGCGGCCATGCCTGCCAGCCTGCGCTCGCGCAGGTCGAGGACCCGTTCCTTGGCGTCGTTGTGCGCGGCGCGAGCCGTCTCGAACTCGACTCGGGCGTGGTCCAAATCTGTTTTGCGAGAGGCGAGTTCGACCGCGGCCGCCGCGGCGGTCTGGAGCCGCTCGCATTCGGCAGTCAGGGTCGGCAGGGTGGCGGCCGCGTTGGTTGCCTCGCGCAGGCGGGTTTCGAGGGTGGCGAGCGAGCCGGGGAGTTGTTCGCGCAGGCGGGTCAGTTTGGTCACCTGGGTGTTGAGGGCGGCGTCCTCGTCGCGCAGTCCCGCCAACTCCCGAGTGAGTCGGGTCGCCGCGGTCGCGTCGGCCCGTACCTCGTCCAATCCGCCGATCTGTGCGCTCCAACGGCGGATCGCGGCATCGATGTCGGCGTCGTCTCGGATAACCGCTCGGTCGGCCGGCTGGGCCACTGCTTCGGCCGCGCCTGTCCGATCGTGCTCGGCGGCAGAATGATCCGCTCGTATCGGTGACTCATCGTCCGCGTGCGCGGCGGAAGGTCGCTCGGCAGCAGCGTCCAGGTGCTCGACGTGGATCAGTTCGATGCCGCCGAGGTCGGCACCTGCTGGCTCGAGCAGGCGCGTGGTCAATTGCCTACTGGCGTTCAGCTTTTCGGTGTCCTTGCGACGCATCTGCATGACGGCGTCGCGGGCCTCGTCGATGGCCGCGGCGACCGGCTCGGCCCGGCGGGCCAATTCGAGTTCGGCGTGCAGCGCGGTGCGGTGTTCCGTGGCGGCCGCGTAGTCGTCGAGTTGCCTGCGAGCCACCGCCATTCGGCGGCGCAGCTCATGCAGCCTGCGTTGTTCCTCGGCGAGTGCGCGCACCCGTCCCGACTCTTGCTGGCGGCGTTCGGCTTCCGCTGCCGCGGCGGTCAGATCGGTACGCGCGGTGGCAAGCAGCTCTTGCGACCAGCTGACCGCCTCCAGCGGGCCGAGAGTCTCCGCCGCACCTGCCCCTGCCGCGACGCCGACCTGTGCGATCAGCCGGTCGATGCCCTGCTTGCGGGAGTCGAGGTCGGCGGTGGAGGCGCGGCGCTTGTCCGCCAGCCACTGTTCGGCGCTACCGAATCGTTCGGTGTCGAAGAGCTTTTCGAGCAGCTTCTCGCGATCTTCGTTGTCCGCCCGCAGGAATCGCGCGAAGTCGCCCTGCGGCAGCAACACCACCTGGAAGAACTGGTCGGCGCTCATGCCGAGCAGCCGGATGATCTCGTCGCCGATATCGGGTATCCGGGAGAGGTTTTCGCCGCGCCCGTCCAGCCAGGCCAGCGTCGCCTTGGCTGGATCGGTGCGCATGCCGGTGCCGCGCAGCTTCGGCCGTTCGAACTCGGGGATGCGGGTCAGCCGCACCCGCCGTCCGCCGAGGGTGGCCTCCAGGATCACCTGCGGCGGAGTCTGTTCCGGCGCGTGATCGGAGTGCAGGCGCTTGCTTTCGCCGCGGGCACCGGGGACCCGGCCGTAGAGCGCGAACGCGATGGCGTCGAGCACGGTGGTCTTACCCGCGCCGGTCTGCCCGTGCAGCAGGAAGAGCCCGTCGGCGCCGAGCGCGTCGAAGTCGACGACCGTGGTTTCGGCGAACGGGCCGAAGGCGGTCATCTCCAGCTTGTGCAGCCTCATGCGGCCGCACCGGCCCTCGTCGCGTGGCCATCGCTGGGCAGCACGGGGCGCGCCGCTCGGCGCGCGGTAAGGCGCGCCATCACGCCGAGAGTTCCGCTGCCGCGTCGGCGGCCGTCGGCACCTGATCCGGTTCCGCGACCGCGGCCGCGAGCGCCCGCTCCAGCCAAGCCATTTCGCCCTCGCTCGGCACACCGCGGACGTCGGTGAGGAAGCTCTGCGCTACTTCGGTATCGCGGCGACCGTGCACCCGCTCACGGTAGCGCAGCTCCGGGTTGCCCTCCGGCCGCACCCACTCGACGTGCACCGCGTGCGGGAACCGTTCGCGCAGCTTGCGCATGGCGTCGACCGGGCGGGTCGAGTCGGTGAGCACCGCGGAAACGTAGTGCTCCTCGGCAGGTGCGTGGTTGGCGTCGATGAGCAGCTCGTCGAGTGTTCCGGTGAGCTTGCTCAGCCCGCGGACCACGGGCAGGTCGCGCCGCTGAACCGAGTGCAATCCGGCGGCATCGAGCTCGATGAGCCACACTGCCTTGCGGTGCGAGCTCTCCGCGAACGAATACGGCAGCGGGGAACCGCAATAGCGCACGGACTCCGAGAGCGTCTGCGGGGAATGCAGGTGGCCGAGAGCGACATAGTCGATGCCGTCGAAGGCCGACATCGGCACCGTCTCCACGCCGCCGACCGAGATGGAGCGTTCCGAGCCCGTCGCCTCGCCGCCGACGACGAAGGCGTGGGCGAGCACCACCGTGCGGGTGCGATCGCGCTGTTCGATGTCCGAGCGGATCCGGCCCATCGCGGCGTCGAGGATGTCGGCGTGCGAACGTGCCTGCGGCACACCGAGTTCCACGCGGGTGATGTCCGGCTCCAGGTACGGGATGCCGTAGAACGCCACGGGACCGTGCTCGTCGTCCAGCAGCACCGGGCGGTCGGCCTCGGCGACAGTGGTGCGCAGATACAGCCCGCCCGCCGCCGCGAAGCTCGCGCCGGCCCCGAGCCGGGCGGGCGAATCGTGGTTGCCCGAGGTGGCGACGATGCGGGCCCCGGCCGCGCGGATCGCCTCGAAGCCGCGGTTGCACACCGCGATCGCGTCGGCACTCGGAATGGACCGGTCGTACACGTCGCCGGGCAGCACCACCACGTCGACCGACTCCTCGGCCACCAGCTCCGCGATCGCGGTCAGTGAACGCGCCTGGTCGGCAAGCAGATCGACCCCGTGGAACGTGCGTCCGATGTGCCAGTCCGAGGTGTGCAGCATCCGCATCCGCGAAACCGTAGGCCACCGCACCGACACAATTCAATTGCCGAGGCCGCCGTGTCGGATAGCCGCCCTTTCGTGCGGCGTGTCAGCGGTGATTCGCCGGCACTCCGATGGCTATTCCGCGGTGCGCGCCGGCACCATATGCCGCTCCGCGGTCGTCCGGTCACCGGGCTCATAAGTCACACCGCGAGTGGGGTTTTCGACGCGGCGTAGCGCATCGCACCATCGGGTACGACGCCTGGTCGATCACTACCCGAGCGATGCGGGTCACGAATTCGGTTGCCTTGTCATGACTGACGGCGTCGCACCGCCACGTATGGACGGCTTGACCGCCGCGTTTGCCGACACGGCGCTGCGTAATTGCCGACCGGCGCGTTCTTGTCGGTGGGGTGCGGCACTATCGGCGCTATGACCGCACCGATGCTCGTCGCACTGATGCTGGTGTTCGCCGCCGGGGTAGGGCTCGGCTGGCTCGGCCATGCCGCGCGCGCCGGGCAGCGGGCCGCGCAGGCGGAGGCGAGACTCGCGGCGGCCACCGACAACGAGCATCTGCTACGGCAGTCGCTCACCGCGGCGAACGAGGATGCGGCGCGCAGGCATTCGCATGCGATCGGCGCCATGGTCGATCCGCTGCGCGACGCGGTCGGCGCGCTGAACCAGCACATCCAGCAGGTCGAGCACCATCGGATCAACGCGTACTCCAGCCTGCGCGAGCAGGTCGCCGGCATGCAGCGCACCTCGCTGCAGCTCACCAGCCAGACCAGTCAGCTGGTCGCCGCGTTGCGCGCGCCGCAGGTGCGCGGGCGGTGGGGCGAGATCCAGCTGGAGCGGGTGGTCGAGCTGGCCGGGATGACCAGGCACGTCGACTTCGACACCCAGGTGACCCGCGCGGCCCGCGGCGACGGCGATGGCGACCGCACCGGGAACGTCCGCCCCGACCTGGTGGTGAATCTGTCCGGCGGCAGGCACATCGTGGTCGACGCCAAGGTGCCGTTCAGTGCCTATTTGGACGCGAGCATGGTCGACGATCCCGACATCCGGGCCGAGCATCTGACCAGGCACGCCAAGCACCTGCGCGGGCACATCGACCAACTGGCCGATAAGGCATATTGGGCCGCGTTCGATCCGGCGCCGGAATTCGTGGTGCTGTTCATCCCCGGCGATCCGTTCCTGGACGCCGCGCTGACCACGGACTCGGGACTGCTCGAGTACGCGTTCGGCCGGAACGTGATCCTCGCGACGCCGACCACATTGATCGCGCTGCTGCGCACGGTCGCGTTCGGCTGGCGGCAGGAGGCGCTGTCCAGGGATATGGCAACAGTTCAGCAATTAGGCAAGGAGTTGTACGCCCGGCTCGGCATGACGGGCAGGCATCTGGATCGGCTCGGCGCGCAACTCGGCAAGGCCGTCGACGCTTTCAACTACACGGTGGCGTCGGTGGAATCGCGGGTCATGGTCACCGCGCGCAAACTGCACGACCTGGAAATAGCGGAACAGGAGGTGCCTGCGATCGAGCGAGTGGATTCGTGGCCACGTGCGGTGGGCTTCGCCGACGCCGACGATTAGCCGGGACAACCGCCGTGCCATAACGCCGTCCGAGGCGGCGAAGGTTAGTGTTCATAATGTGGCTGCTTCCCAACGTGTGCGAACCCGGGTGCCCGCGCCGCAACGCTCGATACTGCCGACGGTCCCGGGTCTCCCGGTGGGCGCGGCGGTCCTGATCGCGGTTGCCTGCACGTTTCTGGGTTTCTTGATCGATGCGAACGGCGACAGTACCGATCTCACCGGTACCTTCGCCGCGCTGTACGTCGTCGGTTGTGTCGCAGCCGTACTGACAGTCCGCTATCGCGGGCTGTTCACCACCATGGTGCTGCCGCCGCTGCTGCTGTTCATCGCGGTTCCGCTGGCTTACAAGCAGCTGACCGGCGTCGCGCTGGACTCGATCACCGAGATCCTGCTGAAACTGGCGGTCCCGCTGGTCGAGCGGTTCCCCACCATGTTCCTCGCCTCCGCGCTGGTCCTGCTGATCGGCGGCGCACGCATCATGATGCAGCGCCGCAGCGACGCCGCGGGTGGAGCGGCCGATCCCAAGCGCAGCGAAAGCTGGGGCCGACCCGGCACCAAGCGCCCGCGCACCGGCAGGCCCGGTAGCGCCGGTCTCGCCGAATCGGCTCGCCGCCGCACCCGCCGCCCCAAGGACGACGCGGACGATCTCGACCGCGCCGAGGACACCCCACGACCGTCCCGCCGCGCCACGACGCCGGTGGCCGACGCCCCGCCCCGAGTCGCAGGCCCCGCCCGCCCCCGCGAGGGCCGCCCGGCCCCCCGCACCGGCGCCCGCCCCGCCGCCGCGGGCCCGCGCACCGACGCCGAACCACCCCGCGGCAATCCCCCGCGCCGCCGCGGCGAAATGCCGCCCCCACACCCCCAACCCAATGTCCGCTACCGCGAACGCGATTCGAGCCGCCCGGACCGCCGCAGGCCCGAAAACCTGTAGCTCCCGCCGGATCGTCAGTTACCAAGACCGTCGGCAAACGGCATTGCTCGCCAGTGCTCGATGGACGGTTTCAACGCGTCGGCGAGCATCGGCAACTGCGGAACGAGCACGAGACACGCCAGCGTTCTGGCCATGCCTACGGCGTTGATGAAGCGCATCACGCGCTCGTCCAACTGTCGCTGTCCTCGGCGCTCGGCCGCGGCGTTGTAGGCGGCCTCGCACTCGGGGCCGAGAAACGCCAGATCCCATTCGACCGGTCCCAAGGTGGCCAGTTCGAAGTCGGCATATAACACACCACTCGGCACGGCGACGATATTGACCGCCGGGGAATCCCCGTGGATCGGCTGCAGGTCGATGACAGGGAACTCCGCCTCGAACGCCGCACGCGACCGGATGACCGGCTCCAGGACCGCCCATTCGCGCTGTGCGCGGTCGAGGTCAGCAGGGTCGATCAGGTCGGGGCGCGCTGCGAGAGCCGCAAGGCTCTCGGTGACCCACGCCGGTTCGGCCGAGGACAGGAACGGCAGCTCCCCCGGGTAGTCACGCAGCGCGGCGTGCAGGTCGGCGATCAGGCCGGCGTTGTGCACGTAGTCGGGTTCGACGCTCGGGCCCTGCTCGACAAACTGCCAGAACGTCATCGAGAAACCGTTGCGCCGCACGGGTTCCCGCGGCACCAGCGGACTCGGCGGAATCACCGGCGTGCCCTGTTCGGCGAGCCACGCCACCACATCGAGCTCCACCCGCTGGCGTGCGGCCTGCGCGTCGAGGTCCAGGTGCGCGGGTAGGACGGTGGGGACGCGGACCACCACCGGTGCCGGAGCCAGGTGCACAACGACGGAGAACGCGTCATGCAAGATCGTCGCGTCGGTCACCGTCAGCCTGAGCGCACGGCCCGCGGCAACGGCCGCCTCGACCGCGCGCGACGTGCGGGTGGTGAGTTGGTCGGACGTCATCGCTGCTGGCATTCGGCGATGGTGCCAGGCCTGCTAGTTGCGACGCGACGGATTTACCGCGGTTCGACTAGCGGGCGCGGGTGGTGCGCAGTTCTCGGGGCAGGGCGAAGACGAGGGTTTCGTTGGCCGTGGTGACCGGCTGGACGTCGGCGTAGCCGTGCTCTTCGAGCATGTCGAGGACGCCGCGGACCAGGATCTCTGGGACCGAGGCGCCGGAGGTGATGCCGATGGTGCGGACGCCGGTGAGCCAGGCGGGGTCCACCTCGCGGGCGTAGTCGACCAGGTAGGACGCCTTGGCGCCGGCGTTGAGGGCGACCTCGACCAGCCGCACCGAGTTCGACGAGTTGCGCGAGCCGACGACGATCACCAGATCGCATTCGGGTGCCATCGCCTTGACCGCGACCTGACGGTTCTGGGTGGCGTAGCAGATGTCGTCGCTGGGCGGGTCCTGCAGCGCGGGGAAGCGCTCACGCAGCCGCTGCACGGTTTCCATCGTCTCGTCGACGCTCAGCGTGGTTTGTGAGAGCCAAATCACCTTCGACTCGTCGCGCACGGTGACCTTATCCACCGCGGCGGGGCCGTCCACCAGTTGCACGTGGTCGGGTGCCTCGCCCGCGGTGCCCTCGACCTCCTCGTGCCCCTCGTGCCCGATCAGCAGGATGTCGTAGTCGTCGCGGGCGAACCGCTTCGCCTCCTGGTGCACCTTGGTGACCAACGGACAGGTGGCGTCGATGGTGTGCAGATTGCGCGCCGCGGCGGAGGTGTGCACGGCCGGTGAGACGCCGTGCGCGGAGAACACGACCACCGAGCCCTCGGGCACCTCGTCGGTCTCGTCGACGAAGATGACGCCCTGCTCACGCAGCGTTTCCACGACGTGGCGGTTGTGCACGATCTCCTTGCGCACGTAGATCGGCGCGCCGTGCTTTTCCAGGGTCTTCTCCACGGTTTCCACCGCACGGTCCACGCCGGCGCAGTACCCACGCGGCTCCGCGAGCAGCACCCGCTTGCCGCCGACGGTATCGGCGGTTCCGGCACCCGCTGAGCGGGCAATTCCGACGTTCAAGGGTATGGCCGTGGACATGCCGACAGCTTACGTGCGCACACCGACTCCGCGCCGGTCGGGCATTGCGCCCGCGAACCGCGCGCGCGGCGGCGAGGCGTACTCTGCGCACGCCGTTCCATGCGCCAGAATCACTCCGGTGAGCCCCGACCTTTGCATAGCACACCATTTCGGGCAGGCTAGGACCATGTTTCGACCACCGTTCCTGGCCCGGGTAGCCGCCGGGGCCGCCGTATACGCCATTGAGGAAACTCGCAGGCTACCCACGGCCGCAATGAATTTGCCGATCACCGCCATCAGCCAGATGCTGCAGACGACGATGCACGTCCAGCAGTTCGTGACCAGCCTCGCGCTCAAGGGCGACGCGGTTTTCGATCGATTGGGCAACGCTCCGGAAGAACAGCCGGAGTGGGCCACCTTCGACGAGGACCTCGACAGCGAGCAATCCTTCGGCGGCACCGCGGCGCACACCAGCCCCTTCGATCTGTACGCCGCCGAAGAACCCGAATCGCCTGTCACCACCCAGGAGACCCCGGCCGGGCACAACGGCCACTCGGTCGACTTCGTCGCCGAGCCGGACACCGCTGAGCCGGAGATCGTCCGCGCGGAGGACCCCGCGCCCGCGATCAGCGAGCCGGAAGTAGCCACCCGCTACGACTACGCCAACATGACCCTCGCGCAGCTGCGCGCCCGCCTGCGCATGCTGACCGTCGAAGACCTCACCGCGCTGCTGGATTACGAGCAGCAGACCCAGGACCGGGCGCCGTTCGTGACCATGCTGACGAATCGGATCGCCACCGTGCGGGCCCAGTGACCGAACCCCGGACGCCTTCGCAGACGGTTGGCCGGGCCACCCCCGGCCAACCCGAGCAACCCCAGACCCCGACTGCCGCGCCCGCGAATTCCGCCGAGCAGCCGTATCCGGTCCGTTCCGTCGCGATCAAGGTCGCGCAGTGGATCGACCGGCTCGGCAGCATCTGGGTCGAGGGTCAGATCACCCAGATCAATCTGCGGCCGGGCACCCGCACCGCGTTTCTGGTGTTGCGCGACACGTCCGCGGACATGTCGCTCTCGGTGACCTGTGACCCGGACCTGATCCGCAAGTCCCCGATTCCGCTGCAGGAAGGCAGCCGGGTCGTGGTCTACGGCAAGCTGTCCTTTTTCACCGGCCGCGGCACTTTGTCCTTGCGCGTCATCGAGATTCGCCCGGTCGGCATCGGCGAGCTGCTCGCCAGGATCGAGCGGCTCAAAGCTTTGCTCGCCGCCGAGGGACTCTTCGATCCGCGGCTCAAGCGGCCGATCCCGTTCCTGCCCAAGACCATCGGCCTGATCACCGGCCGCGCGAGCGCCGCCGAGCGCGACGTCCTGACCGTGGCCAGAAATCGTTGGCCCGCAGTGCGTTTCGAGATCCGCAATACCGCGGTGCAGGGACCTACCGCGGTGACGCAGATGCTGGAGGCGCTGGCGCAGCTCGACCGCGACCCGGCGGTCGAGGTAATCGTGCTCGCCCGCGGCGGCGGCAGCGTCGAGGACCTGCTGCCCTTCTCCGACGAGGCACTGTGCCGCGCCATCGTCGCCGCGACCACCCCGATCGTGAGCGCGATCGGCCACGAGCCGGACAACCCGCTCAGCGATCTGGTCGCCGACCTGCGCGCCGCCACCCCCACCGACGCCGCGAAACGCGTTGTCCCCGACGCCGCCGCGGAATTGGCCGGGGTGCGCGATATGCGCGCCCGCTCCGCCGCCGCGTTGCGCGGCTGGGTCGACCGGGAAACGCGCGCGCTGACCCAGCTGCGCTCGCGTCCCGTGCTCGCCGACCCGCTGCGCGAAATCGACCGTCGCCGTGAGGAAATCGAGCGCCTGCGCGCGTCGGCCCGGCGCGTCGCCGAGCAGTACATCCGCACCGAGGCCACCGCGACCAGGCACCTGCGCGAGAAGCTGACCGCGGTGGGCCCGGCCGCCACGCTGGCCCGTGGCTACGCTGTCGTGCAGCGCGTCGCGGGCACCGAGCGGCATGTGGTGCGCACGATCGAGGATGCACCCGCGGGCAGTCAGCTGCGCATCAGGGTCGCCGACGGCGCCGTCTCCGCGGCAGCGCTTGGCACGAAGGCACTAGGCGCGCAGCGACCCACCGAAGACACCGAAACAAGGAGGAGCTGACCTTGGCCGAGCCCGGCCCCCGCGACGCCGAGACCGAACTGGCCGAGATCGCCACCTTCGGCTACGAGCGCGCCCGCGACGAACTGGTCAATGTCGTGAAGATGCTCGAGCAGGGCGGTCTCGACCTGGACGAGTCGCTTGCCCTGTGGGAGCGCGGCGAGGCGCTGGCCAACCGCTGCGAGGAACACCTGGCCGGTGCCAGAAAGCGCGTCGAGGACGCGCTGTCGCGCACCGACCTCGAGGACCACAAATGACAATCCGCCGGGCCACGCCGGACATCCGCACCACCGACATCGAGCGCAGCCGCGACTTCTACAAGTTGCTCGGCTTCGAAGAGGCGATGGATCTCGGCTGGGTAGTCACCATGGCCTCCCCGTCCAACCCCACCGCCCAGGTATTGCTCGTCGGCCCCGACGCGGAAAAGCTACAGCCGAACATGAGCGTCGAGGTCGATGACGTGGACGCCGTGCACGCGGCGATGACCGAGGCAGGCGCCGACATCGTCTATCCGCTGACCGACGAGGAGTGGGGTGTCCGCCGCTTCTTCGTCCGCGACCCAAGCGGCACCATCGTCAACGTGGTCAGCCACCGACACTAATCAGCTATGTGACACAAATTTGTGGCACAATATGTCTATGACTGCCATCCCCATCCGTGAGCTCTCACACCACACAGCTCGATGCTTGGCGTTGGTCAAAGCTGGCGAAACAATCGAAATCACCGAGCGCGGCAAAGTCATCGGCCGCATTGTGCCGGTGGACGCGGAGCGGGATATTCGCGCCAAGATGCTTGCCGAAGGACGGATGCGGCCTGCGACCAGGGGTCGTGCAGACTTTCTTGCGGATGTGCGCCGTCGGCTGGTATCGGCGCCTGCGGACCCTGCCGATCGGGCGAGCACGGCGCTGCAGGCGCTTCGAGATGACGAGCGCTACTGATGCTCTATCTGGACACCAGCGCGCTGGTGAAACTGGTCCATCTGGAGACCGAGTCCGCCGCGCTGATGAACTGGCTCGATGATCGACCCGAAGTGCCGTGGGTGGCGTCTGCCCTTGTCGAGGTCGAGTTGGTCCGGGCGGTGCGGGTGGCCGAGCCCGCCGACCTGATTCATATCCCCGCTGTCCTGTCTCGGGTGGACAGGCTCGATATGGATGGAATCGTACGGTCGAATGCCGCGGCGATTTCACCCGCGACCATACGAAGCCTCGACGCACTCCACTTGGCAACCGCGCTAGAACTGGCAACCGATCTCACCGCGGTAGTCACATATGACAAGCGGCTGGGTGAGGCAGCGGAGGCAGCGGGCCTGACCTGGGTGGCTCCCGCCTAACGGGTCAGCGGCTGGGCGGCTGTGATCGCCTGGGCCAGGGTGACGAACGAGTCGCGCTGGCCGGCGCCGGTGATGAGGACGCGGGACTGGCCGAGGTCGGCTATCCAGGCCGATTCCGAGCCGGGTTCGGCGTAGACGATCCATTTCTGGTCGCCGATCTGCTCGGTGCCGCTGGCGTAGCGGGAGCCGAGGACGAACCTGGACATCGATTCCTCGGTCGCGTTGCTCTGGCTGAAGCGCATGTAGGAGCCGTGGCCAGTGATATAGCCGACAGTGCTGATCGGGCCGCCGCCGGTGCCGCTGATGTTTTCGCGACTGCCGGAGTTTGGGGTCCAGTCACTGGGGAGGGCCGGGTTCCGGATGGGGAATGGCAGGCTGCGCGCGTCGGAGGTCAGCGCCGCCCGCACGTCGAAGTGGGGAATCTGTCCCTGCGTCGGACCCTTTGCGGCGAAACTGCATTGGCTCGCGAGACCTGCGAAAACCACGGCGATCAACACGAGCGGGATCAACGACCAGAACAGATCCCGGTAGTCGTTCATGATGCGTGGCTTTTGTGGGGACACGCACTCAGTATCCACTCGCGTGTTCAGTGCTCCATCTCCCACCCCGAACCGGCGAGCAGGGTGTACGCCCGTCCCAGTCGGAGTGAGACAATCGTCCGGACCGTCGCGCGCGGTCAGGGCCGGAGGCGGCAGCTTGCGTAGACCCCGCGCGCGGCGCATCGAATTCTGTACCGACGCACAGGAGGCACCCCGCAATGACGGCATCTTCCCCGACACCGAGCCGCCGCGAGGCGCCGGACCGCAACCTCGCGCTAGAGCTGGTCCGCGTCACCGAGGCCGGTGCGATGGCCGCTGGCCGGTGGGTCGGCCGCGGCGACAAGGAGGGGGGCGACGGCGCCGCCGTCGACGCGATGCGGCAGCTGGTGAACTCGGTGTCCATGCGCGGCGTCGTTGTCATCGGCGAGGGCGAGAAAGACGAGGCGCCCATGCTGTTCAACGGCGAGCTGGTTGGTGACGGCACCGGTCCCGAGGTCGACTTCGCGGTCGACCCGGTCGACGGCACCACGCTGATGTCGAAGGGCTCGCCCGGCGCCATCGCGGTGCTCGCGGTCGCCCAGCGTGGCGCCATGTTCGATCCGTCCGCGGTGTTCTACATGAGCAAGATCGCGGTCGGCCCGGACGCCGCCGACGTGATCGACATCTCCGTCCCGATCGGTGAGAACATCCGCCGGGTCGCCAAGGCCAAGAACCTGTCGAAGTCGGACCTGACCGTCTGCATCCTGGACCGGCCCCGGCACGCCGGGCTGATCCAGGAGGTCCGCGACGCGGGCGCGCGCATCCGGCTGATCTCCGACGGCGACGTCGCGGGCGCCATCGCCGCGGCCCGCCCCGACTCCGGCACCGACATCCTGGTCGGCGTCGGCGGCACCCCCGAGGGCATCATCGCGGCCGCGGCGATGCGCTGTATGGGTGGCGAACTGCAAGGAATGCTCGCCCCCACCGACGACGACGAGCGCCAGAAGGCGATCGACGCGGGCCACGACCTCGACCGCGTCCTCACCACCGAGGACCTGGTAGCCGGCGACAACGTCTTCTTCTGCGCGACCGGCGTCACCGACGGCGACCTACTCCGCGGCGTCCGCTACTACGGCGGCGGCGCATCCACCCAATCCATCGTGATGCGCTCCAAATCCGGCACCGTCCGCATGATCGACGCCTACCACCGCCTGACCAAGCTCCGCGAGTACTCCTCGGTCGATTTCATCGGCGACGAACACGCAACCCCGCCCCTCCCCTGATCCGACCGAAGGCGCCCTTCACTTGGCCAGACCGACCGACGGACCGCTTCAGTCGGCAGTTGTGTTCGACCGAAGGGGCTCTTCAGTCGGTCGATAGACCGAGGACCCCCTCGGTCGGTGTGCGATCCGATCGAAGGGCGCCTTCGTTGGGTCGGGCGGGGCGCGGGAGACATTTGGTCGAGGATGGGTGGACAGGGGCGGATGGGCCTGCGGGTCTGTTCTATTCCGGCCGCCGTATGTGCGAATCACTACAGGCGTGGCAGCCCCGTGGGCGCTCGAGGCGGCATAGGGTCGAAATCATGACCGAGGAGACGCAGCAGTATCGGATCGAGCACGACACGATGGGCGAGGTCAAGGTTCCGGTGGACGCGCTCTGGCGGGCGCAGACCCAGCGGGCCGTGGAGAACTTCCCGATCAGCGGCCGCGGCCTGGAGCGCGCGCAGATCCGCGCGCTCGGCCTGCTGAAAGCCGCCTGCGCCAAGGTGAATCGGGATCTCGGCCTGCTCGACCCGGCCAAGGCCGACGCCATTGTCACCGCGGCGAACGAGATCGCCGAGGGCAAGCACGACGATCAGTTCCCGATCGATGTGTTCCAGACCGGCTCGGGCACCAGCTCGAACATGAACGCCAACGAGGTGATCGCCTCGATCGCCAAGGCGAACGGCGTCACGGTGCACCCGAACGACGATGTGAACATGTCGCAGTCGTCCAACGACACCTTCCCCACCGCCGTGCACCTGGCCGCCACCGAGGCGGTCATCACCGATCTGGTGCCCGCGCTCGAGCACCTGCGGCTGGCGCTGCTGGACAAGTCGACCGAGTGGCGGACCGTGGTCAAGTCGGGCCGCACCCATCTGATGGACGCGGTGCCGGTGACGCTCGGTCAGGAGTTCGGCGGTTACACCCGGCAGATCGCCGCGAGCATCGATCGTCTGATGGCGACGCTGCCGCGGCTCGGTGAGCTGCCGATCGGCGGCACCGCCGTCGGCACGGGCCTGAACGCACCCGACGGTTTCGGCGGGAAGGTCGTCGCGGAACTGGTCCGCTCGACCGGTCTGGACGCGCTGCGCGAGGCGGCGGATCACTTCGAGGCGCAGGCGGCGCGGGACGGACTTGTCGAGGCGTCGGGCGCGGTGCGCACCGTCGCGGTGAGCCTCACCAAGATCGCCAACGACATCCGCTGGATGGGTTCGGGACCGTTGACCGGTCTCGGCGAGCTCCAGCTGCCCGATCTGCAGCCCGGCAGTTCGATCATGCCAGGCAAGGTCAATCCGGTACTGCCCGAGGCGGTTACGCAGGTCGCCGCGCAGGTGATCGGTAATGACGCCGCGGTCACTTTCGGCGGCGCGAACGGTGCCTTCGAGCTCAATGTCTATATCCCGGTGATGGCGCGCAATCTGCTCGAGTCGATTCGCTTGCTGGCCAATGTTTCCCGGCTCTTCGCCGACAGGTGTGTGCGCGGGCTGGTCGCCAATGTCGATCACCTGCGCACGTTGGCGGAATCTTCGCCGTCCATTGTGACGCCACTGAATTCGGCAATCGGCTACGAGGAAGCGGCGGCCGTCGCCAAGGAAGCGTTGAAACAGAAGAAGACAATTCGCCAGACGGTTATCGATCGCGGCCTGCTCGATGAAAAGCTCACCGAGGAAGAACTCGACCGGCGATTGGATGTGCTGTCGATGGCGAAGGTCAAAGATAAGAAATAGCAATTACTTTCGACGCTACGTCGAGCGGCACGTTGGACACCCTCATGGTCCAACGTGACGCCCGAACGTGCGTGTGCGCGGGTATGTCAGCCGAAGCAGACGTACCCGCGCCGGGCATCACAAAAAGATGCCGAGTGCGGCGAGAAATGCAGTCGCGCCGACAGAGGCCAGCGCAAAGAGGCCGCCGAGAATTGCTGCAATCATGATTCTTTCCTTTCTTGCGTCCGCGCATTGCGGATGTACTCAGCTAATCGCGAGCAATGCCGCGTGTGTTTCATCACATTTTTCGCGGCGCAAGAAAGAATCCGGTCGGCGCGGTAAATCCACGCGCCGACCGGGAGTAATTCAGCGCAGGTACGCGAGTTCGGCGCGGGCCTTTTCGCCCTCTTCGCCGAGATCCGTCCGGGTGAAGACGTTCCACCGCTGCAGCAGCGGCTTGAACACCAGCTCGTCTTGCTTGGCCGGATCGTAGATCCCGGCCTCGGCGAGCACGTCGTCACTGTTGCGCCCGTCGGCCAGCGTCACCGACGGCACCGTGAAGCCGGCGACTTGGTCGGCGATGGCGCGCATCGCCTGGTCCGGCGCCACGTTCAGGCCCGCCTCGACCAGTTCGGCGAAGACCACCGCCTGCAGCTCGTCGTCCACCGCGATGCGTTCGGCGATCGCGGTGACCATCGGGCTCTCGCCGAGCGCGGCGGTGTTGCGATGCCGGATCGCGGCGGCGATCTCCTCGAACGCGCAGGCGGCGAGCACGTCGAGCAGGTGCATGCCGGGGCGGCGGAAGCCGGTGGTCATGTTGTCCATCCGCATCCGCTCCAACGCGACCGGGTCCACCGACCTGGTCGTCATGAGGAAGTTGCGGATCAGGATCTCGTGCCGGTTCTCCTCGGCGGTCCACCGCCCGACCCAGCGCCACCAGGCACCGGTGCGCAGGTACTTGCCGAGCTCGCGGTGGTACGAGGGCAGGTTGTCCGCGATCAGCACGCTGACCGTCAGGGCCAGCTTGGCGACGTCGCTGAGCTCGGATTGCTCCGGCGCCCAGTCGGTGCCATGCAGGAACGCGAAGTTGCGACCGTCGTCCCACGGCACGAAGTCGTGCGGCTGCCATCCGTCGGCGGCGTCGATGTGACGGCGCAGAATGGATTCCACGTCCAGCGCGAGGGATTCGAGCAACTCGCGATCGGTCAAGAGAGTTTGCACCTAGACAACCTAGCGGTTGAGCCCGTGATACGGGGATTTTTGGAATGAGACTGGACGGGCGTCCGGGACCGGTCGTGGCGTCCCGGACGCCGCACCGACTACTGCTTCGGGGTGACCGTGGTCTTGCCGTCGACCCAGGTGATCGTGCCACCGGAGAAGTCGCTCTCCTTGCCGCCCGCGATGTCCTTCTCGTCGCTGGTCGGGTAGCCGAGCTTGCCCATGGCGCCGCCGTTGTCTTCCCACGCCTTGCGGATCTCGCCCCAGACGATGTGCGCCTCGCCGTCCTTGGCCTTGTACACCGTGCCGCCGACGAAGTCCTGGTACTTGCCGTCCTCGGGACCGGACTCCTGCGCCTCCAGCGGAGCGCCGAGCGCGCCGGCCGGACCGCCCGACGCCACGTACTTGTTGAAAATCGCACCGGAGACGGTGAGGTCACCGCGCTGCGTAGCGATCTTGGTCTCCTCCGCGGCACCCGAGGCGTGCTCCTCGCCGTGCTGCATCGCGGCCGCGGTGGTCGTGATGGACGCCGCCGCGTTGTTGTCGTTCTTGTCGTCGTCCTTGCTGCAGCCGGCGACGATCAGGCCTGCTGCGGCGAGCAGGGCAGTGTATCCAGCCGTTCGTCGAGCGAAGTGGTGCATTTCCATCCTCTCGAAAGTGGCTTACCGAGGACGTCGCCGACTCGGTGACGCCGCTGGCAGCCTAGGCCGATGTTCAGCAATGACCCGGCGAATCCACCAGGGACACGCCGGGTCATGCCGAACAGCTATCGCAGGGATATTACCCGGCGACTGTGAGCGGAAACACACCACCCAACTCAGGCGTTGGGGCCGTACTCCTCCAGCATCTCGGTGACGAGCGCCGCGATCGGCGAGCGCTCACTGCGGGTCAGCGTGATGTGCGCAAACAACGGGTGACCCTTGAGCTTCTCGATCACCGCGGCCACCCCGTCGTGCCTGCCGACGCGCAGGTTGTCGCGCTGGGCCACGTCGTGGGTGAGCACCACCCGCGAACCGGTGCCGAGCCGGCTGAGCACCGTGAGCAGCACGTTGCGTTCCAGCGACTGGGCCTCGTCGACGATCACGAACGAGTCGTGCAGCGACCGGCCGCGAATGTGGGTGAGCGGCAACACCTCCAGCATGTCGCGGGCGAGCACCTCCTCCATCACCTCGCGACTGGCCAGCCCGTCGAGCGTGTCGAAGACCGCCTGGGCCCACGGACCCATCTTCTCGCTCTCGCTTCCCGGCAGGTAGCCGAGCTCCTGGCCGCCGACCGCGTAGAGCGGACGGAAAACAACCACCTTTCGCTGAGTTCGCCGCTCCAGCACCGCCTCCAGGCCCGCGGTCAACGCGAGCGCGGATTTGCCGGTGCCCGCCCGGCCGCCGAGCGAGACGATGCCGATGCTCTCGTCCAGCAGTAGATCCAGCGCGATGCGCTGCTCGGCGGACCGGCCGTGCAGGCCGAACGCCTCGCGTTCGCGCACCAGCTGAACCCGCTTGTCCGGCGTGACCCGGCCGAGCGCGCTGGAGCTACTGCCCAACAACCGGATGCCGGTGTGGCAGGGCAGTTCCCGGGCATCATCGATATCGAGGACGGAGTCCGAGTAGAGCTGGTCGATCTGCGCCGTGCTGACGTCGAGTTCAACCATGCCGGACCAGCCGGAGGTGACGACGTCCTGTGCGTGATACTCGTCGGCTTGCAAGCCCACCGCACTCGCTTTGACCCGCAACGGAATGTCCTTGGACACGAGCACCACCTGGCGGCCCTCGGCCGCCAGATTCAGTGCGCAGGCCAGGATTCGGGAATCATTGGTGTCGGTGCGGAATCCGACCGGAAGGACCGCGGGATCGGTGTGGTTCAGTTCCACCTGCAGCGTTCCACCCTCGGTGCCGATCGGCACCTGCTGATCGAGCCTGCCGTGCTGCAGGCGAAGATCGTCCAGGTTGCGCAGGGCTTCCCGCGCGAACCAGCCCAATTCATGGTGATGCCGTTTGCCTTCGAGTTCGCTGATGACCACCAGCGGTAGCACGACGTCGTGTTCGCCGAACCTGGTGAACGCCCAGGGATCGGACAAAAGGACCGAAGTGTCGATGACAAAGGTATCGGCCGGGGAATGCGAGGGGTGTGCACCCTTCGCGGCGGTTCCGCCTTTCGCGGAACGGGATTGCGCCGAGGGAGCGGGAACGGAGCGTGAAGCAGTCACGGTGGGCTCCTCTTTGTCCGCGCGGCACCCGCACGAACGATCTCGCTGGACCGGTCCGTCCTGATGGGATCTGGCGTTACCGTCAGATGCCACGAGGGCCGGGTGCCGGCCCCCTCGTACTGATCAGCTCAGTCACGGTCAGGACCTCCCGTACGAGCCACACCGCCGCGGCCCGCACCATCGACGCTACCGCCGAACTACGCTTCCCCGCTCCCGCACAGGTAGGCGTGTCCGTGAATTTGTCGTTAACCCCGAAACACCCAGGCCCGCGTACCCCGCGCCAGCCGTTCCCAAACCGGCCGGTGCGCAGTGATACGGCCGCTCAACGGCGCCTTCGCGGCCGCGGCCGAGTCCAGCGCGGATTCATCTCGACGCCGACGACGTGACCAGCATCATTGCCGCATCATCGGCGATCAGCCAGTGCTGAACTACGTCGGCACGACGACTGGGCTCAGCGGACGGACCGGCCCTCGCCGCCGGTCGGTGGGTCCCGTTAGAGTCGCGGGTATGGCCGGTAACGAGGACCTGGAGAAGTTGTCGTCGAAGGAACTGCACGATCGGGCGGTGAAGCTGGCCGTGCGGCACGGGGACGTGAAGTTCCTGTGGCGGCTGCTCACCTCGATCCCGGCGGCCGAGGCCGCCGCGGGCAACCTTGGTGAGAGCGAGGCGGACATCAAATACGTGCTGCCGATGCTGGACGACTACATCCACGCGGGCGACGGCGAGATCGCCGAGGTGCTGCGGCCGTTCTATCTGGAGTATCTGACCGAGCACAACTGATCGCCCGGTCCGTCGGCTACGAATTCCCGTCCGGCGCAACCATGATGGCGCCGGCCGGGCACACCTGCTCCGCTTCTCTGCTCATCGTGTGTTGCGCGGGCGGCGGCGCGGGGTCGAGTATCCGTACCTTTCCGTCGTCGGCGTCCTGATCGAACACCTCGGGCGCGAGGAGCGCGCACATCCCCGCGCCGATACAGCGGTCGCGGTCGGTGGTGATCTTCACGGGGCACTCCTACCAGGTGACCGGGAGCCGGTGCACGCCATAGATATCCATGTCGTGCCGGAGCGGAACGTCCTGCGCCGGGACGGCTAGCCGCAATGTCGGGAAGCGATTCAGCAAGGCGGGCAACGCGACCCGCATCTCGACGCGAGCGAGCTGCTGACCGAGGCATTGGTGGACGCCATGCCCGAAGCCGACATGGCCGACCGCACTGCGGCGGATGTCGAAGGTGTCCGGCTCGTCGAACTTGGCCGGGTCGCGATTGGCCGCCTGGATCGATAGCGTCACCGTCTCCCCCGCCTTGACCGTCTGTCCGTCGAGCTCGACATCAGTGAGCGCCGTGCGCGGCGTGGTGTGCACGATGCTCAGGTATCGCATGAGCTCCTCGATGGTCTGGTCGGCGAGTTCGGGGCGAGCGCGTAGTTCGGCGAGCTGGGCGGGATGGGACAGCAACGCGAAGGTGCCGAGCGCCAGCATGTTCGCCGTGGTGTCCAAGCCCGCGCCGAGTAGCAGCGCGCCGACGCCGGCGAGCTCGTCGTCGTCGAGGTCGCTCTCGGTGATGTCGCTGAGCAGGTCGTCGGTGGGCGCCGCGCGCTTGGCGACGACCAGTTCGCGGAGGTATTTCACCACCGCCGCGTAGGCCGAGGTCCGCTCGTCCATGGTCGCGCTCGGGTCGTTGGCCACGGCGACGGACTGCCGGAAGGTGTTCCGATCGGTGGCGGGAACGCCGAGCAGTTCGCAGACGGTCAGCGCTGGGACGGGAAAGGCGAAGGACTCGACCAGGTCGACCGGACCGCCGTCGCGCGCCATGGTCTCCAGGTGTTCGGTCGTGATCTCCTCGACGCGCTCGGTGAGCATGGCCATCCTGCGCACGGTGAACTTGCCCGCCAACAACTTTCGGTAGCGGGTGTGCAGCGGCGGGTCGACACCGAGCATGTCGCCCGGCGGTGCGGGTGGCATCGGGCCGGTATCGGCGAGCGGGTTGTGCCCCAGCTCGTAGCGCACGCTGAAGCGCGGGTCGGCGAAAACGGCGCGGACGGTCGCGTGTCCGGTGGCGAGCCAACCGCGGTGGCCATCAGGGAAATTCATGCGGACGAGCGAGGGCAGGGTGGTCAGTTCTGCGGGCGGGTCGAAGGGACAGCCTGGCTGCCGAGCTCTGGGCAGTTCGACGGCAGCCGCCCGATTCAGGAGGCGAGCCCATGCCCGGTGGCAGGCTGACCGAGCACGATCGCAGGCAGATCGCCGACGGCCTCGCGGAAGGGCTCGGGTACGCCGAGATCGCCAGGCAGCTCGGCAGGCCAACGTCCACCGTCAGCCGCGAGGTCATCCGCAACGGCGGCCCGAGTCGTTACCACCCCGGACGCGCCCACCGGGCGACCGAGCAACGCGCCCGCAGGCATCGGGATCGCGGCGCGGCACCCGAAAACACCCGCGCCGCAGGCGATCCGGCCCTCAACGAATTCATGACCCGGTTCACCGCACAGATCGCCAACGCCGGCGTGCCGCGCACCGCGGCCGCCGCGCTGGCCCACCTGTACACCACCGACAGCGGCAGCCTCACCGCCGCTGAACTGGCACAACAGCTTCGGGTCAGCCCCGCCACCATCTCCTCGGCCGTCCGCATGCTGGAAGACCAAGGACTCATTCAGCGCGAACGCGACGCCCGCAGCCGCCGGGATCGCTACGTGGTCGACGAAAACATTTGGATCCATGCGACATTGGTCAGCGCGCGGCAGGTGGCCGACCTGGCCGAGGTGGTCCGGCGCGGCGCCGAGATATTCGGCGCGGGCACACCGGCGAGCGACCGCGCGCAGCACACCAGCCGGTTCCTCGACTTCGTCGGTCGCGACATGATCGAGTCCGTCGAACGCTGGCGAAAGTTCCTCGACCAGCAGCCGGATTAACGCGGCCGCACGGCCGATTCAGCCGCGCGGCAGTGCGGCGCGGAAGAGCCCGACGGCCGTGCCGCGCAGAAGGTTCTCCCAGCTGAAATGGTCGTGCCACAGGATGATTCGGCCGTCGCGCAGTTCGAAGGTTCCGGTCACCCAGAACGCGATGCGGATCGGGCCGAAGCGCAGGATGTCGGTGCGGTCGGTGAGCACGATATTGCCGTCGGCGGCGATGCGGTGCATTTCCACCGCGAAACCGAGCGCGTCCCGATCCAGGCCGAGCAGTACCTTGCGCGCCAGCCCGCTACCCATATCGGGCAGCGAAGTGTTCTTCCACACGGCGTCCGGGTGCAGTAGGTCCAGCGCGTCGGTGACGGGGCCGTGTTCGAGCGCGGCAAAGAACTGCCGCACCGTGGTGATCGCGTCCTGCTGTAGTTCGAGGTCCTGGGTCATGTTCCGACGATAGGCGGTAATCAGGTGGTGTGGCAGCCTCGCGGACGTCGAACGCGACGGCTCAGCCGCCCGATCGGCGCGCGATCAGGACGGCCAGACCGTCGAGCACGCGTTCGATGCCGAAGTTCAGGGCGTCATTCGAGCCGCTGGAACCGGGCGTCGCCGCCTCCTCGGCGAAAGCTGCGGCGACAGCGGGAAAACGATCGCCCGCCTCGGCCATCATCTCCGCGAACTGTTCGGCGAATTGCCCGGCCGGATCATCACCCAAGGATTGCGTCTGATGAGCCAGGCTCCGGACGTGACCGTGCACCAGCACGATGGTGTCGAGGCGTTCCGAGCCGGTGAGACCGGTGCCGGTGAGCGCGGCAAGCGCGGCCTCCGTCCACCCCATCTCGTTGGGGCCGAACGGGCGCGCACCGACCGTGAGTTCGATGGACCAGGGATGCGCGCGGTAGCGCTGGTAAATCGATTCGGACCATAGCCGCAGGCCGGCGCGCCAGACTTCTTCTGCCGAATCGCCATGCGCCGCAGCGGTATCCGGCGGCGGGCCCATGGCCGCGTCGAGCATCAGCGCCATCAACTGCTCTTTGCCGGGCACGTACCGGTACAGCGACATCTTCGTGAAGCCGAGGCTCTCGGCCAACCGCTGCATCGACAGGTTCGCGAGCCCCTCGGCATCGGCGATAGCCACCGCCTCGGCCACGATGCCGTCGAGGGAGAGGGCGGGCTTCGGCCCACGTTTGGGCCGCTGCTGGGTGCCCCACAGCAGCTGAACGGTGGTCGGTGTCGCCATGAGCAAATCCTTCCGAAGAACGGCTTGACTTGAAACTGTGTCTACCATACTCTAATTCGTGTCCAGCGGAAACAGTTTCCATAGGACGCAGGTTAAACCACAGGAGTCATCATGCGTAACAAGTCCGTCCTCGTCTCCGGCGCCAGCATCGCGGGCCCCGCCCTCGCCTACTGGCTGCACCGCTACGGCTTCGACGTCACCGTGGTCGAGCGCGCCCCCGGCCTGCGTCCGGGCGGCCAGGCCATCGACTTCAAGGGCCAGACCCACTTCACCGTCTTGGAACGCATGGGCATCCTGGACGACATCAAGGAGCGCCGGACCGGCACCACCGATACCGTCTTCGTCGACGAGACCGGCAAGCGGCTGGCCACCATGTCCGGCGACTTCACCGGCGGCGACGTGGAGATCCTGCGCGGCGACCTGGCCGAGATCATGTACAAGCGCACCGCGGAGCACTGCGAATACCTGTTCGGCGACTCCATCAGCGCGCTCACCGAACTCACCGACGGCGTGCACGTCGAATTCGAGCACGGCCCGGCGCGCACCTTCGACCTGGTCTTCGGCGCCGACGGCATCCACTCCCGGGTACGCAAGCTGGCCTTCGGGCCGGAAAAGGATTTCGTCAAGTACCTCGGCCACTACTACTGCGTCGCCGGAGCTAGCCCGTGGAGCAAGGACGCCACCGGGCCGCGCGAGCGCGTTACCGCCTACGGCCACAATTCGCCCGGCAAACTCGCGATCAGCGGCGGTTCGAAGGCGCAGCAGCTGTACATGTTCATGTCGCCCCAGCTCGACTACTCCCGCGACGACACCGCGGCCCAGCGGCGCATCGTCGAACAGGTCTACGCCGACATGCACTGGGACGTTCCCCGGATGCTCAGCGAGATGGCCGATTTCAACGACTTCTACCTCGACTCGCTCAGCCAGGTACGGATGAAAGGCGCCTACACCAAGGGCCGGGTCGCGCTGGTCGGGGACTCGGCGTACGGAAATACCCTGGCGGGCTTCGGCACCGGGCTCGCGGTGGTCGGCGCGTACGTCATCGCGGGCGAACTCGCCGTCGCCAACGGCGACTACACCGTGGCCTTCGCGCGCTACAACGAGATCATGAAGGGCTACGCCAAGATCATGGGCAACAGCAACGCCGGCCGGTTCCTCGCGCCGAAGACCGCGCACGGAATCAAGTTGCGCAACTGGTTCTTCGGGTCGTGGATGTTCACCATGATGGCGAAGTACGCCGACAAGGCCGCCAACGACATCGACCTCCAGGACTACCCGACCATGGTCGGCGCGACCGAGATCAACTGAAACCGTTGGCCGCGCTGCGGTTTCGACCCCGCATTGATTCGAGGCCGACCAGTATGCGGGGTCGATCCGCCGATGTGCCCGCACCGGAGAATTCACTGTGTTTCGATGGAACCGAAGCGGGGCGGGGCGCGTCTATAGGGTCAGAGGCACTCATGAAAGGGGACGGTGATGGCGGTGGACAGCCCGTTTCCCGGGTACATCGAGGATGCGAAGTCCGGGGCGTTGCAGGTGCGGATGGATCCGCAGGGGTTTGTCGATATCGACAAGGCATGTCAGGACCTGATCGATTCGCTGGTGGCGGTGCAGACCGACGCACGCGAACTCGGTGAGCGATCGTATTGGGGTCTAGGCGAAGCCAATCCCCGATTGTCGTCCGCCATCGAACTGGTCACCCTGTTCCGCGAGAAGGCATTCGGCGGCCCCAACAACGCCTTTGACACCATCACCGACTACATCGCGGTCGCCCAAGAGATCCAGGCCATGTTCGCCGCCATCCGCGACAGCTACGTCCATGCCGACGCGGGGTTCGCCGCCAAGCTGCGGGAGCTCGGCGTATGAACCTCGGAGTCAGTGGAACGGCCACTCCGCGAATCGGTTTCGCGGCAGCAGCGGCGGGACTTCTACTGTTAGCCGGATGCGGCGAGGAAAAGGGTGCGGGCACACCGACACCGGGCGTCTCACCGACATCGTCCGCAGCCGCCGCGACCACGTCGACCGGATCCAACCAGCCGACGGCATTCGACCCGTGCACGGCGCTGACGCCACAGTTCCTGGGCGAGCACCGATGGGACGCGAAACCGCCGGAACCCAAGCAGGACAGCGCGAGTGGCATCGTCTGGAAAGGCTGCCGTTATGTCGCCAAGGCGGGCTACGGCTTCGTCATCGAGACGACCAACAGCACGCTCCCCCAGGTGCGGGACAAATTTCCGGCCGCCGTCGAGGTCCCGACGGGCACGCGCAAAGCGGTGCGCTACGAGGCCCGGCCCGACGTCCCCGGCGGCTGCTCGGTCAACATCGAGATGCAGTCCGGGTCGCTGTACGTCCTGACCAATGTTCCGCAGACACAGGCGAGCAAGAGCCTGCCCGCCTGTGATGTCGCCACCGAAATCGCCCAAGCAGTCGCACCATTGCTGCCGGCGGGCAGCTGAACAACCCCACGGGGGGAGCGATCATGAAACAGACCGATGGCCGCGCGATCACCAATCCCGAGAACGCGCAAAGCTTTACCCACGCCGAGATCAAGCAGGCGGCCGACGGGATGAACCCGGAGGGGCTGGGCAGCGCGTTCGATGCCTGGTCGAAAATAGCGACGGCGGTGACCGACGCCGGTCACCAGTTCGAGACCGCCATCAAGCAGGCGGTCGAACAGCATTGGGAGGGTGCGGCGGCCGACAGCGCGGTGCGCGGCATCCGCGACTACGCGACCCAGGTCGGCGAGTTCGGTGCGACGCTCCACGCGCAGAGCACACCGTTGTCGCAGGCGGCGAGCGCGGCGGCGAAGTTCAAGATATCGGTGCCCGACGTGGTGGACACCTCGACCAATCCACGCGGGCCCGAGCTACGCAACTCCAACGAGGAGCAGGCGCGCGACGAGATGACCACGCAGTACATCCAGCCGTACGGCACCACGGCCCCCGCCATTCCGACCCTCCCGCCGCCGATCAGCCCGGTCGTCGCGCCGACGCCCGGCAGTGATACCAGTAACGACCCCGGCACGAACCCGATCCCAGGGAAGACTCCCGACAACACCGGCTCCCGCACCGAGGACAACAGTTCCGCCAGTACGGATTCCGGCAAACAGGCGCCGACCGACAAGTCCGGCAACTCCTCGAACACTGACACCCCCGATACCGGGGGCAAGCCGGAAGACACAGCTGCGCAGTCTGTTTCGCCGAATCAGAACAACAACGCAGCCACCACACCCGCCGCGGCGACAACCGCCGCCACCACCCCGACGTCGCCGAGCACCCAGACTTCCTCGGCCAACCCGATCACAACCGGAATCCCCACCACGACACTGCCGTCGACACCGGCCACCGTCACCTCGGCCTCGTACGACGGAACACCGAGCAGGTCGGGCGCGCCGAGCACCGGCAATCGCCCAAGCACCTCGGCAGCTCCACCCACCTCGGCCGGTCCGAACAATGAAGCACGCCCAGGCACCTCCCGCCCGCCGCTGCCCGCCACCACGGCAGGCGCGGCAACACCGCAACCTGCCGCCACCCCCGGTCGAACCGGCGCTCCGGGCACGTCGGGATATCCCGGCATGTTTCCGAACGGCGGCCGAACGAGGGGCGAGGACGACGGCGAGCACAAGTCTCCTGGCTTCCTGCGCACCGAGGAGCACGCCAAGGAACTGCTGGGTGAGGTGGAAAAGACGGTGCCGCCGGTGATCGGGGAAAAGTGACAGCACAGTGGTCGCTGTCGGCGGAACAGTTCGCGGCGGCCTGGTTCGGCACGGGCCTCGATCGCCTGCCCTTTCCGTTCCGCTTCACCAGCCGCTTTCCCGGTTTGCGTGAATACCAGAACTATCAGCGGGAATTCCGCGACGAGCTGGCTCGCCCCGAGCGCGCCCCGCTGTCCCGCGCCATCACCGTGCTCGCCCAACCTGATTGGCGCATCGAGCTGTTCGGCAACGTCAACACCAACGACGGCGTCGAGCTGCGCGCGATCGGCTGCGCCAGTCGCGGCGGTGCGGGCATCATCGCGCAGCAGACGCCCGCGCCCACCGGCGGCCGAGTCCAATTGCGCCGCTGCCGCGTCGACCAACTCGCGACCGAGCTGGTGCGACTACTGCCCGACACCGCCGCGGGCACCACGGGCGAAAAGTCCTTCCTGCTGGACGATCTCAACGACGAACGCCCCGACCCGTTCGGCAGCGCCCCCGCCAGCGAGGTCAAGGATCGCTACCGCCGCTTCTGGCGCCAATCCTGCGGCACCCGCGGCATCGCCGCGGTCCTGCTCGGCCCGCGCAACGCCGAACCGCTGCGCACCGGCCGCCTCCGCTGGATCGACACCGCCGACGGCCGGTACTACGAGGTCCCCGCCAACCGCGCCCTGATGATCCGCCCCGGCACCAGCGCCGACATCATCCGCTACCTCGACGAGGCGATCGCCAGGGCCAGGGCCCGGATGGATTCGGTGTGAACAGTGTGGGTGTCGGCCGGTCTGGGTACGTTGGCCGATATGACTACCACTCGGGATGAAATCGAGGCGTTTCTAGTCGAATACCAAGAATCGTTGAGCACGTTCGACGCCGAACGCGCGGTCACCCACTGGGGTATGCCCGGCATGATCCTCAGCGACACCTTCGTCGGCACGCTCTCCTCCACCACCGAGATGGCCGCAGGCCTGAAACAGTCCTACCCCTTCTATCAGGCACTCGGCCTCGCCTCCGTCGGGCACACCCTGCTCGAGCAGGCCGACCTCACCGCCCGCCTCACCAGGATCCACGTGCGCTGGCATTTCTACGACAGCGACGGCGCCTTGCTCACCGACGGCGACTACGAATACCTGCTGCGCCGCGACGACGACGGCCGGCTGAAGGCGTATGTCGCGGTCGCCATCGATGAGATGGAGAAGCTCACCGCGCTGGCCGCCGCCAAGGGCATCGAACTGCCCACGAACTGAGGCCGATCAGGTGTTCTCGCGGATCGCCTCGATGAGCAGCTGCGCCTCGTGTTGATGTCCAACGGCGTTGGCGTGCAACGGTTGTGCGGGTGAGCTCGGGAAGATGCCTTCGGCCCAGCGATCGTCCTCCGGCGCACATGCGTCGTGGCCCACGCTCGCCGGGTAGACGTCGACGAAGATCGCGCCGTGCGCCGCGGCCTGAGCGACCAGCACCGCGTTGACGGCTTCGACGCCGGAGTAGATCAGGTCGGCCTGTGTCACAGGCAGGGGCACTTGCGGGAAGCAGCCGCCCGCGCGCACCCGCTCGATCTTGCCCATCACAAAGATCCTGGCCTGCGGCGCGCGGGCACGAATATCGTCGAGCAGCGCAGCCAATTTCGGCGCCAGCGCGGTGGCGGTCCAGCCGTCGTCGGCGTAATCGTTGATGCCGAAGTCCACCGATACGATCGCCGCGTCCGAGGTCACCGCGTCCATCTGCGGGATATTCGAGCCGCCGAACGGCAACGGCTGTGCCACATACATATTCGCGATCTTCGCCCCCGAACACGCTGGGTCCCGCAACGTCAGCCCGAGCGCAGCAGCAGTCAGATGCGCGTAATTATGGTCGGACCGGAAGCAGCCCAGCGGGTAGACCTGGTCCGCGATAAAAGGCCCCGCCGCGCTCGACTCCCCAACGGACACATACACACCCGCCGGTTCAGCGCCCCCCGCCACACCCGTCACGCCCGCGCCGACCACCACCAGCGCGCAAACCACCCGGACCACCCACCTACCGACCACCAGGTTGCCTCCACATCGAGTCACCTCCCCGGAAAACCGCCCAACTCCCGCCAACAGACGAGGGCAATCCGCGCAAACACTAGCGGGCCCGCACTCCCCTGATCAGCGACGACACGGCTCAACAACCACATCGGCGCGCCACCCGAGCCCTGCCCCCATCCTGCGGCTAGCAAACACCGCAACCCGCACCCCGACCCCCTACCCTCCGTCGAGGTGAGTCAAATGGTCGCTTAACGATCTCCAATAGCAACCATTTGACTCACGTCAACACACCCCGGACCAGCGTTCATCGAGGTGAGTCATATGGTGGCTTAACGATCTTCGATCGCGACCATTTGACTCACGTCAATGCATACCTGGGGCGGGGCGTGTGAGCCGGACACCGCGTGTACTGAGGGTGCGGCTCACACAGTCGGTGTGCCGTGAGCCGTGAGCCGTGAGCCGTGAGCCGTGAGCGTGTCCATACAACAACTCGGGCTCGTACATCCGGCGAAATACCGGATGTACGAGCCCGTCTCAAGGATCGCGGGGGGACTCAGCCCAGCAGGCGCCAGTCCTCCAGGCCGTCGTAGAGCGGGACGCTTTGGGCCAGCTTGGCGACTCGGCTGCGCAGGGTGTCGACGTCGGAGATGCCTGCGAGGGCGGTGGCGATGATGTCGGCGACCTCGGTGAATTCGGTGTCGCCGAAGCCGCGGGTGGCCAGCGCGGCGGTGCCGATGCGCAGGCCGGAGGTGACCATCGGTGGGCGCGGGTCGAACGGAACGGCGTTGCGGTTCACCGTGATTCCGACCTCGTGCAGCAGGTCCTCGCCCTGCTGGCCGTCGAGTTCGGAGTTGCGCAGGTCGACGAGTACCAGGTGCACGTCGGTGCCGCCGGTGAGCACGCTGACGCCCTTGCCCTTGACATCGGCCGCGGTGAGCCGCTCGGCCAGGATCTTGGCGCCGGACAGGGTGCGCTCCTGGCGGTCCCGGAACTCACCGCCCGCAGCGATCTTGAAGGCGACGGCCTTGGCGGCGATGGCGTGCATGAGCGGTCCGCCCTGCTGGCCGGGGAAGACCGCGCTGTTGAGCTTCTTGGCGAATTCCTGCTTGGCCAGGATCAGGCCGGAGCGCGGGCCGCCGAGGGTCTTGTGCACGGTGGAGGACACCACGTGCGCGTGCGGCACCGGCGAGGGGTGCAGGCCCGCCGCGACCAGGCCGGCGAAGTGCGCCATGTCCACCCACAGGTAGGCGTCGACCTCGTCGGCGATCGCGCGGAACGCGGCGAAGTCCTGCTGCCGCGGGTAGGCCGACCAGCCCGCGACGATCACCTTCGGCCTGGCCGCGAGGGCGATGCTGCGCACCTCGTCCATGTCGATGCGGTGGTCTTCCTTGCTGACGCCGTAGAAGTGCGTCTCGTACAGCTTGCCGGAGAAGTTCAGGCGCATGCCGTGCGTCAGGTGGCCGCCGTGCGCGAGGTCGAGGCCGAGCAGCTTGTCGCCAGGGTTCATCAGTGCCATCAGCACCGCGGCGTTCGCCTGCGCGCCGGAATGCGGCTGCACGTTGGCGAATTCGGCGCCGAAGAGTTCCTTGACCCGATCGCGGGCGAGCGTCTCGACGACGTCGACGTGCTCGCAACCGCCGTAGTAGCGACGACCCGGGTAGCCCTCGGCGTACTTGTTGGTGAGCACACTGCCCTGCGCCTGCAGCACCGCGCGCGGCACGAAGTTCTCCGAGGCGATCATCTCGAGGGTGTCCCGCTCGCGGGCGAGCTCACCCGCCATGGCGGCGGCAAGCTCCGGATCGAGCTCTCCGAGAGACTGAGTATTGACCGAGGCCGTCGTCTGCGTCACCACAACAGTCTATGGGCCGCCACTGTGTTCTTCGGCATGGGGTTCCAGGCGACTCCGCGACCGAGTGGGATACCGGCGAACGGAGTTCGCGCTGGCTGTCGTCAGTTGTCGGCGGGCGGGAGGTACCGCTCGAGCAGGACCGAAAGGTGCTGTTGCGCGTCGGCCAGCGGCTGGGTGGATTTCATGGCGCGCGACTGCACGATGGCGCCCTCCAGCGCGCTGATCACAAAGCTGGCGAAGGACTTCGCCTCCTCGGCGGACAGGCCCGCGTCGGCAAAGCCGGTGCCGAGTTTTTCGTGCCAATCGGCGAATACCGCGCCGGCCGAGGCTTGTACGCCGGGCTCGGATTCGGCGAGCGCGGCGCCGACGATCGGGCAGCCGGTGCGGAACGAGCTGGTGTTCAGCGCGCCGATCCACCAGCCGAACAAGGCGTCGAACCACCGTTGCGGGGGGCGCGAGGTGGTGACCTTCCCGAGCACGGTCGTCAGCCGAGCACCGGCGATCGTGGTGGCCGTCGCGACGAGTTCGCTCTTGCCGGACGGGAAGTGCTGATACAGCGAATTGCGTGACGCCTTGCCGCGGTCGAGCAATGCGGTGAGTCCGGCACCTGCCACGCCTTGCTCGCGGACCAGTTCGATCGCGCTCTCGATCAGCCGAGCGCGTGGGCCTGTGGTCATCGGACACCCCCTGTCCCGTCGAAGTTCCGCGTGCCCGCCGGCGGAGCGAGCACCGCGTCATTGTGACTTACGCCACCCGGCAGTGGCCGACCGGAGATTGCGCCCGTTGTCTGCGGTGTCAGCGCGACGCGAATGCCTCCCACGCGGGTCCTCTCCCTCCAGCACTGTTGCATGAACCGATCGGTCCATGTTGCAATCATGACAGATGTGGACCGATCGGTTCACCGAAAGGACGGATTCATGTCGGAAACCACGATCGACCTCACGCAACTGACGGGCCTGGAAATGCTCCGCATGGCGATGACGATGCGGGACCGCCCGCCGTTCATCGGCGATCTGCTCGGCATGGAGGTGGACCTGATCGAGCAGGGCAAGGTGGTGTTCGCGCTGCGCACCCGTCCCGACTTCGCCAACCCGCTCGGCACCACGCACGGCGGCATCTGCGCCACCCTGCTCGACTCGGTGATGGGCTGCGCGGTGCACTCCACCCTCGACGCGGGCGTCGGCTACTCCACGTTGGAACTGAAGGTCAACTACATCCGCGCCGTCCCCACCGACGGCCAGAAGCTCACCGCCACCGGCACCACCATCCATGTCGGCCGCACCACCGCGACCGCCGAGGGCCGCGTCGTCGACGAACAGGGCAGGCTGGTCGCGCACGCCACGACCACCTGCGTCATCCTGCGCGGAAACCGCTGAGACACAAGGAGCTTCGTCATGAGTGCACGCAGCACCAGCGCCGCCGTCCGCAAGTTCCGCCGCGAACGCCTCATCGGCCGCTACCTGGCCAATCCCGCCGTCGGCCTGCTCGACCGCCTCGGCATCCGCTCAGCGTTCGTTTCCGAGCTGGAGACCACCGGCGCCAAAACCGGTGAGCCACGCCGTGTTCCGGTCACCGTCGCGTACGACGACGAGGGCGCCTGGCTGATCTCCCAGCACGGTTACCGTTCGGGCTGGGCGCGCAACATCGCCGTCCACCCGAAAGTTCGCCTGCGCCAAGGCAAGCTCTGGTACACCGGCACCGCCGCCTTCGTCCCCGACGACGATGTGTCCGCCCGCTCGCGCAGCATGGCCCGAGGCCGCGTTCCCGAATCGGCGGCGGAATGGGTGATGAAAGCGCTGGAAAGCGACGCGATCTCGGTGCGCATCACCTTCACCAACGCCTGACGATCCCCTGCCCCCGCTCCTCGGGGCACCTTGATTCGGGGCCCGGCCGGACGTAACGAGACCTCCGATGCCACCGGTTGAACAGGTGAATCGGCCGCCGTCCCGAGGAGTCACCATGGTCGCCCTGATCTCGGTTCCCACCAACCCGATCGAAGGACTGCTCCGCCAGCTGTCGCTGCTCGTCTGCACCATCTCCGCCGGCCAGCACTGCGTGGTCATCCAGTAGCGCAGGGAATTCCGCCGCCGCAAAGCCACGGCGAGCGCGGACATTCGATCGGCCGGCACGAACCGGAGGGGATCGCGCCGTACGGCACTCCGCCGCGCCATCGCCCTCGGGTATTCGCACCCGCTGCCACTGCCCGGCAGCGGGTGCGAATCCATCCAAGCTGCTCGCAGATCCGAATAGGTGGTCGTACGGGACCCGACTCGCCGACTCCACCCCGAGCAGGGGCACCGAGCGCGGCGCGGCTCAGTTCCGGCGAACCGCGCCGGGCGTGAGCGGTTCGTCCAGCAGCCTGCGGAAGCGATCCGAGCGATCATCGGCGTCGGCCGCCTGGTCCAGCCAGTCGCCGAGCAGGCGGTAGCCCTCCACATACGTGGAGATGTAGGCGCGCCAGAGCGGGGAGGACAGGAAACGCAGGGATTGGCGGGCGCGTTCGGGGGTGGTCAGGCTCCAGGTTTGCAGGAACTCGGCGACCTCGTCCTCGCTGCGGTGCTGGTCGTGCAGGAGCAGTGCCGCGTCTTGGCGGACGTTGAGCAGTTTCGCCGAGGCGGTCGAAAGGCGTTCTGCCCGTTCGCCATCGAAGCGCAGGCCGAGGTCGGCGTAGATTTCCTGGGCCCATTTGCCCCAGCCGGGTCCGACAATCGAGCGCAAGGCCAGATCCGCGAGGCCCTCGGCCATCAGGCACTGCGGGGTGTTCACCAGGAACAGGGTTTGCTCGGCCTGTCCGGCCGCGACGAGTCCGGCCTCCTTGCGGCAGTGCTCGGTGTGGTGGCCGGGGTAGGACTCGTGCGCGATCAGCGACGGCAGGTGCGCCATGTGCTGTTTGAGGTCGGAGTTGATCGCGACGCGGGAGTGGTAGTTGCCGAGGTAGTAGTTGAAGCCCGACCATGGCTTGTCGCCGACGACCTCGTAGGTGACGTGCTCGTGGTCCGGCAGCGGATACCGATCGCGGACCAGCTCGCGCAGTGCGCTGGAGAAGGCCTCGACGCACGCGGCCAACCGCTCCGGCGGGATCTCGTCGGCCTTGCGGTGCGCGGCCACCCGTTCGGCGAGCGGGCCCGCACCGGCGAGCACCTCGTCCATCTGCCGATGCGCGTCCCGATAGTCCTCGACGTCGCCCGGCGCGATGTCCACGTCGAAGTAGGCGCGCACCTCGTCGACGAAACCGATGTCGTCCCCGGCGAACTTGCGGCCGGAGCATTCCAGCGCGCGCAGGTGCACGTCCAGGAATTCGGTGCGCTCCGGCGTCAGCCCGGCGTCGCCGAGCCCGGCACGCAGTTCGGCCGCCCGGCGGGCCAGCTGCCGCGGCTCCGGCGCGGGGGCGTTGTCCACCTCGCGGCGCAGGGCCGGATCGCCGGTATACGCGTCGACGAACCCGTCTTCGAGCCGGTCGAATGCCAAGCCGAGCCGCAGGTACTCGGTCACCAGTGGATGCGCTTCCATCCGTCCGACCTTAGCCGCACACCGGCAGCCCGTGCCCGGCATATTCGCGCGATGCCACGCCGCGCCCGCCCGGTGAAATGCGCTCAGCATCGACCCGGTTACCCCACTATCGGTACCCCGCTTTTCGCACGCTGTTGACGCAGAGCAGAATTCGGCTATGCGGCGAGAGTTAGACCGAATGACACCGAGCCGGCACGGTATGTGTACGCGTTTGCCGAACTGGAGCGTCGGGTAAGTGGGACGAATGAGCGAGCCCAGTCCGTATGTGGAATTCGACCGGAAACAGTGGCGCACACTGCGTAAGTCGACTCCCCTGGTGCTCACCGAGGAAGAACTGCGGGGCCTGCGCGGTCTCGGCGAACAGATCGACCTCGAAGAAGTCGCGGAGGTCTATCTGCCGCTCGCTCGCCTCATCCATCTGCAGGTGGCCGCGCGCCAGCGGCTGTTCGCCGCGACCGCGACCTTCCTCGGCGAGACGCACCCCGATCGGCAGGTGCCGTTCGTGATCGGCGTCGCGGGCAGCGTCGCGGTCGGTAAATCCACCACCGCCCGCGTGCTGCAGGCGCTACTCGCCCGCTGGGACCACCACCCGCGGGTGGACCTGGTCACCACCGACGGATTCCTCTATCCCACCGCCGAACTCACCCGCCGCGGCATCATGCACCGCAAGGGCTTTCCGGAGAGCTACGACCGCCGCAAGCTGCTGCGATTCGTCACCGAGGTGAAATCCGGCGCGGCCGAGGTGTGCGCGCCGGTGTACTCGCACATCTCCTACGACATCGTGCCGGACAAGTTCCACTGCGTGCACCAGCCCGACATCCTGATCGTCGAGGGCCTGAACGTGCTGCAGACCGGGCCCCGGCTGATGGTCTCGGACCTGTTCGACTTCTCGATCTACGTGGACGCCCGCATCGAGGACATCGAGAGTTGGTACGTGCAACGGTTTCTCGCGCTGCGCGAGACCGCCTTCGCGAACCCGAACGCGCATTTTCACCACTACTCCGGATTCACCGACGAGCAGGCGACGCATGCCGCTTCGGAGATCTGGAACAACACCAACCGCCCGAATCTGGTGGAGAACATTCTGCCGACCCGGCCACGCGCCACCCTCGTGTTACGCAAGGACGCCGACCACAGCATCAATAGGCTGCGACTGCGTAAATTGTGATCCCGCTTACAATTTCCACGCTTCGTCGAGGCGTTTGGCCACATTGATATCGCGGGCCGCGGCAATGTGCGGTTTCTGGATCTCCTTGGCGATATAGCGGGCGACGAAACGCCGGATCTCTTGATCGACGCTGGCGAGGACGCGCAACAGTTGCCCGCGAATGGTGCCTGCGGCCACATTGATCCGGACGTCGCTCGACCGCGGCGTCGCGATGTCGATCACCACGCGCAGCGGCGCGGCGGCCCGCACGATCAGGTGCAGATGGATGTGGCCGTCCACCTCGAACCGATGCTTGTCCAGCGCGAGATCGATGAGCATGTCCACGCTGAGCGGGATCTTCAGCGCGAACGAGATCACCTCGTCGATGTCGCGCCGCACCTCGGCCTGCCCGAGCTGAACCTGCGCGCTCGCCTTCGCCAACCGGCCGGGGCCGACCCCGATCGGGCCGAAATCGAAGGCGGCGCCGGTCAACTGGTCGAAGGCGCCGAGGATGCGCTGCTCGGTGGCGGCGTATTCGAGGAATCGCCTGCCGAAGTCCTCGTAGCTGATGTAAGGAATCGGTTCGGTCGCCTCGGGGGGCGCGTCCTGCGGCCCATCAGAGCGGCTGTCGAGGTCACTCATGACCCACCCACCCGGTTTGCCGCGGGCCTGGCGTCAGATACCGAAGCGCCGGTGCCGGGCCGCGAAGTCGCGCAGCGCTCGCAGGAAGTCCACGCGCCGGAATTCCGGCCAGTATGCCTCGGTGAACCATATCTCCGAGTATGCGCTCTGCCACAGCAGGAATCCGGAGAGTCGCTGTTCTCCGGAGGTGCGAATGACCAGGTCCGGGTCCGGCTGGCCGGAGGTGTAGAGGTGCTGGCCGATCGCGTTCACGGTGATCGACTGCACCAGATCCTCGCCGGTCTCCCCCGCCGCGATCTCCTGCCGGACCAGCGAGCGCACCGCGTCGGTGATCTCCTGCCTGCCGCCGTAGCCGACGGCCACGTTGACGTGTACGCCGCTGTTGCCCTCGGTCCGTTCGGCGGCGGTGCGCAGGCGTTTGGCGATCAAGTCGGGGAAGCCGTCGAGCGTGCCGACGATGCGCACGCTCCAATTCCGTTCCGGGTCGGACAGCTCCTCGACGACGTCGGTGATCACCTCGAACAGCGTTTCCAGCTCGTCGGGATCGCGCTGCAGGTTCTCGGTGGAGAGCAGATAGACGGTGACCATCTCGATGCCCTCGGCCTGACACCAGCCGACGAGTTCGGCGATCTTCACCGCGCCGACCCGATGACCGTGGCTCACGTCGGTGAAACCGTTCTCGCGCGCCCACCGCCGATTGCCATCACACATCACCGCGACGTGGCGGGGATGTTGTTTGCCGGCCAGCTGCTTCATGAGCCGGGCCTCGTAGATGCGATACGGCAAACCCCGCACCTGAACCGGAAGCTCCACGCGGCCACCCTACGCCTCAGCGGCGCGATCCTGGCAGCGACCGGGTCTCCCGGTACAGTAGCGAGGGGCCGCAACCTACGGTCCCGTAGGTTACCGGTGAGTTCAACCAGGAGGTAGCTCGTGTCCGAATCGCTCGGCGCCACCGACACCGGAGCGGCCGACGGCTCGGGGTCCGGGTCCCTGGCCGCGGCGCTCGTGAAGCCACGGATGCGCGGCTGGATCCACACCTGGGCGGTCGGCATCGCGGCCGTCGCCGCCATCGTGCTGGTGGCAAAGGCGGCCACCATTTCGGCGACCGCGGGCTGGTCCACCGCGGTCTATGGGCTGACCGTGTGCGGGCTGTTCGGCATCAGCGCGATCTACCACCGGGTCACCTGGCCGACCCCGCAGGCCCGCATCCGGATGAAGCGGGCGGACCACTCGATGATCTTCCTCTTCATCGCGGGCAGCTACACGCCGTTCGCCCTGCTCGGTCTCCCAGGCCGCACCGGACAGACGCTGCTCATCGTGGTTTGGGCGGGCGCGCTGGCCGGTGTCGCGCTGAAACTGTTGTGGCCCACCGCTCCTCGCTGGGTCGGCGTGCCGCTCTACCTGCTGCTCGGCTGGGCCATCGTGCCGGTCGCCGGGCAGCTGAACAGTCAGATCGGCATCGCGCCGCTGATCCTGCTGCTGATCGGCGGGCTGATCTACAGCGCAGGCGCGATCCTCTACGCCACCAAGTGGCCCAACCCGTGGCCGACCGTCTTCGGCCATCACGAGTTCTTCCACGCCGCGACCGTGCTCGCCGCGCTGACCCACTACGTCGCGGTCTGGCTCGTCGTGCTGCGCTGACCGCCACGAACGGCCGACACAACAGGCCCACTGTCCCCTTTTCCCCGATTCGGCAATAAAGTCGGCAACGAGGTCGAAACGAGACGGGGCAGCAGCGACGATGGCACAGCAGACGATCGAAGTCGGCGTACCGAATCCGGTGCCGAGTGCCCGGCGGTGGCTCGATCATCGCCGAGTGGCAGCCGGGCGCACCAGCCGCGGCAGCGCGCTGCCCGTCGCGCCGCGGCACGCGCGATGACCGCCCGGCTGATCATCTGGGCGCTCAAGGCCCGCGCCGGTCTGGCCGCGGTGGTTATCACCGCCAACCTCAGCGGGTTCGCCGTCATCGTCACCGAGCTGTGGCTCAGCGGTTCTCTCAGCAGATTCGGCCACGACTGGATCCGGTCCATCGTGCTCGCAGGCATCTATCCGACGCTCGGTTTCCTGGCCGGGGTCGCGCTGGCCATCCGCGACCGTTCCGTGCACTTCGGTTGGCTCGATCAGGGCCGTAGACCGAGCGAAGAAGAGGCGCGTCAGGTGCTGCGCCTGCCGCTCTCCATCACCGCGCGGTCATTCGCCGTGTGGATCACCGGCGTCATCGTTGCCACCATCACGCTCATCCAGTTGGCTCCGGACAACGACCCGGCGGTCATCGCGGCATTGTTCGCACTCGGCGGTATCGAATCGATCGGACTCACCTTCCTCATCGTGGATCGGCTGATCCGCCCGACCATTCCGGTGGTCGCCACCGTGCTCGGACCAACCATGCACTGGAGTTCCTCGGTGTTGGTCCGCGTGGTGGTGAGCTGGGCGGTCGCCTCGGCGTTGCCGTTGCTGATGCTGATCGTGGTGCTGGCCAATCGGGCGGCGGCACCGCCCGACCGGATCCGCACCGCGATCTACCTCTCGGTGGTCGGCCTTGGCGTCGGCGCGCTGGCCACTGCCTTCCTGGCCCGCGCGGTGGCCACGCCGATGCGCACGCTGCGGCTGGCGCTGGATCGCATCACCAGGGGCGATCTCGACGTGCGCGTCCCGGTGGGCAGCACCAGCGAGATCGGGCGGTTGGAGAACTCGGTCAACGAGCTGGCCGCGAATCTGCGTGAGCGCCAACGGATGCGGGACGTGTTCGGCAGGCACGTCGGCACCGAGGTGGCCGAGCGCGCGCTGGCCGGCGGGCTTGACCTGACCGGTGACGTGCGGGTGGTGACCGCGCTGTTCGTCGACGTGACCGGGTCGGTCGAACTGTCCACCGGGCTGCCGCCGGAGGAGTTCGTCGCCAAGCTGAACCGGCTGCTCGCGACCGTCGTCGCCGCGACCGAGGAGAACAACGGGTTGGTCAACAAGTTCGAGGGCGACGCGGCACTGTGCATCTTCGGCGCGCCGATCGCCTTGCGCGACAACGCGACTCCCGCACTGCGCGCGGCGCGCCGGATCCGCGACGAAGTGGTCGCGGCCGGTGAACTCGATATCGGCATCGGCGTCGCACACGGCCCGGTATTCGCGGGCGATATCGGCTCGGACACCCGGCTGGAGTACACCGTCATCGGCGACGCCGTCAACGAGGCCGCCCGCCTCACCACCGAGGCGAAAGAGGTCCCCCGCCGAATCCTGGTGAGCGGCTCCGCCATCGAGGACACCGCGCCGCACGAACGCGCGAAATGGACGCTCTACGAAACGATCCTGCTGCGCGGGATGAAGCAGCCGACGGCTTGTTGGACCGACATCGATCAGTCCGCTACCGACCTGAGCGCCAACGGTTCGCAGTCCGCCGCGCCGAGCGGCACCGCGGATCCGGAGATCGATCGCAGCGCGGTGGTCGAGGTTCGTACCGCCGCAACGGAAACCGACTGAGACATCCGCCTTTAGGCCGCACAGCAAGCGGTCGGCTCGCGATACAGCGGCGCTTACTTCCGTTCCAGGGCCGCACGCAGTTCGGCTGCTGTCGTGACCGGCAGGTCGCAGACCGTACCGCGACAGACGTAGGCGGCTGGCTCACCGCCCAGCACTGGGCGGTCAGCCAGCAACGGCGCCGAATTCGGTGGGCCCGCAAGGATTACTGTGCCACCGGGGGCAATGGCCCGTGCCGTAGCGAGCAGTTCGCTTGGCTCGCAGGGTGTTTCGGTGGTGATGGCGACCTGCAGTGGGCCGCGCATGGCCGCCTCGGCGACCGTCATCCACTGGCCCGCGGAGCGTGGGGCACGGGCCAGCACGACCGCGCCACGCTGCAGGGTCTGTTCGGCCAGTGCGAAGTACGGGATGGCCTGGTCGGGATGGCTGGCGGCCGCCGCGGTGAGCAGTGCTTCGGCGAGCGAGGACGCGCCGGCCGGTGTCGCGCCGTCGACGGGATCGCGGGGGCGAGCGACGAGGGTTTCGGCGTCGTCGGCGGTGTCGTACCAGCTGCCGGGGATGGCGGGATCGGCGAAGTGCTGAATTGCCGTGTCCAGCAACCGTTGTGCCTGGTCGAGCCAGTCGAGTTCGCCGGTGGCCTGGTGCAGGGCGAGCAGGCCGGTGACAAGCCAGGCGTAGTCCTCCAGCACACCGGGCGAGGTTCCCGCGATGCCGTTCAACGAGGCGCGGCGCACACGACCGTCGATCACGTGCTCGGACAACAGGAATCGCGCACAGCGGACTGCGGCGGCCACCCAATCGTCCTCACCGAGCGCGGCGCCCGCTTCGGCCAACGCAGTGATCGCCATGCCGTTCCACGCGGTGACCACCTTGTCGTCGCGGTCGGGTTGCGGTCGACCGTCGCGCGCCTTGCGCAGGGCGGCGGTGATGCGCTCGAGCCGATCGATATCGGCGGGTGTGGGGTCGGTGTATCGGGTGAGCACCGAGGTGCCCTGCTCGAAGTTCCCGCCGGTTGTCACTCCGAAAAACTCTGCGGCCCAGGCACCGTCGATCGGCCCCAGTTCGCCGGCCAGCTCGGCGGGTGTCCACACGTAGGTCGCGCCCTCCACCCCGGGCTGCCCCGCCTCCAGATGCGTGTCGGCGTCCAGGCCCGAGGCGAAACCACCTTGCTCGGTGCCCAGATCATCGAGCAGAAAATGAACGGTTTGGCGAGTAACCCTATGCGCCAACGACTCCGGCTCAACCGGTGCGCGCCGCGCCAAATGCCCATAGACCCGCAGCAACTGCGCATTGTCGTACAGCATCTTCTCGAAATGCGGTATCAGCCAAGCCGGATCGACAGAGTAACGCGCGAAACCGCCACGCAACTGGTCGTAGATGCCACCACGCGCCATCGCCTCGGCCGTGCGGCTCACCGCAGCGAACACAGCCTGATCACCGCTACGCTCCCAACTGCGCAGCAACCCCTCCAGCAACGCCGACGGCGGAAACTTCGGCGCCCCACCGAATCCCGCGTGCTTCGGATCCTCGTCCCGCAGCACCGCCGCGACCGCATGATCGAGCAGTTCCGCCGTAATCGTCAGATCCGAGTCGGGCAACCCCGCCGCCTGCGCCCGCAACGCCTCGGTCACCTGCGCGGACGCCTTGTGCACCTCATCGCGCCGCTGCTGCCACGTCTCGGTGATCGCGGTGAGCAACTGCGTGAACGACGGCATCCCACCGCGCGGCACCTTCGGGTAATACGTCCCGCAATAGAACGGCTCCCCCGCCGGAGTCAAGAAGCAGGTCATCGGCCACCCGCCCTGCCCGGTCATAGCCACGGTCGCATTCATATAAACCGCATCCAGATCAGGCCGCTCCTCCCGATCCACCTTCACACAAACAAAGTTCTCGTTCATCAACGCCGCGGTAGCGACATCCTCGAACGACTCGTGCGCCATCACATGACACCAGTGGCAGCTCGCGTACCCGATGGACAGAAGAATCGGCACATCCCGCTCCGCCGCCTCCGCCAAGGCAGTGGCATCCCACTCCCGCCAATCAACTGGATTGTCGGCATGCTGACGCAGGTAGGGGGATGTCACAGCGGCCAATTGGTTCACGCTTCCAGCCTGCCATACCGGGGTGCACGCAAACCCGATCCTTGCGCGGCTCTCGCGTCCGGGGTTAACTCGGATTGATCGTTGCGTTAGTCCGAGTTATGAGGTTAAATCGGACTAAGGTCGTGGTATTTCCGGGTTAGGAGGCGTCTGTGTCGACAAAGTGGCCCGCGCACGACCAGGAGCGGCGAGCGTGGCAGCAGACGCATCGCGGCGGCACCCGGGACGATCGAATGCTGCGGGAGATCGAGGTGTCCCTGCCACCAAGGATCGCCAGACAGGCAGTTGACATCGATGCTGCGCTGTCGACCGAATTGGAGGCGGCGGTTCGGGAGATCGCGGTGTTGGACGCCGCGCATGGGGACCAACTCGAGGCGTTGGGGTTACTGCTACTGCGCACCGAGTCGGTGGCGTCGTCGAAGATCGAAGCCATCGACGCCGATCTCGACGACTACGCTCGCGCGCTACACGGCATTCGGAGCAACCCTTCGGCGGTGGCAATGGCCGCCGCAACAGACGCGCTGGACGCACTGATTGGCTCCGCCTCCCGGGAGCGTCGGGTCACCATACCGAATTTCCTTGCCGCGCACCGCATTCTCATGGCCGACGACAAGTACGAACACATGCGTGCAGGGCGCTTCCGGGACATGCAGAACTGGATTGGCGGCAGCGACCATTCGCCGCGTGGTTCGCTCTACATTCCGCCACCACCGGACACCGTGGCCGACTACATGGCCGATCTAGAGACGTTCGTCAATCGGAGCGATCTGTCGGCGCTCGCGCAAGCGGCGGTCGCGCACGCGCAGTTCGAGTCCATCCATCCGTTCACCGACGGCAACGGCCGGATCGGGCGGGCGCTCATCAACAGTGTGCTGCGGTTGCGTGGCGTAACCACACTGGTGGTGGTTCCGCTCGCGTCGGCACTGGTAGCCCGGCGCGACCGCTACTTCGAGCTGCTCACGCTCTACCGGACAGGTGACGTGCGGCCACTCATCTCGGATTTCGCGCGATGTGCGGCGATCGCGGCGGCGCAGTCGCGAACGACAGCCGAGCGGCTGCGCGACGAGATCCCTCGCGAGTGGCGCGACCTGCTCGGCGGCGTGCGCGCTGGCAGCGCCGCCGCTGCGTTACTCGGACACCTACCTGCCCACCCGATCCTGTCCGCCGAGGAGGCGGAAGCCTTGACAAACGCTTCTCGCAGCAGTGTTTTCGCAGCAATCGACCGCCTGGCCGAAGCTGGCGTACTACGTCCGCTCACCGACCGGAAACGCAACCAGATCTGGGGCGCCGGCGCAGTCCTCGACGAACTCGACGATCTCGGCGTCCGGATCGCCGACGCGGCTCGCCCAATGTGATCATGTCGGCGACTTTCTCTGGGTTGTCGATACGAACTACGGGCCACACTCTCCGTGTCCAACCGGCGAGGACGGCACCATCGACAGCGCGGGAATCTTCGTCGGGTTGCGTCACATCTCCGCAGGTAGCAACATCTCTCGAAGACTACGGTACTTCGCAACTCACATGACACCAGTGGCAGCTCGCGTACCCGATGGACAGAAGAATCGGCACATCCCGCTCCCTCGCCTCCCCCAACGCCTCGGAACCCCCCTCCTGCCAGTGCACCGGATTGTCCGCATGCTGCCGCAGGTACGGAGAGGTCGCCTTCCCGAGCCGATTCATACCCCCACCGTCTCACATTCCGGCGTCGTGCGATCGGAATGAAGGCGTGCAGGGGGCGACCGTTCTCGCATGATGGCCGGACGGTCGATCTGAATCGCGCAGTTGCCGTGATGTAGGCATCGCTATCGCGATGGTCCGACTATCTGTTACATGATGTCGCACATAACGTGACCTGGTTCACAGTCGCTTGGCGGGTGGGTTTCCACTGGCTATGGTTGCTGAAATGTTGCTGCCATATTGCTGATTCGCGATTTCGTATTCCAGTTCGACCATGGACAAGTCGTAAAGAAACGTCAGGATTGACAATGGATCGAAGGCAATTCTTCAGAACTTCCGCGCTGGTCACCGGAACATCGGCGGTAGGCGCGCTGGCGTCACCTGCTACCTCCGCTAATGGCACACCGCCATTCGACCTTCCGTTACCATTCGGCGACCCGACGGCGCCCGGACCGGTGAATCCGCTTCTTCCACAACATGATCCGAATCCGGCAGGGCGGGCGGCCGAACTCGGCCGTTTGCAATCGAAGTACGTGTGGACCGAGGATGCCAACTTCGTGCACGGCGTACCGATGGCCGCATCATTATCGATCGAGGACAACCCGACCCTCGAATGGTTGGTGATGGTGATAGATGAGCACTACCAGGTCATCTCGAACATAGCGCTGGCGCTGATCAGGCATTTCGACCATCTGATCGGTGACATGCTGCAGCCCTTGGTGGATCAATTGTTCGGCCTCAAGGCATCGGTCGATAATGTCGTCCGCATCGTGGCACCTTTCCTGGAAAGCCCGGTGGCCCAGCCACTCGATCTCGCCACGCGCGGTCCCTTGTACCTCCTCACCGAAACCGTCCAAACCGTGCTGCGCACCCTCGATCAGATCCGCGACGACCTCTTCAAGACGCTGCGAAAGATGTTCGACAGCCCGGGCTTAGGAAACTTCGGCACCGTGGACGGGGTGCAGCGATACCGGCAGTTGTACGCCACGATTCCGGTGCCCGCCATCGATGAAAGCCTGCATGACGACATCGTTTTCGCTCGTATGCGGGTCGCGGGGCCGAATCCCATGGTGTTGCGTCAGGTGCGCGGTACCATGCCTGCGAACTTTCCGCTCGACGACAAGGGCTTCCGGTCGGTCATGGGGTCCGGCGACAGCCTGCGTACGGCGATCTCGCAGGGGCGGATGTACCTGGTCGATTACGCGGAACTCGGCCCTGCCGCATCAGAGTCCGCAACATACAAATTGCTGACCGGGCCGGGTTACAACACCGCTCCGATCGCCGCCTTCGCCGTCCCTGCCGATGGCGGGGAACTGCAACCGGTGGCGATTCAATGCGGCCAGGACCCCGCGAAACACGTCATGTTCTTGCGACCGGATCCCGGTGATACCGACCACTATTGGGCCTGGCAGATGGCAAAGACCGTGCTGCACACCGCGGATTTCAACCACCATGAAATGCACTCGCACCTGGCGCGGACGCACCTGGTGACCGAGGCGTTCTGTGTGGCCACCCGCAGGCACCTGGCCGCCAACCATCCACTGAACATCCTGCTGACTCCGCACTTCGAGGGCTTGCTGTACATCAATAAGTTCGCCACATACCTGATCCTGGCTCCGGAGCTCACCGGCGACCTAATTCTCGCACCCTTGCTGGAGGACACTATTGCCACGGCCGGGCAGGCCCGCTTGAGCTGGGATTTCTACGAGAAAATGCCGAAGAACGAATTTGCCGAGCGCGGCGTAACCGATACTCACCTCCAGTTCCCGTATCGGGACGACGCGTTGCTGCTCTGGGATGTCATTCATGACTGGGCCTACAGCTACGTGCGCACTTATTACGGGTCCGACGGCGACGTTCGCGACGATTTCGAACTGGTCGCCTGGGCCGACGAAATCCGCCGGGTGGGAAAGATCAAGGGCTTCAAGCGAATCGACAGTGTCGATCAGCTGGTCGATGTCGTGACCATGATCATATTTACGGCCAGCGCTCAGCACGCCGCCGTCAATTTTCCGCAGAAGGATCTGATCGAATACATGCCGTTCTACAGCGGAATGACCGCCGCTCCGGCCCCCTCCGGCACGACCGGATATACCGAATCCGACTGGATTCGAATGCTGCCGTCGCTACTGACATCGATAGCCCAACTATATCTTTTCGACGTTCTCGGCAGCGTCCACTATCGGCCACTCGGTGACTACCGCACGAACAACTTTCCCTTCGCGAACGCGATCAACGATCTTCGGATCACCGCGCCCGATGGTCCGCTGGATCGGTTCCGAGCGGCGTTACGCCGTGCCGAGGACACGATCAACGATCGCAATTCGCAGCGCGCTCCGTATACCTACCTGCTGCCGAGCACGATCCCGACAAGCACCAACATTTAGCAGAGGACCGACATGAATACCCTGTGCCGTCTCGGCATTTCGTCGATGCTCGCGCTATGCGTCGCAGCGGGCGCGGCGCACGCCACGCCACCCACGGATCTGCCCGCGCAGCCGCTGGGACCGGCCGGCGAACTGTATCTGCCCGAAGTGCAGGGCAACACCGTGGCCGTGATCGACACGGCAACCAACACCGTCCAGCAGCGGGTACCGACGGGACCCGATACCAAACCCGGCGTCCTGGCGGCGTCCAAGGACGGCAAGAAGATATACGTCGACAACTTCGGATTCACACCCCCGAGCGTCACCGTCATCGACCGGCCGTCGAACACCACCAGGTCCATTCCGGTCGAGAGCCCGCCGCTGGGCATCTTCACCTCGAACGACGGAAAAGAGATCTTCGTGCCCGAAGTGGGCTTCGTGATCGAGGTGATCGATGTCGCCACCGATACCGTGGTGCGGCGCTTCCGTTTCCCGGATCTGGCCACCGGACGGTTTCCCGACATACCGGCGGGAGCGATCCAAGGTCCGGACGACCTGCTCTACGTCGGTTTCATGAACACCGGCATGATCGAAGCCATCGATCCGATCACCGGCAAGGTCGTCCGTCCCCCGTTGATCGTCGGCGGATTCGGCACCTTCTGGTACACATTCAGCAAGGACGGATCCAAACTCTATGCCAACTCGATCAATACGATCAGCGTCATAGATCTGCGGAACTGGCGTGTGACGAAGCTGATCCACACCAGCGCGGACGGCAACTATCATCCCGGCAATCCCGGGGCGTTCGTCTCGACGCTGACCCCGGATGGCAGCAAGTTGTATGTCACCGTATTCGGCGGCAAAGACGTGCTGATCATCGATACCGCGAAAGACGAAGTGATCGGACGTATTCCGACCACCGGCGCGTCGACCGCCGTGATGTTCAGCGAGGACGGAACCCGCGGCTACATTTCCGATGTCGGACCGTCGACGAATGCCTACCCGGGCCCACTGCTGGACCCGCTCTTATTCGGCAACCTCGTCACCATGGGTGTCGGGCTCACGCCGGGACAGGTGATCGTCTTCGATCCGCGCACGGACCAGATCGTCGGGGATCCGATTCCAACGAAGGTCGGTCCCGGCGTTCCGTTGTGGCTCCCGACCCTGCAGTAGCGAAGCCGTCGCCCAGCACCGCGCCCATACGCAGATAGAGGTCAGATGACAGACGCTGTCAGCACACTTCCGGATCCGCCCGACAAGGCCGCCGGCTATACGACCCGCTGGCCGGTACGCGCCGCCGATGTCGATCGCCACGGCCGGCTCCGGCTCGACGGCATCGCACGCTACTTGCAGGACATCGCGTGGGAAGACTTGAACGCCAGCGGCTTTGTCGACTCCGATCCGGCCTGGATCGTGCGGCGCACCGTAATCGAGGTGATCAAGCCGGTTCGGTGGCCCGACCATGTCACGCTGCGCCGCTGGTGTTCCGGCGTCTCGACCCGATGGGCGAATATGCGGGTCCGAATCACCAGCGACGCGGGCGGACTGATCGAGACCGAGGCGTTCTGGATCAACGTCGACGAAAAGGCAGGCACGACAGCACGAATCAGTGATTCCGGCTTCGCGCATCTGGCCGCCACCACCGATCAGCTCCGGCTGCGCTGGGCCCCGATGCTCGACGCAACCCCGCCGCAGCGGTCGGCAGGTGATCTGACCTACCCGATCCGGGAGGTCGATATCGACCTCCTGATGCACATGAACAATGCCGCGTATTGGCAGGCCGTCGAGCAATTCCTGCCCGCCCACTCCGGCCTGCTTGCCCAGCCGTATCGCGCGATCATCGAGTACAACGCGCCGATCACCGGCGATCAATCCCTGCATATCCGGTCGGGGGACCGTGGAACCGGACTCGAGCTGTGGTTCGTCACGGCAGAGAAATGCCACGCCGCTGCCCAAATCAGCGCGATTCAGCACCCGTCGGTCAACACAGAATGAGTTCTTAGCGTGTTCGAGCACATCGGCAGAAATGTATCCAGGCTGTTCCGGCGCACCACGGTCCTCATCGTGACCTTTGTGACCATCTTCGTCTTGACTTCGGTTGCCGCACTGGCGAATCCATCGATATCGGGTTCGACGAGCGGGCCGGACGGACCGATCTGGATACCGAACTACGGCACGGGATCGGTGCTGCGGATCGACCCCGCCACCTCGGCGGTACAGCAGGAAGTGCCCCAGGTCGGCGACCATCCCATGGTCATCAAGGCACTGCCCGACGGCTCGCGTATGTTCGTCGGCAACTTCGGCCCGGTGAACCCGTTGACCTGGAGCGTCACGGTGATCGACATGCCGAGCGGCCAGGTCGTCAAACGGATCCAGACGCTCGGAGCGCCCTACGCGACCATCATCCTGTCGCGTGACGCGCGCTATCTGTTCGTCCCCACCGCCCTGTCGATGGTGCAGGTGATCGATACCCACACCCTGGAAGTCGTGCGGACGCTACCGGTCCTGTTCCCGCCCGGTCCTGCGCACATCGAGGTATCTCCGGACGGCTCAGCTATTTACGTCATGTCGGCGGCCGGGATATTGACGAAATACGATGCCTATACCGGTGCGGTCATCGCGCCGCCGCTGTTTCTCAATGGGGCCGCCCCCGGCTGGGGTGCGCTGTCGGCGGACGGCGAGACGCTGTACGCGATCAACTTCTGGTCCGGCGTCACGATGGTCGACGTCCGTACCTGGACGGTGCGCAATACCGTGATATTCCCGAACCTCTGGGCGGAACCGATCTCGGCGACCCTGACCCCCGACGGCACCCAGTTGTGGGTGAGCAACTACGGCTCCGACGAAGTGATCGTGCTCGACGCCAGGACCGGCGCGCAGCTGAACCGCTTCGCAACCGACGGCGCGGCGGTTTACGCGGGCTTCTCCCCCGATGGCCGAACCGCCTACCTGTCGATCGTTTCGGATGGCACACCACTGATCTACTTCAGCCCGCTGGCCGGGTGGTACCACTCGAAACAGAATGCTTGGGACCCGTTCATGGCCAACCTGGCAAACCTCGACACCTCGCTGGTCACCTATGACACAGCGACGCTGAAGCCGATCCGGTCGTACACGACGAAGGGCGCCTTCGTCGCCGGTGTCTATCCCGGCTGACAACTGCGTGCTGTCGCTGATTTGCCGATCACAGCCAAGCCTCCTCGGTCGCGATCCGCACCGCATCCAGCAGGGTGCGGGCATTGAGCTTGGCAACGGCAGCGCTCAAGTAGTTGCGGACGGTCGAGCGAGCGATGAAGAGCTCGGTGGCGATCTCGCCGGCGGTGCTGCCGCCCCTGGCCAGTCGGAGCACGGCGATTTCGCGCGGGGTCAGCGGGTTGGCCGGGAGGGTGAGTGCCTGTGCGGCGAGTGCCGGGTCGATCACGCGCCGGCCCGCGGCGACCTGCCGGATCGCGGCGGTGAGCTCCTGTGGCGGTATGTCCTTGGTGAGGAAGCCGCCGACCTGGGCGGTGAGCATGGCTCGGCGCAGGTTGGCGACGCTACAGAGCGAGGTGAGGATCAAAATTCGGCAGGAGGGGAGCTTTTCGCGCAGATCGGTGGCGGCGGTCAGACCGTCCATGCCGGGCATATCGATGTCGAGGATGGCGATGTCGGGCCGGTGTTCGAGTGCGCTCGACACGATCATTCGGCCGCAGTAGACCTGGGCTACCACTTCGAGATCGGGCTGTTGATCCAGCAGGTTCGCGAGCGCACCCCTGATGAGTTTCATGTCGTCGGCCACAAGCACCCGAATCATGGAGTTCCTCTGATATTTCGCCGCTGGAGATTGGCTTACGGCCGTGACGGATTCACAGTCGAGCCTGGGAAATGATGACTGTTTCCGGCACGGATTTCGACGCAGACTCTCGGAGGAAGGTCGTGATCATCCCCCAGATGATCGTCTGCGGCGCGGACGCACGCCAGGCGATCGGTTCTCATCGATTCATCTTGGACGCGGCTCCTTAGGCGGCCACGTGAACCGCGTTCTCCCACAGCGCTTTCCGGCTCAGCGCAAATTTGCCAAACTAGACTCCAGACAACTAGTTGCTAAGACACTAGTTGTCTGGATACTATAACTGCATCACAGATCGACGGATCGGAACCGAAATGAGCAAGACCGCAACAGCATTGGTGATCGGCGGCGGCGTCGCCGGGTCGGTGACCGCGCTGGCATTACGCAAAGCCGGCATCGACGCCACCGTCTACGAGCGTTACCCCACCGCCGCAGACGGCATCGGCGCAGGATTGAGCCTCGCTCCCAACGGCCAGCAGGCGCTGCGGGCCATCGGCGGCGAACGCGCTATCGACGCACTCGGGCTCGAATTCCCCGGATCGATCTTCGGCGACGCCAACGGCAACATCTTCACCGAGTTCGCCGGCTTCCCGGATCTGCCTGCGACCCGAGTCATGGCGCGCGCCGACCTTTTCCGAGCGTTGGCCGACCACGCGGCGGCGGGCGGCGTGCACTTCGAATACGACAAGAAACTCGTCTCCGTCAGCGAAACCGCCGACGCGGTGACCGCGACATTCGCCGACGGGAGCACCGCGACCGCCGACGTCTTGATCGGGGCCGACGGCATCCGGTCCACCGTGCGCACACTCATCGACCCTGCCGCCCCCGGCCCGGAATACGGCGGTGTACTGAGCTTCGGCGGCATCGCTCGCGGCAGCGACGTGGTGACGAAAGACGGGATGATGTATTTCGCCTTCGGTCAGCACTTTCTCGGCTACTACGGCGTCCCGGCCGGTGCCATGATCGGTGTCGGCCGCGGTGGGCGCGACGATCCGAATTCCGGTGACAGCGATAAAAACACGGTCTGGTTCGCCAGCCTGCCGCGCACCGAACCGATGACCGCGGCGGAAACCACCGCGATCTCCAACGCCGAGTGGCTGACCCGGCTGCGCGAGTTGTACGCGGGGCACCTGCCCGGCGAGGCACTGCTTGCCCACACCGCGCCCGAGGACGTCACCGTCGTCGGTCCGATGGAACTGATGCCGTCGGTGCCGACCTGGCACCGTGGGCGAATCGTGCTGGTCGGCGATTCGGCACACGCGCCGTCATCCAGTTCCGGACAGGGTGCGTCGCTGGCCATCGAAAGTGCCGTCGAACTCGCGCGGTGCCTGCGCGACCTACCCGTTCCCGCGGCCTTCGCCGCGTACGAGCGGCTGCGCCGCCCCCGAGTGACGGCCATCGCCGACGGCGCACGCGGCACCAACAAGGCCAAGGCGGAGGGCAAGCCAGCGGGGAAACCCGCCCTCCCCGCGCCGGAAGAGATGTTCCGCCACACCCACTACTACTCCATCGACTGGGACCAGACCGTCACCGCCGAGTAGACCCTCACTTGCACGAGGAAGGCAGTGCGTTCGCGTCCTCGGCTCGCTCTTCCTTGGCCACGGTCTGGACGTTGAGCTGTGGCATCGTCGGCAGCGAGGCGACGGCGGGGTACCCGGGGTAGCTGCGGTCGAGTTCGGCCAGAATCGACCGTTGTTCGTCGTCGGTCACCTCGGCGGCGCCGGGCGAGGCGGGAGCTATGGCGGTGCGGACCAGACCGCGGACCTTCCGCAAATAGGTTCGCTGCTGGTCGATCAGCTCCGGGCCCGCCGGAGCACCGTGGCCGGGATAGATCGTGCGGATGCCGGGGAATCGCTCGGTCAGCTTGTCGAGATCAACGAGCCATCCGCACGAATGTCCTTCCAGCAGTGCGGGAGTGGCCTGGTCGGCGACGAGGTCACCCGCGAACAGCGTGCCGCTGCGCGGCTCGAAGTAGGCGGTGGCCGCCGCCGACTCACCGGGCTCGAAGTCGGCCGACCGGAGCTCGGTGCCGCCGATGCCGACCGTGGCCCCCGGCTCGAAAGTGTGGTCCGGCACCGTCATTCGGGGCGCGTAGTCGGAATCCGGCAGGCTCCGGGTGAGATCGTAGAACTGCAGCGGGTCGGTCTGGATCTCCGACGCGGTGACCTTCGACGAGTAGATCGGCGCCTCCGGAAAAGCCTCGTGCAGCACACCGATCCCGCCGACGTGGTCGGGATGCGAGTGGGTGATCAACACCGCCGCGACCGGACGACCGGTGGCCTTGATCGCCGACACCGCACTGCGCGCGTCCGTCAGCGAGCGCTGAGCATCCACGACCACCAGGCCATCCGGGGTGTCCATCCAAAAGGTGTTGACGGAGCCCGGATTCGACGAAGCGAACTGACCGACGGCCGGTGCCGCAGCAGGCGCGGTGGTGGTGCCGGTCGAGGAACAGCCGCTGGCGAAAACCATGAGCACCGCCGCGGCAGCCATACCCGATGGCACGAATTTCCTGGTCGATGGGGTCATACGGACGACGTTAAATTCGCTGGGTAGCCAATTGTATGGCTGATACGCTCGCTTTTTTGTCAGAGCGTCTTCGGTGTGCGGTGAGGTTGCAGGTGGATGTATTCAGTGACGCCCTCACCGCGCTGCGCACCGGTACCCCGGTATTTACCCGCACCGATGCGCGAGCGCCGTGGAGCATGCGATTTCCCGCGGTCTCGGGTGCCAGCTTTCATGTAGCGCTGCACGGGAGTTGCCTGCTCGTCCCGCTCGACGACGGCCCGCCGACCCGCCTCGATACCGGCGACATCGTGTTCCTGCGGCAGGGCAGCGGGCACACGCTGTGCAGCGACCCGGCCCTGACGCCGGATGTGTTCGCCCAGAATCGAATCGATGACAGCTCGTACATCAGGGAGCTGCTGATCGATGGCAAGGCGGTCGACCAGCGAGTGCCCGTCGAGGAGAATCAGCCCGTCGTCGGTTGCGGCCTGTATCAGGACGGACCTGGTGCCAGGACGCTACTCGCCTGCGGCGCTTACAAACTCGACATCACCCGGCAACATCCGCTGCTCGCGGGCATGCCCGAGGTGATCCATCTGCCCGCGGCGGCCCACCAGCCCGCGCTCCGCGTCGCCGTCGGCCAGCTGACCGCCGAGATGGACGATCCGGGTCCAGGCAGCGACAGCATCGTCGCGGCCCTCATCGACCTACTGCTGCTGTTGATCATGCGAGCCTGGTACCGGGACATCACCGACGATTACGCGAAAGGCTGGTCGGCGGCCGTCTCCGACCCGCTCATCGCGCCCGCGCTCGGCGCCATCCACGCCGATCCCGGCCATCCGTGGACCGTCGAAGAACTCAGCAGGGCATCCGGGCTGTCGCGCGCCGCGTTCGCCAAGCGTTTCACCGCCGTCCTCGGCGAACCGCCGCTCAGCTACCTCACCAGCTGGCGGATGACCACGGCGGGCAGGCTGCTCCGGGAAACCGATGCCCGGCTGTCGACCGTGGCCGAACGCACCGGTTACCGCTCGGAGTTCGCCTTCGCGAAGGCATTCAAACGCGAATACGGCGCCGCGCCGGGCAGCTATCGGCGTGCCTCCCGCAATGGGTTCGCCGACGGACAACTCTCGGGGTAGTCGACCATCCATTCCGGAGTTCGCCGCCGGCTTGCTGAATCTGCACGACGCCCCTTAGGTTGACGCAGTGCTATACGGTCGGGCCCGCGAAGAGCGACAGATCAGCCAGTTGCTCGAAGACGCGAGGACGGGCTCGAGTGGTTCCTTGGCGATCGTCGCCGAACCCGGTGTCGGCAAGTCGGCGCTGCTCGACCGGGCGGCGAACATGGTCGATGACAGCTGGCAGGTGTTGCGCTGCACTGGCGTCGAGTGCGAGTCCGAACTGCCGTTCGCCGGGCTGCAGTTGCTGCTCGCCGGGGCGATGGACCGGCTCGCCGCGCTGCCGCCGTTGCAAGCGGCCGCGGTGCGTGGTGCGTTCGGACTCGATGGGTCGCCGCGCACCGAGGATCGGTTCCTGGTCGGCCTCGGCACCTTGTCGCTGCTGGCCGAACTGTCCGCGGCCGGACCGGTGCTGGTGCTGGTGGACGACGCGCACTGGGTGGATCAACCATCGATCGAGGCAATGTTGTTCGTCGCCCGTCGGCTGGGCGCCGAAGGTGTTGTCGTGTTATTCGCCGCACGGACGGAGTTCGCCGCGCAGGGACTGACCGAGCTGCGACTCGGTCCGCTCGACCCGCAAGCGTCCCGCGCCCTGCTCGCCGAGACCGTGCCGAAGCTGGCGCCGGAGACCCGTGACCGGGTGCTGGCCGAGGCCGCGGGCAATCCGCTTGCCTTGCTGGAAATGCCCGGCATGAACCTGGATCTGCTTCCCGTCGGCCCACTTCCGCTGCCGGATCGGTTGCGCAGCGGCTATCAATGCCATCTCCTGGATCAGCCCGAGTCGATCCGGACCGCCCTGCTGGTCGTGGCCGCCGAGGAGACCGGCGATCTAGCTTTGGTGTTGCGCGTGCTGACCGGTCTCGGGTTGACCGAGGAGGTGCTGGCCGCCACGGAGCCGACCGGCATGCTGACGGTGTCGGAACTGACGATCGCCTTCCGCCATCCACTCCGGCGCGCCGCCGTCTACCAGTCCGCCACGTTCACCCAGCGCCGCGCCGTACACGCCGCGATCGCCGCCGCTATCACCGATGATCCCGATCGCCGGGCCTGGCATCTCGCCGGTGCCGCGAGCGGGCCGGACGAGGAGGTGGCCGCCGCTTTGCAGGTGGCCGCCGAAAATGCTTGCGCCCGAACCGGTTACGCCACCGCCGCGGTCGCGCTCGAGCGATCGGCGCGGCTCACGCCGGACCCGGCCGACCGGGTGCGCCGCCTCGTGCTCGCGGTCGAGGCCGCCGCGGACGCGGGCCGCCCGGAACGCGCACTCGGCCTGATCACCGAGACCAAGCGGCTCGCCACGGACCCGATCGCGGCCGCCCGGCTGGCCGGTGTGCAGGCCAGGATCGAGTTCGATCGTGGCGCGCTGCAGGTCGCCTACGAGCTGCTGCTCACCGCGGCCGTGCGGGTCGCAACGGTCGAACCGGAGATGGCGGCGAAGATGCTGGTCGAGGCCGCCCAAACCGCTTGGACCACCGGTGATCTGGCCGGCGTCCGGGCAGCGCGGGCACGGCTGGCCGAGCTACCAACCAGCCCACTGCTGGCCGACATGATCACGGTGATCGACGGTCCGCTCGCACTGCACTCGGTGGACCCGGTGACCGGAGTACAGCTGATTCGTGCCAACGTCGCGCGCATCAAGGCGGTTTCCGGCGGTCCACCGGCCATGCGGTTCACCATGGCGGTCCAGTCGATCATCGCCAGCGACCTCGGCGTGGCGCGAGAAATCCTGGCCGGGTTGGCCATCGAATGCCGGGAGCAGGGCATGGTGGGCTGGCTGCCCACCGTCGGCTGCGGCCTCGGGATGGCCGAGTTACTGCTCGGCCGGTTCCGCGAGGCGGAGGTGGCGCTGACCGACGCGTTGCGGATCGCCGAGGATATCAGCCAGCCGGGCCAGGTCTGCCAGGTCCATTCCGTCCTGTCCATCCTCGCGGCCATCCGCGGCGACGAGGCCGCCTGCCGGGACTTCGCCAGACGCGCGCTGCGGCAGGCGGATCGGGGATTCAACTCGATCGGCGCGGCCCGAAGTGGTTGGGCGCTGGCGCTGCTCGATCTGGGTTCCGGTCGGCACGAGGCGGCCGTTGACCGGCTGGAGGCGATCCATCGAGACCCGAATCACGCACTCGGCCAATGGATTCACTTGCTGAGTGACTATGTGGAAGCCGCAGTGCGCCTCCGCCGACCGGAACGCGCGCGCGAACCGATGGCGTTGCTCGAACAATGGTCGGCGGCCACCGGTTCGGCGTGGGTCCGAGCACACGAATTGCGCTGCCGCGCCATGCTCGACGACGACGGCGCCCTCTTTGCGCAGGCGCTGAAAGTTCATGTCGCCGAGGGGCGTTGGTTCGATCAGGCGCGCACCGGATTGCTGTACGGCGAATGGTTGCGCCGGGAAAGGTATTTGACGGAGGCGCGCTCGGAATTGCGGATGGCGCTGGAGATCTTCGAGCGACTGCACGCGCACCCGTGGGCGGAGCGCGCACGCAACGAGCTGCGTGCCGCGGGCGTCGGCGTGATCGACACCGCAGCGAGCGACCGGACCCCGTCGGATCTGGCCGCACTCCTCACGTCCCAAGAACTCCAGGTGGTTCGGCTGGCCGCCGCCGGTGCGACCAACAAGGAGATCGGCGCCCAACTGTTCCTGAGCCCCAAAACCGTGGGGAACCATCTCTATCGCGCCTATCCGAAGCTCGGCGTCACCAGCCGGGTCGCGCTGGCACGCCTCCAATTGGACTGACCGGTGCCGTCTTCCGGACCCGGCCGAGCAGCACCAGCGCCCAGGCGAAGCTGCCGAACGAGACCAGGTTGGCGACCGCCCTTGCGCTGTTCCACAGCACCCACTTGTCCTCGAAGGCCGACCGCACCGCAGCCAGATCCGCCTGGTCCGGCGCACCGGCGGCAGCCAACTGATCGTTCAGCGGCACGTTGATCCCGGTGGTGATGCCGAGCATCACCACATAGGACAGCAGCCCGGCGAACAACCAGGCGCGCAACCGGCTGTCCGCACCGCGCCAAAGGCCAGCCACCGCAACGGCTCCCACCGCGACGCCGCCCATGAACAGGCTCATGAAGAGTGGATTCACGATCGCGACGTTGATGTTCTGCATCACCTCGACGAACGCGTGATCCCCGCTCTGTTTCAAGCCGGGCATCACCGAATACGCGAAGCCGGCGAACAGTCCCGCCATCAGCCCGGAGACGACGGTGGATGCCACCAATGCGCCTGTCTGCCAACTCTTCACGGTTGAATCTTCTTTGGTCATTGTCAAAACTCCAGACATCAGGCAGCGAGCAGTAGGGCAGCGCTGATCAGCACGATCACCGCGGTAGCGAAGTGGATTCCAAAGGCAGCGGTCTTTGTACCGCCGTTGCGCAGCACGATGGCCGTGTCACCGAACGGCGTGAGCGCGACGGCCAGCATCGCCCAGCCCGCGGGATGCGCTCCGGCGCAAGCGAGTACGACGAGACCGATAACGCCGGAGGTGACATCGCGCAGCCCCTTGACGGTCAGGTAGGTGCCCGCGTCACCGGCCGACCTGGCGGGGACGCCGAAGCCCGCGGCGGCGGCATCGGGCCTGCGGAAGAACCGCACGCCGATGAAGATGATCAACAGGTCGAGCAGAATCGCCAGACCGTAAGCGAGGGGGATCAGCACGTTTCTCCTGGTGCGCTAGTGGTGGGTGACCGTCACCGTCTCGGATCCACCGGCGTCTCGATCCGGAAGGCGTGCTCGAGCACCGTGGCCGCCGCGAGGCCGCGGCGCTCGGCGAACGGTGCGGTGATCAGTTGAACGCCTAGCGGCAGCCCCTCGGCCGTCTGTCCGGCCGGCAGCGTAACCGCGGGCAGCGCAAGGTAGTTGGCCGCGATGGTGAGTCGTTGCGCCGAATACATCGTGGCCACGTTCGCGGCCCCGCCGATGTCGTATCCCACCGGCCATGGCGGCGCGGACGACACGGGTCCGAGGACGATCGGATATTCGGTCAGGAATTGGGACCAGGCCGCGCGCACGGTGAGGCGATCGCCAAGCGCTCCCATATATCCCGCCAAATCCAAGGGCGGAAATAGATCTAATGCGGCGTCGATGAACGCGTTCAATCCGGCACTACCTACTGTGCGCATCAATTCCAGCCGCTGCACCACCACCTCGGTCGACACCAACCGGCCGTAGGCGGTGGCGACGTCCGCCAGTTGTGGCGGCGCGAGCTCGGTGACCGGATAACCGGCCCGGTCGAGCGCGTCCGCGGCCGACCGCACCGCGTCGCGCACCTGCGGGGCGACCCGGTCGGCACCGCCGTCGAAGGTCACCGCGACTGCCGGTAGCGCTCCGGTCGGCGCAACATCCGGGTCCCGCACCGGAACCCAGGCGGGATCACGCGGATCGCCGCCGATGACGGCATCGAAAACCAGCGCGAGATCACCCACCGATCGCGCCACCGGTCCTGGCGCGGCGAACATTTGGAGGGTGGGCGACGGCGGTGGGCCCGGCAGGCTCGAGGCCACCGCGACCCGGCCCGGTGTCGTGCGCAACGAGGTGACACCGCAGAACGCGGCGGGCACGCGCAGCGATCCGCCGAAGTCGGTACCGAGTCCGAGCGGGGTCATACCGGTGGCGACGGCGACCGCGTCGCCGCCACTGGAACCGCCGGGGCTGCGCGAGGCGTCCCAGGGATTGAACGTCGGGCCCGCGACGTCATTGTCGGTGTGCCATCGGGTGGCGAAGTCCGGCATGTTAGTTCGGCCGATCGGAATCGCGCCCGCCCGGCGCAATGCGGCAACGATCGGCGCGTCGACGGGTGCGACGGCGTCGGCGAACGCGGTAACTCCCCAGGTCGTTGGGCTGCCTGCCACATCGAGGTTGTTCTTTACGGTGAACGGAACGCCGTGTAGCGAGCCTCTATGACCCGTGTGCCGGTCGGCGGCTTCGGCTGCGGCCAGCGCGGTTTCGGTGTGCACTGAAGTCATGGCGCCGACCACCGGATCGACTTCCGTGATGCGGTCGAGGTGCGCCACGAGCACCTGCGTGGCCGTAATCTCTTGCGCGGCGATCATGGCCGCAAGTGATGTCGCATCCAGTCGCCAGAGGTCGGTGCGGTGTCCGGTGGTCATAGGATCTCCTGATATTCCGGGGAGTTGGCGGTCGATACGCGGCGCGATTAGGCGTTCGGCGAACCAGCCTGGGCAGCAAGCAATTTGGCGATAGCGTCGAGAAATTCGGCTGGCCCGGTGAGCTCTGGGGTCGCGGCGGCAGTGGTAACCCGTCCGGTCACACCGGCCGAAGTTCGGCCCCACGCTCCGCAGTCGCTGCCACATCTGTCGAAATCGGCTGTTTCGCAGTAAGTTCCGAAATACGTCGGCCGAGGTTGACGAAGAACAGGATCAGGCCGACCGTCAGTACGATGTGCCCGATCCCCGCGGTTCCGGAGACGGCCGCGCTGGTGCGCACGCCAAGCACAGTTTGGCAGCCGTGCACGGTCATGATGGCGACGGTGAGCACGACGCCTGCGTTGTAGGTCCAGAAGGACCAGGTGAAGAGCTTGCTCGACGATAACGCGAACAGCTTCTCCAGCACCAGCAGAATCAGGTGGAACAACATGCCGAGCGCAAGCAGGTGCGTGTGCACGGCCGCCAGCTGGGTGTCACCCGTGAAGTCGTTCAGCTTGGTGAATTCGCGATAGAACAACCCGCTGATCACCCCGATGATCATGTAAGCGTGTGCGGCGTAATAGATCTTCTGCACAGGGGCTCCTCGAGTCAGGCGGTGATCAGCTACCTGGCGCTGAACGTCGCTGGTGGCGAGAAGAAACGTATGCCCGGGCCGCCCCGTGGCGGTATGAGGCGATCTCCTCTACTTTGCCGATGTGGCCGCCGACTCGGATGGCGACAATTGGCAGGCTCAGGGGGTGAAGGTCTTCAAGTGGTCGACCGTGACGAACTCGCTGGTGGGACTGGCTTGCGCGACCGCCTTGCGCAGCGATTCGAGACCACCCCAGTCGCGCGCGGGCTCGGCGAGTGGATAGTCGAAATCGTCCCAGTGCGTGGGAATTACGTAGCGCGGATTGCCAGTCGCGCGCAGCAATCGTGCGACGTAGTCGTAGATCTTGCCGCCGCCCGCGGGCAACAGCAGCACGTCCGGACGCAGACCCGCCAGCTCGGACTCGATGTAGTTCGAGCCGCCGAAGTTCAGCACGCTCACCCCGCCGCCGCTCACCTCGTAGGCCAGCGTGCCACCCTCGACCAGATGGCGAATCACTTTGGGCTCCGGTAACTTTCCCGCACCGAGACCCGGCCGGGTGCCGGCGAAAGCCACCTCGGCTCTGGCACCGGAGGCCGAATGCAACGAGCGCAGCGCGCGAATGGTGTAGCCGTCGAAGCGAAGGTGCTCGCCGCCGGTGGTGATCGAGAGCTGGTCTTCCGGTGCGCCGAGCGCGGCCATCAGGTTGAGATGGGTCTCGGTGCCCAGCACCGTGGCGCCGGTCTTCTTCGCCAGGTAGGGCACGTCGGTGAGATGGTCGTAGTGACCGTGGGTGACCAGGATGTGGTCGGCGCGCAGTTCACCCCTGTCCACATAGTGGTCGATGAGTGCCGTGTCGACGGTGATCGGGGTGTTCGGGTCGGCGCCCGCATCGGTATAGGTGCCGGTATGGAACCTGGTCAGCCACGGGTCGATCAGCACCGTTTTGCCGCCGGGCAGCCGGATCTCCCAGCCGTTGTTACCCCACCAGCGCAGCGTGACCCCGCCCGGAGCCCGGGTCGGGCTGCCGACCGCCGGGCTAGCGGATTCTGTTCCGCCACATGCCGCTACGCCTGCGAGCACGGCCACGCCCGCGGTGACACCTAAGAATTTCCGACGACCTAAACCTGTCATGCAGGCACCACAACACAGGGGCGATCCCGCTGTCCAAGACCGGCGCGGCCGTCCGGCGATATCGAAACAGATATCGTCGCAGCGTGGACATGCTGCGTCAGCTGCGGTACTTCGTTGCCGTCGCCGAAGAACTGCATTTCGGCCGGGCCGCCGAGCGCCTCGGTATCGCCCAGCCGCCGTTGAGTCAACGCATCCGCAAGCTCGAACACGACCTCGGTGCCCGGCTGTTCGATCGGAACAGCCGCCGGGTCGAGCTCACCGAGGCCGGCCAGATCCTGCTCGCGGAGTCCCGCGAGCTACTCGCCCGCTGGGAGCGCACGACCTCGCTGGTCGGCAAGGCGCATCGCGGCGAGATGGACGCGTTGCGGGTCGGTGTACCGCCGGAACTGGCGGGGCGGCTGCTCGCCGCGATCCTCACCGCGTTCGAAAGCCGTGACGTACGAGTGGATCTGCAGGAGCTGACCACCGCCGAGCAGGTCCGCCTGCTCGCCGACCGGCAGCTCGACGCGGGCCTGCTGCAGCATCCGGTCGACGTGGTCGGCCTCGAGCTCGGCCCAGCCGTGGACACGCCCGTCGGCGTGGTGCTGCCGCGCGATTCACCACTGGCCGTGCGTTCTTCGCTCACCCTCGCCGATCTGGCCGGACTCGGGTTGGTGATCTTCCCGCGGGCGGCCGCGCCGGGACTCTACGACGCGACGCTGCGCACCTGCTGGGAGCACGGCTTCAAACCCGCGCGGGTGCAGCATGCCCGCAATCCCGAATTCGTGCTCGGCATGGTGCTTTCCGGCCGCGGCGTCGCCTTCGATCAGGGCATGGTGGCACAGAAGGAACCGAGGGTCGTCTGGCGGCCGCTACCCGAGGGCACGCTGAGCTGGCGGCTCTCGCTGGCCTGGCCCGCGACCGCGCCGCACCCGCTGGTACCCGAACTCGCCGAGCTGATCGTGCGAGTTGTGCAGGGCGACGGCGCCTCTCGCCCCGCCGCGGTTCAGTCCGCGCCGCAGCGACCGTGGCATGTGGTGTACGGCAGGCCGTGAGAGATCCGGCCGATCGCGTGCGCGGCGACGGCGCCGATCGCACGATCCACCTCGGGCAACCGTTGGGCAAGGGTGCTCACCCTGGTGAAAACCGATACGGCATAACGGGTTCCGTCCGGGTACTCCAGCACGCCGATCTCATTGCGTATCCCGGGCAACGTGCCGGTCTTGGCCCACACCTGCACCTCCGGCGGAAACGCACCGGCGAGCCGATGCCAATTCACCTGCTGGCGCATGAGATCCCGGACCCACCGGCACGCCTCGGCGGGACCGGCGCGATCCTGACCGATCAGCGTGAGCAGGCGGGTCATCTCCCGCGGCGTGCTCGCGGTGGTCCGGTGCGGATCCAGGGCACGAGTGCCGAGGACCTCGTCGGCCGTGAGCGCCGGGAACCTCTCGGCGAACTCCGCGGCGTCGGGCGCGCCGATGTCGTCGGCCATGCTCTGCACGATGTTTCGCGGTGCGCCGACGATACGGGTCGACTCGAGGCCGAGTTCGCGCACCAGCGACCGCACATTGTCGAGGCCGACCCGGTCGAACAGCAGGTCCGCGGCGGTGTTGTCGCTCAACGTGAGGGCGAAGAACGCGGCGTCACGCAGGCTCAGGTCGACATCGTCATGACAACCCGCCGTGCCGACCCCGCCGAGGCGATCCGCGCCGCCCGCGCGCACCCGGTCGGTCGGATCAAGCTGACCCGCCGCCACCTGACGGGCGAACTCCAGCACCAGCGGCACCTTCACCACCGAGGCGAGCACCACTGGCTCGTCGGCACCCGACCCGGCCTCCGCACCGCAGTCGAAACACTGGGCATGCACCCAGCCGCGCACCCCGGCATTCCGAAAGAACTCCTGCACGACTCCCCAACCTGCCACACCGCTTGACTCTCCCGGCGCTGGAGCGTTCAGGCTGGCCTTCCATCCGACAAGGCGAACTGGAGAACAGGGATGAAGCTCGACCTGGCCAAAACCGACAAGCACTACTACCACGCACCCACCGAACCGACGCTGCGCACCTTCGGCAGCTACGGGTACGTGACGGTCACCGGTTCAGGAGCTCCGGAAGGCCCGGAATACACCACGGCCGTCGAGACGCTGTATCGAACCGCGTACGGCGCCAAGAAGATCGCCAAGGCCGCCGGGCACGATTTCGTCGTGCCGAAACTGGAGGGGCTGTGGTGGGTGGAGTCCGACGAACCTCCGCTCACGGTGCCGCGCGAGGAGTGGCATTGGAAGCTGATGATCCGCATGCCGGAGATCGTCACCGCGGCCTCCGTGCACGGGGCGACCTTCGAGCGGCTCACCGAAGGCGACGCGGTCCAGGCGCTGCACGTCGGTCCGTACGCCACGGAACCGGAGACGCTGGCCAGAATGGACGCGTTCATGACCGCCGGTGGGCTCGCGATGAACGGTCGCCATCACGAGATCTATCTCTCCGACCCGCGCAGGGTTCCCGCCGCGCAGGCCAAGACCATCCTGCGCCACCCGGTCCGCCGCGTCACCGAAAAATAAGATGCGCCGGTCGAATTCGACCGGATACAGTTCGCAACGCGCCCGGTGCGCGGACAACGGTCGATTCGACCGAATCGGCGGATCAGGTAGCTCGACCGGTAGAGCTACCTGTCGTCGGCTCGAATATGGGTGAGTCGGCGGTGGCATACCGCGAACTCCGGTGCGCATGAATACGCACCCACAATGCGGCGTACGTTTCCCTCGTGTGCCCGAAATACCGTGGGTGCCTGGGAAATCGGATGGATAAACCTGCAGCTGAACGAAAGGGCTGAATTGCCATGCGCAAATTCACCAGCAAACGCCGGAATGCGGACGCCGCGCAAGATATCACCGCGGCGACGTCGTCGGCGCATGCCGAGCAGCACGCATTACATCGCAACCACGGTGGCCGACTCGGCTACCAGCAGATCGCGGACAGGGAGCTGTTGCTGCTCGCAGCCTCGTCCGTGGTGCGGATCCGTTAACCCGCGCTACGGCGTGCGCGCGAGCACTTCCCGGCCGAAATAGCCGAGCAGCCGGCGATGAGCGGGCGCCCCCTCTTCGACAGCGACTTCCGCGTCGAAGACGCCGGGCCCACGGAACTTATCGATGCCACCCCTGGCCTGCATGGTGGCGAGAAGTTCGCCACACAGCTCATCGTCGGCCAGCTCGGGCCTGCCGACGGCGACCGCGAGGTCGACGCCGTGCACAACCAGTTCGGTGAGGTGCACAAGAGCCGCCATCGGCGCGGGCAGCGCGCCGAACGACACGTGCACGGTGTTGTCCAGCGCGTCGGGGCGATGCCAGGCGGCCCGATCCACCTCCGCCGCCGCCGCGTACGCGCCCTGCGGATCGCCGCCGAGCCAATCGGATTCGTGATCGGCGCCGGAATCCGTGCCGCTCAGCGCGGCCGCGAAGAAGTGCATGTTGCCCACCATGTGGTTGAGCACGGCACGCACATCCCACTCCCGGCATGGCGTCGGCGCCGTCATGGAGCTCTCGTCCAAGGCGGCGACGATCACGCTCGTCGCATCGAGTGCACGGTCGATCTGTCCGATCACGTTCTCCATGAGCTTCCTTCGGTCGAGCGGTCTGGCTGAATTGGTAACACAGGCGGGCGACATATGGCGGTCGTTACGAAAGCTGGTCGCGGCGAATTAGGTTGCCAGCAGTGTGCTTCTCGGTGGCCGTCGGATTAAGCGGATGCGCGAGCCGAATGCATGCTCGCTACAGTGTGCAATGCGCTCGGTGCGCACGCAACGGTCGCACCAGAACGTTTGAAAACCGTTGCGTTAGCGACGTTGTGACCGTAGAGCGCGCTATGCAGTGGTGTGAAGCTGACAACCACTTCCGATTAAGCTGGACCCGTAGCGCTATCTTTATCCACTTCAGGCAGCGTTCAAACCTGTTACCCTCGATTGAAATTCACACCGCCTGCCCGCGCCATCGTTGCCGGTTCAACCAGCCGATTTTCGCCGCGTCCGCGGGCAATGGCCGTCGCCTATCATGTCGTGACCATGCGAATCGACCTTTGCACCATCGTTGTCGAGGACTACGACCCCGCGATCGCCTTCTTCACCGGGCCGCTCGGATTCGACTTGATCGAGGACTACCCCGCACAGACGAACGACGGGCGACCGAAGCGCTGGGTCGTCGTTCGCCCACCCGGCGCCCAGACGGGCCTGCTGCTCGCCCGGGCGGACGGCGCGGAGCAGGCCGAGGCGATCGGCGACCAAACAGCGGGCCGAGTCGGATTCTTCCTCCGCGTAGACGATTTCGACGCCGCGTTCCATCGAATGGTGTCGTACGGCGTCGAATTCATCACCGCGCCAAGGCAAGAGCCCTATGGACGGGTAGCGGTATTCCGCGATATCGCGGGCAATCGCTGGGATCTGCTCGGTCCAGCCTGAACTGCGGAAGTCAGGTCTTTTCGGCCCGGCTGTCCGGCTCGGCCTCGTCGGGCCGGGTGGTGATGCCGCGCTCGGTCCCCTCGTCGGCCTCCTGGTCCGGTTCCGGATGTTCCGGCTCGAAGGTCGCGGGCAGCTTCTTGAGGTGCTTGTTCATCGAACGCACCAGCAGCACCGTGCCCGCCAGCAGGATCAAGATGATGACCAGGCCGAGCGGGGACGCCTTGCCGAACTCCGGCCCCGTCGGGGTGCCGCCGGGGGCTTGCGCGAGCAGAACCAGCATCACCGCTGCTCGTCTTCGATGCCGGCGAACAGGTCGGTCTCCGGCAGCGCCGTCTTGACCCTGGTCTTGGCCAGCTCGAACTCCTCGGTCGGCCAGAGCCGCTGCTGCAGCTCCAGCGGAATGGCGAAGAACGCGCCGTTCGGGTCGATCTGGGTCGCGTGCGCGCGCAGGGCGTCGTCACGCTGCGGGAAGTACTTGGCGCAGTCGATCTGCGTGGTGACCCTGGAGAACACGTCGCCGCGCTCCGGGACGTACTTGCGCATCCGGTCCAGCCACTCCTGCAGCGGGAACGGCTCACCCATCCGCTCGTATTCCTCGGCGAAGATCTCCATCCGCCGGGCCGTGAAACCGTGGTCGTAGTACAACTTCAGCGGCGTCCACGGCTCGCCCGCGTCGGGGAACCGTTCGGGATCGCCCGCCGCCTCGTACGCGGCGACCGATACCTCGTGGCAGCGAATGTGATCGGGGTGCGGATAGCCGCCGAGCTCGTCGTAGGTCGTCATCACGTGCGGCTTGAACTCGCGGACCACCCGGACGAGCGCCTCGGTGGCCTCCTCCAGCGGTATCACCGCGAAGCTGCCCTCGGGCAGCGGCGGCAGCGGATCACCCTCCGGCAGACCGGAATCGACGAATCCGAGCCAGTGCTGGCGCACGCCGAGCGCGCGCGCCGCGGCGGCCATCTCCTCGCGGCGGACCTCGTTGATCCGGTCCAGGACACCGGGGGTGTCCATCGCGGGGTTCAGGATGCTGCCACGTTCGCCACCGGTCAGCGTCACGACGAGGACATCGTGTCCTTCGTCGGCGTACCGGGCGGTCGTCGCGGCACCCTTGCTCGATTCGTCGTCGGGGTGGGCATGCACCGCCATGAGGCGAAGGCCACTCACGTCTCGTTCACCATCGCTCTCGCTCGCGGGTGTCGGGTCTTCGTTCCCTATAGTTCCATTCGACCGACTTTTGTTCCGACGTACCCCCCGGGAGCGACCTTGTGACCGATCGAAGCGACGCCTCGGGTCCGGCGACGAGCAGTAGGCCGACCGACCGGTATGGAACCAAGCCGCCGGTCGACCGCCGCTGGCTGCCGATGGTCCTCGGCGTGGTCGTGGTGTTGCTCGGCTGCGGCGTCGCCTTCCTCGGCTACCAGAAGTACGGGCCGAAGGACATCGAGTCCGAGCAGCTCGGCTACACCGTCGTCGACGACGCGACCATGACCATCCGGATCAAGGTCACTCGCAAGGACCCTGGACAAGCTGCGGTATGTTTCGTCCGCGCAATGGCGCGCGACAGCGTCGAGGTCGGCCGCCGCGAGGTGCTGATCGAGCCCTCTACCAGCGGCACGATCGAGCAGACCACCACGGTCAAGACCTCGTCTCGACCAGCGTCGAGCAGTATCTACGGCTGCAGCGGGCAGGTTCCCAGCTATCTCCGAGCAGGGTGATATGCCTCTTTTGCCGTACCATTTCTCCTCGAAATTAACCCCGACCTGCACGTTTGTGATTCATGCTAAAATGGCCTGATACACGGTTCCGGGGTTCGGAGCCGTGTTTGCTGCATTGGCGGCCAGCGCTATCTGTTCCGGATTATGAGCTTTGCCCGGAACCAGGGTCTGTCGGGGTTCGATGAACTTCCCAGGATCGCTCTAGCCGTCGACTGGTGCGTGCCCGCCCCACGGGTGGGTACTGCGGCAGTTATCAGGGAATCCCGGCCTGCCGGGAACAACTACTAGGGAGTGATCGAGATGACTGAGACGCAAGTGACTTGGCTGACCCCGGAGTCGCACGACAGGCTCAAGGGCGAACTCGACGCGCTCATTGCCAATCGTCCCGTTATCGCTGCCGAGATCAACGAACGCCGTGAAGAGGGCGACCTCAAGGAGAACGGCGGATACCACGCCGCGCGCGAGGAGCAGGGCCAGCAGGAGGCGCGCATCCGCCAGCTCCAGGAACTGCTCAACAACGCCAAGGTCGGTGTCGCGCCGACCAAGTCCGGCGTCGCACTCCCCGGCTCGGTCGTCAAGGTCTACTACGACGGCGACGAGTCCGACACCGAGACCTTCCTCATCGCCACCCGCGAAGAGGGCCTGAACGACTCCAAGCTGGAGACCTACTCGCCCGCGTCCCCGCTCGGCGGCGCGCTCATCGACGCCAAGGTCGGCGACACCCGCGAGTACACGCTGCCCAACGGCAAGACGATGAAGGTCACCCTGGTCAGCGCGGAGCCGTACCACAGCTGATACTTGCGGCCGCGGTCTCCCGCGACCCGGCCGATATGTTCCCCTGAGACACGAACGGCCGCACCCGAATCCGAGGTGCGGCCGTTTCGTCATCTGTGCGCGGTTCCTAGCCGAGCGCCTGCTCGATATCGGCGAGCAGATCCGCGGCGTCCTCGATACCGACCGAGAGCCGCACCAGATCCGCGGGGACCTCGAGCACGGAGCCCTCGGTGGACGCGTGCGTCATCGCGGCCGGATGCTCGATCAGCGATTCCACCCCGCCCAGCGACTCGGCGAGGGTGAAAACCTTGGTGCGCGAGCAGAAGTCGCGGGCCGCGTCCGGACCGCCGTGCAGCCGCACCGAGATCATCCCGCCGAACCGGCGCATCTGCTTGGCGGCGACCGCGTGGCCGGGATGCTCCGGCAGGCCGGGATAGATCACCTGGGAGATGGCCGGATGCCTGGTGAGGAACTCGGCCAGGGTCTCCGCGTTGTCGCAGTGCCGATCCATCCGCACGGCAAGGGTTTTGGTGCCGCGCATGGTGAGGAACGCGTCGAACGGGCCGGGCACCGCGCCCGCGCCGTTCTGCAGGAAGGCGAACGCCGCGTCGAGCTCGGGATCGTTGGTGATCAGCGCGCCGCCGACCACATCGGAGTGCCCGCCGAGGTATTTGGTGGTCGAATGCGTGACGATGTCCGCGCCGAGCAGCAGCGGCTGCTGCAGGTACGGGGTGGCGAAGGTGTTGTCCACCACCAGCTTCGCGCCCGCGCCGTGCGCGATATCGGCGAGCGCCGGAATGTCGCCGATGCTCAGCAGCGGGTTGGTTGGGGTCTCCACCCACACCAGCTTGGTGTTCGGCCGGATCGCCGCGCGCATCTCGTCCACGTCGAATACGTGGGCGGGCGAGTGCTCGATGCCCCACTGGCTGAACACCTTGTCGATCAGGCGGAAGGTGCCGCCGTACGCGTCGTCCGGGATGACGATGTGGTCGCCGGGACGCAGCACCGCGCGAATGGCACAGTCGGTGGCCGCCATGCCCGACGCGAACGCCCGGCCGTAGCTGCCGGATTCGAGCGCGGCGAGGTTCGCTTCCAGCGCGGACCTGGTCGGATTGCCGGTGCGGGCGTACTCGAAACCGCCACGCAGACCGCCGACGCCGTCCTGGGCGAACGTCGAACTCGCGTAGATGGGCACGTTGACCGCGCCGGTCTGCGGGTCGGGATCGAATCCCGCGTGGACGGCACGTGTCGAGAACCCCAGATCGCTCATGGCCCCAGCCTAATCAGGGGCGATCCCCGGGCAACCCCCCGGTAGTACCAGATGGAGACGCTGCGGACGATCCCGCCCCCGTTCCGACGTAGTTACGCAGCTAGGGCGGGTAGACCGGAAATATTATGACGAGCACCTCCGAAGACCCCGATATCACCGGCGCCCTCCCAATTACGCTTAGCGCATGGTGACTGTGGAAGAACTGTTCGCGATCGACTCCCTGCTGTCCGACGATGAGCGCGAGATCCGCGATGCCGTCGCGACCTTCGCGAATCAACGCTTGCGACCGCACATCGCGGACTGGTTCGAGGAGGGCACCTTCCCGGCACGCGAACTCGCGCCGCAGCTCGGCGAGGTCGGGCTGCTCGGCATGCATCTCGATGGCTACGGCTGCGCCGGCATGTCGGCGACGATGTACGGCCTGGCCTGCCAGGAACTGGAGGCCGTCGATTCCGGCGTGCGCAGCATGGTGTCGGTGCAGGGATCGCTGGCGATGACCGCGATCCACAAGTACGGCTCGGAGGAGCAGAAGCAGCAGTGGCTGCCGGAGATGGCGGCGGGCCGCGCGCTCGGCTGCTTCGGTCTCACCGAACCCGATTTCGGCTCCAACCCCGGCGGCATGCGGACCAGGGCCAAGCGGGACGGCACCGACTGGGTGCTCAACGGCTCGAAGATGTGGATCACCAACGGTTCGGTGGCCGACATCGCGGTGGTCTGGGCGCAGACCGAGGACGAGGGCAGGCAGGTGATTCGCGGCTTCCTGGTGCCCGCCGGGACGCCGGGGTTCAGCGCGCGCGAGATGCATCGCAAGCTGTCGCTGCGCGCCTCGGTGACCGCCGAACTGGACTTCGACGACGTCCGGCTGCCCGCCGATGCCGTGCTGCCGGAGTCGCGCGGGCTCGCGTCGCCGCTGGCCTGTCTGAGCGAGGCCCGGTTCGGCATCATCTTCGGCGCGCTCGGCGCGGCCCGCGACTGCCTGGCCTCGACCATCGAATACGCGCGCACCCGCGAGGTGTTCGACAAGCCGCTGGCCGGATATCAGCTGACCCAGGCGAAGCTGGCGGACATGGCGCTGGAGTTCGGCAAGGGCCAGCTGCTCGCGCTGCACCTCGGCCGGCTGAAGGACCGTGGCGTGGTGACGCCCGAACAGGTGAGCGCGGGCAAGTTGAACAGCACCAGGGAGGCCATCGCGATCGCCCGCGAGTGCCGCACCATCCTCGGCGCCAACGGCATCACGCTGGACTATCCGGTGCTGCGCCATGCGAACAACCTGGAGTCGGTGCTCACCTACGAGGGCACGGCGGAGGTGCATCAGCTGGTGCTCGGCCGCGCGCTGACCGACGCCAACGCGTTCAGGTAACAGCGAGCCTGCTAGGCGAATCGGTTCGCTTGCCGTCGAAAGTCGAGCGGTAATAAATACCGAGCGGTCGCATTTATCGGCCCAGTTGGCGAACTGGTTCTCTAGCAATGATTTTCGTGCGGAGTGTTTGCTGGACCGTACTTTTCCGGCGAATCAGACTGGGTCAAGCGTCACAGTTCTATAAAGACTCGCCGATTGCTAGCATAGGAACATGTTTCTGCTCGGCCCCGCGTTGCTCGAAGTGTCGGCGCGCAAGATATTGACCCGCCTGCACAAGACGCACGGGGTACCGGCGCTCGCCGCGGCGGCGGAACTGCCCGCGCTGTCGGCGGCGCTGGATCAGCACGCGGCCGCCGTGCGCGACATCCTCGAGCTCGGCGTCGAAGGTGCCGCGCGGGTGCCGATCAGCGTGCTGCTCGCGGGTTACGCGCGCGGCCTCCTCGATCACGTGCGCGAGGCCGCGGCCGACCACGGCATGACCAGTGCGGCGCCGGACGATCTCGGCAGCTGGGCGAACGCCGACTGGCTCCAGCTGCGCCTGGCGAGTGTGTGCCTGCACCCGTCGCAGCAGCTCGCCTGAGCCCATGACACGACGCGTCCGCCGCGGGCCATAGCCCACGGCGGACGCGTTTGTTCGTTGCCTAGCGCCGCTCGCCCGGGTCGCGGTAGCCCATGTACTCACCGGACTGCTCGTACGAGCCGCCACCCTGCATCGCGCCCTGATCCCACTGCTGCGCGTGCTGGCCCTGGCCACGCGAGGCCTGCTGATCCATCCACAGCTGCTCACGCGAGGCGTCTTCGCGGCCGCGCGAGTACGCCTCCGCGTGCCCCTTGACCGCGGGCATCTCCTCTTCCAGCCCGCTTAGCCAGTTCTCCCAGCGCTGCTGCATCGGCCGGACCATGCCGCCGCCGACGCCGACCACCAGGATGCCGCCGATGGTGGCGAGCACGGTGATCAGGATCGGCATGGTGACCGACATGGCCACCCCGATCTGGTTCAGCGCGGCGACGATGCCGACGCCCCAGATGAACACCGCGGCGATCCGGCCGATCATCGCGCCGTAGGACAGGCCGCCGAGCATGTTGCCGACCAGGTCACGCACCGCGGAGGCGATCGCGCCCGCGATCACCACGATGATGATCGCGACCGCTGCCTTCGGCAGCCAGGAGACGATGCCGTCGAGCAGATCGCTCACCGGGTTCGGGCCGAAGACGCCGAAGCCGAGCTGCAAAGCGATCAACAGGATCGCGTAGTAGGCAAGCTTCGCAAGCAGGTCGGAGGCGTCGTACCGGCTGCGCGACATCATCTGCTTGAGGCCGCCCCGCTCGACGAGGCGGTCGAAGCCGAGCCGGTCGAGCACCTTGTCCACGATCGTCGAAACGACCTTCGCGACGATCCAGCCGATGAGCAGGATGACGATGAATCCGGCGAGCTTGGGCACGAACGTGGCCACCGAACTCCACGCGTCCGAGAACCCCTTCTGGAAATCGATAGCCAAACTGGAGGTGTACATGCCCATCCCTTCGCTATCCGATTAAGCCAGGGCGGTTTGCCGAGGCTGCTTCAACGCCGGTTATACCCCGGCCGCATAACTCGAACCTTCCGTTTGCAGATAATTTGCCACATTGCGGCTTTCGGCGCGACCGCTCGCCCGATCCGTTACCTGAGGCCGTACTCTCGACTCCGGCCATCGCCGACTGGTCGGTCTTCCTCACCACCCGTCCCACCGCGATGAGGAGAAGATTGTTACGACCTGTCATCGCTGTGCCATCTCGATGTCACCGACACGCCGAGGTACGCGGCGCACCCTTAGTTCGGATTCGGCATCAGGGCAATGCCTCCCGCCTGACGTCACCCGGAGGTGCACGATGAAGACCTTGTCAGCCGAAACGAGTCACCGGCCGCTGGGAGCCCGCGATGTTCGTTCGTGATCGCGCGCTGCCCGCCACCGGAGATACCGCCCGGTCGCTGCCGGATCAACGCGAGCTGGTCGCCGCTTTCGGCAGCCCCGAGGGCGACCCGAGCGCCGAGCATCCCCTGATCGGCTGGGCCCGCAGACTGGCCACCTTGCATCGGCAGCGCCACGGCAATCCGCTCGCGGCCGCCGGAATCGATTGCCGCCGCGCGGAATTGGTCGCCGCCATCGATACCTGGGTGGCCACCCAGCTGCCCCGCCGCAGCTGCACCGATCACCTACGCACCGGCTCCCTCGGTGCCACCATCGATCGCATGGCCGCGGCCCACGCGCATGCCAGCCACCTGCTGCATACCGCTGAGAAAGTGTCCGACGTTCGGGTGCACGCGGCGTGGTATCGGCTCGCTTCGTTGGCGGATGAGTGGACGGATCTGATTGTGGGCGCGGTTCGAAAGGCTTAGTTGTGCGGTGGTGTCGGTCTGCACGAACAATCTTCGCGTCGAACGGGGAGAAAGCCCGGCAACCGGCCGATAGTGTCCGCGCAGACCGGGTCAGACCGCTAGCTCGGGTTCTCGCATCGACAATTGCCGCGCCGAGAACCACCGCATCCCCTTGGCCAGCAACGGCAGCATCAGCACCATCAGCAGCAGGCGCATGCTCTGCACGCAGGTGATCAGCGGCAGGTTGGCGTCCATCGACTCGGCGGTGGCCAGCACGGCGTTGATACCGCCCGGCGTGGTGGCCAGGTAGATGTCGGACAGCTCGAGGTCGACGAAGGTGGCGACCGCGAAGGCCAGGCCCGCGACGATGGCGGACAGCGCGACGATGGTGACCGTCATGCCGGGGATCATCCGGGCCATCTCGCGGACGACGGTCCTGGTGAAGCGGGTGCCGACCTCGAAGCCGATGAGCACGAACAGCAGGTCCTTGAACAGGTTCGTCGGCGCGTACCCGTGGCTGACGCCGAGGGCGGTGAGCACCGCGGTCATCAGCATCGGCCCGATCAGCGCCGGACTCGGCAGGCCGAGCCGCTTGCCGAGCTTGGTGCCGACGACGCAGAGCATGATCGCGATGGACAAACCGGCGACCTGGTCGCCGCGTCCGACGATCATCCAGAACGGCAGATCAGGATTGGTGACCGAGGCGCCGAGCGTGGCGTGTCCGCTGCTCAGGCTGTCGCCGCTGTTGTTCAGTAGCGCGCCGAGGGCGGGTGCGCTCACGGCGACCAGCGCGACCCGCAGGTACTGCATGAACGCCACCTGGCGTGGATCGGCGTCCATATCGTCGGCCACCGCCACCACCGCCGCGGAACCGCCCGCCAGCAGGCCGAGCGTCGCGGTCGGCAACTCGACGTGCGCGAAGCGGGCGAACACCACCGCGACCACCAAGCTGATCAACAGCGTCGCCACCGTCACCGCGAGCACCGGGATCAACGCCAATCCGATACTCGACAGCAGCGAGATTTCCAGATAGCTGCCCATCAGCACACCGAGCATGGACTGCACGCCGCACGACAGCTGCCGGGGCATCGGCGCGGGCAACTTCCCGGCCAACGCGAGGGCGCCGCCGACGACGATCGCGAGAATCATCTGCGGCGCGGGAAAATTCACCCGATCGAGCAACTCGGCCCCGGCAAGCACCGAGGTAAGCAGAGCTACCCAACCGATCACTTGCCTCCGAGTCATACTTCGTAATCCTGGTCCTAGACAGTGAACAGACCGTTACAACTCCGTTATCGCGGTTAACGACCGGTGTGATTCCGGCCGCAGCGCACCAATCCCCAGTTCAGAACGGACATTTCCTAAGCCCTGTGTTGGTCCGTACTTTGCCCGAGCTCCACGATACCGATTCGAGCGAACTCGCAGCTCACAGCTGCTCTCGTGCGGATCGCACAGACTGCTACACGGCCACGTGTACTATTCGCCCGAACCACCCCACCGCGGGAGCTCGGGCAAGGCCGGGCTGAGAGGGCGGACCCCAGCGCTTCGCCGACCGCATGAACCTGTCCGGGTAATGCCGGCGTAGGAAGAGCGTTTCGGTCATGTCTTCACCGACCCTGCACAACTCCGATCGGCACGAGGCTCCCTTCACCCTCGACGAACCCGCCCCGAAGGTGCTGTCTTTCTGGGATCAGAGCGCATTCTGGGCAAATCTGGGCGTCAGCCTCATCGCCTTCTCCGGCGCGTATACCGTGCTCGCGCCGAATTCCGATGGTGCACCGCAGATCTCCATTTCCGCGGGCATCCTCGCGATGATCGTCGGGACGGTCGTCGGCGGGCTGATGCTCGGCTTGGCCGCCGTGCCAGGCGCGAAGACCGGCAAACCGGCGATGGTCCTGTTGCGCGGCCTGTTCGGCGCGAAACTCAGTTATCTGCCAACCGTTTTGAACATCGCTCAGCTGATCGGCTGGGGCACCTTCGAATTGATCGTCATCGGCGACGCGGCCGACGAGCTGTTCGGTGGCGGCCCGCACTGGCTCTACGTGGTGGCCGCAGGCGTGCTCACCACGGTCCTGACGATCTGGCCGCTCGGCTCGGTGCGGATGCTGCGCCGGTTCGTCACGGTCGGCGTGGTGATCGCGCTGATCTGGTTCTACATCCAGTTCTTCCGGACCGGCCTGCCCGATCTGTCGGCCAATCCCGGCCCGCACGGCAGCGGCCCGTTCGGCGCGGACTGGAACCTCTTCTGGATCGCCACCGACGCGGCGCTCGCGGTGTCGATCTCCTGGGTGCCGGTCGCGGCCGACTACACCCGGCATTCGCGCAGCACCGGCACGGCGTTCGGCGCGGCGAGCGGGGCCTACGCGATCACCCAGATCGTGGCCTACACGCTCGGCCTGTTCGCGCTGGCCCGCGCCACCGGCGACGGCCAGTACTCGCCGTTCCTGCAGGTCAGCCTCGGCGGACTGTTCTTCTTCGTCTTCGTGTTGCGCGAGGCCGACCAGTCCTTCGCCAATGTGTACTCCACCGCCGTCTCGATCCAGAACCTCGCGCCGCGCATCGACCGGCGGATCCTGTCGATCGGCCTCGGCCTGCTGATCACGCTGCTGGCGCTGCGGCTGAACATGGCCAACTACTTCGGCTTCCTCGGCCTGATCGGTTCGGTGTTCGTGCCGCTGCTCGGCGTGCTCGTCGCCGACTTCTTCCTGCGTGCGAAGGGCGAGTGGAACACCTCCGACGACGCCCCGCCGCGCTGGGGCATGATCATCGCCTGGCTGGCCGGGCTCACGGTTTATCAACTCATCAATCCGGGCGATGCCGGCGTGTGGACCGACTTCTGGGTGAACGCGCAGGAGAAGCTGCACTTCACCAAGCAGGCGTGGATGAGTGCGTCACTGCTGTCGTTCCTCGCCGCGTTGGTGGTCGCGTGGGCGGTCGGACGGGTCGCGACACTGCGACAAGATCGGGTAGCGAGCGGCGCATCCGGCTAGCTGCTGCCACGATGGAGGGATGGGCGAGGTCCGGATCGGCACGTCAGGGTGGGTGTATCCGCCCTGGCGCGGGGTCTTCTATCCCAAGGGCGTGACGCAGAAGCGCGAGCTCGCGTACCTGTCGCAGCAGCTGAACAGCGTCGAGATCAACGGCTCGTTCTACGCGCTGCAGCGCCCGTCGAGCTATCAGAACTGGGCGAGTCAGACGCCGGACGATTTCGTGTTCGCGGTGAAGGGCAGCCGATTCATCACGCACATGAAGCGGTTGCGCGATGGCGACGAACTGCTGGCGAACTTCCTCGCCTCTGGACTGCTCGCCCTCGGCCGCAAACTCGGCCCGATCCTCTGGCAGCTGCCGCCGAACTTCCAGTTCGATCCGCAGGTGCTTGCGACCTTCTTCGGGCACCTCCCCCGCACCACCACGCAGGCCGTGGAAATAGCGAAACGGCATGACCATCGGGTGGATCCGGCCTACACGACCACCGACGCCGACCGTCCGCTGCGGCACGCATTGGAGATCCGGCACCCCAGCTTCGTCACACCCGAATTCACCGACTTGCTGACCAAGCACGAGATCGCGCTCGTAATCGCCGACGCCGCAGGCAAATTCCCGTTGATCGAGGAGGTCACCGCGGACTTCGTCTACATCCGGCTGCATGGGCATGACGAGTTGTACGTCAGCGGCTACACCGACGAGGGCCTCGACATGTGGGCCGAGAAAATCCGCACCTGGTCCACCGACCACGACGTCTACTGCTACTTCGACAACGACGCCAAGGTCATGGCCCCACGCGACGCCCGATCACTGCGTGCCCGTCTCGAATAGCCGGGGTCCACTCGGACCCCGACCGACATTCCTCGACAACAGATCTCGTGCGCACCTGGGTGCCACTGCCTCGCCGCCGGCCCGCCGACGGCCACGCACCTAGATCTGGCCTGAATTCGCGGAGAGGCGGCTGAGCGTCAGTGCCCGAACGTCCCTACGCTCAGGAAGCCGAGCAGATCGTGGCGGGTGATGACGCCGACCGGCTTGCCCTCCTCGACGACCATCAGCGCGTCGGTGTCCGAGAGCGCCTTGGTCGCGGCGGAGATCGGTTCGCCCGCGCCGATCAGCGGGAACGAGGGGCTCATGTGCTTGCCGACCGAATCGGTCAGGTGCGCACGCCCTTCGAACACCGCCGAGAGCAGGTCGCGCTCCGAGACGCTGCCCGCGACCTCGCCTGCCATCACCGGCGGCTCCGCGCCGACCACCGGCATCTGCGAAACCCCGTACTCGCGCAGGATTTCGATGGCGTCGCGCAGCGTCTCCGACGGGTGGGTGTGCACCAGGTCGGGCAGCTCGCCGGACTTGCCGCGCAACACATCACCGACCAACGGTTCCACGGTGCTGCCGTCGAGGCGTTCGCGCAGGAAGCCGTAGGAGCTCATCCACTGGTCGTTGAAGATCTTCGACAGGTAGCCGCGGCCGCCGTCCGGCAGCAGCACCACCACAACGGCGTCCGGTTCCCGCTTGGCGATCTCGATGGCCGCGACCACCGCCATGCCGCAGGAGCCGCCGACCAGCAGGCCCTCCTCGCGAGCCAGCCGCCTGGTCATGTCGAAGGAGTCCGCGTCGGAGACCGCGATGATCTCGTCCGGGATCGCCGGGTCGTAGGCGGACGGCCAGAAATCTTCGCCGACGCCCTCGACCAGGTACGGCCGTCCGGTGCCGCCGGAGTACACCGAGCCCTCCGGGTCGGCGCCGATGATCTTGACCTTGCCGCCGGACACCTCCTTGAGGTACCGGCCGACGCCGGTGATGGTGCCGCCGGTGCCGACACCCGCGACGAAGTGGGTGACCGTGCCGTCGGTGTCGCGCCAGATCTCCGGACCGGTCGTCTCGTAGTGGCTGTCCGGACCGCCGGGGTTGGAGTACTGATCCGGCTTCCACGCGCCGTCGATCTCGCCGACCAGGCGGTTGGAGACGCTGTAGTAGCTGGCCGGATCTTCCGGCGCGACGGCGGTCGGGCACACCACAACCTCGGCGCCGTACGCGCGCAGCACGTTGCGCTTGTCCTCGCTGACCTTGTCGGGGCAGACGAAGACGCAGTGGTAACCGCGCTGCTGAGCGACCAGCGCGAGGCCGACACCGGTGTTGCCGGAGGTGGGTTCGACGATGGTGCCACCGGGCCGTAACTGCCCGGACTTCTCGGCCGCGTCGATCATCTTCACGGCGATCCGGTCCTTGGAGCTACCACCCGGATTCAGGTATTCGATCTTGGCCGCTACCAGTCCGGTATTCGGTCCTACAACAGAGTTCAACCGGACCAGCGGCGTATTGCCGATGAGGTCCACGACATGGTCGGCGATGCGCATGCGCCCCATAGTTCCAGATGAACCCGATGTGAGTTGGCGCACGCCACGCGCAAGCCCGTCCGGCCTGACAAACCGGGAATCGGGCAACCACCCATTTAGGATCCGAACCATGAAGCAGCCGAACATCGCCAGGGCCGGCGTTGTTCTGGCCGGAGCGGCGCTGGCCGCCCTGGTCGGACCGGGCGCGCAGGCGAACGCAGTCACCATCGAATTCCCCCAGGTGCTCACCATGGCGCACGGTGGCCTGTGCGGGACAACCGTCCGGACCTGGGCCGATGTCAGCCCCGCGTGGCCCGGCCGGGCCATCCTCAACATGCGTGCGCTGCCGGTCGTCGGCATCGGCGAGGGCGACTATCCGCTGGCCCCGCTGTGCGAGGTGCACACCATGGTTGACTGGCGCAACACCACCACCGGTGCCGTCGGCAGGTACGAGGACACGATCGTCACGGGCCTCTACGGCAGCGTCCAGTACGCGCTGTTCCAGGACACCGGTCCAGGCCATGTCGAGGTCACCGTCACCACCGACGCGGCGAGCATTCCGGCGCACGGCTGGTTCGACGTTCCCGCTCCCGCTGCCCCGCCTGCGTAAAGTCGGTACATTTTCCTTTGTGACTGCACCACGCATCGGCTGGCGTACCGCCGCGGTGACCGGTGCCGCAACAGTCCTGGCCGGTTCCGGCGCCGGCACCGCATGGTGGGCGACCTCTCGACTGTTGATGGCGCAGGCCGGCGCGGCGCGTGGCGTCATCGGCCGCGACACCTCGAAACCGCCTGAAGCGGACGGCATCTACACCGCGGGCTGCCTGGAACCGGAACCTTGGCGCTCCGGTAAGCACGCGGATCTGCACCTGATGGTCTTCGGCGATTCCACCGCGGCCGGGGTCGGCTGCCTGGTCGCCGACGAAGTGCCCGGCGTGCGCCTGGCCCGCGGCCTCGCCCTGGCCACCGAGCAGCGAATCCGATTGAGCACCAAGGCGATTTCCGGCGCCACCTCCAAGGGCCTGTCCGGTCAGGTGGACGCGATGTTCGTGGCGGGTCCGCCGCCGGACGCCGCGATCATCCTCATCGGCGCCAACGACATCACCAAGAAGCACTCGGTCCGCGCCTCGGCCCGCAGGCTGGCCGCCGCGGTCGCCCGGCTGCGCATGGCCGACAGCGTCGTGGTGGTCGGCACCTGCCCGAATCTCGGCACGGTGACCGCGATTCCGCAGCCGCTGCGCACGGTGGTGCACAACTGGAGCGTCCGGTTGGCCCGCGCCCAAACGGTGGCCACCAGCGTCGCGGGCGGCCGCCCGGTGCCGATGGGCTACCTGCTCGCGCCGGAATTCCGGGCCCAGCCCGAACTCCTGTTCTCCGCCGACGGTTTCCATCCTTCGGCGGCAGGCTACGAACTCGCCGCCGCGCAACTACTTCCGGTCCTGCTGGCGGCGCTGAGCGAGGCGACCCCGGGTGCCCGGTCACCGGGGCGCGACGTAGATTCGATAGGAACCCGCGAGTAACAACAGCGGTTCGCACGTTCCTTCCGACAAAGGAGTCCTCATGCCTGAGGCTGTCATCGTCTCGACCGCCCGCTCCCCCATCGGCCGGGCGGCCAAGGGATCGCTGGTCGACATGCGGCCCGACGACCTGACCACCCAGATCGTCCGCGCGGCGCTCGACAAGGTGCCCGCCCTGGACCCCGCCCAGATCGATGACCTGATCCTCGGCTGCGGTTCCCCCGGTGGCGAGTCGGGCTTCAACCTGGCCCGCATCGTCGCGGTCCAGCTCGGCTACGACTTCGTACCCGGCACCACCGTGCACCGCTACTGCGCGTCGTCGCTGCAGTCCACCCGGATGGCGTTCCACGCGATCAAGGCCGGCGAGGGTCACGCGTTCATCTCCGCGGGCGTCGAGACCGTGTCCCGGTACAAGAACGGTTCCGCCGACAGCTGGCCGAACACCCAGAACGCGCTCTTCGCCGAGGCGCAGGCGCGCACCGCGAAGACCGCCGAGGGCGGCGCGGGCGTCTGGCACGACCCGCGCGAGGACGGCCTGATCCCCGACGCCTACATCGCGATGGGCCAGACCGCGGAGAACGTCGCGGGCTTCACCGGCATCACCCGCGAGGAACAGGACCGCTGGGGCGTCCGGTCGCAGAACCGGGCCGAGGAAGCGATCAACAACGGCTTCTTCGAGCGCGAGATCACCCCGGTCACGCTGCCCGACGGTTCGGTGGTGTCCAAGGACGACGGCCCGCGCGCCGGCGTCACCTACGAGGCGGTCAGCAAGCTGAAGCCGGTGTTCCGTCCGGACGGCACCGTCACCGCGGGCAACTGCTGTCCGCTCAACGACGGCGCCGCCGCGCTCGTCATCATGAGCGACACCAAGGCCAAGGAGCTCGGCCTCACCCCGCTGGCCCGCATCGTGTCCACCGGCGTCTCCGGCCTGTCCCCGGAGATCATGGGCCTCGGCCCGATCGAGGCGTGCAAGCGCGCGCTCGCGTTGGCGGGCAAGTCGATCGACGACATCGACCTGGTCGAGATCAACGAGGCGTTCGCGGTGCAGGTGCTCGGCTCGGCCCGCGAGCTGAAGATCGACGAGGACAAGCTGAACGTCTCCGGCGGCGCCATCGCGCTCGGCCACCCGTTCGGCATGACCGGTGCCCGCATCACCACCACGCTGATCAACAACCTGCAGACCCACGACAAGCAGTTCGGTCTGGAGACCATGTGCGTCGGCGGCGGCCAGGGCATGGCGATGGTCATCGAGCGCCTGAGCTGATCCGCCTCTCCGGGTATTCAGGCCAGATCTAGGTGCATGGTCGGTCACCGTTGGCGACCGGCGGTGATATGCGCAATGCGTTAGCCCGTCCCCGGTGAGTTACCCATGTGCTCACGAAATCAGTAGAACGGCTTCCTATCCCGGGATAGGAAGCCGTTCTATGTTGTGGGCGGCACTCTTACCTGTCAGGTAATCGCTTTCGCTACCCGGAACGTCAAAGATTAAGAGCATCAACGCAACAACAGCTCAGGAGTCCGTAATGCCCGCCTATGCGATCGCCCACCTGTACGACGTCGACGTCAATGCCGAGATCGTCGAGTACCTCCAGCGCATCGACGCGACGCTGGCACCGTTCGGTGGGAAATTCATCGTGCACGGCGGCAAACAGACCGTGCTGGAGGGTCCGGCCAACGGCAATGTCATCGTGATCGAGTTCCCGGATTCCGCTGCGGCGCAAGGCTGGTACGACTCGCCGGAGTACCGGAAGATCCTCCCGCTGCGCACCGAGAACTCGGTCGGCGTCGCGGTGCTGGCCGAGCATTGCGGCGATGATCATGTGGCCACCGATGTCTTGAGCTGATTGCCATTCGAACGCAGAACGGGTGGTCACCGGAAATCCGGTAACCACCCGTTGTCGGCTCGGCGGGGCGAAACCCGCTGCCCTTAATCGTTGTTGAAGTAGCTCAGCAGTCGCAGGATCTCGACGTACAGCCAGACCAGGGTGACGGTCAGGCCGAGCGCGACGCCCCAGGCCGCCTTCTCCGGCGCCTGCGCGCGGATCAGCTGATCGGCGGCATCGAAGTCGAGCAGGAAGCTGAACGCGGCGATCGCGATGACCACCAGGCTGAACACGATCGCGAGCGGGCCACCGTCGCGCAGGCCGAGGCCGCCCGAGATGAAGAAGCTGGCGATCAGGTTGCCAACCACCAGGACAAGCACGCCGATCATGGCGCCGACGACCATCCGGGTGAAGCGCGGTGTGACGCGAATCGCGCCGGTCTTGTAGACGACCAGCATGCCGGCGAACACACCGAAGGTGCCGAGCACGGCCTGCGCGATCATCGCGCTGCCGCCGACCCCGCCGAATTCGATGTTGGTGAACATGAACGACAGCGCGCCGACGAACAGGCCCTCGAACACCGCGTACGACAGCACGATGACCGGGTTGTCCATCTTCCTGGCGAAGGTCGCCACGAGGACGAGCACCAGGCCGACCAGACCGCCGCCGATGACGAACAGCGGAGCCAGCGAGGTGTTCGCGTTGGTCAGGCCGTAGGAGATGATCGCCGACAGCGCGAGCACGCCCAGTGTGATGGCCGTCTTGGTCACCACGTCGTCGATGGTCATCGCCCGGGTGGCCGTCGGCTGCTGGTACGGCTGCGGCTGCTGGTACTGCTGCCCGTACTGATTGCCGAATTGCTGACCCATCTGGCCCGCACCGGTCACGCCGGAACCGAAGTTGGCGTAGCCATTGCCCTCTTGCCGAGGCAAGTTTCGGAAAACCGGATTGCTTGTGCTACGCACTTGCGTCCCTTTCTGGTCGATGCCGCTGTTCATCGAGTTCGCACTCGAGAACCAACTGCTAGGTCCAACGTTTGCTGCGTGGCACGAGTTCCCGAGGAAGTTGCCGACGCGGACAATTCGGACTCTACCGCTGTTGCGCGTCGTGCAGGCCACGCACGGACCGAGTGACCGTGAACTTGCGGTTGCGTCCGACCACGTCGGTACGGCCGACCATGCGCTCGATCACACCTCGGTAATTGAGATGCGAGTTGAAGACCGTCCACAGCTCACCGCCGGGCCGCAGCACCCGGCCGGTCTCGGCGAACATCTTGATCGCCGAGCCGGTGTGCACGGCGGCGCCGACGTGGAACGGCGGATTGCACAGCACCAAGTCGGCACTGTTGTCGGCGGCCAAGGACATCGCGTCGTCACGCACCACCGTCACCCGCTCCGCGACCCCGTTCACCGCCACGGTCGCCTGTGCGGAGGCCACCGCGGCCGCCGACTGATCGGTGCCGAGTACCCGGAGCGCGGGCCGTGCCTTGGCCAGCGCGACGGCCAGTATCCCGGTGCCGCAGCCGAGGTCGATGGCCTCGCGCGCATCGGGCTTCATCCACTTCAGGTGGTCGAGCAGGAATCGGGTGCCGATATCCAGCCGGGCACCGGAGAAGGCGGCGCCGTGCGCGACCACGTCGATGCCGAGGTCGTCGAGCCGGTCCTGGACCGGGAACGGCGGCTCGCCGACCGGTTTCGGCCCGCTGACCAGCAGGGTGCGCGACTTCTGCCTGCCACGGCTGGCCCGGACCTCGGAAAAAGACTGGGCCAGAATGTCGTTCATCGACTTCGTCAGATACTTGTCGCGGCCGCCCGCGAACACCACCACCTCGGGATCGGCGTAGCGGGCGATGGCATCGGCGACCTCGGCCAGTCCGGCCAGCGCCCGTGGCAGCCGCAGCAACACCACCCGGACGTCGGCGAGCAGCTCGCGGCCCAGCGGGTACGCGGTGTAGCGATCCGCGTAGCCGAGCGCGCGGGCGTTGTTGGCCAGGGCGAGTTCGCCGGTCAGCAGATCCTGATAGACGCGGACGTTGCGCAGTTCATGTGCGGCGACCGCGCCGATGGTGAGCGCGCCGTACGCGTCGCCGAGGATAGCTACCTTTCCGCTATCAGCAGTGGCGAGCGCGTCATCGGCGACATCAAGGATCAGCCGGTCGGCGGCATCCACGGCGTAGAGGTTTAAAGCCTCCACATCTGGATAGCGCCGCAACCGGCTTAGTACGTCCTCGATATCTGTCACGCCTCAAGTGTGCTAGATCGTTGCCCTAGGTTCGCACCGGCCCCGGCAAACCCACTCCAGCAAACCGTGCAGTCTCTTGGGCATTATCCGTAATACGCAGTGCTGCAAGCGATTACCTTAAGTTAGCGCCCGCTTTGACACCCGTCGAGGTCACCGCTCGCCAGATCCCACCGATGCCTTGCCCAGGCAGGTCTCCCGCCTTCCGGTCCTCGATGAAGAAGTACACCGGCCGCTCGGCGATGGCGATTTGGCATGCGCCATCGGCACGTTCGACGAAGCCGACGAGCCGTGGGCGGGTGGCACCCGCGTACGCGACCCGGCCGCGCTGCGCGATCAATGGCGGCCATGTCTCGGCGCTATCTCCGGCGCAATTCGACCTCGACGGCGTCGCGGAGGCGTTGTCGAACCGGTACAGCGCGCGGTCGGCGGCCGTAACGTACTGTCCGGCAGCGCCATTGTCCGCAATGGCAGAGCTGAACGGCATTCGTGCCGGTCGGCGCAATGCCGCGGTAGATTTTTAGCCAGCCCCGCGTCTTGGCGGGCGCCTCGCTCTGCGGCGCGCCGGCCGGGGCCACGGCAGAGGTCGACGCCACCGGAGCCAGGGACACCGCGGGTGCCGGTTTCGCCGTGCCGGTGCTTGCGCAGGCGCTCAGCACACCGGCGAGAACCACCGAGGCAGCGGCGAATGGCCGCACGACTCGCCGGAAATACTTGGTCGACAGCACTTTTCAGATCATCCGGATAGATCGTGACGCGCGATTCGCGTACGGCCTGCGACAATCACGAGGCAGACCCGGCGCCGGTCCATTCGAAATTACTTCCGACGGCAAACATTGAGAAACCTATAAATCCCGCACGATGCACTGATAGCCGATTATCATCAGTCCCATGCGTAACAGGATGGTGTTGGCCATCGCCGCCGCGACGGCACTGCTCGCGGGCTGCGGCGACGACGGATCCACCGCGACCACCCCTGCCGCCCCCACCTCGACGACCGGAACCATGGCCGAAGCGCCGAGTGTCCCGCGCGACGCCACCACCAAGCGCGGCACCGCGTCCGGCGACGCGGGCCTCACCGTCACCAACATTCGAATCGGCCACCAGCCCGGCTTCGACCGCGTGGTCTACGACCTCGGCGGTAAAGGCACCCCCGGCTGGATCGTGCAGTACGCCGACCGGGCCGTGCAGGACGGCAGCGGCAAGCCGATCGACGTGGCCGGGACCTCGATCCTCGAGGTGCAGATCCTCGGCTCGGCCTACCCGTTCGACAGCGCCGTGCCTGCGTACGCGGGGCCCGACCCCGCGACCGATCCGAGCGCACCCGCCATCGCGGGCGTCTACCGGACCACCGTATTCGAGGGCACCACCCAGTCGTTCATCGGCGTGAATGCCGATCGGCCCGGGTTCACCGTCACCACGCTGACCAACCCGACACGTCTGGTCATCGACGTCGCCACCCCGTAGGTACCCGTACCGCCAGGGGGTATCAGCATCGCGCCGAATAGTCGTTACTACACTGGCCGCGTGGCCGAACAGCACCTCCCGCTCCGCGCCGGGCTCGCGCGGGCGCTCGGCATGCTGGTGCTACTCGCCGGGATCGTGACGATGCACGCGGCGGTGTTCGCCGTACCCGGCCACGCGGATGCGGCGGGCTCCGACCATGCCGCGATGGTGCGGTCCGATGGCGGCGCCGCGGTCGAGGAGATCGACGGCGGCCGGATGCTCGCCGAATCGACCGACACCACCCCAATGGCGATGCCGGTCGACGAGATCGCCGAAACAGACGCCCGAGACCTTACGACGATGTCCACCGAGCCGATCACCTTGCCAGGCACCAATCATATTGCGCCAGATGCGGATTGCGCGGGTGACGGATGCGATGGCACACACGGTGGCATGCACAGTTGCGTGTTCATTCTTACTGCCGTAGCCCTGTTGCTCGCGCTGGTACTGCTGTATCGGATCGCTGTCGACCGGCCGGGCAATGGTGTTGCGCGACTGCGCCATTGGCGGCCGCGGCGGGAAAGGTCGCCGCCGTGGACAGTGCTCTCACTGGCCGAATTGTCGATTCTGCGGATCTGACAGGTGCACCGGCGACCGTCTGGACGGTCGCTGGAGTTTGTCCTGCCCGACACCCAGTCCCGCGCAATTCCCAAGGAGCACAACCATGTTCATCACCCGTACCCGGATCACCGCCGTCCTCGCCGCGAGCACCGCGGCTGCCGCCCTCGTCCTCGCGGGCTGTAGCGACAACGACACCATGTCCGGCATGGACCACGGCGCATCGAGCACCCCCGCGTCCGCGAGCGCACCAGCGGCCCGTACCGACTTCGACGACGCCGACGTCACCTTCCTGCAGATGATGTATCCGCATCACGCACAGGCGGTCGACATGGCGAAACTGGTCCCCGGCCACAGCCAGAACCAGCAGTTGCTGACCCTCGCCGCGAACGTCGAACAGGCGCAGGCACCGGAGATGCAGCAGATCACCGGGTTGCTGCAGAGCTTCGGCAAGCCCGCCCCGACCGCGGCGAGCGGGCACGGCGGTCACCCCATGCCGGGAATGATGAGCGCCGATCAGATGACGGCCCTGCAGGCCGCGTCCGGCCCTGACTTCGATCGTCAGTGGCTGACCATGATGATCGAGCATCACACCGGCGCGGTCACCATGGCCGAGACCGAGCTCGCCACCGGCACAAATATCGAGTCGAAGAACTTGGCCCGCAACATCATCGACAACCAGCGCGCGGAAATCGACACCATGCGCGCCATGCTCGGCCAGGGCTGACCCACCCGCCTGTCGCACCGGGATACCCCTCCGCCCCCGGTGCGACAGGCGGACACCGCCCTCGCCGCCTGCGCCGGGCACGGCACTTGCTAGGGCGTACCGTCGAAGAACTTCTCCAACAGTGCGTTGAACGGTGCACCGGTGTCGGGCACCAGGTGGCCCATCCCCGCACACACCGCACGTTCGGCGCCGGTCTGTTCGGCTATGGCGTCGCAGATGATTTCGTTCGACTCCATGTGCCCACCGGAAATCACCAGTATCGGGAAGCCCGCCGCCCGCAGCACGTCCATCGGCGGCGCGGCCTCATCCGGCGGGCGTGCGCCCTGCAGCCGGCGCATCCCGTCGATCAGCACCGCCGGTACCGGATTGCCTAGGGCGACAGGCACCCCTTCGACATCGAAGAACCGCGCCAACGCGGCTTCCGGCGACAGACCGGGGTCTTCGATCAGCGCGCGAGTCGCGGCGGCCACCCCATCGACAGCGGGGTTCCCGCGGGCGATGCCGAACAACGGTGGCTCGACGATGGTGAGCGATCGGACGTGCTCGGGCCGCTGCGCCGCGGCATACATCGACACGATCGCGCCGTAGGACAACCCGACCAGATGCACCGGCCGGTCCAGCAGCTGATCCGCGATCAGCCGCGCCTCCGGCTCGAAATCCTGGCGTCCCGCGGCGGGTGTGCCGCCGTGGCCGGGGCGGTCCGGCGCGAGCAGGGTCCACCGCTCGGTCAACGGCCGTTGCGCGCGCCAGGCTTCGCGGCCGCCGAGAATCCCGCCGTGCACAAGCACGACCGGCGGCCCCTCACCCCACCTGTGTACATGCAGCCGGACATCGGAATTCGTCGGATCCATTCTCGTCTCCTTCGGCTCGACCGAGTTCGCGCTTACCGAGGCGCGGTGGGCGGCCCGCACTTCTCCATGTTCACCTGGGTCATGTGCAGGCTCGCCTGAGCGATGTCCGGGCCGACGGTGTCGATGGTGGCCTGTCCTTTCGAGATGGCCCGGTAGCCTGCGCTGATCTTGTCGAGATCACCGGTGACCTCGGCCGGTGCGACGGCTTTCACCTGGTCGAACTGATCGGCCGTCTTGGCGTAGTCGGCCGGGGTGATATCGGACTTCGAGCCCAGTTCGCGGGTGCTGCGGGACAATTGGACCATCGCCTGGCAGTAGTCCCCCGGTGCGGCAGGCTGTGCTGGCGCCGCTGAACTGCTGGTGCCCGGGGCGGCGGCACTGCTGCTCTTGTCGTCGGAGCATGCCGTGCCTCCGGCCGCGACGAGGGCGATGAGCGCGAACGCGCAGAGTGTTCGGCGATTCATGGACGGTTCCTCCGAGTGTTGACGGCTTAGTGCTGTCGATACTTCGGGACGAACGTCTCACCGGGCTTTCATCCGCGTCTCAGGGCGGGACCGGGCCGGTAGATCACCGATCCAGCACGCGGCGCAGCGCCTTGCCGGTCTCCTCCGCCGGATCGGCACCGGTCGTCGGTGCCCGCCAGGCAATAATTCGGCACCGCGTCGCTGTATCGCTGCGTCGAGAGCCGGGATGACCTGCTGGACTTGATGATCGACGCGGAGGTTACTCGCCGGGCCGCTCGATGACCTGCCAAGCGGGTGCGTCCGCCGAGGCTGGAATGGTTCGCGCGCGCTTGCGCATGTACTCGAGCACCACCAGCGCCGCACCTCCGAGCAGGGTCAGCACGGCGAAGATCGTCACGACGGTCGCCGCGGCACCGAACCCCCACATCGCCACCACCGCGGCGGCGACGGCGAGGACGACGCCGATGAACAACAAGCCGAACCCGGCCCAGTTCCTGGTGTCCGCCAAGGTCTCGCCAGGCTGCGGCTCGGCAATGCGGGTGATGTCCTCAGCGTCGTCGAGCGGCGGAATCTCGTACGGACCATCCACTGTCATGCTGCTAACCTCACGCCGCGATACCGGCTGGCCGGCCGGTATCTGATGCGACAAGTATGCCCCCATTGCCTCATCCGAAACTTGGGCGAGACTCTCGTTGCCCAGCACAGTGTTTCGATTGCGGCAGCTCAGTTGTAGGACTTGCCGACTCCATCGAGCAGCCGTTCCAACGTGTCGAAGGTGGGGGTGGTGATCACGTCGATGAGGTCGCTGGCGACCGGAATGTTGTGCTCGGTGGTCACTTTCGCGAACTGGGTGGCGTCACCGGTGCGGAAGCCGTGCTCGGCGGCGAGGCGTTGCAGGTCGGGATCGGTGGACAGCAAACGGCCGATCCGGTCGCCCTCCTCGCCCAACGGCACCAGCGTGTGCCGGGACAGAATGGTCGGCGACGGGTACAGCAGCGTCATGTCGGGCTTGACCTGTCCACGGACCGTGGCGTCCACGAACTGCGACTCGTAGATCCAGACCAGCGGCGTCGGGCCCATGCCGGCGGCGAGGTAGGCGTCGAACGGACCCTCGCTACTGTTCTGGGTGTAGCCCTGTCCGACGAACAGCCTTGACACCGTGGGGATTACGTCCTGCTCGGCGGAGGTTCCCTGCACGATCGTGTTGTTGTTCGCTACGTAGCCCGCGATGGCCAGATACATCGCCGCGGAGTTGGAGCTGCGCGGATCGGTCGTGGAGATCAGCACGTTCTTGCGTACGGAATACGCGGTGTTGTCGCCGAGTTGATCCCACCGCGTGTTGTTGCCGACCATGCGCAGGTAGGGCGCCATATCGAAGGTCGGCACCGGACCCTGATGCACCACGCCAGATTTGGCGAGCAGGTCGGCGATCGGCTTGAACGTGGCGATCGCCATCGGCGAGGAGAACGGTATGTACTTGGCATTCACGTTGCGCTGCCGCTGAATTCGCTCCGCCGCCTGCTCGCTCGACGGGAACGCGAATTCATACTTCCCGAGGTCGACCGACGTCGCGATCTCCCGCGATCCGGCCGCATCGACCTCCACCTTCACCCCGTTGCGCGCCAGCACCTCGGCCACCTTGGGATCCTGAAAAAACGACATCTTCTCGGACCCGACCACGCCGCGCACCAGCGCCAGCGACGACACACCCGGCCCCGCCGCCTGCGGAGCCGAATTCGGCTGCCGCACTGCCAGTGCCACCGTAACAACGGTCACCACCACCAGGGCCGCGACCACCGCGGCAACCGCCGCCGGTGCGAAACGCTTATTCGCCGACCAGGTTTCGCGAACCGCGGCAGGCAATCGACGGTCGCCCGATTCGGCCTTGTGCCGCGCCCTGCGCGTCCGTGCGGTGTCCGGACCGCTGGAAGCATCTGCCACCTCCCCCGCGGCCGCCAACTGCCGACGGACGTACCGCTCCACCAGAATTGGAATGAACGTCCGCACCGGATGCCCCGCAAACCGCCGGCGGGCCGCCCCCACCACCTCCTCGATATATTCCGGAGAGTAAGTGCCGCCGAAGTTTTCGACCAACCGCTCCGTCATCTGACGAATCGCCTGTTCCTCACGAACAGTGTCGACAACCACAACATTCTCCTCGGCATCGAGCGGCCACTACATCCCCACGACAGCACCAAGCCCCATCGCGCCGGCCAACCCTAGCCCCATCCCACCCCCCGCCACCTGTCCCGACCAACAGAATTCAGTCCACCATCCCCACCCCGCAACCCCCCGTTGCGCCCCCGTTTCCCTGACCGAAATCCCGGGCTCCGGAGCGAACGATCTACCTCGCCAACCAAGATCCCTCCAACCACCCGCTGACTCCGAATAACCACCGACATCGACTCGACTTTGTTCAGACGCAGCAAACAGTCGAGTCGCCGGGGCGGGCAAATGAGGGAACAGGGGTTATGCATTCCATGGTATATTCGGTACACGGCGGGGACGAGCCGTACGGAATCGAGCTCGAGCCGGAGGTGCGAGCATGGCTGAACACTCTGACAAAGGCCGAGTACCGAGCGGTCGAGTTCAAGGTCGACCGGCTGGCTGACAGCCCGACGACTTTGGGAGAGCCGTGGACCCGACATCTCGGCGGCGCGGTTCGCGAGTTGCGGTTCCACTTGAGCGGCAAGGCAATCCGCATAAGTTACTGGCTTACCCCTGAACGCCGAGTGGTGCTGTTGACCGTTTTCGCAAAGACGCGAATGCGAGAACGGTCGGAAGTCGACCGAGCGCTGCACGCTCAAAAGGTATGCGAGGCAGAGCATGACCCCGCTACCCATGTTTACGACCGTGTCTTCGAGGAGGAATGAGATGTCTCGCGGATCGCACACCAGCTGGAAGATTCCACCTGAGCACCGGGCGGACGCCGACTATGTCGCTGCTGCCGATGCTTTCGCACTTGGCCAAGCCGTTCACGACCGGCGCACGACGCTCGGCCTTACCCAGGCCGAGCTCGCGCGGCGTGCCGGGATGACGCAGCCGCAGGTGAGTCGGATGGAGGGGGGTGATGTAACTCCGACATTGCCACTGCTGCACCGCTTGTCCATCGCACTGGAGGCGGAGTTGAACCTGTCGTTCCAGGGTGAAGAGCTGGCGGTGCGATTTACCCAGTGCGCGGCGTGATCGTCCGGGGCAGGGGTAGCACGAGATTTCGGCGTGAGGCGCTATCGTCGGCTGGAGTCGCTGACCAAGGAGATGCTGATGCCTCGCACTGCTGTTGTTACCGGTGCTTCGTCCGGGATCGGGAAGGCGACGGCCGCGGCGTTGGTGGCGCGGGGGTATCGGGTGATCGGGACGAGCCGGAAGCCGGCGGGGGTCGGTGACGAGGCTCGGGTGGCGGGGGTCGAGTATCGGGCGCTCGATTTGACCGAGGCCGGGTCGATCGAGGCGTTCGTTGCCGGGCTCGGGGAGGTGGATGTGCTGGTCAACAATGCCGGGGAGAGTCAGGCGGGGCCGTTGGCGGAGCTGCCGATGGATGCGGTGGAGCGGCTGTTCCGGCTGAATGTGCTCGGGCCGGTCGCGCTCACCCAGGCGGTATTGCCCGGCATGCGGGAACGCGGGTACGGCCGGGTGGTCATGGTGGGGTCGATGATCGCCAGCTTCCCGATGCCGTATCGGTCATCGTATGGGGCGACCAAAGCGGCGCTGAAGGGTTTCGCGGTGGCCGCGCGGTTCGAGGAGTCACCCTTCGGCGTGTGGATCAGCGCGGTCGAGCCAGGGCAGATCAACACGGGGCTGCGGGAACGCCGCACGAAGTATCTGACCGAGGGTTCGCCACACACCGCCGATTTCACCAGGTTCATCGCGAAATTGGATGAGGCGCAAGGGAAAGGCATTACCGCCGAACGGGTCGCCGACACGATCGTCAAGGCCATCGAGGCCGACCGCCCGCAGCCGCTCTACGCCGTCGGCAGCAACGCCCCCGTGATGTTCGCGGTGCGCAGGCTACTGCCGCGCACTGTGATGGAACGCCTCATCGCGCGCGTCCACGGACTGTCGCGATAGACCCACTCAGGCCGTCGCGACCTGCGCCTGCCACATCCAGTGCAGTTGCTCGAGCCGCGCGGCAATGCCGATGAGCAGGTCCTGAGTAACCGGGTCGGCCTGCTCGGTCGCCTCGATCCGCTGCCGAAGCCCCTTGATCACCGCTGTGAGGTTGCCGACGACCCCGTCGATCACATCGGTGTCTTTCTGCCAGCCGTCGGGGAAGCCGACCGCACCGGTTTCCTTGGCGACCGTCGCCGCCCGTCCGTCCGGGCTCACTCCGACGGCGGTAGCCCGCTCAGCCGCCGCATCGGTGAAATCTCGTGCCGCCGTGACCAATTCGTCCAGCGCCAAATGCACCGACCGGAAATTCGGCCCGATCACATTCCAATGCGCCTGCTTGGCGATCAATGACAGGTCGATCAGATCGATCACGGTAGCGCGCAGCGCCTCCCCCGCGATCTTCTGCTGCTCCGCATCTAGGGTGCTGGTGATGGGCTGGCTCATCGTTCACGCCTTTCTGGTCGGATCCATGTCACTGACCGTCTACCCGCACCGCACGTCCTAAACGTGCCGAGTGACGAGCGCCATGCCCTTCGAACCGATCAGCTGACCGGGATCTGCTGCTGGAACCACGCGAGGACCTGCGGCATCGCCACCCGAGCGGAGTTCGTGTGGTCGAGGTCGCCGAGGTTGTGCAGGGTGACGTTGTCGGTGTGCAGGGCTCGCAGGCAGTGTTCGGCATTGGCGTAGGGAACGTTGCGATCGGCGGTCGCGGCGTAGAGGCGGACCGGGACGCGCGGAGTCCAATCGCAGGTGCCGTCGCTGTCGGTGATCGCTTTCAGCACCGCACCGGTGGGGTGCTTGGCCAACTCGACGAACTTCGGCGTCAACAGTAGGTCCGGGGTGATGGGTAGCAAGGTGGCGATGGTGAGCTCGTTGCGCGTGCCGTCGAAGAGTCCTTCGATCTTTCCGGCATACGGTTCCTGGAAGGCTTCGGCGGGGTTGTCGTAGAGGTGGTAGATCCGGTTCATCGCGGTGAGCCAGTAGGCGAAGTAGAACACCGCGGGGCCGGGGGCGACTCGTCCGTCGAGGCCTGCGGGGGTCTCGACGTCGCGCAGCGCGTAGGGGCCGCTGACCGGAGCCAAGGCGGCAAGGCCGAACCCAGGCACCTCGCCTGCCTGTAGCGCTTTGCCGAATGCCATTGCGGCATGGCCACCTTGGGAGAAGCCGGTCACCAAGACGTCCCGGTCGAGTTCGCGATGCTGTTGCGAGGCAACATTTTCAGCCGCGATCAGCAGGTCGGCGGATGCGCTCACCTCCGTCGGCGCATGCGTGTAGGGATGATCGCCCGGGCCGTCGCCGAGACCCAGGTAGTCCGGGGCGATCGCCGCGTACCCGGCAGCCGCGAACATGATGGTGCGCGCCTGGTCGGGACGGCTCTGGTTATTGACCGACGGCGCATCGCTTTTCAGCACCAGCGTGCCGTGCTCGAAGCTGACCGTGCGTAGCCGCGGCGAATCCGTGCGCGGGAGCACGACGAGCCCGCTCGCGGTGGTTGGCTTGTCTGCCGCGGTGACGGTTCGGTAGTCGACGCGATACGCGTCCACCCCGTTGCGCACCGGCATAGTGAAATTTCCCTTGGCGAGGTAGGCGGCGGTCTCCTCGGCCGACAATTGCGCGACCGGGGTCGCGGACACTACGGTGCCCCGTTCGCCTTGCCCGGGAGCGGCCGGGTCGGCATCGTGCTTCGGCTCGGCCGCGCAGGCGCTGGCTCCGCACAGCAGAACGAGCGCACCGACCACGGCCAAACGTCGCGTTCTGAACATGCACAGGCTCCTCTGCTGGCTACCTGCCCACACTATGCCCGTGCTGACGACCTATCCGGCCAGCCGGTCCGCCTCGTCGAGGTGGTCACGCAGGCCGAGCAGCTCCCAACGCTGCAAGGACAGCGGCACGTTCCCTTCACGCCAGAGCCGGTCGTGGAACGCCCGCAGATCGAATTCGTCGCCGAGTTCCCGTACTGCCGTGCTGAGCAGATCCTGAATCTGCAGTTTGCCGATCTGATAGCTCAGCGCCTGGCCGGGGTTCCCGGCGAAGAACACGGCTTCGTCCCATGCCGTCTCGCGGTCCATCGGCACCGCGACCGCCAGCCGATCGGCGGCTTCGTCGATGGAGAGTTCACCGAGAGCGAGCGCGATATCCACCTCGACGCGTAAAGCCCGCAGTCGCATCGCATTTGCCACGAAGATCGCGCTGGCCGGTGCCTCGTCGAACAGTCCGGCGTGCAGCATCAGCTCCTCGTAGTTGAACGCGATGCCCTCGTTGGGCGTCGAGTCGTAGAACCACCGCCGCGCGGGATTGTCGTGGTGCCAACCGATCGCGACCTGCTGGGCGTGCACCCCTTCGTGCACGATCGCGGTGCGCGAATCGAACGCGGCGGCCCGATCGAAGTACGGCAGATCCGGCCGTGGCGTCGGAACGTACCGAGTAGCGTCCTCGTCCATTCGAGCGGGACCGGTCAGATCATCGGTGACGCCGAGCCAGGTCAACGGCTCCAGATAGGGCGGCAGCGGCGCGAATCGGTAGTGCCGCAGGGTCTCCGGCTGACTCAGTAGTCCTCGCTCAGCGGCGAACTCACGCACCGCACGCTCATCGACGGCCTGACGCGCGGCATGTTCGGACGCGTCGGCGGGCAGCTCCGGCGCGGACGCGTCTCGATGCCGGGTACGCAGCAGCGCCTCGAGTGCGACGGCCCGATGCCACTCTTGACTGCCCATCTCGCGCAGCCGCTGCGCCGAATAAGGCAGCAGCGCAACACGATGCAGGAAGTAGGCCAGCGATTCCGGTCCGATCGGTTCGATCTCCCCCAGCGATGGCAACTGCTCGGTGAGCCAATCCCGGTACGCCGCAACAGCATCGGCGGCCACCCTGGTGGCCGCGGGCATCTCGGCCGCGTACTCGTCGGGCAGGAACGGCACCAGCGCCGTCATCGCGGCTTCGAGGGATCCTTCGGCCTCGCCCAACAGCCGCAGCGTGCTGCGCGTGAACGGCGCACCGGCTCGGCCCGCGAGATTCTTCCTGGCCTGTTCGAGCACGAGGGGAACATGCCGCAGCAGCGCACTCACCTTCGCGGCCCGAGTCGCGTCGAACGGCGACGAGACGAGCAGCTCCACATAGATCGGGCCGAGGCTCTGCTGCACATAGAAGCCGGGATCGCGCTCCCAGGCCCGAATCAGCTCCAGCTCCCAGTGCACCCTGGCCAGCGCCGAACCGAGCAGCCTGCCATCGACCCGCACCGAGACCGGCTCGTCGGACAGGTCGAGCTCACCATGTCTGCGAGTCAACTCGGCGAGCACCTTCCGGCGATCGGCGATGGCCTTGGGCGACCAATCGGGCAGCCAGCCCGCCGGCCGTTCCACCCGTGGCAGATCATCGCTGGAGTCGGGCAGTGTCGCCAGCCGCCAGTTCCAGAACTCTTCGGCAAGCTTCGCTAGACCCATGTCCGCACAATACAATTGGCGCCGGCTACCGGCCAGCCATTAGATGCGGGGTAGCGGATGCCGCTACTACTTACATCCCGGCGTGCGAGAACAAGCCGGGCGAACCGATGCCTTGCTGTTCCGGTGTCGCGGGCACGATGTGCTCGAACAGCGTCAGGTAGTCGTCGATCATTCGATCAGCGCCGAAGCGCTCGCACACATCGTCACGGGCGGCACGCCGGTCGAGCTGGTCGACCTTGGCGAGCGCGGCCGCCGCCCCTGCGACGTCGGTGACGAGGAATCCGGTGACACCGTCACGAATGATTTCCGGCATCGACCCCAGGGGAGTTGCGATGACCGGTGTTCCGGTCGCCATGGCCTCGACAACCGCGAGGCCGAAGGGTTCGGCGAATCCGATCAGGTGCAGCAAAGCGCGTGCGCCACCGAGCAGTTCGTCCCGGCGCGCCGGTCCGACCGGCCCGACGTAGGTCACGGCGGGATCGGCGAGGTGCGGTTCGACCGCCGTGCGGAAGTACTCCTCGTCCTGCACCACCCCCGCGATGATCAGCGGCAGGCCGGTGAGGCGCGCCACCTCGATGGCCAGGTGCGTCCCCTTGTCGGGGTGAATTCGTCCGAGAAAGAGCAGATATTCGCCATGCTCGGGCCGAAATGTGAACTGCGCCGTATCAATACCGTGATGGATTGTCGCCGCATAGCGGAGCGCGGGGTGCCGGTCGGCATCGCTGACCGACACATAGTGCGCGATATCGTCGAATGCCTTATATACCGGCACAATTTTCGGCGACGAAAAGCCGTGGATCGTGGTGACCATCGGGGTCGACACCAGGCGGCTGTAGGTCAGCGGCATGAAGTCGGCGTGGTTGGCCAGCACATCGAACTCGCCGGCATGCTCGAATGCGGTCGAATTATGCAGCGCCTGAGCAACTTCGGCGTCGGCGTCGGCCGTCTCCCGGTACCCCGACGATACCGGCGCGACCAGCCGCGCCGACGTCTCGGAGTCACCGGTGGCGAACAGCGTGACGTCGTGTCCGCGCGCGACGAATCCCTCGGCCAGGGTCGACGCGATGTGTTCCCACGGTCCATAGCTTTTCGGTGGCGTGCGATGAGCGACCGACGCGATTACGCCGATTTTCATAGAATCCTCGATTACTGGCGAATTATCCGCCGAGAGCCGCCTGCGAACGGGCGGACTTGATAGCACGACCATATCACACACCCATCCGTGACCTGATGTTACTATCGAGGCCTAGTGGTCGATCCGCCCCGTGTCGTGCTCCGGAGCGGATTCTCAAGCGCTTCAGCGCGACACGATTCAGCCAATTGAGTGGCTGCAGACAGCGGCAGCGTCGGCGCTGGCTCAAATCAGGAAGGCTGACGTTATCCACCCACCGCTTCGGGCTGGCCACCGTCACCAACTCGCTGGTCGGCGCGGTGATCGCCGAAGTTCTGATAGAAGCAGGCACAGCGGGTAAACCGGTAGTATCGACGGTTTTTCCACACGCGGGGGAACTGCTGTCGAGCGGCGCCGGTCCCCTTGCCGATCGCGAATCACCGACCGCCATCGTGTCCGCGCCGCGCCAGGTGTTCAGCGAGCCAGGCCTGGCGGCCCGAATGAGCGCCGAAGCGAAAAACATTGCGCCAGACCTACTCTGGCCCGCAATGAGCAGGAAACACCATGCACTTGCCGCAGCGACGCGGCAAGCCGATGCGAGGTTGGCCACAGCATGACCGAAACCATCACCATCTCTTACGCCCACCTGGTGCGACTCAGCGACGAGGTCGGGATCTTCGAGCACGCGAAGTTCACCACGCCGCGCCTCGAGAACGGTTACTGCGTAGACGACGTCGCGCGGGCCCTCGTTGTCGTGGTCCGCGAGCCGGCGCCGACCGAGGAGCTGGACGCGCTTGTACAGGTGTACGCGCGCTTCATCTTCGACGCGCTCACCGCCGACGGCCGCAGTCACAACCGACGCGGTACCGACCGGAACTGGCAGGATGAGCCGAGCGTCGAGGACCATTGGGGACGCGCCATCTGGGCACTCGGCACCGTCGTCGCCCGTCGGCCGGAGCTGGCCGAAAAGGCGTTGGCGCACTTCACCATCGCCGCCCAGCAGCGCTCGCAGTTCCCGCGCGCGATGGCGTTCGCCGCGCTCGGCGCGGCCGAGGTGCTGCGCGCCGACCCTGGAAACCTCACGGCCCCCAAGCTATTGGCCGATGCCGCCAAGCTGATCGGCCCGCCCACCCGCCGCCTCGACTGGCGCTGGCCCGAGCCGCGGCTGCACTACGCCAATGCCGTACTGGCCGAGGCGCTCTTGGTGGCCGGTGCCGCGCCGGGTCAAGGCCGCACGCACGCCGACGGATTGGCGATGCTGCGCTGGCTGCTGGAGACCGAGACCTCGGGCGATCATTTGTCGGTCACCCCGGTCGACGGCTGGGCGATCGGCGAGAAGCGTCCTGGTTTCGACCAGCAGCCGATCGAGGTAGCGACGCTGGCCGACGCCTGCGCCCGCGCCTACGACGACACCAACGACCACCACTGGAAGGACGCGGTCATGTTGTGCGAGTCCTGGTTCCGTGGCACCAACGACGTCTCGACCCCACTCATCGATCCGGTCAGCGGCGGCTGCTGTGACGGACTCGAACCCACCGGCCGAAACGAGAACCAGGGCGCCGAGTCGACCCTGGCGCTGATCTCCACGATGCAGCAGGCCCGCCGCCTGCAACAGGCGGCCGCATGACCAGAACCGCGGCGGCAACCACAGCTGACCTGGCCCGCCGCGGCGGCCAGGCCCTGTTCCCGGACGGAAGCCGGGTGCTGGCCACGCTGTGCCAACCCGGCCAAGAGCTACTCGGACACAGCATTTCGCGCACCGAGGCGATCATCGCGCGCGTGCTGCGCCTGTCCGATGCGGACGTGACGAGCACCCTGGCCGCCGCCTTGCTCCTGTTCGGCAACAGACACCGCGAGATAAACGCGGTATTCGCCGCGCACTGTGCGGTGGTCGAGTCGCTGCTTCCCGCGGTACTCACCGCGAATCGGCGGCAGCTCATCGGCGCGTGCTTCACCAAGGAGTACGCGGTCGAGGCGGCGTTGGGCAATCCGTCGATGGTCGCGCATCCGGACCAGACCGGCCTCGCCCCGGGCGAATTGCGCTTCGTCATGAGTGTGCGCGCCATGGGCGGGCAACATATCTCGAGCATCGAGTTCCGCACCGGAGTGCTCGGGGGCGGCGATTCGGTCCGGTTGAACACCCCGACTCCGTTCCTCGACACCGGTCAGGTCACGCCCGCGACGGCCGGAAACTATACGGTGGCCTTCCCCGCCGACCGCCCGATGTCCGAGCGGATCCTGTTTCCGGCCTGCGCCCACGAGAGCCACGGCATCGAGGACGCGCGCTTCACCCGGTTCACCGAAAGCGACGGGACGGCAACGTATTACGCCACCTATACCGCCTTCGATGGCGACCGTGCCGCGCCAAGGATGTTGCGCACCAACGATTTCGTCACCTTCGACAGCACCGGGCTCGGCAGCGGCGGCGCCACCGGCAAGGACATGGCCCTGTTCCCCAGACAGGTCGACGGCCGCTATCTGATGCTGTCGTGCCGGGGCAGGGACGACATCAGCTTGGTCAGCTCACCGGACGCCTGTGCGTGGAGCGATCCGGTCACCATCTATCGACCGACCCAGCCCTGGGAGCTGATCCAGCTCGGCAACTGCGGGCCACCGATCGAAACCTCCCGTGGCTGGCTGGTTTTGACGCACGGCGTCGGACCGGTACACACCTATGGGATCGGCGCGATCCTGCTCGACCTGGCCGAGCCGGCTCGGGTGATCGGCGCGCTGCGCCGGCCGTTGCTCGCGCCGACCGGGGCCGAACGCGACGGCTGCGTGCCCAATGTCGTGTACTCCTGCGGCGCGCTGGTGCACCGTGACACCCTCGTTCTCCCCTACGGCTGCAGCGACTCGGCCATCCGATTCGCCTTCGTGGATATGCCCGCGCTGCTGCAGCGGCTGATCGACGATGGGCCGCCCACGCGCTAGCTGTCGCCGATGTAGCGCCGCCAGGCGTGTTCGAGCTGCGCCGCCATGTCGATGGTCGGGTCGATCAGCCAGCGGGCCTGCAGCCCGTCCGCGAGCGCGAAGAACATGGTGGCCGCGGCGTCGGCATCGATGCGATCGGACAACGTGCCCGCCTGCTGCATCTCCCGCAGGGCGTGCGCGAACGCCTCGGTGCCCAGCCGGTACCGCTCCAGCATGTAGTCGTGCGCGGGGTGGTGCGGGTCCGCCGCGGCAGCCTGCATGTGGGTGAACAGTTCGATCAGACCGGGCACCTTCGCGTTGCCACGGACCACCGCCACGAACGCGGCGGGCGCCGTCCCGCGCATGGTCGCGAGGTCGGATTCGTCGCGCTTGCGCAGCACGGCGACGAACAGTTCCTCTTTCGAGCCGAAGTAGTGCAGCAGGCCGCCCTGGCTCAAGCCGACCGCTTCGGCCAGCTCGGCGACCGAGGTGGCCAGGTAACCGCGCTCGGCGATGGTACGCAGCGCGGCATCGAGGATCTGCTCCCGTCGTTCGATGCCTTTGCCGTAGGGACCCCGTTTCGCCACCGGGTCAGTGTAGGCATGAGACGGGCCGTCCTTGCCATCCAAAACCGAGCGTTGTACGGTTTTCATTCAGGACCATCCGCCCAGGTCCACCACACCGAACGGGAGACACCACCCGATGCGTATCCGTCTTCGCGGCGTCGCCTTGGCCGTGCTGGCCGCCGCCACTGTCCTGACGGGCCAGCCGACCACGGCCGCCGCCCGGCCGGAACCGCCCGCGCAGGTCGCGCCGCTCGGCCCGGATTTCCTGTGGGGTGTCGCCGCTTCCGGATATCAGTCCGAAGGGCATGCGCCGGACAGCAATTGGAGCCGCTACGTCGCCGCGGGCAAAACAGATGACCCCTACCGGGATTCGGTCGACTTCTACAGCCGCTACGCCGCCGATATCGAGCTGGCGGCCGGGCTCGGCGTCAAGGTGTATCGGATCAGCATCGAATGGGCACGGGTACAGCCGCAGCCCGGCGGGTGGTCCGACGAGGGATTGCGCTTCTACGACAACGTGATCGCGAAGATCCGCGCCGCCGGGATGCGGCCGATGATCACGCTGGACCACTGGGTGTTCCCCGGCTGGGAGGTCGACCGCGGCGGCTGGCACAACCCGGGGATGGTCGAGGACTGGCTGGCCAACGCGCGCACCGTGGTCGATCGCTACGCCGCCGCCGATCCGCTCTGGGTGACCTTCAACGAGCCGACCTTCTACGGCCTCAACGAGTTGCGCCACGGCGGCCTGCCCGCCGCCGATGTGCCCGGCATGCAGGACCGGCTGGCCCAGGCGCACAACGCCATCTACGACCACATCCACCAGGTGCAGCCCGGCGCCATGGTGACCAGCAATGTCGCCTACATCCCCGGCGGCGAGGACGCGTTCAACAAGCCGTTCATCGACAAGATCGCCGCGCGGCTGGACTACATCGGCATCGATTACTACTACGGCCTGTCACCCGACACCGCGACCTCGATGCTGCAGAACTTCACCGAGCTGTGGCAGAACCCGCTGCAGCCCGAGGGCATCTACTATGCGCTGCAACACTATTCGCGCCAGTTTCCGGGCAAGCCGCTCTACATTGTGGAGAACGGCATGCCCACCGAGAACGGCCATCCGCGCGCCGACGGCTACACCCGAGGTGACGACCTGCGCGACACCATCTACTGGATCCAGCGCGCGAAGGCCGATGGCATGAACGTGATCGGCTACAACTACTGGAGCCTCACCGACAACTACGAATGGGGCAGCTACACGCCGCGCTTCGGCCTGTACACCGTCGACGTGCTGACCGACCCCAGCCTTACCCGTCGGCCCACCGACGCCGTCCCCGCCTACACCGCCATCACGCACTCCGGTGGCGTTCCGGCCGACTACCGTCCGACGCACGCACCACAGCCGTGTTCGCTGGTGGATGCCGCTACCAGCTGCCTCGATCCACTGACCGTCCCGCGGTAACCGAGTTGCCCGAATGATGAAGGGATTTCGATGAGTATGAGGTGGCGGCTGACAGCGGCAGGCGCGGTAGCGGGCATCCTGACCTCGATCTGCGTGCCGGGTGCCCAAGCCGAACCCGGCAGCGGCCGATCGGGCACGGCCGCAAGCGATATCGCGGCCCCGCCGGGCGTTGGCAAAGACCCCGATGGCAGCGTCCCACCCGAGGGATCCGACGATTGGAGCTGCCTGCCCACCGCCGCGCACCCGCGACCCGTCGTTCTCGTGCACGGCACCTGGGGCAACCAGAACGACTGGAACGTACTCGCCCCGCAGCTGAAAACCGAAGGCTACTGCGTCTTCTCGCTGAACTACGGCCGGGATACCTCGAGCGTGCTCGGCGCGCTTCCCGGCATGTACGGCGTCGGCGACATCCGTGCCTCCGCCGCGGAACTCGCGGCCTTCGTCGACCGTGTCCGCGCCGCAACGCATTCGGCGAAGGTCGATCTCGTCGGTCATTCCCAGGGCGCGCTGATGTCTCGCCAATACCTGCGCTTCGCAGGCGGTGCCGACAAGGTCGGCCAGCTGGTTTCCCTCGCGGGCACCAACCACGGTTCCACCATGCGCGGTGTGGCGGGCCGGATCCCCTCCGGCAGCGCGTCCTCGGCTTTCTCGGCCGGACTGACCGAGATCGCCGGAATCGCGGCCGCCCAGCAGCTCGTTGGCAGCGACTTCCTCCGCGACATCAACGCCGCGGGCGATACCGACCCCGGCATCAGCTACACCGTGATTGCCAGCACCCTCGACGACGCCTCCACCCCGCCGGACGCCACCTTCCTACAGGCGGGCCCCGGCGCGACCGTCGATAACGTATGGGTCCAAGACTTCTGCCCCACAGACACTTTCGAGCACGGCGTCCTCCCGAAGTCCCCCACCGTCGCTTACCTCATCAAGAAGGCACTCGACCCGGCCTACCTCGGCACCGCCTGCCCCTGACACACGGCCGGGGGGGGGGGGGGGGGGGGGGGGGGCCCCCCCCCCGGGGGGGGGGGGGGGGGGGGGGGGGGGGCGGGGGGCGGGGGGGGGCGGGGGGGGGGGGGGGGCGCGCCCCCCCGGCGCGGGGGGGGCGGGCCCGCCCCCCCCCCCCCCCCCCCCCCCCCCCCCCCGGGGGGGGGTTTTTTGGGTGTCCCCCCCCCCCCCGGCCGCAGGTGGTCGTCAGCCGTGTTCGCTGACGAGCTGCGAATCGGGCTTCCCGTCCTTGTCCAGCTTCCCGTCCTTGTCCAGCTCCGTCTCCGCCATCACCGCTTCACCACGGGCGACCATGCCCGCCTCGTCGGAGAGCTTCAGCTGCGGGATGAACAGCGCGAGCACGAAAACGACGATCGCACCGGGGATCAGGTACCAGAAGCCGGGCACCAGCGCGTTCACGTACGCGCCGACGATCGCGTCGTGCAGCCCCTCGGGCAGGTGCTTGACCACCGACGGCACCAGGGCGCTCGGGTCCAGCTTCGCCGCCATCACCTCCGGACCGTGCGACATGAACGCGTCGGTGAGCCCCTCGGTCAATCGGTTGGTGAAGATCGAGCCGAAGATCGCGACACCGATCGCGCCACCCATCTCACGGAAGTAGTTGTTGGCACTGGTCGCGGTCCCGATCTGGTTGGGCGCCACGGCATTCTGCACGACAAGCACGATGATCTGCATGATCAGGCCAAGGCCCGCGCCGACCACGAACAGCATGGCCGAAACCACCCACATCGAGGTGTTCGCGTCGAGCCGGGTCAACCACAGCATGGCGCCGAGCATGACAAGCGCGCCGACCGGCGGATACACCCGGTATCGACCGGTCTTGGTGATCGCGGTCATCGACCCGATCAGGGTGATCATCATGCCGACCATCATCGGGATCAGCAGCAAACCGGAGACCGAGGCGGACGCGCCGGTGGCCATCTGCAGGTAGGTGGGGATGAACCCGATCGCGGCGAACATGACCAGGCCGACCAGCAGGCCGATCGCCGAGGTAAGCACGAAGGTGCGGTTGCGGAACAACCAGAGCGGCAGCATCGGTTCCTCGGCGCGCGCCTCCACCATTACGAAGGCGGCCACGACGAGCACCAGCGCGGCGATCATCGCCACGATCGTGGTCGAACCCCACGCGTACTGCTTGCCACCCCAGTCGGTGATCAGAATCAACAGCGTTGTCGCGGAAGACATCAGCAGCACACCGAGGTAGTCCGGCTTGGTCTTGGGGCGATGGCTGGGGACGCTCAGGTAGCGGAAGGCGATGAACAACGCGGCGATACCGATCGGCACGTTGATCCAGAAGCACCAGCGCCAGCCGAGGGTGTCGGCGAAGAAGCCGCCGAGCAGCGGCCCGGCGACCGAGGTGATACCGAAGACGGCACCCATCGGCGCCATGTACTTGCCGCGATCCTTGGCGGGCACCACATCGGCGATGATGGCCTGCGCCAGGATCATCAGACCACCGCCGCCGACGCCCTGCAGGCCGCGGAAGACGATGAACTCCCAGAAGCTGGTCGACGCGGCGGCACCGACGGACGCCGCGGTGAAGGCGGTCACCGCGAACAGGAAAAGCCAACGCCTGCCGAACATGTCGCCGAATTTGCCGTAGATCGGCATCACGATGGTGGTGGCCAGCAGGTAGGAGGTCGCGGTCCAGGCCATGTGCGAGACGCCGCCGAGTTCGCCGACGATGGTCGGCATCGCGGTGCCGACGATCATCTGGTCCAGGCTGGCCAGGAACATGCCCGCGATCAGCGCGGAGAAGATGAGCCAGATTCGCTTCTGGGTCAGGACAATTGGGGTGGGCGGCGAGGCAGCCGTCGTAGTCATCGGGCGGGTCTCCTAGTTTCGCTCGGCAGGCTGGACGAACATCCGGGCGGCCATCGCACAGTGTTCTTGCACGGCCGCGGTGAGTGATCTGCTGGTGTCGGCGGTCGCGGACATCGCGGCCCGGGTGGTGATGTTGGTCATGACTCCCGCTGCGAGCGCGGCGAATTCGCGGGAGACCGGCTGGCCGGCCCGCGCGGACAACAGTTCGCCGACGACGGTCTCCTGCTGCACGCCCGCGGCCATGAAGGCCGCGAACACCCGCGGCTCTTCCTTGATGATCTCCATCACCAGCGAGATCGCTTCGCGCACTTCGTCTTCGGGCTCTAGTCCGGAGGAGAACAACCAGGTGAGGTCGGGCATGAGCACCCCGGTCGGCCCGCCGGAAACGAACTCGTCCCGCGCCGCGGGCGTACCGATCTCCCCGATCGGGCCGACGATCGCGTCGAGCTTCGTGTCGTAGTAGTTGAAGAACGTGCGCGGCGAGACCCCGACGACCCTCGCGATGTCATCCACGGTCGTCGCGTCGAGCCCGTGCGCGACCACCAGCCGACGCGCCGCCATGCACAGTTCGAGCCTGGTCTTGCGCTTCTTCTGTTCGCGCAGACCGAGCGGCGGTTCCTCGCGGGCGGGTGATGACATGGCAAGAATTTAACACAAACTGCAAAATTTCAGACAGTGCAATTTTCTGTGATCGTGCTCACTCACCCTTGCCGGGATTATCCAATCTACTGTTTGAATGCGTACTCGATCACACTTCATACACGCGAAGCGAGATAAGCGCTGGTCATAAGCAACCTCTCAGGATCGTCATCTACTGTTCATCTCAGTAGATGAGCAGAGAGGCAACGACGCCATGAAGCGATCACCCCTACGACCGACCGGCATCCTCCGCCGACATCGCCGCGCCACCGCACTCATATTGATCGTCGGATTACTCGGCACCGCAACGGTGCTCAGCACCGCCGTCGCGGTCGCCGATCCAGGCGCCCGCTCGAGCCACGCACCCGGACGCGCCGGTTCGGCCAACCCGGGCAACACGACCGGCGCACACCACATCGACCCGTTCGGCTACCACCACACCGACGCCAGCCCGTTGCAGCAGAACGAGCACCGGAACGCCCTGCGCGAGTATCGAAATCAGCAGAACCCGGCCGAGGCGACCGAGAACCGCGGCGGCGGAGCCAGCACCTGGACCGCCGTGCCGCGCTCCGACGGCGACGGCTGGGTCGTCTGCCGCCCCACTGCCAGCTGGTGCTAGCCGAACGGCCCCGAAAACCCCTGCAGTACTTCACATTACCGATCGGTGGCGCATCGCCCCGCCAGGTCGAGGACGAAAGAGAGAAGTCGATGAACACGGCAACGACGCCGAAAACCCCCGCGCTGCGACGCACTTCGCTAGCACTGCTCGCCGCGGCCACCCTGGCCGGCGGGCTCACCTTCGGCGCCGGAACCGCCGCGGCCGAGGCCAAGACCAGCGCGGCGAACCCAGGTGTGCACTGCCTGTGGGCAGGCACCGGCTACCCGCAAGGCGCGACCGTCGCCGCGGGCGGCCAAACCTTCCGCTGCGACACCGACCGCGGCGCGGCATCCTGGTCGCGCGGCCCCGCCGGGAGCACCAGGGCCACCGTCCCCAACCCCGGCGCCTACACCAACCCCACCGGCCTGTTCAGCGCGGGCGCGCGGCAGCCGGGCACCGGGTACAACGACTACTGCGTCGGCAGCCAGCTCATCGCGGGCAACGAGGACATCTACCAGGTGGTCGCGGCCCGTGACGGCCAGCTGCTGTGGAAGGCCGCCGCGCCGATCTCCGAGTGGGCCTTCGATGCCAACGACACTCGCCCCGGTCCGTCCTCGCGTTCGGTGAGCCTCTGTATCGACGGCAACCTGACCTGACGCGCCCTCGGCGCCATCGTCACATCCGCGCGGCCGCGTCGCCGATCGCCTCGTCGAGAATCGCCAGCCCGAGCGACAATTCATCCTCGGTGGCGGTCAACGGCGGGGCGATCCGGAACACCCCACCCATGCCGGGCAGCTGCACGATATTCATGTGCAGGCCCAGCTCCAGGCAGCGGCGGGTGACCAGCGCGCCGAGTTCGTCCGAACCCTGCTTGGTCTCCCGGTCGACGACGAGTTCGAGTCCGGCGAGCAGGCCGCGACCGCGGATGTCCCCGACGACGCTGTGCCGCTCGGCAATTCGCTCCAGTCCACGGCGCAGGAAGGCGCCGAGCTCGCCGGCCCGCACGTCGAGCTGGTCGCGGATCAGCACGTCGAGCACGGTGTTGCCGACCGCGGCGACCAGCGGGTCAGCGACATGAGTGGTGAAGAACAGGAACCCGCGATCATGCGCCTGCTGCTCGATCTCCGCGCTGGTGAGCACGGCGGCGAGGGGCAGTCCGGCGCCGAGTGTCTTGGACAGGGTAAGGATGTCGGGCACGATGCCGTCGCGCTCGAACGCGTACCAGGATCCGGTGCGGCACAGTCCGGTTTGCGCTTCGTCGAGGATCAGCAGCATGCCGCGTTCGCGGCACTTCTCGTGTAGCGCGGCGAAGTAGCCGGGCGGCGGTTCGACGACCCCGCCGGAGCTGAGGATCGGCTCGACGAGGCAGGCGGCCAGGCTGCCGACCGACTGGGCGTCGATCAGGTCGAAGGAGAAGTCGAGCTGGCGACGCCAGTCGAGTTCGCCTGCGGCCGTGGTGAAATCGGGCCGATAGGCGTTGGGCGCCGGAATAGCGAAGTTGCCCGGCGCGGCCGGGCCATACCCTTTGCGGCCCGCGCTGTAGGTCGCGCTCGCCGCGGCCTGGGTCATGCCGTGCCAGGAGCGGGCGAACGAGACGATCTCGTGCTTGCCGGTGACCAGCTTGGCCATCCGGATCGCCGCCTCGTTCGATTCGGCGCCGGTGGTCAGCAGCAGCGCCTTCTCCAGCGGATCGGGCAGGGTGCCCGCCAGCCTGCGGGCCAGGTCGACGACCGGGCGGCTGAGCATGCCGCTGAACAGGTGGTCGAGTTCGCCGACCTGACGGCGGACCGTCGCGACGATGTCCGGGTGCGAGTGCCCGAGGATCGCGCTCATCTGCCCCGACGTGAAATCCAGGATCTCCCTGCCACTTTCGGTGTACAGGAAGCTCCCTGCGGCGCGAGCGATGATCTCGGGGGTGAAGGTGCCCGCGCCCGCGTAGCGCACGAGGTGCCGGTCGGTGTCGGCCCAGAAGTCGTCGGTGGACTGCGGCGTGACAGTGGGAGAAGCCATGTTTCGACGGTAAGGGCGGTACGAGCGTCACGTCCATCTCACAATTCCGGCTGTGCTGTTCGGCTCAGCCGTACAACAATCGGGGGATGTTGAACCCGTGGCGGCTGCGTTTGCTCAGCCAACTCGATTCCCTCGGCACCGTCCGGGCGGTCGCGCAGGCGGCCGATCTGAGCGCGTCCAGCGTGTCCCAGCAGCTCGCGGTGCTGGAGGCGGAGACGCGCACGCAGCTGCTGGAACGCACCGGCCGCCGGGTTCGGCTCACCCCGGCCGGGCTCATCCTGGCCCGGCGCGCCAGGGCGATCCTCGATCACATGGGCACCGTCGAGGCGGAACTGCGCAGCCTCGGTGACGAACCGGCCGGGCTGGTCCGGCTCGGCGCCTTTCAAAGCGCCATCCACTCGCTGTGCGTGCCCGCGGTGACCCGGCTCGCGGCCGGGCACCCGCACCTCGATATCACGCTGCACGAGTTGGAGCCGCATGAGAGCATGCGCGCCTTGCGCGTCGGCGACGTCGACATCATCGTCACCACAACCGATTTCGTCGAGCAGCCGCTCGGCCCTGACATCGACATCGTGCCGCTGGCCACCGATCCGATCGTGCTGGTTCTGCCACCCGACCGGGCCGCCCGCGGACCCGCCGACCTGGCCGCGTACGCCGATGAGCCGTGGGCCTTCGATACGCCGGAGTCCTATATGGCGAAGCTGGCGACCAGGCTCTGCCGCGAATCGGGCTTCGAGCCACGGATAGTGTGCCGCTTCAGCAACTACATGATGGCGCTGCAACATGTCGAGGCCGGGCTGTCCATTACGTTGCTGCCCGGCCTCGCCATCGATCCGCGCTATCGCGTCGCGACCAGGGAACTCACCAGTCCTATTACCCGCACGATTACCGCCGTTATCCGCCGCGGCGCACCGCCGCGGGCGGCCGTGAATGTGGTGCTCGACGCTTTGCGCAGACACGGCGAGCTACCGGGCACGACCGGCTCGATCGGGCACTGAAAACAGTCGAACGAATAGCAGATCGCTCGCCGGCGAACAGTAAATAGCCCGCGACACGGCCCGCTGGTGCCGCAATTTCCAATGGAATTAATGATGCATTCATCGAGGTCAGCAACGGTTTTCGATACATATTAGATATTTAGTTACCGTTTCGTTATTAACTTTCAGTGTGTCGGAAATTTGTTCGAAGCCGCTTGTGTCGAAGGATGGAAATCGGATCCGCTTGGACTGACAGATCACCGTGATGTTCTCGAATCGTATTCGGAGACTTGGTGAAGTCCGGAACGCCAGCAGGTGCGGCGTCGCATGGCCGAGCCAAGGCCTTCGAAATGACCATCGGAGGACTTGATCATGTCGAAGACCGACGACGACGTCCGAAGTACCCGCTCGCTGCGGCGAGTGTTCTGGTGGACACTTGCCGCAGGCGCAGCCGTCTCCGGCGCACTTCTCTTCTCTGCCGCGGAGGCATCGGCCCAAACAGTGACCTTGCCCGGCGTCGGCAGTTTCGAAGTTCCTGACGAAATCTCGGTTCCCCCAGGCATTCCCGGCATTCAGGTCTCGGTGCCACCGCAGGAGAGCGCGCCATCCGCTGCTCCCTCCCGCACCGAGTTCGCCGCTCCCGGAATCACCTTCGCCCTGCCCGACATTCCGGGCGTCGAATACTCCGGCCTGGCAGGCATTCCCGGCATCAAGCCGCCGAATACGTTGCACCCGCAGGTCGCGCCGATGAAGACGACCGGCGAGGTCGCCGTCGAAGCGGCCCGCGCGAAGATCGGCTCCGGCTACGGAACCTCGGCTGGGCCTGATGTTTTCGACTGCTCGGGCCTGGTCCAATGGTCCTACCAGCAGGCCGGTGTCTCGGTCCCACGCACCAGCTACGACCAACTCGCCGCCGGAACTCCGGTGTCCAAGGACGATCTGCGCCCCGGCGATCTGGTGTCGTTCTACGGCGGCGGCCATTCCGCGCTCTACGCCGGTGACGGCAAGGTCATCCACGCCTCGAGCTACGGCACCGGTGTCGTGGAGTCGCCGATGTCGGAAATGCCGTACGCGGGAGCCTGCCGATTCCGGAACTGATGCCACTCGATGCGCTACCCGCAATGGAGCAGGTGTGAGAGTCTGTGGTCACGCGTGTAATCCGAGCGAGGGGCGATGGGCGAAACCACTGAAAAGTTCGGCACCGTAAGCGAAAAGTCCGTCCGATTGGTGATAGATGCCGGTCCGGAAGCCGACGCCGAAGAGACCGATCGGCTGGCCAGGCTGCTGGGGGTGGAGCTGGCTGATCTGGACGTCGAGTCGGTGGCCTTTGCCTCCGAGGGCGTGCCGCCCGAGGGTGCCAAGGCCGCCGATCCGGTCACCGTCGGCGCGATCATCGTGGCGCTCAGCGCCAGCGGCGGTGTCCTGGCCGGGCTCATCGCCATCGCGCAGGACTGGCTGAGCCGCCAGGGCGCCCGCAAGCGCATCGAGGTAACCATCGAGGGCGAAACCCTAGTCTTGGAGCGGGCCACCTCTCAGGAGCGAGACGCCTTGGTAGCGGCCTACCTTCGTCGCCACGGCGGCGGACAAGCGGGGTAGTTCACCATGGGGCGGCGGCTTGCCCTGCTGATCGCCACGTACCAGTATCGCGACGCCGGGCTGCGCCAGCTCACCGCGCCCGCGCACGATGCCGAGGCGCTCGCGGCGGTGCTGTCGAATCCCGCGATCGCCGATTTCGAGGTGACCACGCTGATCAACGAGCCGCACCACGTGGTCGGCCGGGCGGTCGGCGAGTTCTATCGCGACCGCAGGCGCGACGATCTGACCCTGCTCTACTTCACCGGCCACGGCGTCAAAGACGACGATGGGCGGCTCTACCTCGCCATGTCCGACACTCTGCGCGACAACCTGCTGTTCACGGCGGTCTCGGCCGAGCAGATCGATCAGGCGCTGGAGAGCTGCCTGTCCCGCCGCAAAGTACTTATCCTGGACTGCTGCTACAGCGGCGCGTTTCCGGCGGGCCGAAACACCAAAGCAGAGAGCACCGTGCACACCACCGCACGCTTCCAGGGTCGCGGCCGCACGGTGCTCACCGCCTCGGACGCGACGCAATACTCCTTCGAAGGCAACCAGATCTCGGGCACGGCAACACAATCCGTCTTCACCAAGCACCTGGTCGCCGGATTACGCGACGGCAGCGCCGATCTCGACGACGACGGCGACATCACCCTCGACGAGCTTTACAGCTACGTGTATGACCGGGTGGTCGAGGAGATGCCGCAGCAGCGTCCGAAGAAGCAGGACAATGTCGAGGGCCGCACCATCATCGCCCGCAATATCAACTGGGCCCTGCCCGCCTACCTGCGCAACGCCATCGACAGCCCTTTCCCCGAGGACCGCCTCGCCGCCCTCGACCGCCTGAACCATCTGCGCCGCATCGGCAACGACATGGTGCGAGCCCAGGTGGACATCGAGATTCGCCGTCTCGCCGACTATGACAGCAAGGCCGTCTCGGAGCCCGCGGCACTCACCCGGTCGGAGCCCGCATCACCTGGCGAAGCACCGATCCCGGCCGTGCCAAGTACCGCGCCGAAACCGATCCCGCCGCCCGCGTCCACCGAACTCGACCAGCATGGACCGACCGGCGACGAGATCAGCCGCTCGGGGGCTCTCGATTTCGGGGACGACGTTTGGCACGACCGGCCACGAGGGCTTGTCGAGTACCTCCGCGAGGTGCTGTATTCCATTCGTCGTTTCGTTCGCCACAACAAAGGAAAGAGTTTCGGCGCAGCCGTCGTGGTTCTCTTGGTGGCCGCGCTGACCGTGTATCTGCTCAACCGCGACGGGGAGACAGCCGCGGATACCGGTGGCGGCGAAGCACCGGGCTCCGGGGTGATCGCTACGCTCACTGGATTCCCCCAAGCGGTGTCGAAGGTGACCTTCAGCGCGAAGGGCGACCTGCTCGCGGCTAGTTCCGATGGACCGGGCGCCGGCACAACCCATGTGTGGCGGTTGCCACAAGTACAACACTTGAACGAATACGCCGGGCATAACCCAGTATTCAGTCCGGACGGCAGTCATCTGGCACTCGCCCGTGAGGGTGCCGCGCAGCTGATCAATCTGAACACCGCCGATGCCATCGACCTGCCCGGGCACGCAGGCAACGTGCAGCTGGCCTTCAGCCACGACGGCAAGGTACTCGCCACAGCCGCTACATCTACCGTCACCGCCGAGTACGACAACCCGGTGCATCTCTGGGAGGTGCCTACCGGCAAACTTCTCGGCGATCTCACCGGTCACACGAACGGCATTCAGAGTCTTGCCTTTAGCTCCGATGACCAAACCCTGGTCACTGGCGCGGCCGGTGGCTCGGTCCGGGTGTGGGACATGGCTTCTCGCTCGACGAGATACACCCTGACCGCGGGCGACCAGGTCATGCTGAACCCGCAGGGCAATGTCTTGGCCATCAGTGGCTGGCAGGGCGAGAAGGGGGTGCAGCTGATCGATCTCGCCACCGGCAGGCGGCTGGCTAACCTCGGCGGCTTCACGACAGGTCTCGCCTTCCCTGTCTCGTTCAGCACCGATGGGGAGATGCTCGCAGTCGCAGGCACAGGCGACCCGGACCGAGGCGCGATTTTCCTGTGGCGCACCGGCACCGGCGGTCTCATGACGACGTTACGCCCCGCCGATGCCGCTACCTTCGCTCGCCGAACTCTGCTGATCATCAGCGCGGGCAATGACGCGAAACTCTTCGACACTGCGACCTTGGGCCGGACGCACATGGCCAACCTGTTCACCTTCACCGGTCACCTCGACCGGATCACCACGGTCACCGTCGCACCCGACGGCCGGACAGTGGCCACCGGCAGCGCCGACAAGACCGTGCGAATCTGGGAATTCCCGGCTTGACCCGATCATCGCCTGTCGAAGTGCGCAGACACGCTGCGATCCGGTTGTTCGCCGCTCGCGTGCCGAGGAAATGAAGCACTCCGTGAGACGACCGTATGGTGAAGACGCCGTGAGACAAGCGGAAAGCCCAGCGACGCAGGCAGCGAGGAGAGTTCGGATGAAGGATATTCTGGCCGCTGAGCTCGACGTGCTCTTCTGCGGTATCAACCCGGGCCTCTCGTCGGCTGCCGTTGGTCTGCCTTTCGCGACCCGCGGCAGCCGGTGGTGGCCAGCTCTGTATCGGTCGGGCTGCACGCCGCGGGTGCTCGCGCCCGCCGAAGCCGACCACCTGCTCATCTGGAGGCTTGGCCTGACGACCATGGTCCGTCGCCCAACCGCCAAGGCAGCCGAACTGACCAAGTCGGAACTACTGGCCGGAGCCGCCGAACTGACGAAACGCGTGCACATTTGGCGACCGCGCTGGCTGGCGATTCTCGGAGTCACCGCATTTCGCGCCGGCTACGGACGACCGGACGCCACCGTCGGGCCACAGGATCTCCGCATCGGCGAGACACGACTTTGGGTGCTCCCGAACCCAAGTGGTCTCAACGCGCATTATCCGCCCCAGCGCCTGGCGGAGGAATTCACGCGGCTGCGCCGAGCGGCTGCCGTACCGGATCGAAGTCGACCTTCCGGAGATCCCGTGCGACATTAGCTGCATTCGCGTCGCGAATCAGTCGCTTTCGGTCGTTTCGTCCGCGGGTGCGGACGCGGCAGGCCCGGCGATCCGAATCACCCCGGCATCCAGATCGAGCGCGAGCCGAGGACGGTGCGGCTGCCCATCACTGTCCCCGCTGCCCTCGTCGGCCAGCTTCTGTCCTGGAAATAGTTCGCCCATGACGCCCATAACTCCACCATAGACCCGGGCTCGGCGGCCGATGCCGGTGAGCCACCGTACGTTTCTCGCTCACAAACTTGCGTTCTAGGGACACGCGAGGAATTTGGCGATACCGAAATCGAAACGCTCGTCGAAGGATTCGTCGGTCAGCGCCGCGAAAACGCGCTGCAATGCGGGGCGTTGCCCGACGTTCAGGTCGCGCACGGAGCGCTCCGGTAGCGCCTGCTGCTCCTGACACAGCCCGAGAGTGAAATAGATGATGCCCCAACAGGTCCAGGCTGCTTCCCGGGGCGGCAGCCCGCCGTCGAGGAGGGCAGCGGCGAGTGCCTCGGCGACATCCAAGGTGGCTGGTTCCGCGGCGGAAGTGCCGGTGACGACGGCGGCGCCGTCACGGTGGGCCAGCAGGGCACGGCGGTAGCGGCGGACGATCTCGGTCGCCCGCTCGCGCCAGTCCTGCGGCAGGCCGTCGAGCGAGACGCCTGCGACGATCGCGTCGGCCATCAACTCCGCGAGCCGCGCCTTGCTTTTGGTGTGCCAGAGGACCGTGTTCATCCGCACGCCGAGTCTCCCGGCGATGGCACGCAGCGATACCGCGGCGGCACCGTGCTCGTTGAGGATTTCCAGGGCGGTCCGCACCACATCCGCTTGACTCTTGGTCACTGACCTAGTGTACTCGAATCACATTGTTGGTCAGTGACCAAGGGAGAAATCATGCTTGATGTCGTTGTGGTGGGAGCCGGTCCCACCGGTCTGTGGCTCGCCGGTGAGTTGCGCCTCGGGGGCGCTACCGTCACCGTGCTGGAGGCGCGGCAAACCCGGGAGCCGAATTCGAAGGCGCTCACGATCCATCCGCGCACGATCGAGATCTTCGACTGTCGCGGCATCGCGGAACCGTTCCTGACCGAGGGCATCCGCATACCGAACGGGCATTTCGCCGGGCTCCCCCAACGGATGGACTTCTCGGTGCTGGACACACCGTTCCCGTTCACCCTGGCCCTGGTACAGGCCCGCACCGAGGAGCTGCTCGAGGAACGGGCCCGGCGGCTGGGCGCGACCATCCGCCGGGACTGCCGGGTCACCGGACTGACCGACGACGGTGTCGAGTTGTCCGGCGGGGAGGTCGTCGCGGCTCGCTACGTGGTCGGCTGCGACGGGACCCGCAGCACCGTCCGGACCGCCGCGGGCATCGGATTCCCCGGGACCGAAACCACCACCTGGGGATGGCTCGGCGATGTCGTCCTCGACGATCCCCCGCCGCCCGGTTTCGCCGGCGTCACCGGTACCGACGGCGGGCTGATGATCGCGCCGCTCCCCGGCGGGATGCACCGGCTCGTCGGCGGAGATCCGGCAACCAACCGCCCGGAATGGCCTGGCGATCTCACTCTCGACGAACTACGAGCGAACGTCCAGCGGATCGCGGGAACCGATTTCGGCATGCGCGACCCGGTGTGGCTGTCGCGTTTCGGCGACGCGGCCCGGCAGGCCGACACCTATCGCGCGGGCACCGTGCTGCTCGCGGGCGACGCCGCACACATGCACTTCCCGGCAGGCGGCGTCGGCATGAACGTCGGCATCCAGGACGCACACAACCTGGGCTGGAAGCTCGCGGCCGTCGCCACAGGAAACGCGGAGCAGGCACTGCTCGACACGTATCACGCCGAACGCCACCCCGTCGGCACGGCACTGCTCGAACACACCAGAGCCCAGACCGCGCTGATAACGGCGTACTCACCGCAAGGCCAAGCACTGCGCGCGTTGCTGAGCGACTTGATCGCGACCACGCCGGACATGTCCCGCCAACTCGCCGAACGATTGTCGGGCCTCGACGTCACTTACGCCACCGGCAAGCGGGTACCCGACCTTTCTTTTCCCGACGGTTCCACGCTGTTCGAACTGTTGCGCACCGGGCGCCACGTCGAGACCCACGTCGGTTTGGTACGCCCGGACGGGCATCTACTGGCGCGCCAGCCTGTCGGGGACCGACTCGAACCCCTGCCCGAACCTGCGTCGGGCTAGCAGCAGTCCAGCCCCGTTTCGCTGTGGTACCTGGTGACGAATCGGCGCAATATCTCCTTGGGCGTGGTGATTGCTTCCCGGTGCCCCAACGCGATGAGGTAGTCCGCCTCGTCCGGATCGAAATAGCCTGCGTGCCGGTAGGTTTCGATGCGTACCGCGAGTCCGTCGCCGTCGAGTTCGGGATGGAACTGGGTCGCGTAGACGTGCTGGCCGACCCGGATCATCTGCACCGGGCAGTCCGCCGAGGTGGCGAGCAGCACCGCGTTCGGGGGCACCTCTTGGCACGCTTCCTTGTGTCCGACGAAGGCGCGGAACGACTGTGGGGCGCCACGGAGCAGCGGGTCTTCGCCTGCGCGGTCGGTCAATTCGATGGTCTGCGCGCCCGGCGGCTCGTCGTAGCGTTCGCCGCTCACCGTGCCGCCGAGCACATCGGCCAGGATGCTCAACCCGTAGCAGGCACCCAGATACGGGAAGTCGCGGGCCACGATCTCGGCGAGCAGCTTTTTCAGTCCGGGCTCGAATCGCAGCTGGTAGTCGTATTTCTCGGCGTCCGGATTGCCGACATTACTCGGCCCGCCCCCGACGATCACCGCCGAGAAATCGTCGAGGGCCAGGTCGGGCAGGCCCTGCCGGTCCATCTGCACCCGCACCACGGCGCCGGGATCGAGCTCGCCCGCGCGCAGGACGGCTTGGTATTCGTCGTCCGCGGCGGGGCGCTCGGGTCGCAGCTGGAGCAGCAGGCAGGGCTTGGGCATGCACAGATTGTGCAAGACCGGCGGCGCCGGAAGGGCGTTACGCGGACAAGTGGCGAGCCACCCTGGGCAAATCGTCGGTCGTTCGGATGACGGTCGTACAGCGGATACCCGGCCTCGATCGCGGCTGTCAGGCTGGACCGAGTTCTTCGGCCGAACACGGCCACCCGACACGACTGAAGCCGAGCACCGAGGGGTTAGTCGGCCTTCAGTACGGCAGCCGCACGCAGCCAGCCTGCGGCTGCCGTGTTTCGCGTCACTGTCAGCATTGCTGGACTACGCGGGCGGCACTGTGGCAGCGGTTTTTTCGTCGTCGTTGCCGAGATTCCGTGCTTGCCGCTGCTCGCCGACAAAGCCGCGCAGCACGTCGATCCCGGCGGTAAGCGCGGAACCTCCTGTGGTCCAGTCGGTTCCGGCCGGCTGTGCGGTCAGCACGACCACCGCGTACGGGAGTTGGGTCGCGCTCGGTCCGACCAGTCCGGTGGTGTCCAGCGTGGTCGAGGTGTCCATCGACATCCAGCCCTGTTTCACCGCCCAGCCGAGTCCGGTCAGCCCGTCCGGGATGCCGAAGTACTGGTCGGTGCCGTCCGCGGAGATCTTGCTGGCCTCGTGCAGGGCGCCGATGACCAGGTCGCGGGACGGCGCGGGCACGGCGGTGGTCAGAAAGCGGTAGACGGCGGCCACGTCCCGCGCGGTCGTCACGGTCTCGCCCCACTGCTCCGGGTCCGCGGGCGGCAGCGTCGCGGTCAGGCCGATCGCGTCGATCATTCTGGCGACGATCGAGTCGCCGCCGTTCTCGTCCCACAGGGCGTCGGCGATGTTGTCGTCGCTGGCGGACAGCATCGTTCGAAGCCGTGCCGCGATATCCGAATCGGGTTGCCAGCCCTGCTGATTCATCGCGTCGAGGGCGATCAGCAGCTTGACTACCGACGCGGTATAGAACGGCTGATCGAGATTCAGTCCGACAAGCGTTGTCCCGGAACTGATATCGATCACGTCGATCCCGACTTCCGTCCCGGGCGAGACGGCCTGAATCGCCGTCTGCATCTGCTGCGCCAGCACCGTGGATGTCGCGACGACAGGCTGCGGTGTGTGTGGTACCGGTGTCCCGCGAACCGCTGTGGTTACGGCCGCCGCAGGAGCGCCTGCCGGTGCTGTCGGCACAGCGGAGCCCTGATCATGCGGCCCCGCCGTAGCCATCGGTGCCGCTACCAACGCCGATATCGCCACTGCCGCTGCGCAACCGGCGGACGCCGCCCCCCACCCCCATATCGATCCCATACCTATTTGAACCATGCCAGGCTGGTGAGACCTCGAGGGACACTTGGCAATTAGCTGTGACCCGGTGGCGAACCCCGAATCCGGTCGTCAGCACGGCCTCAGGGTCGGCCCGGGGTAGGTCCGCCCAAAGGATGACATGGGACGCGACCGAGGGGCGATGCCCATCCGGGCGGACCCGCGCAGAATCGCTGGTGCGGTTGGCGATCACAAGCATTCATTAGGAAAACTCCTAGCCGCAGACGATTTGATGCACAGGTGCAGTTGGCGGGGCTCCTGCGCATACCGCTGTGAGATCTCGATCTACCTGGTGAAATGGAGAAACAGTGCCCGCGACGTTCCCGAGTTCCAGCACTCTGACGGCCTCTGACGCAGTGCAGGACTACCGCCGACGCGGATGGACAGTCGCCGAAACCGCCAACGGCGTATGCCTGATCACCGACGAGCGGGTGGCGGCCGTCGAACTCACCGGCCCCCTCGCCGCCGAGGTCCGCCGCTTCCTGCGCGCGAACAACCTGTCCGGCCCGGTAATCGAAATCCCCGGCGCCGAGCGCCGCGAGATCCACCTGGTAGTTGGCGCCGCCAAGGCCACCCTGGCCATCGAAGCCCTGCGCGGCGCGGGCGCCACCGTGCACACCGACGGCGCGAGCATCCCCCTTCCCCCGACCAGGCTGTCGAATGGCGCAGCCGCCTGGGACATTTCGCCCACCCAGGCCCGCTGGATCCCCCCGCTGGTCGCCATCGCCGCCGCGGTCAACGCCGCCGCACCGGCCCGCCACCGGCGCCTCGCCGAGGTGGCCTGCTAGTTACGGTCCAACGGCTGTCGAGGTGTTGTCCCGCACGCGTTGATGGGCGGTCAGCAGAATATGGTCGATCCCGGTCCGCAGGGCTGTCGGCCCGGCGCCGAGACCCGCCACATCGTGCACGAATTGTTCGGTAAGCAGCCGCAGTTTGGTGTTGGTTTCCTGGGATCGCCAGCGCAGCACGTTGAACGCCTGCTCGGCGTCGATGCCGTAGGCGAGCATCAACATGCCCTTGGCCTGCTCGATCGCCGCCCTAGCGGCCATCACCTCGGGCAACGAGTCGGTGAGCGCGTCCCGCCGATCGGAAACCACCGTCGCGGTGATGTCGACGAAATAGCCTGAGGTGCCGATGATCTCGCCCGCCTCGTCGTACATGTGGTCCCCGACCACCATGATGTGCCGCACCCCGCCGGCCGCGTCAACGATGCGGTGCCGACTGCTGAACGGCTGCCCGTTCTCCACCGCGGCCGCGATCGCCGCGGCGACCAGCTCGGAATCCTCGGGGTGCCGGTGCGCGAGCAGCAACTCGGTGGTCGGCTCGACGGTCCCGGGCCGGTAGCCGTGGATCTCGGCGACCTCGGACGACCACTCCCAGCGCTGATCGGCGAATCGATACTCGAAACTGCCAACCCGTTGGGGCGTCCCGCCGATCACCTGCTCGAAGCTTTCCACACCTTCGGGTGCCGAATCCGCGATATCAGCCACCGGTTCAGTATCCGCCTACCGCCGAGTACCGCGCAGTCTCAGGGTCGCTCCGGGCTCGTCGATCGCAAGGGCGGCCCACACGACCTTGCCGATGGGCCATCGTGGCGCACACCCCCACGCCACACTCATGCGCGCGATCCGGTGCAACCCACCCTCCCGCGCGTCACGCGTGCCTGGCTCGCTGAGAACGGCCTCGCGCGGATCGGAGTCGTACACCGCGACGGTGAGCATGCCGTTCGCCAGTTCCAGCCGTAACCGCAGATCATCGGTGCCCCTGGCATGCCGATAGGCGTTGTCCACCAATTCGGTACCGACCAGCAGCGCGGGCACCCGCACCTGCGCCAACCGCCACGCGGTGCACACCTCGCTGATGAGCCGTCGAGCGCGCTGCGCCGCACCCGCCGTTGCCGCGATCTCGAGGGTGACCCGATGGTGCGTTTTCGGTGCGTGTGCGGCCCGCAGTGCCGCGGCGACGGATTCCAGCACCGGCACGAACCGGCTAATCGCGCCGGTGCGCAACCGTTCCCGCCGCGGCGCCGAACCACAGACGAGCAACAACGGCGTGCCTGGCCACGTATTGACGCGCATGGCCACGCTCGAGAAGGCGGTCAGCAGCGGCTCACTTCCGATACGGAGGCGATCCACCACCACGATCAACGACCGCGGCTGCTCGAGCGCGTACTTCGTCAGCTCGTCGGTGCAGACGCGATAGTTCGACGCGGACAGCTCACCGACCGGGCGAAGGACGAACGACCCGGCCAGTTCGGCTTTGTTCCACTCGATCGCGCGTTCGGTGTTCATGGCGGCTCCGTGCCCCGCGCAAACCCGGGACAGGCTGCGCACAAGGACTTCTCATCGCGAGGGTGCCCGCTGCCGCCCGAGGTATGCACGCCTACCGGACTGATCAGCCAGGACGCACCCGGTAAGGCGCACCCGCGACCGAGCAGGCGAACAGCGGGAACCGTTTACTCACCCCGGCTGCGATCAGGCGACCACGTGTCGGGGCTCCGGGAAGTGGCAGGCGGCCAGGTGGCCTTCGGTGGATTTGCCTAATTGGATCAGGGGCGGTTCCTGCTCGGCGCAGATGTTCTCCGCTTTCCAGCATCGGGTGCGGAAGCGGCAGCCGGACGGGGGGTTGATGGGTGAGGGGACGTCGCCGGTGAGCCGGATTCGCTCGCGTTGTTTCGCGCTGTCCGGGTCGGCCTCGGGTACCGAGGACAGCAGTGCCTGGGTGTAGGGGTGGTGCGGGCGTTCGTAGAGGTCGGCGCGGTCGGCGAGTTCCACGATCTTGCCCAGGTACATGACCGCGATGCGCTCACTGAAGTGCCGCACCACGGCCAGGTCGTGGGCGATGAACACGAAGGCGATGCCGAGGTCGCGCTGCAGCCCCTGCAGCAGGTTCACCACCTGCGCCTGGATGGATACGTCCAGGGCGGAGACTGGTTCGTCGGCGATGATGAGCTTGGGCTCGAGCGCCAACGCGCGGGCGATGCCGATGCGCTGGCGCTGGCCGCCGGAGAACTCGTGCGGAAAGCGGTTGTAGTGTTCGGGATTCAGGCCGACCGTCTCCAGCAGTTCCCGCACCCGGCCGCGGCGCCCACCGGGCGGGTTGATGCCGTTGATCTCCATCGGCCCGGCGATGATCGTGCCCACCGTCTGCCTCGGGTTCAGCGAGGAGTACGGATCCTGGAAGATCATCTGGATCTCGGACCGGATGGGCGCGAGTTCGCGGCGCGTGCGGTGGGTGATGTCCTGACCGCGGTAGGTGATCGTGCCCGCCGTCGGCTCCAACAGTCGGGCCAGCATCCGCCCGGTGGTCGACTTGCCGCAGCCGGACTCGCCGACCAGCCCGAACGTCTCGCCGGCGGACACGCTCAGATCGATGCCGTCCACCGCGCGAACCACCTCGGTTTGCCGCTTGAACAGGAACCCGGAGCGGATGGGGAAGTGCATCTGCAGTCCGGTGGCCGTCAGCAGCGGTCCGTCGTCGGCTCGGCGCGAAACCGGTTCGGTCAGAGTCTGTTCGGTCATCATGCCCGCCCGATGCCGAGCGTCGGCCGGACCGTGTCGACGAAGATCTGGTCGGCCTCCTCGGTGGTCAGATGACAGGCCGCCCCGCGCCCGGCGGCCGAGCCGAGCTCCGGCCGCTCGCTCTTGCAGCGCGCGTCTGCCACTCGGTCCACGTAATCGCACCGCGGATGAAACGGGCATCCGGACGGCACGTCGATCAGGCTCGGCGGCGCGCCGCGCACCGGCGTCAGCGGTATGTTCACATCCCCGCCGAGGTGCGGTATCGAGGACAGCAGACCCCAGCTGTACGGATGCCGTGGCTGTTTGAGTACCTCGCGCACCGTGCCCCGCTCCACGCACCGGCCCGCGTACATCACCAGTACGTCGTCGGCCATCTGCGCGACCACGCCCATGTCGTGGGTGATCAGGATGATCGCGGTATTGAACTCGACCTGCAACTCCCGCAGCAGATCCAGGATCTGCGCCTGCACCGTCACGTCCAGTGCCGTCGTCGGCTCGTCCGCGATGAGCAGATCGGGGTCGCAGCAGAGCGCGATCGCGATCATCACCCGCTGCCGCATGCCACCGGAGAACTGATGCGGGTACTCGTCCACCCGCCGCTCCGGTTGCGGTATACCAACTTTGGTCAACATCTCGATGGCGCGCGCCCACGCCCGCTTCTTGGTCGCGCCGGTGTGCTTGCGGAATGTTTCGACGATCTGGTCGCCGACCGTGTAGTACGGCGACAGTGCGGTCAACGGATCTTGGAAGATCATCGAGATCCGCTTGCCGCGGAACTGGCGCGCGGTTCGCTCGTCCGCGGCGGCCAGATCCGTTCCCTCGAACAGGATTTGGCCACCGATCCGCGCCTGCGCCCGATTGTGCAGACCGAGGATGGCCATGGCCGAGACGCTTTTACCCGAGCCGGACTCGCCGACAATGCCGAGTGTTCTGCCCCGGGCAAGGTCGTACGACAGCCCGTCCACCGCCTTGACCGTGCCGTCCTCGGTGCGGAAGTGCACCAACAGATCTCGCACCGAGAGGATGGTGCTTTGGCTGGACATGTCACGCTCCAGATTCGATTCGGCCGTCACGGTCATCCCAGCCTCACCCTCGGGTCGATGAACGCGTAGACGACGTCCACCACAATGTTGGCCACCACCACGGCGGTCGCGGCAAGCAACACCACGGCCATCATCACCGGAAGGTCGGAGTCCTGCACGGAGTTGACCGCCAACTGCCCGATCCCTGGCAGATTGAACACGGTCTCGGTGACGAGCGCCCCGCCGAGCAGCACCGCGATGTCCAGTCCGAGGAGGGTGGCGATCGGGCTCATGGCGCCGCGGAAGGCGTGCTTCAGATAGATATTCGCAGTGTCCATGCCCTTGGCACGCACGGTACGGATGTAGTCCTCGTTCAGTACTTCCACCATGGAGGAGCGGGTGAACCGCGCGTAGGCCGCGGCGGTGATGATGGCCAGGCAGACCCAAGGCAGGAACAGCCCGGTCGCCCACTTCCCCGGGTTGTCGAAGAACGAGGTGTAACCGGGCACCTGCATGAGGTGCGTCGAATACACGAAGAGGAACAACAGAAACGGGCCGAGCACGAAGATCTGCTGTGCGCCGCCGAGCACCGCGAAACCCATCGCGGCCTTGTCGGCCGCCTTTCCCTTGCGCAGCGCGGCCAGCAGGCCGAGGCAGACGCCGACAACCAGGAACATCACCACCGCGCCGACGGTCAGCGAGAACGTGACCGGGATCCGGTCCAGGATGGTGTCGAGCACCGGCCGGTGGTTGTGGAATGAGTAACCGAGACACGGAGCCGAGCAGTAGGTGTCGGCGATGGTGCGGCCGGTGAAGATCCCGGCGAGGTAGTCGAGGAACTGCTGCCAGACCGGCTTGTCGACACCCAGTTGGTGTGCGACAGCGGCGACGAGCTCGGGCGAGCAGGTCTTTCCGCAGGCCAGCCTGGCGACGTTGGTGCCGGGGGCCACGTAGAACAGCGTGAAGGTGATCGCGCAGATGATCAGCAGGATCACCATGCCGCCGAGGATCCGGCGGGTGAGGAAGGCCAGCATGCGGACGTGTCTCTCTGGAGGGGGTGGCGGCCGAGCCGGGTGACGGGCAGAGCGCCACCCGGCTCAGGACTTCATCAGTCGTTCGCTACTTCTTGAGGTAGACGTTGTCCAGGTCGAGGCTGGAACTGAGCACGTCCATCCGCGCCCCGCCGATATTCGAACCGAACATCACCTGCTTGCGCGCGTAGACCACCGGAATGGCTGCCGCATAATCCTTTTGGATCATCTGGTCCAGCGGCATGTACTGCTTGCCCTGCTCGGTGATGTCCTGGATCCCTTGGACGCGGTTGATCTCGTCGTCGACCTTCTTCTCCTTGAGCTGGGCCATGTTGTTGCCCCCCTCCGCGACCGCCCCGCCGTAGTACAGCGCGCTGTACACGGTCCGGTTGGTCGGCCAGTCCGGGCTCCACTGGTACCAGATCAGGTCGTAGGGGTTGTCCAGGTGCCTGATGATGTTGAAGTAGGTCTTATCCGGTACCTGATTGAGATTGACCTTGAAGCCGGCGGCCTCCAGCGCGCGCTTGATCGGGGGACCCGCCCGGTCGGCGGCCGGGGTGGTCTCCCAGGCAACGTTGACCTCGTACCCGAGCTTGCCCGCTTCGGTGAGGACCTGCTTCGCCTTCTGCGGGTCGCCGTTGTCGCCGACGCCGTACGGGTTCGGCTGCGGCGAATAGCCGACCGACGTACGCGGACTGAGCGTGGTGGCGACATTGCCGTAGAACGGGCCGCCCTGTGCGGTGATGACATCCTGCTTCGGGAACGCCATGGCGATGGCCTTGCGGACGTTCAAGTCGGTGACCCGGGCGGTGTTGGTATTGAAGGTCACCACCGCGCCGGTCTCGTTGTCCATCGTGCGCTTTTTCAGGTTCGGATCCTGCATGATGGCCTGAACCTGATCGGGGTCGACGCCGCCGTAGTACGCGGCGCTGTTCGGATCGATGTCCGCCTTCAGCTGGTCGGTCTCCTGCTTCGCCAGCACACCGAACTGGAAGTGGATCTGATCCGGGTACTGGTGCCGTACCGGGTCGGTCTTGGCATCCCAATTCGGGTTCTTCACCAGGGTGAGCGTCTTGTCCACCTCGTGGGCACCGATCTTGTACGGCCCGGTTGCCATGTCGCCAAGGCCGTTGACGTCCAGATCGTCCGGTTTGGCGTCCAGGTCTTTGCGCACCGGAACGGTCTGGCTCATCGAGGCGGCGAACGGGAAGTCCGACTGTGCCGCGGCCAAATGGAAGACGATGGTCTTGGCGTCCGGGGTCTCGATCTTGTCGGGTCCGAGTTCCTGACCGCCGGAGAACGGACCTGGGTAGACCGAGTTGAAGTCGTCTTTGCCTGCCAGCCAGAGCTGGACCCACTGCGGCCCGGTCGCGAACTTCGTGTCGAAGGAGCGCTCGACGGCGTACTTGATGTCCTGCGACTTGATCGGCGTGCCGTCGGCATATTTCATGCCGTCCTTCAGCGTGTACTTCCAGGTCTTGCCGCCGTCGGAGGCCTCACCGGTATTGGTGGCCAGGTCGCCAACCAGCACCATCGTGCCGTCGTCGTTCTGCTTCAACACGGTCAGGCGCCGGTGCATCAGCCGGAACGCCTCGTCGTCCGGTGCCGTGTATACCTTTGCCGGGTCGTAGTCCGGGAAGTCGTGCCGCCACGTCAGGTTGAGCGTGCCACCGCTGCGGCTACCGGCCACATCGGCGGCCGGGCCGTTGGACTGCTTGCCTTCCGGGTCAAGGGTGAGCTTGTTCGTCGTGGACCTCGGCTGGTCACCACTACCCACGTTGGTGCCGCCCGCCGAGCAGCCCGCAGCTGCCAGCAGCGCGGCCGCGGCCAGCGCGGCGGCCTGCGCCAGATACTTTCTCTTCATTCCAGTTCCTGCCTCCTCTTGCCGCCGAAAAGCCCGGCGACCCAACGGTTATCGGCTTCCCTTCGGGTCAAGGGCGTCGCGCACCGAGTCCCCGAGCAAGTTGAACGCGAGCACGAAAAGGACCATCCCGATACCGGGGAAGACCAGATAGGTGATGTCGGAGGAGATCAGGCCGGATCCGTTTTGGACCATCACGCCCCAGTCGGGCGTCGGATCCTTGATGCCGACGCCGAGGAAGGACAGCGCCGCCTCCGCCGTGACATACGCGGGCAGGTCCAGCGTCGCAAGCACCAGGATCGGCGTCCACAGATTCGGTAGCAGTTCCCGGACGATGATCCGCCGGGGACCGGCTCCGGTCACCTTGGCCGCCTCGATGAACTCGCGCTCCCGTAGGGAGAACACCTGGCCGCGCAGCAGCCGGGCGTTGCGGGTCCAGCCGAACAAGGTCAGCAACCCGATCAGGCTGGCCGCCCGTACCCAGGGCGGAACCTCCTGCCCCGTTGCCTGGTAACCAGCCCAGGCGACCGGCATGAAGGCGAGGATGAACAGGGTGGACGGGATGGACAGTAGGACGTCGATGACCCGGCTGATGAGATAGTCGGTCCGACCGCCCACGTATCCGGCGGTCACCCCGAGCACGGCGCCGATGATCGTCGTCAGTAGTACGACGGCCAGCGAAATCAACAGGGAGGTACGGATTCCGTACACCAGCACGATGAGCACGTCGCGGCCGGTGTGCGGCTCGATGCCGAACCAGAACTGGCTATCGATACCGCCGTTGGGCTTGATCGGGAAGCCGGTGTCGGTGAGCAACCCGTTACTGGTCGTGGCGTACGGCGTGTTCGGGTCCTTGCCATACACCAGGGAGATCAGCGGCGCGCCGAGGCCGATGACGAAGAAGAACAACACGACGGCACCTGCCACCAAGCCGGTCTTGTCCCGCTTGAACCGCAGCCAGGCGAGTTGCCGGGGTGAGCGGCCGAGCGGGCCACCCTTGGCGGTGGGCACGACGTCGGGTGAAAGCTCCTCCGTGAGCAGTGTCGCCACGCTTTCCCCTTTGATCACCCCGAATCAACAATGGGCGAAACGTACGGCCCGTACCCTCCAACGTCAACCCTGACGCACGTTTACTTAGCAAAGTGTGCATATAGACCGGGCGGTCGCCGCACCGACACCACAAACAGACCACCATTGCGTCGGTTTTTGTACCAGAGGCCAAGTCGGCCGAGTATCCTTTCACCCACCACTGTGCCGAAACCACCTGACCCTCAACAGTTCTCAGCAGGGAGCTCGCAGCGGTACGGCTGCTGTCGTCCGGCGGATCCAACTGGGTATTTCCCCAGTTGCGTTTCCCTGCTAGTGCTCGCGCCAGTAATTGATGGGCGCCAGAGCTCGGGCCTTAGTCTGTCTGCCGATCGTCTCGAAGTGCCTGGTGCAATTCTTCGTTGATGCGCTGGGCGTCGGCGAGTTGGTCTTCGAGAATGACGATGCGGCAGGCGGCATCGAGCGGGTTGCCGTCGTCGACCAGTCTTCCACTACACCCCTCGGGGATTTCATGCCTACAGGCCCCGGCGCGGTGAGCGCCGGGGCCTGTGGTCGATATTTCTGTTGTCTCAATTCCGACTATCGGCCGGTAAGGCCGGTGTCGCACACCACGTCCGGACATGTTCACAGGGACGCGAAGTGCGTATGTATTTGCTCGTAGACCACCTCCCGGCTCGTAGGGTGCGCACCCCGCGCCAACTAGCGGCGCGGCCCCGCGTGGACGCTCATCGTGACGCCTCCAGCGCATTTCTTGCGGGGTTCTTCGTCCCCTCCGGCGGTACAACCATCTACTACTTCAACTACACCCCAGCCGGAGGGGACGGCCGAACCTAACATCTTCCGGGCAGTTCATCTCTGCCTCGGCCACCGGACTTCCTACTCTCTGAACAACAGCGACATTACAACAGCCCGCACCAGTTGTCTACACTAGCGACTACAGATTTTTTGTGTCGCCAACTCGTGCCGCGTCAGCCGCTAGCCCTGCCCCTGGTCGATCAGGATCGTTGGGCCAGGCCATGCCGCACGAGGCTCATCAGGTAGTGAGAGTCGGCGCCGTCGCCAGTAGCAACCGGACGCGCGCTTGATGCCGCTGTCGCCGGACCATCGCCGTGGCCGCTGTTCAAGGTCATCCCCTGCCCGGCGATCGACCCGGACGGGTTCGTCCACCACGGCCTCGCCGAGGTGCGTCAATCGTGCCGACGCCGAATTCGTCGGGCATGTCGAGACCGATTTGGCTGTCGACCCCGCCGATCGGGAAGCAGTCGCTGGCTGGGCAGATGCCATCTTTGCGGGAACGGTCGAGGAGAACCTGCACACCGAGGTGCCGGAGGGCGGATTGCCTGAGACCCAATGTCGGTCGCGAACGAACTCGAGGGGCAGAGAGTTGACCAGCATCGCCTCGATCAACGCCACCGGCTTCATCGTCGGGTGGTGGTTCGCATTCGGCTTGTCGAACTCGAGCATCCGCAGCATGTTTCGTTGAACGATCTGCTATTTCTTGGGTGGCTGTAGCCCGAATCCTGCCATGCACTTGTCGGATTGCCGGAAGGAGAAGATGATCTGGGCCGCTGGTCGATAGGAACTCATTTCGACCGGTTGACCCGGCGCTTTGCGTTCAACGGCGCCGGTCGCCTTTAGGTCCGGATACCGTTTTTTAACGTCATCTTGCGTTATGCATTGCCCGCTCTTGGTGTCGAACGACGCGAACCAGTCGTCACCGCTGCCCGCGGCGGTGATGTTCGTGATCTCGACTCCGGACAGCGTGACCGGCCCCCCTGAGTTGCGTCGCGGGTTCTGTTCTTCTGGTTTCAGCTCGATGCCAAGCAGTTTCGAGACCCGGTCGGGAGTCAGCGGAGTGTTCTGCTCGGCGAAATCGACGAACTGCCACAGGTCCATCGACCGCACGTCGTTCGGCTGCTCCTTGCCGTCGCTGTTTCCACATGCAGTCACGGCTATCACCACCACCCCTGCGATCATGGTCAGGCTGGACAGTGCTCTGCGGGGCCGTGTTCGACTCGCCATCAGCAGCCCTCCTCGTAGTACTGCCGATAGGTTTTCGCAGCACATGTTGATGGGTGCACATTATCGGCGTACCAATTACCGATCTTCTGCGCAGCCTTGTCGTGAGCGTCCTGGGTGTAGCCGCTCTTGGCGTATTCATCGTAGGCATCGTTGAACATTTGCACCACTTCGGGTGTGTCGGCTCCAGCGATCGTGATATCCGGGCCGCCGGCTGCCAGGATTTCGCGCTGGACGCGGATGTTGTTTAACGTGGCTGCACCTTCGCTTTGCAATCGACTATCCACACTGTCCCCACTCGGATACAAGACATGACCGAATTCGTGCGCCAGCGTCTGAACCAGGACTGGGCCTGCGTCCTTTTCGCTCGGATCTACGACGATCGTCTTGGTTCGATATTCGGTGTAGTCGCCGCCACCCGGGTCGCCGTATTTCACCTGCCACCCTGATTTGACGAGTTGGTGCCATTGGTCGCTCAGGGTAGGCGAAAGCTTCGCTGTCTCCCATGTCTTCGGCCCGACCGGGATTTCAGCCGGTAGCGGGGGCGGCGGAGGAACGGTGTTACCCGGTTGCAGGACCGGCCCCGGTTGGTTCACGTCCGGACCCGGCTGATTCACTTCCGGCCCCGACGACTGTGGTGTGGGAGCGCCTGCGCGGGCGCCACCGCCGCCACTCGCGGAACATGGTGCCACAGGCGCGTTTCCCGGCAATGCCGGAGGCACGTAGTCGGTGACGGGCACGATCGCCTGACACGGGTCGGGCGGCGGGAGCAGCGGCGGCGGGGTCAGTGCCGCGGCAGGCGGTGGCGCCGGCGGGGCGGACGGCGGGCCGGTGGGCATCGAGGGTGTCGATGGCAGCGTGGGGGCTGTTGGTTCTTCGATCTCGGGGAAGTTGCCCCAGCACGGCCAGCCGGGATGCATTTCCTGCCATTGTGGGCATGGCACGTTCGGGTTGATCGGTTTGGCGTCCGCATCGGGAGTTCCGTTCGCGGCGACTATCAGGCCGATACCGGCGGCCAGGGCCGTGACCGCGACGACGATGCTGACGCGACGTCGGACCGACGCGCGCCGCATGGCTGTCCTGTGGGGTGACATCGGTTGTCTCACAGGTAGATCGGGTCGCCGTAGACGGCCAGGGAGTTGTCCGCGGTGGGGGTGGAGATGTTGACTTGTGCGTAGGAGCGCAGGCTCACCGGGCCCATACAGCCGTCGATTTTGAGGTGGACCTGGTCGGAGGTGATCGAGCCATGGGGTCCGGCCAAGGGCTTGGTGGCGAACGGAATGGTGGTGATGGTGCCGGGTTTAAGGTTCACCGTCGGTGCGATGCTGGCACTACCGCCCACACCAAGAGTGGTAATGCCGATGCTGATGTTCGGGCCGATAGCCAATCCGATTGTCAGACCGTTGGTTACGTCGACTTGGCAGCCGATCTGATAACCAAGTGAGATCGTTCCGGTGTTCACCGGTGCGGTACCCGTGCCGTCGATGTCGGTGATCGCTTTGAGGCTGACGAATCCTTCCCTGGTGAACGGTGTGGCGGCGAGATTTGGGTATCTGTCGAGGTTTTCGTCGGTTTTGCTGATCCGGATCTGCCAGCCGTCGTCGGTGGTGGTCTCCCGTGACTTATCCGCTAGCGGTTCGGCAGCGGCGGTGCCGCTACCTATCGCGCTGACCATCACGCAAATCAGCAATCCGAAAAGTCCTGCCTTTGAGCTGCGAATACGCATGAACGCCCCCGTGCGCAGATTATCGAGCAATCAAATGAAATCGAATTGGCCTGAGCCACAGGCAAATTCGCCAGAAGGCCCCCCCTTAGGAACCCACGCCAGCACTCTAGCATGAATATGATTCGTGTCCATATTATTGTCGCGTCAAGATAATTGGGTGGCCTCTATCTCCCGCTCATCCGCGAGCCAAGGAGATGCACGTCGGGCACCTGACAACCGGTTAAGCACCAAAAGTGGGCCAGACTCACAATGACGGACGAAACCAGGCATCACCTGACAAACTCCAAGGCACGTACACCTCAGACAAAGCTGTCCCACTCGAGAGGCGTGAACACCGGCTTCGTGCCGACAGCGTCCCGCAGGACAGTTCCATCATCGATGAGTCCTGACACGGCTGCTGACTCGTGCCGGCCGCGGCAGCATCGGCCGATCGTCGCGGCCGTCGCCCATGCGGCCGCGACTATCGGCGACAGCACACCTACAGCAGACCCGCCCGATCATCGGTCTGACCTGCCATTTGTGGATGTTGTACGTGCCCCCAGTCGGACTCGAACCGACACTCGATGGATTTTAAGTCCACTGCCTCTGCCAATTGGGCTATGGGGGCGTCCGAGACAGCGTACCGAGTCGTACGGGTGTACCGGAATTCCGACTGTTCAAGCTGTGCAACGTGTCGGCATCCTCCTGGAAAATGTCGGGCAGTTGACCAAAAGGGTGGTGGTGCGGCGGACGTTCGGGGGGAGGATGTTATCGCCTGGGCGGCAGCGGGATTCGGGCGAGGTCGGTGGCTACGTGGATGGCGCCGGTGAAGTGTCGCCTGGCTTCGGCGAGGTGGTCGGACAGGTCGCGGTAGCGCTGGGAAAAGTGCGTGAGAACTAGCGTGCGTGTGTGCGCGTCGGCGGCGACGCGGGCCGCTTGGCCCGCGGTGAGGTGGCCGTACTCGGCCGCGAGGTGCGCGTCGGCGTCGAGAAAAGTGGCCTCGATGACGAGCATGTCGGCGTCGGCGGCGAGTTTGCGGACGCCGTCGCAGAGGCGGGTGTCCATCACGAAGGCGAAGCTCTGGCCGGGGCGCGGGGCGCTGACCTCGTCGAGAGTGACGGTGCGGCCGGATATTTCGAGGTGACCCTGCTGTTGTAGCCGAGTGATGATCGGACCGCTCAGTCCGTAGGCACGTAGGCGGTCTGGCAGTATGCGGCGGCCGGGTGGTTCGGTGAGCCGGTACCCGAAGGTGTCGACGGGGTGCGAGAGCCGCACCGCCGAGACGGCGAACGGCGCGCCGGGGAAGTCCACCGGGCCCGCGCGATCAATAGGGCGAGGGCGCAATTCGGCCCGCCGGTAGTACGAGGTGGCGTTGACGAGCCGGTCGTAATATTCGGCACCCGAGGCGGGGAAGCACACGTCGACCGGATGCGGCACCTGGTCGAGATTGATTCGCTGGACCACACCGGCCAGCCCGAGGCTATGATCCCCGTGGAAGTGGGTGATCGCGATCCGCGTGATGTCGGTCGCCGAAACCCCGGCGTAGGTCATCTGGCGCTGCGTCCCCTCCCCCGGATCGAACAGCACCCCCTCGTCCTCCCACCGCAGCAGATACCCATTGTGATTGCGCTGCTTGGTCGGCACCTGGCTGGCAGTCCCGAGGACGATAAGTTCCCGCTGCGACACGTTCGCCACGCTACCCCGCGGGCCCTGCCGCAAAGTACCTGCAAAGTTCGGATTCTCGCTGGATGCCGGGACGCGGAAGAGCGCGGGAGGTTTGCCGGTGCGCAGCGTAGGCGCCTGGGGTCTGCTCACGCAGGGTTGCCGTGGACCTTATGCGGCATCGCCACCGAAATGACAAGTCACCAAATTTCACTCAATTGTGTGCCGACTCTTTGCTACCGCCTTCGCGCACCGTACTGCGCCTCGACGCCCGCATCTCGATGTAAATAGTTAGCGAACCGAGTACGTTCGGAAAATAAATCCAACGCGTTCAACTTGCTTGACATGTAGTGCCAGAGGTTACATAGTGGAGCCAACATCTATCCGATCAATCAGATCCAATTCAGCGTGCTCATCAGCCCAATGGTCGGGCGCGCGACCAGCACTGTACAGCCGTGACAAGATCGACCGGATGATTCGATAGGCCGGTAAGCAAGGGGGCGCGTTGCAGTACATGACTACGGTGCCGATCGCGGCGGGGTGGCCGAATTATTCACGCACGTAAACGGCATCATCTCGATGTGCGAGGAAAGATTGCAGTACCGCGAATCGTGCCGTCGAAGCGCGCGAGCCGCGGGTCGCAGCCGACCTCGAGTAACAGCATAATCTGCTGAAATATCCCAGCGCCAACAATTCTTTCGAATACCTCACGGTCGCACCATAATGGCGCGCGAGATTGGATCTCAAAGGAGGTGAATGGCGTGGAATACGGTCACTGAATTAGTTTTGCCAGCGCCACCCGACTGCACCGTGTCGTCGGGTGGCACCGGCCAACGCAGAGGCATACGAACGGGGGACATTTGAAATTCGAGCCGTTGTCACCGAAATGGCTGGACGACCCATACGTATTGTATTCCCAGATGCGTGACACTGCGCCGGTGATCCGCGACGAGCATCTCGACGCGTACCTGCTGACCCGCCATGCCGAATGTGTCGAGGTACTTCGAAACGCGGCCGATTACGCCACCGATCCGAGTCGGCTCGCCAAGGAGTTCCCGGCCATCAGGAAGAGTATTCAGCTGATCGATCCGCCGGAAAGCACGGCGCTGCGGAAGGCGATCGCAGCCTCGGTCCATGCCGGGCTGTCCGCAATGGCTGCCACCGTCGGCAGCCTCACCGACATCGTTGTTCAGACACTTTCCGGCTCAACCCGCGCCGACCGGCCGGTCGATCTCATCAAGGAGTTCTCCAGGCCGTTGTCCCTGCGGGTGATATGCGCCGTGCTCGGCGTCCGGCAACCGGATCCGGCGTGGTTCGCCGAGGTCAGCGACCGCCTCATCTGCGGAATGGACTACGGGTTCCGGCCCGAGGCACTGGAACCCAGCCTGGCCGCCAGACGCGAACTGTCCGAACTCACCGACTCATGGCTGGACAAGTATCAAGATTCCGCGTTCTTCAGTACCCTGCTCGGGAGTGTCGCGGCCTATCCGCACGACGTCCTCGCGAATACGGTGCGGGTGGTTCTGCACGCCGGATACTCTTCCATCAGCGGACTCGTCGAGAATCTCCTCCTCCATCTGCTGGTCGAACGCGACACATTCGAAAAACACCGGGAACGGCTGCTGGCCGCCAAGAGCGCGCGCGCCACCGCGGTCGACGAGGTCATCCGGTACGACAGCCCGGTGCAGGTGACAAAGCGGCTCGCCATCCGAGACCTGGAATTAGCCGGTATCGAGGTGCCGCGCGGCGCGACCGTACTGGCACTGGTCGGGGCAGCCAACCGGGACCCGGCAACCTTCGCTGACCCGGACCGTTTGACTTTGACCCGAACACCGAACCCGCACCTCGGCTTCGGTCGAGGCCCGCACACATGTCTGGGCGCCAACCTCTCCATAGAGCTGGGTGCCGTTGTGCTCGAGACGTTCCTGACGGAGCATCCGCACGCGACGCTAGCCGCCCGCCCGGTCCGCCGGGAGACCGCGAGCATCCGGGGTATCGCCAGCTTGCCGGTGCGGTTGGGGTGACGACGTGATGTGTTGGAAACCCGGCACTTTGACCGATCCGCCGCAGCGGCTTACGAGCGCGGCACCGGGTCGTGGCTATGTCTACTGAGACCGTCCAGCCTGCCGCCACCCAACCCGGCACCGACCACGTCACCTACTGTCGCGCGGTACGTGCCCGCTTCCCACTCGGCCGGGAGGGGCGGCACGGCCTGCCGACCTTCCGGCGCGCGGTCGTCATCGTCGCCTCCTCGCGAGGCGGCAGCAGCCTGCTGTATGAACTGCTGCGCTCCACCGGAGCCTTCCTCAGTCTGGGCGGCGAGCACAGCGTGCTTTACAAGCTGCACGGGCTCGGCTTGCCGGATAGCGCGGACGTCCACGACGGTTCGATCACCGACCGCGCCGACCTGGCCGCCTTCCATGCCGACCTCGCGGCGAATGTCACGACCGGACCCGAGCCGATCCTGATCCACCCCAGGGACTGGGATCCCGCGACACTTGCGGACCGATTCGTACGGGTGCTCGCCCAGCAGTGGCCGCACTGCCCGATGTCCGTCGAGACCACATGGGAGATCGCGTACGACGCGATCGCGCGGCGACTGCGGCAGGGGGCCGTGAGCCGATCCCAGCTGCTGATGACGACCGTGCACGCGCTACGGATGACCGGTTGGCCGATCGACCCTTGGTATTTCGACACGGACCCGATGATCGTCGCTGCCGCGTTTCGCAGGCTGACGCCGCCCGCGGGCCCACCGCCAGGACTCGCCCAGACCGTGGAGGCGCCACCCTTCCTGGTGCCGAGCCTCGCCGCGCTACCCGGCCCGGCCGATCTGGAGCGCCCGCTGTTGCTCAAGGCGTCCATGGATGCCTACCGGCTCGCCGCGTTGCCGTACTTGCTCCCCGGGTCCGAACTGACCGTCATCCACCTGGTCCGAAACCCGGCGGCCGCGGTGAACGGCTTGATCGACGGCTGGCTCGACCGAGGTTTCTTCTCCTACAACCTGAGTGCGCGTGCCGAGCTGCGCATACCCGGCTATTCACGAGCAGCAGGCTGGACAACGAAGTGGTGGAACTTCGACTTACCGCCCGGCTGGCGGGACCTGGTCGACCGGCCACTGCCCTGGGTGTGCGCGAAACAGTGGAGTGCCGCGCACACGCACATCCTCGACGCGATCGAAGCTACCGCGCTGCCCGCGCTGCGCGTGCGGGCCGAAGACATCATGGGCGAGGCCACCCGGCAGGCGACCATCGACGCGATCCTTCGGCAGTGCCACCTGCGGGCCCGGCAACCGGCGCGGGCGGGGGTAATGATGGCGAGCCAGCGACCGGAACCGGGCCGGTGGCGCAGGCGCCATGCCGTGCTCGCGCCGATTATCGACAGCAGCGAGGTCCAAGCCTGCGCGCTGCGCTTGGGATACGACCCAGCGGCCAGCAACGGGTGGAGATAACGGACCACGAGAGGAGACAGCTGTGAAAGTACTACTGGTCTCGATGCCCTGGAATCTGCTGGAGACTCCGTCGCTGCCGGTGGCTACGCTGCGGGTCGTCTCCGCCCAGCGGTGCCGCGGCACGCACGAGGTCAGCGATGCCTATCTCAACCTGGCGTGGGCCGAGTATTTGCGCAGCGCCACAGACGGTCGCATCGGAGTACCCGAATACGATTACGTGGCCAACGTCGGGGTCTGGCACGGCATGGGTGACTGGATCTTCACACCCGCCCTCTACCGCACGCCCGACTGGCGGCGCGACCGTTACGAGGCCTATCTGAAACGGCGCGGGGTGCACCCGGGCGCGTCCTTGGAGATGGCCGAGCACACCAGGGCGTTCATCGAACTACACGCCAAGCGGATCGCCGAGGAAGCGCCGGACCTGGTCGGCTTCAGCAGTACCTTCCAGCAGAACATACCGTCGCTGGCATTGGCCAAGGAGCTCAAGCGACTCCGGCCACAAACGACCGTCATCATCGGCGGCGGCAATTGCGACATGCCGATGGGGCCTGCCATTCACCGCAACTACCCGTTCATCGACTACGTGATGAGCGGCGAAGCGGAACAGTCCTTCGTGGATTTCCTCGACCACCTCGACGGTGAGCTGCCGATGAGTGAAGTGCGCGGACTGTCGTGGCGCGCTTCGAACGGCACCACCGTCACCAACCCACCCGCACCGTCGCCCGCTATGCACACGGTCCCAGCACCCGACTACACCGAATGGTTCGCCGCGCTGAACGCCAGCCCGTTACGCGACACGGTCCGGCCCCGACTCGTGTACGAGGCGGCCCGAGGTTGCTGGTGGGGCGAGAAGCACACCTGCACGTTCTGCGGACTCAACGGGCTCACCATGAAATTCCGTTCCAGGCCTGCCGAGCAGGTCCTGACCCACCTGCACGATCTGGTCGACAGGCACCGGGTGCTTGACATCGTGGCCGTCGACAACATCCTCGACATGGAATACCTGCGCACGCTCCTGCCGCGCCTTGCGGAGCTGAATTGGGACCTGCACTTCTACTACGAGGTGAAGGCAAACCTACGCGAGGACGACATCCGGCTACTACGCCGTGCCGGGCTGGTACATATTCAGCCCGGCATCGAGAACCTCAGCTCCCGAGTGCTCTCCATTATGGAAAAGGGTGTGCACGCTACCCAGAACGTCAAGCTGCTGCGCGACTGCGAAGACCATGACGTGACGGTCGATTGGAACTATCTCTACGGCTTCCCGGGGGAAACCGAGGACGACTACGCCGTTGTCCTACACCAACTTCCGGCACTCGCCCACCTGCAGCCACCGGGCGGCAGCGTGCGGATCCTGCTCGAGCGATACAGCCCGTACTTCCAGCGCCCTGAGCTGGGATTCCAGGAACGTCGTCCAGCCGCCCTGTACGACCACGTATACGACCTGGACCGCGACCAGCTCGAGGACATCGCGTACCAGTTCGACGCGACGCAGTGCGGCATCGGCACCGACTACGAGCGCACAGTCCGGACCGCGATCGCTTCGTGGCAACAGGTGTACCGAGCGAGCAGCCTGGTGGCACGGGAACTGCCGGACCGCACATTGATCATCGAGGACCGCCGAACAGGTTGGCCTGCACGCGATCTGAAGATCGAAGCGGGGCCGGCGGCGGAGCTGTTCCGGCATCTGCGCACGCCGCACACCATCGCGGGCGCCGCCCGCGCGACCGGGCTTACCCCGCAGATAGCCGGTGGCCTCGTCGACGAGTGGGAGCGCCAGGGCCTGGTGTTCCACGAGGGGGGCCGAGTCGTGTCGCTGCCTACCCAACGCCCAAGCATCAAGTCCGTGACCGATCGGTAGGCCACATGCTCCCAGCACAAACAACACCCGGAACCTTGGTCCACATCAATGTGCACCACACCGACGAGTTCCTCGCCTTCGTAAGAACTTTGCGCGACATGACCGCCCGGGGTGAGTCCATACGGTGGACCTGCGACGCTGCGCCGGCCGTGCTGTCCCCGCTGTACCACCTGGCGCCGCCGTTGTACCTCGAGTCCGGACTCCCGCCGACGGCATGGCGCGCACAGCACCGGCACTGCCAGTTCTATTACCGGCGCGGACCCGGGTTCGTGGTCATCTACGACGGACGTTCAGGCACCGACGTCGAGACCGTCCTTGACGATCCGGACCAACTCGCGCTCTTCGAACGGTTGCACCGTCCTGGAGTCGTGCCACCCGGGACGGCCGCGTCGGCGCTACACGCGGCAGGGGTGCTGTTCGAACTGAGCGGCAAAGCGGTCACCTTGCCGTATCGCCTTGCCCGCCTTGCACTTCCGACCGAACTGCTGTGATGCGACATGACAACACCGAGGCGGCACCGACCGATGAGTAGTTCCAGCGTGACAAACACCCTGACCTTCAGAGCCGGACCGGCAGCCTCGGCCGCGGAAATAATCGACATGATCGGCGCGGACGGGTACGCCTACGTCGACGGTATTCCGAACGATTTCGACCACCTGTCGCTGCTGTCGCTCATCGGTATCCCGGTACCGCAGTATCAAGGTGAACTCGTCCGGGACATCAAGCCGGATCCGCAGATGCAGGAGTTCGAAGTCTCCGCGCTGAACATGAAGCCACTGGTTCCGCACACCGAGCTCTTCGAGTTCGCTGGCTTGCCGCCGCGCTACATCGCGCTCTGGGCGGTTGTTCCAGCACACGGACCGGGCGGGGAGACAACTCTCACCGATGGGTACGAGTTGCTGCGGACCTTCACGCCGGAGGAGCGGGCGGCACTGGAGGCGCGTGAGTTCGAATGGCGCTCACCCGCGAGCCTGACGGCCGAGGGGGTGCAAAGGGCCGCGTACCACCCGATCGCTGAGCGCACGCCGTGGGGAACCGTATTGCGCTACTCCGGCCGGGAGATGCGCTGCCGAGGGCTTGGCGGCGAGTATGTGGATGACCCGCTCTTGACCGAATACCGGGACCGCGGGCTCCGCTTCTTCGAGCAGGCCTGCCACGCCGTCAAGATCGCCCGAGGCGCGCTCCTGGTGTGGGACAACTGGCGAATGTACCACTCCCGCAGCGGTTTCTGCGACCCTCGCAGACACCTGCGCCGAGTGATGCTCGACCAATTCGGAGCCGGTGACGCCAATGAGCTTTCTCGTGCCGGGTGACCAGGAGCCGCGCCCGGCAGCCACCGACCACGAGGCCGACTTCAATCGCTGGCTGAAGGACCATCGGGCAGACGCACAGCACTATTTCAACATCGACCCGTCCCGGCCCGGAGCCGCACTGGCAGAGATGGCCGAGTTGGGTGTGCCACTCGATACCTGGCCGTTCGTGCTGACTCCGCAGTTCCTCTCCCGCGGCACCCTCGCTGCCTTGCAAACAGCCCTGACCGCGATCTTCGATGGGATCGACACCGTGCTTCGGGAGAAGTTCCAGCACGATCCAGGCCGGATCTGCGAAGCGCTCCGGCTGCCACGGCGGGATCTGCACGGCATCGCCTCGGGTCAGGACTGGGCGCGCATCGCGCGACCCGACGTGGTCTTCGACAGCACGGGTAGTCCCTGGTTCGTGGAGCTCAACGCGGGGACACCACTGGGCGGTTTGGCAATGGGCACTGTGCTCGCGCGGATGTACGGCGCATGGCCCGCGGCCGCGGCGTATCTGCGCCGCGCGGGCGCGTCCCATGTCGATACCGTGCGGGCACTGGCCGAGCATCTGGCCGAGGTCGACCGTGTGGACCGGTCGTGCCTGATGGTGATCGGGTACTGGGGACACGAGGACGACAACATGCCGCCGCACTCGTACCGCGGCCTCGTCGACGCGCTGGGCCGGTTCGGCATCACCGCCGTGGCCGCGGCGGTCGAGGACCTCGACCTGGAAGGCGAGCACATCAGATATGACGGGAGGCGAGTCGATGCCATCTATCGCTTCTTCGATGAGAGCGACGGCTCCGCGGGTGTCAAAGACGATCTCTGGCGGCAGCTGATGGAGCATGTGTGCCGTGACTCGGTCTCGCTAATCGGCAAAAGAGGGGGAGATGTCTTCCTGGACAAGGCAATGCTGGCGATGCTCTCCGAGGCGGCGGGGTCTGATCGCCTCGCGTCCTCGGCGGCTCGACGAATCAACGCCGCTCTGCCCTGGACCAGAATGCTCGACGAGGTTGCCGATACGATCGTCCGGCAGCGAACCACGTCCGTGTTGAAGCCTGCCGACGGCTGTTGCGGCGAAGGTTTGATCTTCGGCCCGGTCACCGAGCAGCGCGCCTGGGAGCAAGCCATCGAGGACGCCGTTGCGGGAACGGGTCGCTGGGTGGTGCAGCGGGTGGTGCCACCACCGATCGCGCACCTGGCCAGTCCCGGCCCGGATAGTGTGGCGTTTTCCGAATACTCAACGCAGACTGGAGTTTTCGCCATCGGCCGGAGGTTCGCCGGAGCAATCCGGCGGTGTAATTCGACCCTCGGCCTGAACGTGACCCCGTCCCTCGGAGCGGCCCAGGGAAGTGTCCATGTCCTCTGAGAAGTGGTCGGTGACCCGCCCGGCCGACGCCCCCGCACGGTCGGATTTTCCGCTGGAACTGCACACCTATGCTGAGGATTTCGTCCAGTTGATGCTCGAACTGGTGCGGCAGCGAATGGCGAACGGGCCTCGGCCGCTGGGAAGTCCGGGCGGCCGGTCGGAGCTGGCGGCAGCGCTGGAGGGCGTGATCGGCGCAACCGGACGTGACCCCCGGGACGTGCTGCGAATCTACCAAGAGGTACTGGAGCCGACCTTCGTCGCGATGGACAATCCGACGTTTCTCGCGTTCTTCCAGGGAGCGCCGAGTCAGGCCGCCACGCTCTTCGACATGGTGGTCTCCAGTGTGGCCCTGCGTGGCGTCACATGGCTCGGCGCGTCGGGCGCGGTGGCCGCGGAAAACCAGGTGTTGAGCCTGCTGGCCGCGCGCGCGGGACTGCCGGAAACCGCGGGGGGATGCTTTCTCAGCGGTGGTTCGGTGGCCAATCTGTCCGCACTGGTGGTGGCCAGGGACACCGCTCGCCTGCGACTCGGTCTGGACGATTCCCAGCAGGTGGGTATCGCCGTCAGTGACCAGGCGCATCCTTCTGTGCTGCATGCCATTCGGATAATCGGCGCCCGGCCGATCATCGTCAGCACGCCGAGCCATCGACTGACGGCCGCCGGACTGCAGGATGCGCTGCGGGAGTGCGCGGTGCCACCGGCGGCTGTCGTCGCGACTGCAGGCACCCCCAACGCCGGGCTGGTCGATGACCTGACAGGGATCGCGAACATCACGTCGCGCTCTGGTATCTGGTTCCATGTCGACGCGGCATACGGCGGCGGAGCGGCGCTCTTCGATCCGGATTCCCGAGCGCTGTTCGCCGGGATCGAGCGGGCGGACTCGTTGGTCGTAGATCCGCACAAGTGGCTGTTCAGTCCCTATGACTGCAGTGCGCTGATATACCGTCGGCCGGAGTCGGCCCGCGCCGTGCACACCCAGCGGGCCGCCTACTTCGACGTGATCCACGAAGCCGAGTACCTGGAGTGGAATCCGAGTGACTTCGCCTACCACAGCACGCGGCGACCTCGCGGGCTTCCGTTGTGGTTCGCACTCGCGGTCTATGGGACCGACGCCTTTCAGGCTGCCGTGCAGACCAGTCTGCGAACCGCCGAAGAACTTGCGGCACTTGTGGACTCGACGCCGTACCTGGAGCTGGTGCGGCCGCCGGAGCTGTCCGTCGTTTTGGTCCGCCGCCTTGGCTGGCGAAAGCAGGACTATCAGGCCTGGTCGGAAGGCCTGCTGGAGCGGCAGGAAGGCTTTGTCGCCCCGACGACCTGGGAGGCGGAGACGGTCGCGAGACTCGCCATCCTGAATCCGCGAACGACCATCGCCATGCTCGAGAAAATCCTCGCGAGTATGGCTTGACACCACGGAGACGCTCATGAGCTTTCTACCGGCCCGCCCGGACTTCCGGCGGTTCTGGCTCGCTCGGGTGATGTCCTTCGCGGGCGACCAGATCGCCCAGGTGGCCTTGGTCGTGCTGGCCGCGCCGGAGGGGCCGCTGGCCACCAGCATGGTTCTGCTCGCACTGTCGCTGCCCCGCCTCATCGGTCCGTTCGCGGGGGCGTTGGCCGATATGTACTCCGCGAAGAAGATCATGGTGCTGACCGACCTCGGTCAAGCGGTTCTGTTTTTTACGGTGGCGCTGATTCCGTTCAACCTCGCGGTGAACATTCCGATCATCGCCCTGGCGACTCTGCTGAACACGCTGTTCTTGCCTGCCGGGCGGCGATCCATTCCCGCTATGGTCGCGGGCGAGGAATTGCCGAAAGCCTTCGCGGCGATGGCGATTTGCTTCAATGCCGGCTTCGCGGCGGGCCCACTGCTCGGCGGCGCGCTGCTCGCCGTTGTCGATACGCGCGCGGTCGTGCTGGTCGACGCGTTGACTTTCCTCGCCTCTATTGCGCTCATAGTCCGCCTCGACCTCCCGGCGACGCCGCGTGCCGAAGAGCATCGGGTCGGATACGGACGCACCTTGCTCGTCGGCTTCCGGGAACTACTCAGTAACCGGGCACTCGGCTCGGTGGCGCTCGGACTGTTCTTGGTGGTCTCGTTCGCCTCGATGACCACCGCGTCCTTGGTATTCCTCGCGCGAGATGAGCTGCACGGACCCACCTGGTCCTACGGCGCCCTCATCGGGGTCTACGGCGTCGGAATGCTACTCGGCCCGGCAATCTTCCTCGGCCGCGTCCGGATTCGAAACCCACTGCGGGTATGGCGCATCGGGGAAGGACTGTTCGGGCTGGGCGCGGTGACCCTGGGCGTGGCGCCATGGTTGGGCACCGCCTTCGTGTCTCAGGCGGTGGCAGGTACCGGCAACGGGATCGGCAATGTCGCGACCGACCTCGTCGTCCAGTCCGCCACCCCTGAGCACATGCTCGGCACGGTCAGCGGCGTCACCATGTCCATTCCGTTCGCGGCGAGTTCCCTTGCCTACCTTGTCGCCATCCCGCTCATCGACGCCCTCGGCCCCCGATGGGTGACCGTGATATCCGGGGCAGGCGTGTTGTTGGTCGTCATACTGATACACGCGCTGGCCGTCGACTCGAGACCGGTCGAGGCGCTCGACGAGACAGCCTGAACGGACTCGGGTCGGTTCAAGCTGTCTCGCGGTGGGCTACTCCGCGGGAGTGTTGCGCAGCACCGAATGACGACGGCTGTAGGCGAAATAGATGATGAAGCCGAGCGCCATCCAGACGATGAACCGAATCCAGGTCTCCACCGACAGATTCAGCATCAGCCAGAGGCAGGCCAGCACACCGAGGATCGGGACAACGGGCACCAGCGGAACCCGGAATCCGCGCGGCAGGTCGGGGCGGGTGCGGCGCAGGATGAGCACGCCGACCGAGACCAGCACGAACGCGAACAGCGTGCCGATGTTGACCATTTCCTCGAGCGTGCCGAAGTCGACGAAACCGGCGAGCACCGCACAGACGACGCCGACGATCGCGGTGATCCGCACCGGCGTGCCGAACTTGCTGGTGTGCGCCAGCTTTCGCGGCATCAGCCCGTCGCGCGACATGGCGAACAGCACGCGGGTCTGCCCGAGGAACATCACCATGACCACCGTGGTGAGTCCGGCGAGCGCGCCGACCGAGATGATGTTCTTCACCCAGGTGTCGCCGTGAATCGCGAAAGCCGTTGCGAGCGTGGCATTGTCACCGGACAGCTCGGTGTAGGGCACCATGCCGGTGAGCACAAGCGTCACCGCGACGTAGAGGATGGTGACGATCAGCAGCGAGCCGAGGATGCCGCGCGGCACCGCCTTCTGCGGGTTCTTGGTCTCCTCGGCGGTGGTCGCGACCACGTCGAAGCCGATGAACGCGAAGAACACCAGGCTGGCCGCGGCGAGCAGGCCGTACCAGCCGAAGCTGGTGTGCCCGGCGCCGGTCAGGAACGAGAATAGCGACTGCCGCAGCCCGTCGCCCGCTTCCGCCGGCTGCGACGGCGGAATGTAGGGCGTCAGGTTTTCCGACTTGAAGTAGGTGATGCCGACGATCAGCACCAGCGCGATCACGGCCAGCTTGATGGCGACCGCCACCGCCGACACCCGCGAGGACACCTTGGTTCCGGTGGCAAGCAGCACGGCCAGGACCGCGATCAGCAACACCGCGCCCCAGTCGAAGGACACCGAGCCGATGTGCGCGATCGGCGTCGTGCCGATCACCTCGCCGAGGTACTGCGACCAGCCCTTGGCCACCACCGAGGTGGCCAGCGCGAATTCCAGGATGAGGTCCCAGCCGATGATCCACGCGACGAGCTCACCGAAGGTGGCGTAGGAGAACGTGTACGCGCTGCCCGCCACCGGAACCGTCGACGCGAACTCGGCGTAGCAGAGCGCGGTCAGCCCGCAGGCGATCGCCGCGAAGACGAACGCGAGCGAGACCGACGGTCCGGCCACGTTGCCCGCGGTGCGTGCGGTGAGCGTGAAGATGCCCGCGCCGATCACCACCGCGACGCCGAAGACCGTGAGGTCCCACGCGGTCAGGTCCTTGCGGAGTTTCGAGTCCGGCTCGTCGGTGTCCTTGATCGATTGCTCGACGGATTTGGTGCGGAACAACCCGCCCCACCGAGCCGGGTCCTGTGCTGTCGCGTCGTCCGGCTTGCGGATCGCCACACCTTCTCCTCTACCTCTGATCGTGCTGTCTAGCTGTCTATGGCCGGGGACGCGCTAATGCACGCCCTCCATGTACTTGCTGATCCGCGGTGCGATGGCGGCCACGATCAGTCCGGCACAGACCGCGACGGCGCCGGTGATACCGAAATAGGCGAATTCGTGGTCTTGGTCATAGAACCGGGCCAAAGTACCCGACATCGATGTGCCGATGCCAACCGAGAAAAAGTACAGCGCCATCATCTGTGCCCGGAAAGCTTCCGGTGCGAGCTGGGTGGTGACCGCAAGACCGATGGGCGAGAGCAGCAGTTCCGATATCGCGAACCCGGCCATGACGGCGACGATGAGCAGGATCGGCACCTGCTGCCCGCTGATGAACGACAGCGGCACGAACAGCATGAACGCCAGTCCCATGCCGATCACACCGAGCGCGAACTTGCGTGGCGTACTCGGCGCGCGCGAGCCGAGCTTGGTCCACATGATGGCGAACAGTGGTGACAGCGTGATGATCCAGACCGGCTCGACCGAACTGATCCAGTTCGACGGCGCGGTCCAGCCGAACAGGCGCCAGTTGATCCGGTTGTCGGAGTAGCCAGTGAGCACCGTGAAGATCTGCTGGAACAGCGACCAGAACACCGCGTTGGCGATGAACAGCGGGATGAACGCGCGCACCCGGCTTCGTTCGATCGGCGTCACCTTGGCGCTGGTCAACATGACGACGAAGTAGACGGCCGCCGCGACGGCAATGACGCCGGTGGTCACGTCGGGCAGATTGTCCAGCGTCACCAGACCGGTCAGGAAGGCCGCGGCGACCACCACCGCGGCGACGGCGAGCAGGCCGACGATCGGGCCGATCGCGTTGCGCGGCAACGGGTTCGGCACCTCGCGGCCGTGCGTGCCGAGGTTGCGCCGGAACACGGCGTACTGGATGAGCCCGAGTGCCATGCCGATCGCGGCGGCGCCGAACGCGTAGTGGAAGCCGAGGTGGTCGTGCAGCAGGCCGGTGAGCAGCGGGCCGCTGAAGGCGCCGAGGTTGATGCCGAGGTAGAAGAGGGTGAAGCCGCCGTCCGCGCGCGCGTCGCCCTTCTCGTACAGCGTGCCGAGCAGCGACGACGCGTTCGCCTTGAGCGCGCCGCTGCCGAGCGCGACCAGCACCAGGCCGACGCCGACACCGATGAGGCCGGGCAGCACGGCCAGCGCGATATGTCCGGCCACCACTACCACGCCGCCGTAGAACACCGTCCGTTCCATGCCGAGCAGCCGGTCGGCGATCCAGCCGCCGAGCACCGTGGACAGATAGACCAGGCCACCGTAGGCGCCGACGATGCCGAACGCGGTGCTCTGGTCCAGCCCGAGCCCGCCGTCGGTCGCCGAGTAGTACAGGTAGTACCCGAGGATGCTGACCATTCCGTAGTACGAGAACCGTTCCCACAGCTCTACTCCGAAAAGGTTGGTCAATCCGATGGGGTGACCGAAGATGGTCCGTCCGGCAATCGGTGAATCAGCCGTTTTTACTTCCGACATCCTCAGACCTTCCCATGTTTGCGACGATTCTTCGGCATCAACGCCCAAATCTCGAAGATCATCGCAGCGTCGCGCACGGTAGCGGATCGTGCCAGACTGCTAATCGGAGCGTTTCTTCAGGCCCTAGATGGGCATCCGGGAAACGGCACGCCACCGCGCCGCCCCGGCCACGACAGTCCGGCACGACGACGAAAGTGACGCACGGATGGATCCGGTAGAAATCACGGTGCCCGCCTCGGTCGAGGACACGTTCGCGGTGCTGGCCGACGGCTGGCTGTACCCGCTCTGGGTGGTCGGCGCCTCCCACATCCGCGATGTCGACGCAGGCTGGCCCGCCGTCGGCACCCGCATCCACCACAGCGTTGGACCGTGGCCGCTGAACCTGTCCGACACCACCAAGGTCCGCGAGGTGGACGCGCCACGGATGATCGAGCTCGAGGCGCGGCTGTGGCCGGTCGGCTCGGCGTGGATCCGGTTGGAGCTGACCGAGATCACCCCCGACCGCACCCGGATCAGCATGTTCGAACGCGCGATCAGCGGCCCGGCGGCACTGGTGCCCGACCTGGTGCAGAAACAGGTGCTCGCGCCGCGCAACAAGGAATCACTGTCCCGGCTGGCCGATCTGGTCACCGGCCGGGCGCGCGAAGCCAAGTCCGGGTAGCGCGTCAGGCGATGGAGAGCGCGATGCCGTCGAGGATGTCGTGCTCGGAGACGACGAGCTCGGAAATGCCCGCGCGACGGGACAATTCGTCGGCGAGCACCTCGGCGATGACGGCACCGCCGCCGATCACGTCGACCCGGCCGGGGTGCATCGGGCCGAGCGCGGCGCGCTCGTCGTGCGTCATGCCGATCAGCCGATCGCACACGGCCCGAAGCTGTTCCAGCGGGAGGTGGGTGAGATGGATCTTCCCCGAATCGTATTCGGGCAGATCGAGGGCGACGGCGGCCAGCGTGGTCATGGTGCCCGCGACGCCGACCCAGGTGCGCGCGCCATCGACGGGCACCCTGGCGAAGGCCTCGGCCAGCCGTTCGGTGGCGAATTCCCGTGCCGCGCTGACCTGTTCGGCGGTCGGCGGGTCGCCGGGCAGGCAGCGTTCGGTGATCCGGACACAGCCGATGTCGGCGGAGAACGCGGCTTGCACGCCCGCGCTGTCACCGAAGACCAACTCGGTCGAGCCACCACCGAGGTCGACCACCACGAAAGGCCCTGCCTCGCTGGACAGTTCGCCGACCGCACCGGTGAAGGAGAGCCGCGCCTCCTCGTCGCCGGTGATCACCTCGGCCTCCGCGCCTGGCACAACGGTGCCGAGTTCGGCGCGGGCCATGGCGAAGAAATCCTCGCGGTTGGACGCGTCGCGGGTGGCGGAGGTGGCCGTCATGCGCACCCGGGTGACCCCGGTCTCGCGCATCAGCGCCACGTAATCGGCCAGCGCGACCCTGGTGCGTTCGATCGCGTCAGGTGCCAGCGAACCGGTCGCGTCGACCCCCTTGCCGAGCCGCACGATCCGCATCTCGCGGTGCACATCGGCCAGCGTGCCGTCGGCGAGCACGTCGGCGATCAATAGTCGCAGCGAGTTGGTCCCACAATCGACGGCGGCTACCCGATTATTCATGCCTGTGCTCCGCTTTCCTGGACGCCGACCCGCTCGTACTTCGGCCAGTCGGCCGGAATCGCGGTGCCGCGCAACCCGTTGTCGGCGGCCAGCGCCACCGCCTCGTCGCCGAACGGATTCACGCCGGGGCCCTTGGCCAGCGCGTGCGCGATCAGCACGTGCAGGCACTTCACCCGCTCAGGCATCCCGCCGCCGGTGAAATCGGTACCGAGGGACTCGATCTCGTCGCGCTCGGCCAGATAGCTCTGGTGCGCGGCGAGGTAGGCGGCCGCCAATTCCTGGTCGCGGCCGAGCCGTTCGGTCATCTCACGCATCACGCCCGCGGATTCCTGCCTGCTCGCTTCGGCGGTGAGCCGCGGGTCGGTCAGGTAGTACAGGGTGGGGAACGGGGTGCCGTCGGGCAGGCGCGGCGCGGTTTTCACGACGGCCGGGATCCCGTCCGGGGTGCGATAGGCGACGGCGAGCACGCCGCGCGGTTCGCGGCCGAGCTGCTTGGCGATGATCGCGAGATCCTGGTCGTTCGTCACCTGGGTCCTTCCGGTCCTGGCGGCGGCGCGACGGGCGGTGCCTGCGGTGTTGCCTTGTCGGCCGCGGGGGCGGGTTGTGGTTCGGAAATGCTGCGCCACAGCTCGGTGTACCAGGGGTCGGGCTCCCGGGACCTGGTCACCGCGGTCGGCGGGGCGGCGGCTTCGATGCCGGGCACCTGCACGATGTAGGGGGTCTCGCCGGGCAGCACCAGCCGCAGCCGCTCGCGCGCCTCGGACCGGATGTAGGCCGGATCCTGTTGCTGCGCACGGCGATCGCGCAGCCGCTGCAGATCGGACTCCAGCTCCGTGCGCTGCTGGGCCAGCTGTGCGGCCTCGGCCCGCTGGGTGAAGTAGGTGCGCATCGGCACGGCCAGGGTGAGCGCCAGCGCGCACACCACGATGGCGAGGATCACCGCCTTGCCGGTGGACAGGCCGAGGATCGTGCGGTCGTGCTTGTCCGCGCCGTGGCCGGTGCTGCGCAGGCCGACCTGCTGCGGCGCGGCCTTCTTGTCGTCGGATCGCCTGCGCGCGGTGCGTTTTACGGCCGCGGGCCTGGCGGCCGTCTCCGTGTCGGAGCCTGCCTTGGGCCGCGAGCTGGCGGAACGCGACGTGCGGCGGTCCCCACGCCCGGCTGGACTGGTTCCACGCGCACGTCGCTCCGTCATAGCGTCCCTTGTTTACTAACCCTCGAATGCGAAGCGCGGGAACGCGACATCACCCGCGTACCGCGCGGAGTCACCGAGCGCGTCCTCGATGCGCAGCAGCTGGTTGTACTTGGCAACCCGCTCGCTGCGCGCGGGCGCACCGGTCTTGATCTGGCCGCTGCCCACCGCGACCGCGAGGTCGGCGATGGTGGTGTCCTCGGTCTCGCCGGAACGGTGGCTCATCATCGTCTTGTAGCCGTTGCGGTGCGCGAGCTCGACGGCGTCCAAAGTCTCGGTGAGCGTGCCGATCTGGTTGACCTTCACCAGCAGCGCGTTCGCGGCGCCCTTGGCGATGCCCTCTTCCAGGCGCTCCGGGTTGGTGACGAACAGGTCGTCGCCGACGATCTGGATCTTCTCGCCGATCTCGTCGGTGAGCGTGACCCAGCCGTCCCAGTCGTCCTCCGACAGCGGGTCCTCGAGCGAGACCAGCGGGTAGGAGGCGAGCAGTTCGGCGTAGAACCGGGTCATCTCGGCGGCGCTGCGGACGCTGCCCTCGAACTTGTAGCCGCTACCGGTCGTGTAGAACTCGGTGGCCGCGACGTCCATCGCCAGCGCGACATCGCTGCCGAGCTTCAGGCCGGTCTTGCCGATCGCGCCGCTGATCAGGTCGAGCGCCTCCCTGGTGCCGGCCACGTCGGGGGCGAAGCCGCCCTCGTCGCCGAGGCCGGTGGACAGGCCCTTGGCCTTCAGCTCCGCCTTCAGCGCGTGGTACACCTCGGCACCCCAGCGCAGCGCCTCCTTGAAGGTGGGCGCGCCGATCGGGGCGACCATGAATTCCTGGACGTCCACGCTGGTGTCGGCGTGCGCGCCACCGTTGAGGATGTTCATCATCGGCACCGGAAGCACGTGCGCGTTCGGGCCACCGAGGTAGCGGAACAGCTCGAGGCCGGAGGACTCGGCGGCGGCGCGAGCCACCGCGAGCGAGACACCGAGCAGGGCGTTCGCGCCGAGGCGGGACTTGTCCGGGGTGCCGTCCAGGTCGAGCAGTACCTGGTCGACGGTGCGCTGCTCGACCGCGTCCAGGCCGATGACGGCCGGCGCGATCTCGTCGAGCACACCCTCGACGGCCTTCTGTACGCCCTTGCCGCCGTAGCGTTCGCCGCCGTCACGCAGCTCGACGGCTTCATGCTCGCCGGTACTCGCGCCGGAGGGCACAGCGGCCCGGGTCAGGGTGCCGTCGTCGAGGGCGATCTCGACCTCGACAGTGGGGTTTCCGCGAGAATCCAGGATCTCGCGAGCTCCGACCTGTTCGATGATGGCCACGAAAACGACACTCCTTAGGCTGCGGGCACGGTGGGTATTACGGAAATTGCCGTGCGCTGCGAGCCTAGCGTCCGCTGAGCTGGGCGGGTAACCGGCACTCCGGTGGCCGAGGTCATACCCGGCGGCCGACGCTGTATGCCGCGGCGCGGTCGCGCACGGTCAGCAGGTAACTGGTGGATTGGTTATAGGTGAGCAGCGCCTTCTGCCAACCTTGTTCGGAGGTCAGGTCGCCGCCGCTGGCGCACAGGTACCGGGCCGCCGTGAGGGCCGCGTCGTCGATGTTCTGCGGGTCGGCCACGCCGTCACCGTTCGCGTCGACGCCCCAGCGCTTCCAGGTTTCCGGGATGAATTGCAGCGGGCCGATCGCCCGATCGAACTCCGGATCACCGTCCATCGCACCACCGTCGGTGTCCCTGACCAGGGCGACGCCCGGCGCACCGTTGAGCGGGATGCCGATGATCGGCGGACGCACCGTGCCGTCCTCGTCGATCCGCGAGCCGCCGTGCGAGCCGTGCTTGCTCTCCACGCTGGCGATGCCCGCGATGGTCGTCCAGGCGATGCCGCAGTCCGGCTTGGACCTGGCGAGTACCGCCGCCGCGTAGCCGTAGGCCTCCAACGCCACCGGCGGAATGGCCATGCGGTCCGCCTGTTCTTCGGCCCAGCCGCGCAACTGCACCGCTGTGCGACCCGGACCGTCCAGGTCGAAGAGCGGCAGCGGAGTACCAGGGCCGGGCGGGATGCCCTCGGGAATCGGCGGGAGATCGCGGTCGATCCCACAACCGGCGAGCGCGAGGGTCACCAGGACGGCGGCCACAGCGCCGGTCTTCTTCAGGAGCACTCCACCTATCATCCAGGTTCGGCGGACTACCTCGGAAAACTCAGCCGAGCAGCTCGCGGGTCGCGAGGTGCGCCGGAGCCGCGAGTATGGCGCGCGTCTCACCGGATTCGACGATTCGGCCGTGGTCGAGCACGACCATGCGCGGGCAATGCGCGGCGACCAGGGCCATGTCGTGGCTGATCACCAGCAGGGCCATGGCGCGATCGGCCATGATGCGATCCAGCAGAGTCATGATCGATGCGGCGGTGGCGTGATCCAGTGCGGAGGTGATCTCGTCACAGATGAGCACCGCGGGTTCGGCGGCGAGCGCGCGGGCCAGGGCGACTCGTTGCCGCTGTCCGCCGGACAGTTCGTGGGGGTAGCGCGACGCCAACTCGGGGGCGAGTTCGACGGCGGCGAGTAGGTCGCTGACCTGTTGGGCCAGTTGGCGTCTCGGGACGCCCCCGATGCGTCGGAGTGGTCGGCCGAGGGTCTGCGCGACGGTGCGGCGCGGGTTGAGTGCGGATCGCGGATTCTGGGTTACCAGCTGAATGCCGTTGCCGCCGTGCGCGGTTCGACGGCGACCGGTAACGGGAATCGGCGCGCCGCGCAGCTCGACGGAGCCGATCGCGGTGCGGTGCAGCCCCGCGATCACTCGGGCCAGGGTCGTCTTGCCCGCACCGGAGACGCCGACGACGGCGAGTGCTGCCGACGAGGCCAGTTCGAGGTCTATTCCGGCCAGAACCTCGCGGTGATCGATCGAGGCACCGATACCTTTGGCGCGCAGCAGGAGTGGGGTGGAAGTCGCAGTCGACGAGGCGCCTTCGAGCGGACCGGCGGCGCACTCGGGTAGCGGACGGTCGTCAACCCGCGCCGCAGCCTTGCCGCTGGCCGCGATATCCGCTGGCGTTTCATGTTCCGCTGAACCGTTGATCGCGGGGTTCTCGTTGCCGATACGCAGATGCTTGTAGGCATCGACTCCGAGAGGCGTCGTCGCAAGTCCGGTGCCGAGCTCGATCACGTTGTCGGCGATGGCATGCACGGTTGCGGTGTCGTGGCCGGACAGCAGGATCGCGGTGCAGCGTTCGGCGGCAATCTCGGTCAGCAGGCGCGCGATATCGGTGCGCAAGGCGCCGTGCAGACCGGCGAGAGGTTCGTCGAGGATCAGCACGCCGGTCCGGCGGATCAGGGCGCGGGCCAAGGCGACTCGGCGTTGCTGACCGCCGGAGAGCTCGCCGGATCTGCGGCGCAGGTGTTCGGCGGAGAGGCCGACCAGTTCGAGGGTCTCGATGATGGTGTCACGAGAGGCATGTCCGGCGACCTCGTGCAGCAGTCCGTGCACGCGCATCAGCGGATTCAGAGCCGACGCCGGGTCTTGCCCTACGTACGCGACATGGGTGCGCCGGAATCGCTGCCGGGCAGCGGGATCGAGCGCGAACACGTCGTGGCCCGCCACCGAGACCGAGCCGCCGCACCGGGCAGCGCCGGTCGGCAGCTGCCCGAGTAGCGCTCGCATCAGCGTTGACTTGCCCGAGCCGGAAGGTCCGGTGAGCGCGGTGATCTTTCCTTCCGCGATCTGGAAGCTGGTGGGCCCGAACAACTCCAGCCCCGTCGAACCGCGCACCGACAATTCGTCGACCACCACCGGCACGCTCGCGGGCTGCCCGAGCCTCGACGCTCGATCGTCCACACCGTTCGACGGGTCCGCACCGAAGCACCGCGGGACCGCCGGGCCCAAGGCGTCGAAGTCGATTCGTGCATCGACCTCGAGAGCAGGATCGTTCACCGCAACTCACCCGTCGTCCGACGTACGCGAAGCATGCTTGTCGGCTGACCTTCTTCTGCCACCACGTCGTCGGCGCCGAGCACCGCCGCGATCGCGGACGACGGCCGCGCGGAATGTTCGTTCATGCTCGCTCCCCCTTCCCCAACGCGGTGACGGCCAGGTTCACACTCACCGCGACGACCGCGATGGCCAGACTCGGCGCGAGCACGGCCCAGGGGTTGAGCAGCATGCCGGAGGCGTTCTCGCGCACCATGACCGCCCAGTTACTCGCGCCGAGGGTGGTCGGCAATTGCAGGAACGAGGCGGTGCTGACCAGGTAGACGGCGGCAACGAAACGGAGGCCGAGCTGGGCGGTGACCACCTCGCGCAGGTTCGGGATCACTTCACGGAAGACCAAGTGCGGCAGGGTTTCACCGCTGGCCTGGGCCGCCTCGACGTAGCCGGAGGCGGCGACACCGGCGGCTGCGGCAGCGAAAACCCTTGCGCAGTAAGGGGTGCCGAAAAGGAGGGCAACGACCAGCAGGCCAACGGCACCCGCGTCCGGCCAGGAGGTCAGCACGAGCAGAATGCCGAGGACGGCAGGCAGCAGCATGGCGAAGTCGGTAGCAAGCTCGATGAACATGCCGACCCTCGGTCGCAGCGCGGCGATCGCGCCGAGGACGCAGGACAGTGCGGTCACCGTCACGGCGATCACGGCGGCCAGCAAGAGCAGACCCCAACCGCCGTACAGCAATTGGCTCAGCACATCGCGGCCCAGCCGGTCGGTGCCGAGCCAGGCGTCGGCACCGGCACGGCCGAACGGGATACCGACGGGAGTTTCGGCCGCGTGCGGCGCCAGTACCGGTCCGAGCACGGCCAGCAATGTCACGAGTACGGCAGGCAGCACCGTCAGCAGCCGAAGGCGTTGCACCCGACGGCGGTTGGCCCGTGTCTGCGCCGAGGTAAGCAATTGTTTCATCCGCGACCTCGCAACGACCAGGCGCGAATGCCATCGGCGACCGCGAGCATGCCCATGATGACCGCCCCGGACAGCGCGACCACCGAGGCGATCAGCGACACATCGCGATCCGCCACCGAACCGGCCAGCACCGCGCCGAGGCCCGGATAGTTGAAGATGGTCTCCACCACCAACGATCCGCCGAGCACCATCCCCACGGTGGTCGCGAAGCTCGCCACGATGGTGGGCAGCGCGAACGGCAAAACATGCCGGAGCAGCACGGCACGCGTGGAAATACCGTCCAGCACGGCACTTTCCACGTGCGGAGCCTGGGCCGCGTGCACCATCGCGGCGCGCACGACCCGGGTATTCCAGCCGATCTGCGGGATCGCCAGCGCGAGCACGGGCAGCACCAGCATGTCCGGACTCGCCGGAAATCCGGAGCGACCGGTGATGGTGACAGCGGGCAACCAACCGGCCGCCAGCGCGAACACCAGGATCAACAGGGTCGCCACCACGAATTCCGGTATCGCCGCCGCCATCGTCGTCGCGGGCTGTAGCAGCCGCATCGCGGTGTTCTGCCGCGCCGCCCACCAGATACCCAGCAGCAGCGACGCGAGCACCGTCAGCGTCAACGCGAGGCCGCCGAGCAGCAGCGTCGGCGGGAACTTGTCGGCGAGCAGGTCGTTGATCGAGCGCCCGCGCGCGGTGTGGCCGAAGTCGCCGGTCAGCACCCCGGAGATCCAATTCCAGAAGCGTTGCGGCAGTGGATGGTCCAGCCCGAGCTCGTGTTCCTTCGCCGCGATCCGGTCCGGCGTCGCGTCCCGTCCGAGCACCGCCCGCGCCGTGTTGCCCGGCAGCAGGTCGACGACCACGAAGACCGTTGCCAGCAAGGCGATCAGCAGGGCGATGCGCCGGACGAGCAGGCGCGCGAACGGAATCACCCGCCCAGCCAGGCTCGTTCCAGCTGCACCCTGGCGAAACCGCCGAGCGTGGGCAGGTCGTGCACGCGGACGGACGCGATATCGATGCCGTCGGCCATGCCCCACACCAGGTAGCCGCCGCGATCGTGCTCGATCTGCTGCACCTCGCGGCAGGCTTGCGCGTAGTCCGAGTCGCTTTGTGCCGAAAAGGCTTTCGCGGTGGCGGCATCGAATGCCGCGTCCTTGAAGTCGGTTTCGTTGCGGTTGGAACCGCTGGACATCAGATTCTTCGCGTAGAACAGTGCCGAATCGTTGGTGCCCCACGAGACGGTGTACAGCGGTGCCTTCAGCCAGGTCTGGTCGTAGAAGGCGTTCGACTCCTGGGTGACCACCTCGAGGCGAACGCCGATATCGGCCAGCTGGGTCGCGATGACCTTGGCCGATTCGACCTCGCCTGGCGCCTCCGCCTTGGTCACCAGCGGGTAGCTGCGGCCGGTATCGAAATTGGCTTCGCGCAGCAGCGCTTTCGCGCGGTCGAGGTCGCGGGTGCGCTGTGCGATGGACTTGTCGTACATCGGGTCGGCGGTGCCGAGAATGTCGTTGGCGATCTTGCCGTATCCCGAATGCACCTGATTCACCAGTGCGTTTCGATCGACGCCGAGCCGCAGCGCGGTGCGCACCTTGGCGTCGGCGAACGGCCCGTCCGAGGCGCGCATCGCGACACCGAGCATGGTGTCGTCGGCGCGCCGGACCACCCGCAGGTCGCCGCGGCCCTCCGCCGTCCGGCCCGCGATCGCGCCGACATTGGAGGCGAGGTCGATCTGCCCGCCGAGCACGGCATTGCCCAGCGCGGTGACGCTCTCGAACATGGTGACCTCGATGGCGTCGAGCAGCGGTGCCGGGCCGTGCCAGCGCTCGTTGCGGACCAGCCTGGCATTGCCATCCTGGTACGACTCGAGCCGAAACGGTCCGGTACCAATGGCTTTGCCGAAGTCGGTGGTGTTCTTCTTGACGGTGAACGTCATCAGCCGCACCAGCAGCGGCAGTTGGGTGTTCGGCTCCGGCACGGTGAGCACCACCCGATTCGGCCCGTCGGCGGTGATGTCCTCCACCGCGACAGGCATTTTCGACGCACCGCCGACGGTGCGCAGCCTGCGCAGCGACCACACGACGTCGTCGGAGGTGACCGGACTGCCGTCGTGGAAGGTCGCGCCGTCGGCGAGGGTGAAGGTCCAGCGGCGGCGTTGCGCGTCCGGCTCCCATCGAGTTGCCAAGCGGGGCGCGACATTCGGGTCACCGCCGGGCACGGTGAGTGCGTCGTACACCAGCGAGGTGATCAGGAAGTCGCTGTCGTTGCTCAGATTGGCGTGCGGATCGCGTTCGGTGCGCGCCGCCGTGCCGAGCGCGCCGACCCGCAAGGTGCCGCCGCGTTGCGCGGGCCCCGCCGACTCGGTGTCCTTCGAGCAGGCTGCGACGAAGAGCACAGCTCCGATGCCGAGACCCGACTGCAGGAGCTGCCGTCGATTCAAACCCATTGCGCTGCCTTCTTCCTGGACGAACACCTTCGCGCGGTACGCAATCCGCTGACGCGAACCGCCGATACGATCAGGACAGGCTAGCCTAAATGGTTGAACGCCACGCCGCCGCAGGTTAAGCGGCACTTCACCACATTTATTCGTTTCTGCTATTTTTGTCCGACTCGCTTAGGTAAGCCTTGCTTAACGCGCCGAGACAAGATAGCTTCGCAGATCGACGTCAACTTTTGCTTTTTCGACCGATGCGAAGAAGGGAATATCCCGGTGAAAGGCGTTCTCTCCGAACGTAAGACGCTTCACCCACTGGATATCGAACGCCGTGAACTCCCCGCCGCCGCTGGGCGTGCGGTGCGTGAGCTCGCGCGAGAGATATCCACCACCCTGCATACAACGCTGGGCGACGAAGCCGCGATGGCCGCCACGCTCACCGATCCGGCCCTGATCGCGCAGATCGACGCCAGGTTCACCGAATTACCCGCCGACGTCCGCCGCACCGTGCGTCCGCCCGCCACCGCGGCAGGCGCGACCATCGTGAGCAAGCTCCCGCTCACCGATGACGAATTCGGCCCCACCCCGCCGAGTTGGCGCGAGGCCGCCGAATGGAGCGGCACCGCCGCCCTGCGCGCCCACTCGTTCGAGCTCGATCTGGTCATGCTGCTGCTGGCGCGTTCCGCCGGTGAGCCGTTCGGCTGGCAGGGCCAGCAGGGCGGACGGCTGGTCAACAACATCCTGCCCTCGCCCGGCCACGAGCACGAACAGTCCGGCGCGAGCAGCGCGACCCTGCTCAGCCCGCACTCCGAGGACGCCTTCCACCCCGAGCGCGCCAACCTGCTGATGCTGGCCTGCCTGCGCAATCCGGACATGGTCGGCACCACGGTGTCCTCGGTCCGGCGGGTCGAGCTCACCGCCGGCCAGCGGCGACTGCTCAGCGCGCCGACCCTGCCGATCCTGCCCGACGTCTCGTACGGCGCTGGGCACGAACGGTATTCGGCCGCGCCGCTGCCGACGCTGTGGAGCTCGGCCGGACCGGACGAGACGACGCTGCGCTACGACCCGGCCTACACCCCGCTCGACGACGCCGACGCCGAATTCCGCGCCGCCTACGCCAGGCTCAGCACCGAGCTGGAACGCGTCTGTGTCACCGCCGCACTGGCGCCCGGCGAGGTCTTGCTGGTAGACAACGATGTCGCGGTGCATGGTCGAGTACCGTTCACCGCGCGTTACGACGGCACCGACCGCTGGTTGAAGCGGGTGAACGTGCGCCTGCCCGATCGACCGCGGCGGGCCGAAGAGGCCGACGAGAATGGGTATGGGCAACGGATCGTCGCCCCGTTCCGAGCAGCAGTGAATTCCGCGTTCGTGTCCGGCGGCCGCGAACCAGCCCGTACGGACGGACACCGGGAGGATCATCCGGTGGCGACAGAGCGGGAAGCAGCACATGATCGAGGACCCTTTGAACACCCGTGACCGCAGCACCCCGTTACGGGTGCTGAGCCGAAGCGACCTGGCGGGCGTGCCGATCACGCCCGGCGATGTCGTGCGCGCGGTCGAAGAGGCGTATCTTGCGTTCGCCGCGGGCGATTCGGACAACCCGCGCAAACTCAGCGTGGCCAACCCGGACGGCTGGTCGGTGTCCTACGCGATGCTCGGCCGCGACGGTCGCCGCCGCGTGGTCGCCATGAAGACGTCGTACAAGTTCGACCCCGGACACGACCGCAGCACCAAGCGCTACTACACGACCATCACGCTGTACGACGACAGCACGGGTGCGCCGATCGCGATGATGGACTGCTCCCGGGTCGGCGCGCTGCGCACCCCGGCCGTGTCCGCGCTGCTGGTGCGCGAGACCGTTCGCCGCGGCGCGGAGAGCGTGCTGTTGATCGGCACCGGCACCCAGGGCCGAAACGCGTTGCCGCACTTGCTCGCCGCGAACCCGCAGCTGCGCAAGCTGATGCTGTACGGCACCCATCCAGAGGGGCTGGACGCGGTGCACCGGCACCTCGCCGAGTACTACCCGCACGCGCTGCTCGAAACGGTCGAAGACCCGAAGGTCGCTGCCGCCACCGCCGACGTGGTGCTTGCCACCGCCGGTCCCGGCACCGAGGTGGCGCTCGAATCCAGCGATCTCGCACCGGGTTCCACGGTGGTGCTGGTCGGTTACGGCCTTGCCCCGTCCACGCTGGTCGACGCGGACCGGGTAATCGCGACCAGTGCTGAGCAAATGGGGTTGACCGGTACCGACATGGCCGGGCCGGATGGGACGCTGCGTGCGGTGGACGCGGAACTGCCGCAGATCCTGAGCCGTCGCGCGGTCGCGCGCCGCTCGGACGACGAGCGCATCTTCGTCTACAACAGCGGGCTCGTGCTGACCGACATCGCCGTCGCGCACGCCCTCGCCGAGCGCGCCATCGCGGAGGGCCGTGGCACGGAGGTGCCCCTGTGGGACTAGACGGCGGCGGGGTCGGGGTGACGCGCGGTTCGATCAGCGCCGCCCCGGTCCCGGCGTACCTGGACGAGTGGGTGCGCCGCGCGTTCGACGACCCGAATCTGCTTGGCGAGATCAGTTTTGCGCTGCGCGGACCGTTCCACGTCGTGTACCCGCCGCTGGTGGGCCGCAATATCCAGGGTTTCCGCACGGTGTTCGAGCAAGCGGGGATCGATGGCGTCGTCTACTACGGCAAGAAGGCGAACAAGTCGCCCGCCGTCGCCCGTGCCTGCGCGGAACATGGTGCGGGCGTGGATGTTTCCAGTACCGGCGAGCTGACTGCCGCACTCGCCCAAGGTGTTCGCGGCGACGAGCTGATGGTGACCGGGCCGGCGAAGTCCGACGACCTGCTCTGGCTCGCCACCCGGCACGGCGCGCTGATCGCCGTCGACAACCTCGGCGAGCTCGAACGTCTTGCCGCACTTGGCACCTCGGCTGCGCAGGCCAGGGTCGTGCTGCGGGTACTGCCCGCCGCGTCGGCCAGCCGGTTCGGCATGACCGACGCCGAGATCGACCAGGCGTTGACCGCACTCGACGGCCGCGAATCGATCCGCCTGGAGGGCTTCAGCTTTCACCTGTCCGGCTACGACGCGGTGGCGCGAGCCGAGCTGGCCTGCGAGCTGATCACCCGCTGCCTGCACGCGCGGGCCCTCGGCCACCCCGCGACGACGCTGTCGATCGGCGGCGGATTCGGCGTCGACTACGTGCCCGCCACCGCGTGGACGGAGTTCACCGAACACGTCGACCGGCAGTGGTTTCACTCGGGCAAATCGTTCGACTCGTACTACCCCTATCACTTCCCGGCGCCCGGCCCTGCCATGCTCGCCGCCATCCTCGAACACGACGGGCTCGCACAGCGGTTGCGCGACAACACCATCCGGCTGGCGATCGAGCCGGGCCGGGCGCTGCTCGCGCACGCCGGGTTCACCGTCTTCCGAGTACAGGGCAGCAAAATCCGGCACGCCGACGGCTCGCCGTATTGCCTGCTCACCGTCGACGGCACGAGTTTGAGCCTGTCCGAGCAGTGGTTCGACAGCGAATACCTGCCGGACCCCCTGCTGTGGCCCGCGCGGCCGGGCACCCCGACGCCGACCAGCGTCGGCGCCGCCACCTGTCTCGACTCCGACATGCTCAGCTGGCGCCGCATTCCGCTACCGCGTGCCGCCGCAGCCGGCGACCTGCTGATCTACCCCAATACCGCCGGTTACCAAATGGATTCCAACGAATCCGCCTTCCATGACCTGCCGATTCCGCCGAAAGTGGTGCTGCACGACGCGCCGGTGCTCACCCACCGCGCAGGCTCCGCCAGCTGCCATCCCCCAGGCAATCGGTTCCGCTGGACGCTCGACGGCTGACACCCACCACCTGACTGAGGAGAAACTCCATGCCGCTCGTCACGCGCGTGACGGATCTGATCGGCCGCACGCCGCTGTTCGAACTGGCGGCGACCTCGACCGGCACCCGGTTACTGCTCAAGCTCGAGCAGTTCAACCCGACCGGCGCGGCCAAGATCAGGATGGCCCGCGAGATGGTCCTCGATGCGGAGCGTCGTGGTTTGCTGAGAAGTGGCGGGCATATCATCGAGTCGACGTCCGGGAACACCGGACTCGGTCTCGCGGTAGTAGCTGCCGAACGTGGGTATCGCTTTACCGCAGTGGTCGATCATCACGCGTGTAAGGACAAGTTGCGGGCTATGCGGGCAATGGGTGCGGAATTGGTGTTCGTCGCCGACGACGGCGACGACAACCTGGCGACCTCGGCGCGGGAAGACCTGGCCGAGGCGATGGCGGCGGCGCGGCCGGACGCGTACTTCACCGAGCAGCACAACAACGACGCCAACGCGGTCGGCTACTACGCGGTCGCCGACGAATTGCTGGACGACGTGGAGCGGGTCGACATCCTGCTCTCCTCGGTCGGCACCGGCGGTTCGCTGTTCGGCACCGCGACCCGGCTGCGCCAACTCGGTTGCCCGGCACGGGTAATCGGCGTCGAGCCGGTCGGCTCGATCGCGTTCGGCGGCGAGGGCGGCCCGTACTGGCAGTCCGGCACCGGCACGCCGCCCGGCGCCACCATCGGCACCGCGGTGGACTACTCGCTGCTGGACGAGGGCGTCAAGGTGACCGACGTCGACGCCTTCGCCACCGCCCGCGCGGTGGCCGCCGAGCTCGGCCTGATGATCGGCGGCTCGGCCGGCGGCTCGGTGCATGCCGCGCTCAGCCGCCTCGACGAATTCCCGCCCGGCTCAACGATCGTCACCCTGGTCTGCGATGGCGGCGAGAAATACCTGGACACGGTCTTCGACGATGCCTGGATGGCCGAACGCGACCTGCTCGACCCCGCCGCCGAAGCCGAGGTACGAACGATGCTGCGGCACTTCGCCCCCGCCACCCGCCCCGCCGAACTCGTGCCTGCGCGATGAAGCGCCCGGTGAATTTGTCGGGCTATCGTGCGGACAGTCGGCGGCTGACCGCGCTTGCCACGCCGATCGCGATGACGCAGTTGGCGCAGATCGCGGTGTCCACCACCAACATTGTGCTGATGGGCACGCTCGGCGTGCAGCAGGTGGCCGCGGGCGGGCTGGCGATCGCGCTGTTCAATCAGATTCGCACCATGTGCGTCGGGCTGATCACCGCGAGCGGCAATCAGATCGCCACCGCGGTGAGTTCGGCGGGTAAGCGTGGCGAATCCCCCGATGATGAGATCAAAGATGTGCTGCGGTCGAGCTTCCTGATCGCCACGCTCGCCGGAATCGTCGGTGGCGCACTGCTCATCGGACTCGGCTGGGCCCTGCAGTGGCTCGGCCAGGACGCGGGCGTGCTGGCCGACGCGCGGCCGTTGATGGTCGCGCTCGCGCCAGGTCTGTTGCCGTGCTTGTGGTTCCAAGTGTTGCGGCAATACACGGTGGGCATGCAACGCCCACAGGCGCTGCTGCTGGTCACGCTCGGCTCGGTGGTGCTGAATCTGGTACTGGCCCTTGCCTTTATCCATGGCCGCGCCGGAATGCCCGAGCTCGGCCTCACCGGTATCGGTGTGGCGACCTCGCTGGTCTTCCTGATCACCTTCGCCGTGTTCTGGGCGATGGTGCGGCGCGATACCCGGCTAGGCGCGACGCTGCCGGTGCGGCCGTGGCCGGTGCGGCGCTCCACTGTTCTCGCCGAGCTGCGGCTCGGCGGGCCGATCGCGCTCACCTATGGCTCTGAGGCCGGCATGTTTTCGGTGCTCGCCCTCGTCATGGGCAGCATCGGCCCGGCGGCGCTGGCCGCGCACAACATCGTCTACCAGATCATCTACATCGTGTTCCAGGTCGCCATCGGCCTGTCGCACGGCGCGTCGATCCTGGTCAGCCACGCCGTCACGCGCGACGAGTATCAGCACGCGAAGGCGCTGGCCTGGCTGGCATTGCGCCACGTCGCCATCGTGGCCGCGATCACCGGTGCGGCGTACGTGATCGCGCCCGATCTCGTGCTGCGTCCGTTCCTGAACTCCAACGACACCGACACCATTCAGATCGCGCACACCCTGCTGCTGATCGGCATCGTGCTGCAGTTCTTCGATGCCGCGCAGAACATCGGCACCGGACTGCTGCGCGGGCTGAAGGAGACCAACGCGGGCTTCCGGCTCTCGGTCATCGGTTATTGGTGTGTCGGCCTGCCGGTGGCTCTGCTGCTGGCCTACCCTGCCGGCCTCGGCGCGGCGGGCGTCTGGTGGGGTCTCACCGCGGGCTTGGCCACCACGGCGGTCCTCATGCTCCGCCGGTACTTCGCGCTGCTCGACAGCAGGGAACGCGACCGCCCGCCGGTGATCACAGCGGCGCCGGAAAGCCTCAGCAGCCCAAGCTGATCCACGGCGCCGCGGGAATTCGCGGCGCCGTGCTCGTCGGGATCAGATATGCACGCCGTAATCGCGGGCGATACCCGCGAGCCCGGAGGCGTACCCCTGGCCGATGGCGCGGAACTTCCACTCGTTGTTGTGCCGGTACAGCTCGCCGAACACCATCGCGGTTTCGGTCGAGGCATCCTCGGTGAGGTCGTAGCGGGCCAGCTCCACGCCGGTCGCCGCGTCGGTGACCCGGATGAACGCGTTGCGGATCTGCCCGAACGACTGGCTGCGCGCGTCGGCGTCGTGGATGGAGACCGGGAAGAAGATGTTGGTGATGGTCGGCGGGGTGGCGCTGAGGTCGACGTTGATCACCTCGTCGTCGCCTTCGCCCTCGCCGGTGAGATTGTCGCCGGTGTGCTCGATCGAGCCCTCCGGCGAACGCAGGTTGTTGTAGAAGACGAAATGCTGATCGGACAGCACCTTCAGGTCGGGCCCCGTGGCCAGCGCACTGGCGTCCAGGTCGTAGTCGGCGCCCGTGGTGGTGCGCACGTCCCAGCCCAGGCCCACCGCGACCTTGCTCAGGTTCGCTGCCTGCTTAGACAGCGAAACATTTCCGCCTTTGGCCAATGTGACGCTCATGAGTCCCTTCCCTGCGGCCCGGTCGCGCCGCCTTCATTCCCGATTATTGTCGTGAGTCCCGGAATCGTTATGCGGGTTCAGTTTTGGTCGTTTGCCCAGGTATGCAGGACACGCACGCGGCCTTCCAGGGCGTGCAGTTCAGCCGGGTCGAGCACGTTGCGCTGGATGCCGTTGGCCACCGCGAAGGCCGACTGCCGGTGGTCGTCGATCGCCTGGACATCGATCCGGACCGCCACGTAGTCGGCGGCGTCGGGCATCTCCTCGGCGATGACCCGCGCCGTGCCCCGCGCGCACAGCGCGACATTGCCGCCGCCGAGGATCAGCAACGCCACCTCCGGGCGTTCGCGTAATCGGGCGAGCGAACCCCGATCGAACTTGAGACTGATCAGGATCTGCCGATCGCCGGCCCGCACCGGCCAGGACACCGGGATGGCGTGCGGCCCCGGATCGGTGGTCACCAGCACCGCGATCGTCTCCTGGGGCCATTCCGGTAGCACGTCCAGCTCGGGATGATCGCCGTGATCTGTCGAGTGGTCTTGACGTTGCACGTGGCTCGCTCCGGCTACCATCTTCGTCACCTCATGGATCGTCGAGCGCGACGGGCTGTGCCGCGCTTGCTAGCAGTCTAAAGTGCTGGGCCGCTTGTCCGCTGGCGCTGCACCCTATGTCCGGACTGCTCTCAGCGGACTATCAGGCCGAGGCGAGCGCGGGTATCGGCAGCGTGGCCGCCCAGTCGCGGGCCATGTCGCCGGCCCGGATTTCGGTCGACGCGTCATGGCGTGCGTGCTCGCCGATCTGGCTGGCGCCGCACTCGATCAGCCGCTCGGCCGCGATCTCGCCGCCGCGGTTGAAGGTGTCGCCGTAGATGCTGTCGCCGAGGCCGAAGACCGCGAAGCTCAGGCCGGTCAGATCGGGCGCGGCCGCGGCGAGCTCGTCGAAGAACGGTTCCGCGCCGGTGGGTAGGTCACCGTCGCCGTAGGTCGAGCACACGATGACGTGGAAGTCGTGCACGTCGAGGTCGTCCACGGCGAAGTCGCCAAGGTCGTACACCGAAACATCGTGCGCGCACAGCGCGTCGGCGACGCTGTCTGCGACGGTTTCGGCCGTGCCCATCTCGGATCCGAACAGAATGACGACGCGCACAGCGGTGCACTCCCTTCTCCAAAAGGTTGGTGAGGCTAGCCTAATTAAATTGCCTCTTCGTCGCCACTCTCTCGCCGTCCACGGCTGGGCCGGGCATGATGCCTGTCACGGCAACTGACCAGCCCATTCGCCGCGAGACAGCCGAGAACAGCCTCCTGACCGGCCATTACCAGGCCAAGCGCGGCCCTCGGGGCGCACAGACGGCCCCAGAGGCAGCGGAACGGCAGCGGGTGGGACGGAGTGTCCCGATTGACGAAATGTCACCGTCGATGCATCATTCGTACAGTCCCCATTGTTGTCTGGGACATCTTCTCTTTGCCGGCCGATGATTGTCCGGCCCAGCGTGCTGTCTCCCGTGCGCACGCTCGGTCGTAGACTCGCCCGCGCGCACGGTTGCGGCACACCCATCTGACGCTATGCGTTCTGCCGTGAGTGAGGTGAAAACGAATGGTTTACCTGTCGTCTACATACCGAGTGATCAATTCGTTCCTGCGCTACGGCATCGTGCCCCACTTCTGAATGCGACCGCGCCGGGCGCGGCGCTACACAGCCGACGGTGCGTCCGTCGGCCGTGCGGCCGCTCGGCTCCCTGCGCGGTGCCTAGGTAGTTGGCCCCAACGGAGCACGAACGAATGTGGAGAACAAGCTGATGATGGACATGGGGGCAGTGAATCCCGCAGCGGTAGAGCTGCAGACCCGGCCGATGGCGGGCAATCTCGTCGTATCAACCTCGATGATCGAGGATTTGGGCTATCTGCGCGCCGAGCTCGCGGCGGCGGAGGTGCCGTTCCTGCTGGTGCGCGACCGCGGGCAGCGGCTCGTACTGGCCACCGACGCGGCACATCACCTGATGGTGCGCCGGGTGACGGCCGGCGCGATCGCCGCCGGCTTCGCGTGTGAAGAGGTGCAGCACAACGTCTTCCGAATCGGGCGCGACAGCGATCCGGCGCATCGGGTCGACCTGGAGCTGTGGCAGTACCACGGCGACACGGTCGAGTGCCCGCGCCCGAACGCGTTGACCCGCACCATGTTCGACCTCGCCGATGTCGAGCAGACGCAGGTGCTGCTGTTCGATCGAGCCTGGCCGACCCTGGTGGACATGTTCGCGCCGCAGCCGAGCGACGTCAGCTTCGACATCGACCTGGTGTTCTCCTGGGTGGACGGTTCGGACCCGGAGTTCCGGGCCCGCCGCGCGGGCATGCTCGCGCAGGTGGTCGTCGGCGAGGGTGACGACGCGGACGCGCGCATCCGGCAGATCGACGAGCTGAAATACGCACTGCGGTCGGTGGACAAGAACGCGCCGTGGATCCGGCGGATCTTCATCGCCACCGACTCCGCCACGCCCGCCTGGCTCGCCGACCATCCTCGGGTGACGATTGTCCGTGCGCTGGACCACTTTTCGGACACCAGTGGGCTGCCGACCTTCAATTCCCATGCGGTGGAAAGCCAGTTGCAGCACATCGAGGGGCTCAGCGAGCACTTCCTGTACTCCAACGACGACATGTTCTTCGCGCGTCCGGTGCGTCCGTCGATGTTCTTCACCTCGGCGGGCATCAGCCGATTCATCGAGGCGGACACCAGGATCGGGCCCGGCCGCAACAACGAACGGCGCAGCGGCTTCGAGAACGCCGCGCGGGTGAACCGGGAACTGCTCGCCGAGCGGTTCGGGCACATCATCTCCCGGCATCTCGAGCACACGCCGGTTCCCTTGCGCCGCAGCGTATTACTGGAGATGGAAGACGAGTTCGCCGCCGACTTCGCGCGGACCAGGGTCAGCCGATTCCGTTCGGCCACCGACATTTCCGTCACCAACTCGCTGTATCACTACTACGCGATGCTGACCGGACGTGCGGTGCCGCAGGAGACGGCGAAGGTGCGCTACGTCGACACGACGAGCCGCAAGGGGCTCTCACTGCTGGACGGGATCGCGCGGAAACGCAACGTCGACTTCTTCTGCCTGAACGACGGAAGTTTCCCCGAGATCTCCGAAACCGAACGGGTGCTTGCGGTTTCGGCGTTCCTGTCGCGCTACTTTCCGGATCCGGCGCCGTGGGAGCGGCTCAGCGCACCGGCTCGTCGTCCGATTCCGGAGTCGTCGCCCGGCGCCGCATGACATGCGGGATGCGCGCGGCGGGCGGGATCACGATCCCCTCCGCCGCGAGCGTCTTGGCCGCCTCCGCCGTGGTCGACGGGTTGCCGACCGTCGCGCCGCGGTCGATCGGGACCACCGAGTGCACCACGGTGTCCGGATAGATGTGCACGTAGTTGAAGGCCTGCGCGCCGTCGCGACCGCGCTGGCCGCCCTGCTCGACGCCGAGGTCCTGGCTGTAGCAGGTCGCCGACGCCACCGAGACGGGGATGCCCGCGAACGTCGCGTTCGTCGAGAAGTGCAGGTGACCGGCCAGGATGGCGCGGACGTCGCTGCCGTCGAGCACGTCGGCCAGCTTGCGCTGGTCGCGCAGCTCGACGGTGACCGCGAGGTCGAGCACGCAGGGCACGGGCGGGTGATGCATGGCCAGGATGGTGCCGAACGGGGCCGGTTCGGAAAGCACCGAACGCAGCCAGTCCAGTTGTTCGTCGGAGATCTCGCCGTAATGGTGGCCGGGGACAGAGGTGTCCAGGGCGATGATGCGCAGGCCGTCGATCAGGTGGACCCGGTCCAGCGGCGCGGTCGAGGCGCGCTCGCCGAGCAGCTTGCGGCGCAGCAGACTGCGGTCGTCGTGGTTCCCCGCGACCCATACGATGGGCGCTGGCAAACTTCTCGCGAATGGCTCGATGAGCGCCTTGAGCTTGTCGTACGCCGCGGGCTCACCCTTGTCGGTGAGATCGCCGGTGAACACGATCGCGGTCGGCTGGATCCGACTGGCCGCGGCCTGCTCGAGTAACTGGCGTAATCGCTGGTCCGCGTCGACGTCACCGTATAGATCGCCGTCGCCGGCGATCACATGGGTGTCGCTGAAGTGGAACAACACATGATCCGGTCGCGGGTGCTCCGCGACTCTGCTGATGTGCACCGGACCGAACGTCCTCCCCGGCGGTTTGCCCGCCATTGGCTTCGGGTTCCACCGCCAGAATAGCGAAGGACTACTGACAGGTTTCCCGACGGACGGTGACGACATGCTTGCGGGAAGGTGAGGTTTCTATGTCGAAATCCCGCGGAGGTGCTCGGACGTTAACCGGATGGTGGTTCGTTAGTGACGCGGTTCATAGGGATCGGCGTGCATAGCACACCAGGGGGCGCGCCTTTCGGCGTTGGATTTATGCCGCTCGTAGGCTAGTGCGCTCGGCCGATGGCGTCGGCGGCCCGGATGGCGTCGATGGTCATCGCGGCGTCGACGGCGAAGGGTTCGTTGTGCATCGACTCGTTCGGCGCGGTGGCGCGGGTCGCGATCGCGGCCAAGGTCGCTTCGTCGGCGTCGGCCAAGCCCAGCGCGGCGAGCGTCGTCGGCAAGCCGACCTCGGTGCAGAAGCCGAGAACCGTGTCGATCTCGGCGGCGGGCGCACCCTCCAGCACCAACTGCGTGATGACGCCGAAGGCGACCTTCTCACCGTGCAGGAACTCATGGGTTTGCGGTGCGGCGGTCAACCCGTTGTGCACCGCGTGGGCGGCGGCCAGACCCGAGGATTCGAAACCGAGACCGGACAGCAAGGTGTTGGCTTCCACGATCCGCTCGAACGCCGGAGTGATGGCGTGCTCGCGCACGGCGGCCAGCGCCTGCGGGCCATCGGCCAGCAGCGTGCGGTAGCAGAGCTCGGCAAGGGCGGTCGCACTGCGCGTGGACGCGCCACCACGCAGATTGCGCACCTGCGCGGCGGAGCAGGTGCGCGCCTCGAACCAGGTGGCGAGCGCGTCACCCATGCCGGCGGCGAGCAGCCGCGCGGGTGCCTGGGCGATGACGGAGGTGTCGACGAGAACGAGCGCGGGGTTGCGGCGCAGCAGTTGGGAAGTCTCGACTTCGCCTGCGTCCGTGTAGATCACGGACAACGCGCTGCACGGGGCATCACTCGACGCGGTGGTCGGACAGCTGATCATCGGCAGTCCGAGATCATCGGCGACAACTCGCGCCGAGTCGAGCACCTTTCCGCCGCCGGCACCCAACACCACGGTGCTGCCGTTTTCCCGCACGCCAGCGGTGATCCTGGCGATCTCCGCCCTGGTGCACTCCCCGTTCGAAAGATGCACGGAGTAAGCGATTTTCGCGTCCGTCAACGACCGATCCCACGCCTCGGTCAGCAACCGCTGCGCGCTTCGCCCCGCCACGATCGTGACCGGCCCGCCGATCCCGAGCCGCGTCATCTCCGCCCCGAGTTGTTCGGTCGCCGCGCGGCCCTGCACGTAATGCCCCGGCGAAGAAAACACACTCAACATCCGAAACCTCCCGATCCCGGGCCGAATCCGGTGCAACCACAGCCCGACCGCCGTTATTCGTTCCGCTCAACGCTACCCGCACAGGTCATCGTCGATCGGGAGTCACACATCGACCGGCCAACGCGGCGCTAAGTCGTCAGAAAGATCAGCTCATCGGGCGGCCCGGACACCAGCAAGTCACTCAGCAACGATCGCAAATCCCTGGGCACCAGCCGATCACCGGTCGCGCTCATCTCATCCAAGGTCCACCAGTGGTGGCCCTTGACCGTCTCGCGCTCGTTCTCGGTGAAACCCGAGGTGTCGACGTCGAAACTGTCTACCCGGACGAGAAAGTAGTGCTCCCGGCAGTCGTACGAGACGCCGCCCCACGAGGCAGTCGCCCGCCGCCGCCACACCTCCGGGCCCAACTGGACATCGGTGAGTCCGGTCTCTTCCCATGCCTCCCGGACCGCCGTCTCCGCCAGCGTCTCGCCCTCTTCGATCCCACCGCCGATCGGATACCAGTAGCGGTGGCCGTCGAAGTCGTCGTGACTGGCGAACAGTAGGAGGCGGTCCTTGTCATCGACTAGTAGTAGGCGGACGCTGGTGCGCGCGACTGGTTCGACTTGCTCGGCTGTCGGCTTCACGGAGCCCCCTTCTCGGTGGGCCGCGAGAGTCGAAAGTTCCTGCGGCCGAGCCGGTTACGACCGGTTGAACTCGCCAGTGGTGATGCGGGCGGTGAAGGTGTCCCACTCGGTGGGAGTGAAGACCAGTGCTGGGCCGGTGGGGTTCTTCGAGTCGCGGACGCCGATCAGGTCGCCGTCGAGGAAGGCGACCTCTACGCATTCGCCGCCGCCGGAGCTGTGACTACTCTTGAACCAGTCAGCGGTGGTGAGCTCGACATTCATACTGCAAACTCCTTCGCTGTCCGCCGCAACAGAATCCGTGAAGCCGCAGCGTCGAGCGCTGCCTGTCGTATTGCGTGAGACGCCGCGCGGTACACCCTCGTGTCTTGGTCTCTTTCAAGGTACATGTCGCCAGTGCACCCCTCGATGTAAACGACAGTCGGGGAACCCACCTTGTCGTTGGCATCAGTACCAAAGTCCAGAATCACGTACGGTCCGACTGGAGTGCCGATCGGAAATCCCGCTTGGAAGGGAAGGATTCGGACAGTCACGTTGTCCCGCGTGCTGGTATCGGCGAGGTGCCGAAGCTGACCGGACATGACCTTCCGAGATCCCACCAAGGTCCGCAGTACCGATTCGTGCAACACCATGTCGACGGCTACCGGTTGGGCACGGCGCTCGATCATGCTCTGACGCTTGATCCTTAGCTGGACCCGCCGATCCAAGTCTTCGTCCGATTCATCCGCGAAGTAGATGCGGTCAAGTGCACGAGCGTATTCCGCAGTCTGGAACAGGCCGGGGACTAGGTCCGGCCGGAAGATGGTCAGCGAAGTGGCCACAGATTCGAGCTCGACGTACATGTTCAGGCTCTTACGAATCACATCATCGAACGTATGCCACCAACACTTCTCGTCGGATTGCCCGGCCAGTGCAACCATTGCCGCCGTCATCTCGTCGGCGAATTCGTAGATGCGGCACAGCTCTCGGATATCGAGCTCGCGGAGCGCACTGCCACCTTCCCCTTTCTCGATGCGAGAGAGCTTGCTCTTGCTCCACTGCATCATGGTTCCAACCTGCTCGAGGGTCAGGCCGGTCGCATTGCGCCCGTCACGGAGATACCGCCCGAGCTGGCGCCGTGGGAGAGTCGAGCCTCCATCAATCATGTCACGCCCCCTACTGTCGTCTTGTCTTGGGAAACAAGCGGTCTCAGGGTGGCACTTCCTCTGGGAATTCGGAGCACTTTCCGGAGAATTCTCGCCACGGGATTGTTGTCTGACCATTCGATGATGTTCTTGTTGTGCGCCGGTCAGGAATAGAGCAGGAAATCAAAAGTTCCTGACTGGCGCATTCCAAAACAACCAATTGCAATGCGAGGTTCCCATGAACAATGTGGCGTTCGCGGATACACCCACCACCCGATGCGCCTATTACCGGCGAACTTGCGGCCTCCCAGCCGGAATCCACCCGGAAATCGGCCGTATCGTCATCAAGGCCGGCCTCGTCGGCGGCATCACCATGCCCGCCGCACTCGGCCAGCGAGTACGGGACGACCTGCTGCACAGGCGATTCACCCTCGGGCCGATCGTCGCGCACATCCGCTCGCGTCGCTGGACCTACCTCGTGCGCCCCGACCTACCGAACGACATCCGCCTCGCCCCCGACCTACTGCACCTCAACGTCTCGATCGTGCCCTTCGGCGGCGAAATCGCCCTGCCATCCCCCGCTGACGGCCCCGCATACCGGCAATGGGTGATCCCACCTCGCGACACCTTCCGCCCGTCCGGACTGACGATCATCGCGGCGGTGCAGGCCTGCGCACACCGGGAGCCCCTCCGTTGAACAACCCGTTCCCCACGAAAAACCAACTGCTACAAGCATGTCGAGGTGAAGTGCCGACCGACCACCCGTTACTCCACACCGCCCGCACCCTCACAGTCCTGCACGAACATCGACTCTCCGAGGATTGCTGCGCACACGAGGAAACAGACCGGCAACGCACCGACCTGATCCACTCCATCGACACCTGGATCGACAAACAACTACCGCCCTCCCACGGCGCTGCCTCGGTACACACAGAAACCGTCGGCGAGGTGATCGACCGCCTCGCCCAGTTCACCGCCGCCGCCTACGCCGCGCTCATCAGCGCCTGCGAATGGGATCTCTGGGACGCGTGGGAGCGCCTCGCAGAACTAGCAGTCGGATACGAAGATCTCGCCACCGATGTCCGCTCAGGCCGTCGCCGACTGCCAGGCTGCCACTAGACTCGATCGCCGACGACCCCTGGCCAGTACGAATGTCGACCACCATCTGTTCGTAACACTCGGGTTGCTTGCAGTCGCTTCGAGCCGAGCGGTAGGGTCTGCCCCATAGTTATGGGGGGAGGGCATACCCCTCATACTCATGTCGTCAGCTGGCCGCGAAGGGGACGCCGATGTTGAGCAAGGGAAATAAGCTGCGCGCGATAACCCTTGCTTTGGGTGTGACGCTCGCTCTGGCGGGATGCCAGGACGGCAAGGACGGCCCGCCGAGCACGTCGACTTCAGGCAAAGCGACCAGCGCCACCGCGCCATCCTTGGCTGCGGACGTGCCGCACGGGTTCGATCCGTGCACCGGAATACCAGCTGATGTGCTGGCCTCTGAGAATCTCAAGGCCACCGGGCGCGCTGACACGGACGCGCCGGGAGGGGTTATGTGGAGAGGTTGCGGTTGGGTTGTCCGCGGCGGGGGCGGTTATGCAGTAGCCATCACGGCATCCAACCTCACCCTCGACATGGTGCGAGCCAAAAACTTCAGGGATACGAACGAGTTCACCGCTGGCAGTCGCCGAGCCATATCTACCCACCAGGCCAGCGACGACGAAGCATGCGTAGTCAACGTGGAGATGAAGGGCGGAAGCCTCGACTTCTCTCTGGATAATCCGAAGTCGAATCCCGCCACCGGCAATATAGATGCTTGCCAACTGGCCCGGACGCTCGCGGACAAGGTCGCACCGAGTATTCCAGCGAACGCGTGACGATCGGCTGAACCAATTCAAGGGGAGGAAAACGATGGCCGATCAACCGGCGCCGAGCCCGCTCGCAAGTCTTATCACCGAAGCCAAAGACGGTCGGCTGGCGGTACGCATGGACCCAGAAGGTTTCGCCAAGCTCGATCGTGAGTGCACGGACTTCCAAGAGACGATCCGAAAAATCCAGCAGAGCATGAGGGACATCGGCCGAATCGGTACCTGGGGTTTCGGCGATCATCCCGGCTCCACGCTGACGTCGGCACCCACGATGGCCAACCGTTTCCGTGCGAAGGCCAGTGATCACCCAGGCGGCGACGATTTCAAGACAGTGCTCGAGGAGCATTGGCGCGCCGTCGAGGACATCCGCCAGCTACACGCCGCCATCCGCGACCGGTATATCGCGCAAGACACCGAATTCGCAGCCCGATTCAAGGCGGAGATCGCCCGGCTAGACCAACTACCCGACCGCAACGGCCAACCCGGCGTCACCGGCCCGATCCCTGGAGACAACAAATGACCGGGACCGAGCCGCCCCAGATTCCCCCTCGCACCGAAAACCCAGAGGGCTTCCGGCACACGGAGATCCGCGATGCCTTCGCACCGGTCGAAACCACCACTGCCAACGACGCCGCCACCAAATACCTACAGGCGCAGCAAAAGTGGACGCAGGGGTTGGACACGTTCCGCCAGCGCATGATGTCGTCCATCGCCGAGTCGTGGGAAGGTCAAGCCGCAGAGGCTTCGAAAAAGGCGATCATCAACTACACGACGAAAGCCGACCAGCTCACCAGCACGTTCAGCTCGGTCAGCAAGATCATCACTGACACCGCCCAGGCTGCCGTTGACGTCAAAACGGGGATACCCGAACGCAAAGACAACCCGCGTTGGTACGACCACAACGCTTGGCCATTCTTCCGCTCCCGCTTTGAAAATAAGCGGGATGATGCAGAGGAAGAAGCCCGAACCATCATGCGCACCTACTACGTCGATGGGTTAGCCCAGGCCGATAAGTCGCTGCCGGTATTGCCACGCCCGGTCGATCTCGTCCAGCAATCCGACGTCCCTCCCGTCGTCCCCGAAACCCACCCCTCCGGCACCATCAACAACCCGGTCGATCCGAAGAACAACACGGGCCAGCCCAACCAGCCAGGCCAAACTCCTGACGACCAGAAGAAGGACGAGTCCGGAAACCCCACGGAGGACAAGTCCACCTCCAATCAGCCCACTCAGAACCAGAGCACGACCGACCCGTCGAAACAGCAGACAACCGCGGCGAGCACCACCGCCGCCGACACGACCGCACCGAAATCTCCCAGCTCCACCACGCCGACATCGCCGACCACCACGCACCCGACAACCCCGGGCGTTCCGACGGGTCTCACCCCGCGAAGTCCTGGCAGTCCCGGGAGCACCGGCAGTCCTACGAAGCAACCAGCAAGTCCGGGCCGAAGCATTCCCGGCACCGCTGGCAGCCCGGGTGCGACCGGCAGGCCAACGGTCCCCGCCGGCGCCACCGCAGCTCGCGGCGCGGCAGGCTCCCCCGGCATGATGTCCCCCGGTGGCGGCCGTGGAAAAGGCGAAGACGACTCCGAACACCAGTCGCCCGACTATCTCAAGACCGACGAGAACACCCTCGAACTCCTCGGTGAAACGCCTCCGACAATTCCGGGCGGCGTGCTCGGCGCGAGGTATGCCGCGGCCCAGGTAAAGCCCGCAGAGGATCCACCCGGCACCGATCGATAGTCGATCGACTGCACCGGACGAGAACAAAGCTACTGCGCTACCCGCATTACTGAATGGATCACACATGGCTGAATGGACTTGGGAACCAGACGATTTCGCCGCCCTCTGGTACAGCGACGCCAACGACCGCTTCCCACGCCCACTGCACTACCTCAGCCGCTTCCGCTACCTCGAAGATTTCGACGCGCATCGCCAAAAGGTCTGCAACAGCTACTCCTTCGACGAAATGGAACAGATCCGTCTCGCCATCCACACCCTGACAACCTCGGACATCCGCATCGAAATCCTCGGCGGCACAACACGAACAAAGAACGCCGCGGTCCGCCAGTACCGCCTTCTCGCCGCCCGCAATCCCCAGCACGCCGTCGTTCTCTCCCAATCCGTCATCGACGATACCGACGGCCCGATCCGCCTGCGCATGTGCCGCCACGAACACCTCCCCACCCGAATCATCAATTGGCTCTTACCCGCCAACCCCGGCACCCAGCCCCCAGCCACCTTCCACGCGGACGACACCAAACCACCCCGCGACGGCCACTACACCGAAGACACCAGATCCACCCCCCGCGAACGCTATCGCCGCCTCCTCGGCCGCCCCTCCGACGGCGGCGGCAGCGCCGCCCTCTACACCGGCTCAATCCTCGACCGTACCGAACCCTGGGAAACCTTGCAGTGGTACGACATCACCGACGACGGCCGCTACACCGAAGTCCGCAAAATCGACCAGATCAAGATCCGCCCCACCGCCCCCCAAGACCTAGCGGCCCAGTTCTCCGCCTGGATCGATAAGGCTGTGCAACGGCTCAGGGAGGACGAAGACGATGCCTGGTAATCGCTGCTCGAAGTCCGTTATACAGCACATTCTTTCGCTCACCGTGGTCGTCGCATCCCTGTCAGCACTCACATTGTCAGCTGGCTGTGGCCAGGACTCGGACGCGCCGCAATCGCCGCTTACCTCAACCGCCCGGTCGACCGCCGGATCGAGGGTACCGAGGCCGACGGCGCCACCCGGTCTCTCTCTGATCGAATTGCCGCCCCCCAAGATCGACGTGCCGCCGGGAGCGGACCAGCCTATCGCCACCAAATACGGGCTCACCTATGAGATTCCGCCAGATTGGGCGAACGAATACAGCGTAGTTACCGGCTGGGAAAGCGATCGTGGAGAGATCAGTCGATACAGCACGGCCGCCAGGTTCGGTGCAGGCTACTGCCCCGAGGATAAATTCGAAGGTCTCGCGGTAGCCGGTGCCACCGGACGCAACGGAGTCGACCTCGACACCGCTGCTCGCGACCATGTACATCTCGCCGAGCGGATCTTCGCATCGAGCGGTGAACGGTTCAAGCCCAAGGTCCAGTACGTGGGGCCGACGCAAATCACGGTAGCTGGCCGCCCCGCCGTGCGATACACCGCGATCGTGACCGACGTGCCGAAGGAAAGAAAGTGCGGGCCACCGACCGCGCTCTTCGACATCGTCGCCACCCCCGGTTACGCCACAGCCGAGGTCATGATCCTGATGATCGAATTGCACCAAGGCCTGCCCGGCACCCTCGATCCGACAGTCACCGATCGGATCATCGCATCCCTGCGCCCGAGCGAAGGATACGGCGGATGATCACACAGGTTTCGCAAGTCGGCAAGTTACTGGATCCATCAAGGTAAAGCCTGAATGTCCATTATGGGGGGTAGAGAATCACTGACATCGAATCAGAAACAACAACCATGAACCACCGACTATTTAAAATAGAATCATAATTGAGGGGACCGGTCTTCATTCATGTTCAAAGTAGAACCGAAGGACTTGTTCGGCGTTGGAAATGTAACCAACATTCTGGGACTGTCCGAGCGGGAAGCGGCGATGTTGGCAAGGGCTCCCCAGAGCTTCTCCTACAAAGGCGATGGCGGGTTCGATGTGCCCGGATTGATCTCGGTTGTCGGCATCGATAAGGCTGTCTCGGAATTTTCGGCGGCGATGGAATCGCGACTCAACAGTCGAATCACTGGGCTCGACTACATCTCATATGAGCTCAAGCGTGCGGCATGGCGATACACCGCTCAGGACCACGCTGCCGCAGACAAACTCGCCGAGTCGCATTCAAAGATTGAAAACTATGGCGGATACAATGGGTTACACGTCGACCCGATGACAGACGCTACCCCATTCTCCCCCGGCGACCACCCGGACACCGAAGTACCGGCTCCACGCACAACCGACATTCGCGCCGCGATCGATCAAAGCAAGGGCATCCTCACCGAAATCGACCAAGCCGTCCGAGAAGTTACCGCGTGGGTTAGTAAGCATGTAGTGGATTTTGCCGGCGAAAAGGGATGGAGCCCGCTGGAACAGGTAGTGGGGCCACTGGTTGGAAACTGGGCGGAGCTGGAACGGGCAGGCGAGTGCTTCAAGAAAGCTGGCGCAGCATCGGAAACAGTCGCCGCGAGTCTCACTGCGAGAAATTCCGATCTAGCCCACACCTGGCAGGGTAAGGCTGCGGACTCATATCAAGATTTCGGCGGTCGACTCGCTAAAGCGATGGCCTGGGAGGGCCCCATCGGCCGGATATCGGAAGCCGTGCTCAGTGCGATGGTGGACAAAGCAATGGCGGCCATTGTAGATCTACTGAACTATGTGAACAAGAAATTCAAAGAAGAAATTGTCGACCAGGCTCTCAAGTTCATTCGAGACTCTGCAATCACGGCAGCGATTCCAGGCGTCGGCTGGATGGCCGCAGCAGTCAGGGGCGCCACGAAGGCTTATAACCTCGGCATGGCTATCTTTCATATTTACGAAGAAGTCACAGCAATGATCGATAAGATCCAAGAGATGATTCGTTCCGCTAAAGCCGTACTCGAGGTGCTGGAGAATCCGGAGGCAGCTGCGGAAAAGGAGATCAACCAACGTGTCGACAAAGTCAAAGAGAAGGTCGACAAGGCGGACAAGCTTGCTGGCCTGGGCCAGGACATTATAAGCGCCGGAGATATCACGGCGATAACCAGAGCGCCGAAGGATAAATACGCTGCAGCGACCGGTGCGGAAGCGTGGGCGGACTAATGAAAATAGACAGGGGCGATATACCGCCCGGGGCAGAGGCAGCAGTCCGGCGTTTCCAGAATGCGATGGCGGACGTCGCAACGCAGGCGGCACGATTGAGGCGACTAGCAGACGAACCGATCGAGCCGTTCGCGGGTGTCGACGAGGCGCGTCTGAACGCGATGGCGCGTATGCCGAGCGCGTCCCCCGAACTGGCCGCAGCCGCAGCCGCGATCTCACGCGGCGAATGCACTTGGCGCGAGATCGTGGAAGGGCTCCGACGACAGCCACCAGAGATTGTCAACCTGATCGACGAGAAGATCCCGTTCGCCTTCGCAACCGGTCGGCTCGCCCCACCCGGCGCACCTTCCTGGGATAGACCGCAGCCGACTTTCGACAGTAATAGGCACCCATACGACGACTTTGACGATGAAGACCAAGCCCCGGACAGCTGGCTCGAATGACGAAGGAGTCGTTGGTGCACAAATACACTGCGTTGGTTGCGGCCGTTGCCGTAGGCACCCTGGTCGCCGGATGCGGAAGCGATACGGCGACCGAAAAGGACTGGCGGAGCATCGATCCCTGCGCCCTGGTGGAGCCTGGCCAGATCTCCCAGATCGACTACAGCGGACCGAGTAACCCTGAACCCAACAAACCGGAACGCTCCAGCGAACAGAACGGAGTCAGGTGTACGTGGGGCGAAATCCCGCCGGTTCTATCGATTTACATTTTCAGCCTCCCGGATCGCGATGTCGTCAACTCAACGCCAATTCCGGCGTGGGCTGTGGTTCGTGAGCTCGACATTGATGGACGGAAGGCCACGGTCTCAGAGGAGCGGGGTGGCAGATGCAGTGTGCGGATGGTGTTCCGCGACGCAAACATGAACGTCGTGATTGCTCCGGCCACAGACAAGCGCACAGTGGATCTAGACGACAAATCGCATGCCAGTTGCGATGCCCAGCTACCACTCCTGAAATCGATTCTGGCCAAAGCCAACCTGCCCTGAGCTCAGGCTTCTGGCCATCCGGCGGCATTGCCACGGCTGTGGCATTGTCGACGTTCGTAGCGAGTTGAAGAATATCTCTAGTCACCCGAATGGATTCCCTCAGCAGAACGGAAAGATCATTGGCCGAATTCTGTCTCGACTCAATTCGAATCCTCAGGAGATTGGAAATTGGCAGGGTGACCTACATCAAAATTGGCGCCATTCTAGCAATTATTGTCGCCCCCGCGGTAGCGACGAGTTGCAGCTCGTCAAAAGATCCTGGCGGCAATACCACGGCGGCGGCCCCATCCACCACACAGTCGATCCTCGCTGAGTGCTATCCGACGCGGTCTATCGATCAGCCCGACCCAGCGGCATTCGCAACTGCGCTCCAGCTGCCGCCCCGTATCCAACTGTTCAGCGTAAAAGCCGATGACGCGATCAGTGCGCCGGGAAAGAAGGTTGTCTACGTCGACCTCTGTGTGCCCGACACAAGAGATCCTGATTCGCTTCGTTCAGTCGCGACTGACATCGCGCATACACTGAAAAAGACTGAACTGGGTAGACGTACAGCTGTGCTATACGTCACCGACGCAGGCACACGTGCGGTCACGGCCGATAAGTCGTTGGAAATAGTCGATCGCGAATTTCAAACTCATCCGTGGGATGGCACACCTTCCCCCGCCTCCGAGCTGCAAACATGGGAAATCGCCCGAGCAGGTTGATTCTCGAATACGGTCCAGCGGATATCAGTATCGGTTGGCAACGCCCTGAACCTCGTCAGACGAGCCGATCGAGCCGTTTGCGGGTGTGGACGAGGCGCGTCTGAACGCGATGGCGCGTATGCCGAGCGCGTCCCCGAACTGTCCGCGGCCGCAGCCGCGATCTCACGTGGCGAATGCACTTGGCACGAGATCATGGAAGGGCTCCGACGACAGCCACCGGAGATTGTCAACCTGATCGAGGAGAAGATCCCGTTCGCCTTCGCAACCGGTCGTCTCGCCCCACCCGGCGCACCTTCCTGGGACAGACCGCAGCCGACTTTCGACCGCAATCGGCACCTTTACGACGACTTTGACGATGAAGACCAAGCCCCGGAAAGCTGGCTCGAATGAAGGAGTTGTTGGTGCACAAATACAGTGCGTTGGTTGCGGCCGTTGCTGTAGGCACCCTGGTCACCGGATGTGGAAGCGATAAGGCAACCGAGAAGGACTGGCGGAGTATCGACGCCTGTGCCCTGGTCGAGCCCGAGCAGGTCTCCAAGATCGACTACAGCAGACCGAATCACCCTGAACCCCCGACACCGAAACGCGCCGACGACCAAGACGGGGTCAGATGCAAGTGGAACAGCGATGTCCTGCCGGTTTTGTCGATTTCCATCTACGACTTCCCGGACCGCGACGTCGTCAACTCGACGCCACCTCCAGCATGGGCCACACCGGTTCGTGAACTCGACATTGATGGGCGGAAGGCCAAGGTCTCCGAGGAGAAGGGCGGTAGGTGCAGCCTGTGGATCGTGTTCCGCGACGCCAACATGGACATCCTGATTGATCCGGACAGTGGAAAGACCACAATAGATTCAGAGGACCGGTCGCATGCCAGTTGCGATGCGCAGCTACCACTCCTGAAATCGATTCTGGCCAAAGCCAACCTGCCCTGAGCTCAGACTGCTGGTCATCCGGCGGCATTGCCACGGCTGTGGCATTGTCGACGGTCGTAGCGAGTTCGAGGTGGGAGTGGGCAATGGCGACGCCGGTTGAAGGTCACGATGCGGGTGGTTTGCGGCGTCGGGTCAGGGAGTTGTTGGAACGGGTTGGTGATGGTGTCGCGCCCATAGTCCAGGTTGATGATCCGGGGCTGCGAACTGTCGCGCAACGGTATGAGGGGCAGCTGGACGAGAAGGATCTGTCGGCGCTTGTCGAGCTGATGCGGCGGACGATGCATGCGGCTCCCGGCGTCGGGTTGGCCGCTCCGCAGATCGGTCTGCCTGTGCAGTTGGCGGTGATCGAGGACTCGGCTGCGGTCAGCGACGAGATCGCTACGACCCGCGAGCGCTATCCGCAGGAATTCCTGGTAATCGCCAATCCGACGTACACGCCCTCTTCACTGCGAACCGCTGACTTCCCCGAGGGCTGCCTGAGCGTCACCGGATACCACGCGGTGGTCCGCCGCCACGCCGATGTCACGCTGCGCTTCACCGATCTCGGCGGAACATCCCGGCTCGCGGAGTTCAGCGGGTGGCCTGCCCGCATCGTGCAGCACGAGACGGACCATCTCAACGGCGTCCTCTATGTCGACAAAGCCGAACCCGGCACACTCACCGAGATCGTGCATACGCCGCCCGTCTCGCCTCAGTGAACCCAGTACTTGTGCCAGTCGTCGCTGGAGAGCGGAAGTCGTTCCCCGCGATCGGATTCGGCGGCGTCCTCGGTGGCGCGGATGGCGGCGGCGAAGCTGAGGGTGGCTTTGCGGAGGCGTTCTTCGGCGCTGTCGTTGCCACCGAGGTGGACGACCTGTAGGTCGGTGGGGATCAGGTCTTCGGGCAGGCCCGCTTTGCTGCTGCGGTCGCGGATCTTTTCGGCGAGGGCAAGGGCGGGTTGGGCCATGGCGATTCCGTCCAGGCAGGAGCGGCGGGACTTTTCGGCGGATTTGCGTTCTTCCCAGGCACTTTCCTGCGCCGCGATCTTTTCCTCGAGGGTGGTGTCGGCGGCGAATTGGGTGTCGCGGAGGTAGGGGCTGCGGTTGACGAGTTTGGCTACCAGGGCGGCGGCTACGTCATCGACGGTGAATTCGCCTGCCGCTTGGGCGATTCGGGAGTGGAAGAGGACCTGGAGCAGGAGGTCGCCCAGTTCTTCTTTGATGGTGTCCGCGTCGTTGTGCTGGATGGCGTCGAGGAGTTCATAGGTTTCCTCGAGCAGGTAGGGGCGCAGCGAGTCGTGGGTTTGGGTTACTTCCCAGCCGCCGAAATTCCAGAGGCGGTCCATGACTTCGACGGCGTTGGTCAAACCGGCTGCCACCACCGCGGTATCGGACGGAATCCCGTTCGACTGGCTGGCTGCGGCGTGGCGGGCGGCACGCAGAACTGCCTCGTCGCGATCGGCACTCATGCCTGCGCCTCGCTGACGCTCGCACGTGCCGGGGCGCCTGTTCGCTCGCTCATCGGGCGGCCGAAACCTCGGTCGCGGTGGTGAGATCGACTGCGCCCTGGGCTTTTCCGTCCAAGGCGAGCAGGAGGTCGGCGACGAATTGCAAAAGCACCACGTCGCGGACTCGTTCAGCACCGACGCTGTCCTCGACGCGCGGCAGCGGCAGCGAGATCACGCCGCTGGCGGCGCGATAGCTGGCCGCGGGGTAGATGCGTTTGAGGCGCATCTGTTTCGAGTCGGGCAGGTGCAGCGGGGAGATCTTGAGTGTGGTTCCGGTGACCGCGATTTCGGTGACCTCGTATTCGCGGGCCAGCAGGCGCAGCTTCGCGACGGAGACCAGGCGGCCGACCTCGACCGGCAGCGGGCCGTAGCGGTCGACGAGTTCCTCGACGACGGAGGCCAGGGCCGAATCGTCCTGCGCGGAAGCGAGTTTGCGGTATCCCTCGAGGCGCAGCCGATCGCTGCCGATGTAGTCGGGCGGGATGTGTGCGTCGACGGGGAGGTCGATGCGCATTTCCTTCGGCTCTTCGGTGGTGATGGGCCTGCCGTCGGCGGCGGCGCGGTAGGCCTCGACGGCCTCGCCGACCAGCCGGACGTAAAGATCGAAGCCGACACCCGCGACGTGGCCGGACTGCTCGGCGCCGAGCACGTTGCCCGCGCCACGGATCTCGAGGTCCTTCATCGCGACGGCCATGCCCGCGCCGAGGTCGGAGTTCTGCGCGATGGTGGCGAGGCGGTCGTAGGCGGTTTCGGTGAGCGGCTTCTCCGGCGGGTACAGGAAGTAGGCGTAGCCGCGTTCCCGGCTGCGGCCGACCCGGCCACGCAACTGGTGCAGCTGCGAAAGGCCGAGTGCGTCGGCGCGTTCCACGAGCAGGGTGTTCGCGTTGGAGATGTCGAGGCCGGTTTCGATGATGGTGGTGCAGACGAGCACGTCGAATTCGCGCTCCCAGAAACCCTCGACGGTGGACTCGAGGGCATCCTCGTTCATCTGACCGTGCGCGACAGCCACCCTGGCCTCGGGCACCAGATCGCGAATCCGCTTGGCGGCCTTGTCGATCGAAGAAACCCGGTTGTGCACGTAGAAGACCTGGCCGTCGCGCAGCAGCTCGCGTCGGATGGCGGCGGTGACCTGCTTGTCGTTGTAGGCGCCGACGTAGGTGAGCACCGGGTGCCGCTCCTCCGGTGGGGTGAGGATGGTCGACATTTCGCGGATACCAGCCAGGCTCATCTCCAGGGTGCGCGGAATCGGCGTTGCGGACATGGTCAGCACGTCGACGTGGGTGCGCAGCGCCTTGATGTGCTCCTTGTGTTCCACGCCGAAGCGCTGCTCCTCGTCGACCACGACGAGGCCGAGGTCCTTCCAGCGCACACCGGTCTGCAGCAGCCGGTGGGTGCCGACGACGATGTCGACGGTGCCGTCGGCCATCCCTTCCATGACGGCGCGGGCGTCGGCCGGATCGGTGAACCGGGACAGCCCCTTCACGTTGATCGGGAAGCCGGCGACGCGTTCGGTGAAGGTCTGCAGATGTTGTTGCGCGAGCAGGGTTGTCGGCACCAGCACGACGACCTGCTTACCGTCCTGCACCGCCTTGAACGCGGCCCGCACGGCGATCTCGGTCTTGCCGTAGCCGACGTCGCCACACACCACCCGGTCCATCGGGACGGGCTTCTCCATGTCGGACTTGACCTCGGCGATGGCGGTCATCTGGTCGACGGTCTCGGTGAACGCGAACGCGTCCTCCATCTCCTGCTGCCACGGGGTGTCGGGGCCGAACGCGTGCCCCGGCGCCGCCTGGCGGGCGGCGTACAGCTGCACCAGCTCGCCGGCGATCTCCCGAACGGCCTTGCGCGCCTTACGTTTCGTGTTCGCCCAGTCGGACCCGCCGAGCTTGGACAGGCTCGGTAGTTCGCCGCCGACGTAGCGGGACAGTTGATCCAGCGACTCCATCGGCACGAACAGCCGGTCGCCCGGCTGGCCGCGCTTGCCCGGCGCGTATTCGATGACCAGGTATTCGCGACGCGCGCCGCCGATGGTGCGCTCGATCATCTCGACGAATCGCCCGATGCCGTGCTGGTCGTGCACCACCATGTCGCCCGCGTTCAACGCGAGCGGGTCGACCTGGTTGCGGCGCTTGGCAGGCAGCCGCTTGCCGTCGCCCGGCGCGGTCATCCGGTTGCCGGTGAGGTCGGATTCGGCGACAACGACAAGGCCCGCGTCGTCGAAGATCAGGCCGTCGTGCAGCGAGCCGCACAGCACGCCGACGACCCCGTTGCTCGGTTCGGCGCCGGGTTCGAGCGTCGCGGCGGGCACGTCGGCGTCGGCGAGTCGTTCCAGAATGCGTTGCGCCGTACCGTGTCCGGCGACGACGACCACGGCGCGGCCGCCGGTGGCCACGTGCGCGCGCAGCGAGGCGAAGATGGTCGCCACGAGTTCGTCGGAGCCGCGGGCGGTGGGCCCGGCCAGCACCGGAAGTACCACCTCGGCGGGGACGCCCGCGGTGAGTGGGCTCAGCGTCCACCAGGGCAGGTCGCGCTCGTCCGCGCTCGCGTGCACGTCGGTCAGCGCCTGATAACCGGACGCGGCCAGATCCAGACCGTGTGCGCCGAGCGGCGCGTCGGCACCGAACGAGGCAGCGGTCCAGGACGCCTCCAGGAACTCCTCGCCGGTGCGCACCAGATCGGCGGCGCGGGTGCGGATCTTCTCCGGATCACACAGCAGCAGATGGGTGCCCTCGGGCAGCACCTCGGTGAGCAGCCGCAGTTCGCCGGGCTTCAGCACCGGAAGCAGCGCCTCCATGCCGTCCACCGGGACGCCATTGGCCAGCTTCTCCAGCATCTCCACCAGGGCCGCGTCGGCCGCGTAGTCGACGGCGACCTCGGCGGCCCGCTCGCGCACCGCCGCGGTGAGCAGCAGTTCGCGACAGGGCGGCGCGACAACGACATCCACCGACACCTCGCTGAGCGAGCGCTGATCGGCGACGGCGAACGGGCGCAGCTCGGTGACCTCGTCACCCCAGAACTCCACGCGCACCGGATGATCGGCGGTCGGCGGGAATAGGTCGAGAATGCCGCCACGCACCGCGAACTCGCCGCGCTTGCCGACCATGTCGACCCGGCTGTAGGCGAATTCGACCAGGCGCGTGAGCAATTCGTCGAAGTCGAGCTCGGCGCCGACGCGCAGCACGATCGGCTCGATGTCGCCGAGGCTGCCCGGCATCGGCTGCATGAGCGACCGCACGGTGGTGACCACCACGCGCAGCGGTTCGGGGAAGGCGGGATCTTCGGGATGGGCCAGCCTGCGCAGCACCTCGAGCCTGCGCCCGACGGTGTCGGCGCCCGGTGACAGCCGCTCGTGCGGCAGGGTCTCCCAGGACGGGAACTGGGCGACCGCGGGGCCGAGCATCTCTTCGAGCTCGACCGTCAGATCGTCCGCCTCGCGCCCGGTCGCGGTCACCACGACCAGCGGCCGTGTCGCCACGATCGTCGCGGCCACGAAGGCCCGCACGCCGGACGGCCCGACCAGCTCGACCGGGGACTTACCGACCAGCTCGGCGACGGTCCGCAGCGCGGCATCGGCACCGGCGACCGCCGCGAGTCCCGCAAGCGGTGGACGATGGGTCGGCATCACAACTCCTGAGCTCAAGCCGGGTATTTCGAGCAGCGAGCCGAGTCTAGTCAGTGCCGCCGACACATCGGGCTTGGGCTGCTAGGGCACGTAGCGACGCAAGCGTCTCGCCGCGAATTCGCGGAAGTAGGCGAGCTTCTCACCGGGGACGATCGACGGGAGCAGGAAGTACCAGACGCGTTCCATCCGGGTCGCCATCTGATCGATCGACTCGGTGCCGACGGCGACGATGTGCACGCCCGCGGTCATCTCCTGCAGCAGCATGCCGATCACCTCGGCGTCGAGCTCGGGCTGCAAATCGCCCTGGGCGATAGCCCTTTCGGAGAGCACGCGGTAGGTGTCGCCCCACGTCTTGGCGATGTTGTCGCCCTGCGCGCCGCGGTAATCACCGATCTGATGGGTCAGCTTGAGCATCGCGCCGACCATCGGATCGTTCATGGATAGGTCGGCAACGACATAGGTGATGCCGATGCACGCCTCGAGCGCGGGCACTCGGGGATCGAAGAAACCCTGACACGAGCTGACCAGCCGCTCGTTGCCCTGGTCGACGACCGCGCGCGCCAGCTCTTCCTTCGAGCCGAAGTGAAAGTACAAGGCGCCCTTGGTCACATTGGACTGCGCGATGATCTCGCTCAGACTCGCGTTCGCGTAACCCAAGCGCAGAAAGACATCGGCAGCGCCCGCAAGAACGGAGTCGCGGGTGATCTCCGCGCGCGCTTGCCTAGCCATCAGATCCGCCTGTCATCCTAAAAACCAGCCATCCTGAAGTAGACCGACATCACGAAGTAGACCGACTTACCGCCCGAACAGCACCCAAAGGATGGGTGAACCGTACCACCAGGCGGGCCCTCGGCAGTCAATTCGAGCATTCGACTGGACCCGCTTCGCAATTCGCTGGTTAACAACCCGAGTCACTCCTCGATACCGGCGCGCCACTCCGAGCTGAGATGTGGGTCGGCCTCCAGATGGCTCAGCCCGTTCCAGCACAGATTCACCAAATGCACGGCGACAACCTCTTTCGACGGTTTGCGTTCGTCCAGCCACCAGGTGGCGGCGGTGGCGACCTGCCCGACCAACGCCTGGGCATAGAGGGTGGCCAGGCTGGTGTCGAAACCGCGGCGCTCGAAATCCCCGGCGAGGATGTGGGCGACCTGGTTCACGGCCTCGTTGAGCAGGCTGGAATAGCGGCCCTCGGCATTGCCCGCCGGCTGATCGCGCACCAGGATGCGGAACCCGTCGGTGCGTTCCTCGATGTAGGTCAGCAGCGCGAGCGCGACCTGTTCGAGCCGGATCCGCGACCTGTTCTGGGTCAGCGACGACACGATCATGTCGAGCAGCATCGACATCTCGCGATCGACGACGACCGCGTACAACCCCTCTTTACCGCCGAAGTGTTCGTACACCACAGGTTTGGAGACTTGGGCCCGCTGCGCGATCTCCTCGATCGAGGTGGCGTCGTAACCGCGCTCGGCGAACAGCGCGCGACCGATCTCGATGAGCTGCTGTCGCCGCTGGGTACCGGTCATCCGTGGACGCGGCACTTTGGGCGGTTCACTAGCCGACATCGCTCCCGCCTCCCTTCACCACACGACCGTCCAGTGCCTTAACTGTTCCAGACAGCTCGCAAGATCGCCCCGTCAACCCCGGGCGTGCCTTCGATCAACTCCGGCCCCGGCGCTCTCGACGCTCCAACTACCGGCAAGAATCGCGGAGAGGCGTGGGTGTATGCGAGGATCTTTCCCGTGCCGTGGCACAGCGGCGGGAGTTCCCGATCCGCCGATGTGGCAATCCGCCGTGGTGTAATGGCAGCACCTCTGATTTTGGTTCAGATAGTTCAGGTTCGAGTCCTGGCGGCGGAGCTCGGCAGCACGATGACCTATCGTTGGCCCGCACATCTGCGCCCAGCACAGCAGGCCCGAGCAGGATGAGCAGAGCCCAGCAGCACGATGACAGGCAGCCGAGGGAGATCCATGCCACAGCAGACCGCCGTCGTCGTTCTCGCAGCCGGTGCCGGGACGCGAATGCGGTCGAAGACCCCCAAAGTGCTGCATTCGCTGGCCGGTCGAAGCATGCTCGCGCACGCGCTGCATGCGGCGAACGAGATCGACCCCGCATATCTGATCACCGTGGTCGGACACGACCGCGAACAGGTCGGCGCCGCAGTCGACGCGGTGGCCACCGACCTCGGCCGTGAGATCACCTCGGCAGTCCAGGAAGAACAGCTCGGCACCGGTCACGCCGTGCAGTGCGCACTGGCCGCGCTGCCCGTCGGCTTCACCGGCGACCTGCTCGTCACCTCCGCCGACGTGCCGCTGCTCGACGGGCACACGCTGTCCGCGCTGCTCGACGAGCACCGCTCGTACGCCGAACGGTCCGCCGTGACGGTGCTGACCTTCGTGCCCGACGACCCGAACGGCTACGGCCGCATCGTCCGCGACGCCGACGGCCGGGTATTCGAGATCGTCGAGCACGCCGACGCTACCCCGGCGCAGTCCGCGATCACCGAGGTCAACTCGGGTGTGTACGCGTTCGACGTGAATGTGCTGCGCACCATGATCAGCCGACTGTCCACCGCCAACGCCCAGCACGAGCTGTACCTGACCGACGTGCTGCGGCTGGCCCGCGAGGCCGGGCATCCGGTGCACGGCGCCCGCCTGGTCGACGCGGCCAAGGTCACCGGCGTGAACGACCGGGTCCAGCTGGCCAACGCGACCAGCAGGCTCAACCGCTACATCCTGGAACGGCACATGCGGGCCGGTGTGACGATCATCGATCCGGCCTCCACCTGGGTGGACGCGAGCGTGCGGATCAGCAGGGACGCGGTGCTGCGCCCCGGCGTTCAGCTGCTCGGCGACACCATGATCGGCGAGGACGCCGAGATCGGGCCGGACAGCACGCTGACCGATGTGGTCGTCGGCGACGGCGCCCGCGTCATCCGGACGCACGGCGAAGGCGCGATGATCGGCCCCGGCGCGACCATCGGCCCGTTCAGCTATCTACGACCGGGCACCGTGGTCGGCAATTCCGGCAAGCTCGGCGCCTTCGTGGAAACCAAGAACGCCTCGATCGGCGCGCACTCCAAGGTGCCGCATCTGACCTACGTGGGCGACGCCACCATCGGCGAGCACAGCAACATCGGCGCTTCCAGTGTTTTCGTGAACTACGACGGAGTGACCAAGCATCACACCACTGTCGGCTCGCATGTGCGAACGGGGAGCGACACGATGTTTGTCGCACCGGTAACGGTGGGTGACGGCGCGTATACGGCGGCGGGTACTGTACTGCGCAGAAGCGTTCCGCCCGGGGCACTCGCGGTTTCCGGCGGGCCGCAGAAGAATATCGAGGGCTGGGTGCAACGTCACCGTCCTGGAACGGCCGCGGCGCGCGCGGCGGCAGAAGCCAACGCCGCCAAAGAGGACTCCGGTCGGGCAATCGAGCAAAAGGATGGCAAACAGTAGTGACCGCGTCATGGATCGATAACCAGAAGAACCTGATGCTCTTCTCGGGACGCGCTCATCCTGAGCTGGCCGAACAGGTCGCCAAGGAACTCGACGTCCACGTCACCCCGCAGACCGCGCGCGACTTCGCCAATGGCGAGATCTTCGTCCGGTTCGAAGAGTCGGTCCGCGGCTCCGACGCGTTCGTGCTGCAGAGCTTCCCCGCGCCGCTGAACCAGTGGCTGATGGAACAGCTCATCATGATCGACGCGCTCAAGCGCGGTTCGGCCAAGCGGATCACCGCCGTGCTGCCGTTCTACCCCTACGCCCGCCAGGACAAGAAGCACCGCGGCCGCGAACCGATCTCGGCTCGCCTGGTCGCCGACCTGCTGAAGACCGCGGGCGCGGACCGCATCATCACCGTCGACCTGCACACCGATCAGATCCAGGGCTTCTTCGACGGCCCGGTCGATCACATGCACGCGCAGCTGCAGCTCGCCGAGTACATCCGCACCAACTACACCCTCGACCACATCACCGTGGTCTCCCCCGACTCGGGCCGTGTGCGCGTCGCCGAGAAGTGGGCCGACTCGCTCGGCGGCTCGCCGCTGGCGTTCATCCACAAGACCCGCGACCCGCTGGTGCCCAACCAGATCAAGGCGAACCGCGTGGTCGGCGATGTCGAGGGCCGCACCTGCATCCTGATCGACGACATGATCGACACCGGTGGCACCATCGCGGGCGCGGTCAAGGTGCTCAAGGATGCCGGCGCCGGTGACGTGGTCATCGCCGCCACGCACGGCGTGCTGAGCGACCCGGCCGCCGAGCGGCTCGCCGCCTGCGGCGCCAAGGAAGTTGTGGTCACCAACACGCTCCCGATCACCGAAGAGAAGAAGTTCGCGCAGCTGACGGTGCTTTCCATCGCGCCGCTGCTGGCCCGCACCATCCGCGAGGTGTTCGAAAACGGCTCCGTCACCGGCCTTTTCAACGGCAACGCTTGAGCTTGCTTGACCGCCTCTCCGAGTATTCAGGCCAGACTCAGGTGCGATTACGGTCGCGTTGGCGGCTGGCGGTGACGTTGTAGGTGGGTTCGCCCGTACCCGGTGAGTTACCCATGTGCTCACGAGATCAGGGCGTATGTATGAAAGCCGCCATGACTACTGTCTTGGCGGCTTTCTCTTTCGCTGGGTCCGTTAGTGATCGCGATCCGCGGGGATACTGGGGGTATGGACCGTGAATCGCTGGACACAGACATGGGGGACGACGACCAGGCCGACGAGATCCGCGCGTACGAGCGCAATATCGAGGATCCGCCGGATGACCTGCGCATTCGCTATCACGAGAACGACGATGACGGCAGGCTCGGCATCGCGGATGAGCTGGCGCAGGAGCCCACTCCGCGCGAACAGCGCGCCGAGAAGGCGCAGGACGACGAGCGGCCCGCCGAGGTGGTGGCCATGGACATCGTGGACGACACCGATCTCTGACGCCCGGTCGAAGCCGAGCCGCGCCACCTAGCGCAATCGGCTATGACAGCTCTACCGCCGTGGTACGCATAACGGACAAGCCGGACGCAGACCGTCCGCCGCGCGCGGACGGTCGCGTCGGAGGTACGCAGCGGTGCCGACCGGACGACACGAGGAGGCGCGATGAGCACGCCGCAGAATCCGAACCCCACCGGCGGTACACCGGAGCCAGCGGGCGAGGCGCCGAGCGAGTCCGGGTCGGCGGATCCCGCGGCGGACGCCGCAGCCGCGCCGACCTCGGGCGACTCCGCGCAGTCCGCGGACGCGAGTGCCGTCCCTTCGTTGTCGAAAGATGTTGGTGCGGCAGAACCTTCGAGTGAGCCGTATGCGGCGCCGGCACCTTCGGCGGGCGAGTGGTGGCAGCCGACAGACGCGCCCGCCGGACCGTTGGGCGGGCAAGCGCAACCAACGGGCGGCCAGCCGTCATCGGGCAGCGGATCCGCCGGGCCGCCTACCGATCACCCTTCGCCGGGTAACGGGCCCGCTGGAGCAGCAGCCGGTAACCAGCCGTCTTGGGGTGCGGATCCGCAGGGGCGGGGTGCGCCGACCGATCAACAGCAATGGGGTGCGCAGCAGCATCCGTCGAATCAGCCGCAGTATCCCGGCAGTGGCCCTCAATACCCGGGCAGCGGACAACCTCAGTACGCGAGCGATCAACCGTACTATCCAGGCAGCGGCCAACCGCTGGATTCTGGTAGCGCGCCGCAGTATCCGCAGGGCGGGGTGTACAACTATCCGCAGGGCGGCGGCTACAGCCAACAGCCCGGCGGCTACGGCAATTACCCGCCACAGTCCTACGAGCCCTACACCACACCGCAGCGGTCGTCCGGCACCCAGGTGTTCTCGATCATCGGTTTCGTCTGCGCGGTGATCGCGGTGCTGTTCTGCCCCATCCTGTTCGGCCCCGCGGGCATCGTGCTCGGCATCGTCGGCCACAGCAAGGGCGAGTCGCTCGGCAAGTGGGCCGCGATCGCGTCGGCTGTCACCATGATCATCGGCTTCCTGGTGGGGTTCCTTATCTTCAACGGAGACCTGAGAACGTAGATTGCTCTGTATGAGCGAGGCACAGTCATGACCAAGTTCGGCGGCTTCCCGCTGGCGGGGCTGGATTTCTACGAGGATCTCGAGGCCGACAACTCGAAGATGTTCTGGACCGCGCACAAGGATGTGTACGAGTCGGCGGTGAAGGCGCCGATGCTCGCGCTGACCGCCGAGCTGGAGCCGGATTTCGGTGCGGCCAAGATCTTCCGGCCGTATCGGGACGTGCGCTTTTCCAAGGACAAGACGCCGTACAAGAATCATCAGGGCGCGTATGTGTCCGTTGCGCCGAGCACCGGCTGGTACGTACAGGTCGGCGCTGCGGGGTTGTACGTCGCGGGTGGTTTCTACGGCGGTTCGTCGGAGCAGATCGCGCAGCTGCGCGCCACCATCGATCACGATGTGCGCGGCCCGGAACTGGTCGCGATTCTGGCGAAGTTGCGCAAGGCGGGTTACACGATCGGCGGCGAGCAGCTCAAGACCAAGCCGAAGGGTTACGACGCCGACCATCCGCGCATCGACCTGCTCCGGCACAAGGCCCTGGTCTGCAACAAGGAGATCGGGGCGCCGCCGTGGCTGGACAAGCCTCGGGCCGCCAAGGAGATCCGCACCGCCTGGGAGACGATGCGGCCCCTGGTCGACTGGCTCGCCGCGGTGGTGACCGGAGCGACTACCCGATCACCGCTGCTCGCTTAATCGCGGGCCGCGAGCACGAGCGCGAAGCGGCTGTCGGGGTCGGTCCACACCTCCTCGGTACTGAACCCGGCGGCGGACAGCTCCGCGTTCAGGCCGTCGACGCGGAACTTGGCGGAGATCTCGGTGCGCATCTGCTCACCGGCCGCGAACCGCACGGTGAGATCGAGGTCGCGAACGTTGACGGTCATGTCTTCGGTTGCCGCCAAGCGCATTTCGATCCACTCGTGCTCGGCGTCCCAGCGCGCGATGTGCTCGAACTTCTCCGGCGCGAAGTCGGCGTTCAGGCGAGAGTTCAAGACGAGCAGCACATTCCGATTGAACTCGGCGGTGACACCGGCGGCGTCGTCGTAGGCGGGAACCAGCACGGCCGGATCGATCACCAGACCGGCACCGAGCAGCAGCTGCTCGCCCGGTTCGAGCACCTCGTAGATGCTGGCGAGGAATTCGGCGCGTTCGGCCGGGACCAGGTTGCCGATGGTGCCGCCGAGGAAGGCGATCATTCGACGCCCGCCGCCGGGCAGGTTGTGCAGGGTGTCGGTGAAGTCGCTGACCACACCGTGCACGGCCAGCCCGGGGAACTCGGCCGCGATCTCGTCCGCCGCGGCCCGCAGCGCCGAGGACGAGACATCCTGCGGGACATAGGTCTTCAACGGACCCTCGGCCGTGAGCGCGGAGAGCAGCAGCCTGGTCTTGGCGGCCGAGCCCGCGCCGAGCTCGACGAGCACCTCGGCCTGCGCGACCCGGGCGATCTCGCCGACCACTCGCTCCAGTAGCGCGCGTTCGGTGCGCGTCGGGTAGTACTCGGGGAGCTCGGTGATCTGCTCGAACAGTTCACTGCCGCGAGCGTCGTAGAACCACTTGGGCGGCAGCCACTTCGGGTCCGCGGTGAGGCCGAGCCTGGCGTCCGCGCGCAATGCCGAGGTGAGGTCGTCGTCGGACAGGTGGATCTCCAGCGTCGGTGCGGTCATCGTGAGGTGCCTTTCGTGCTGTCGGGCAGCGGATCGATGGTGAGCTTGCCTGGACGGGCGGCAACCAGGCTGCGGTCGGGGATCGACTGCCAGTTCGGGTTGTCGTCATAGGGTTCGGAGGAGAGCACGGCGAAGGTGTCGGTGACCAACGCCGACAAGGCGTGCTGCACCGTGGTGGCCCAGAGGGTTTCGCCGTCGCCGAGCAGGAAGTTGAGTCGCGCGGTCGGCGCGTGTTTCAGCACGGCGGTCACGAGCAGCTCGAGGGCGGTACCCGGGGAATCGACGAAACCGTCCGGAGCCACCGCGGTGAGCAACTGCCGCAGCAACACCCAGAGTGTCGCGGCGTCGGTGGGCGATTCGGCGTCGAGCAGCTGAACCGTCTCCAACAGCCGGGTCGCGCCGAATTGGGTGGCGGCCATATCCAAGTCCGACGATGCCGCGGTGACGACCTTGCGCCAGTCGGGCACCGACCCGTTGTGGCTGAACGCCCAGCGGGCGCTGGTGAACGGCGCGCATGCGGCCCGCTCGACGGGCATGCCGACGGTGGCGGACCGGATCGAGGCCAGCACCGCGGTCGAACGAAGTTGCGGCAGTACCTCTTCCACCGCGGGGTCGGTCCAGATGGGGGCGGGGTTGCGGTATCGGCTGGCGAACAGTGTGCTGCCGGCCCCGGCTTCGCCGGGAAATGCACTGGTCGCCAACGGGTTCCGAGTGCCGTCCGAGTCGACGACCCGCCACCAGGCGACGCCGAAACCGTCGGCGTTGATCGTGCCGCCGCCACGCATGTCTCGCGGCGCCCACGCTTGGGTACGCAGGGAATGCGTACCGGCCGTGAGCATCTCGCCGACACTGACCGGCGGACCGACATAACCGAGATGTCTGCACATCAGCGCGCACCTTCCGTTGGTCGGCTCATTCGCCCTCCCCCGGACGCAGGTCGCGGGCGAGCCGGAATCCGGAAAAGATCTGACGGCGGATCGGGTGATCCCAGTTGCGGAAGGTGCTGCGGCAAGCCACCGGGTCGGTGCCGAACGAGCCGCCGCGCAGGACGCGATAGTCGCCGCCGAAGAAGACCTCGGAGTACTCCTTGTATGGGAAGGCGTGGAAGCCCGGGTAAGGGTCGAAACCCGATGCGGTCCACTCCCAGACGTCGCCGATCAGCTGGTGCACACCGGCCGGGGTCGCTCCGGCCGGATAGGCGCCGACGTCGGCCGGTTCCAGGTGGCGCTGGCCGAGATTCGCGGTCGGCGCGTCGGGTTCGGTGTCGCCCCAAGGGAATCGGCGGGCGGCACCGGTGGCCGGGTCGTGCCGCGCGGCCTTTTCCCACTCGGCCTCGGTGGGCAGTCGCTTGCCTGCCCAGTTCGCGAACGCCTCCGCCTCGAACCAGCACACGTGCACCACCGGCTGATGCGGGCGCAGCGGGGTGAGCACGCCGAAGACGCGACGCCACCACTGCCCGGCGGAGTCGCGCTCCCAGAATTGCGGCGCGACCAGGCCCGCCTCCTTCCGGTGCGCCCAACCGCGTTCGGACCACAGCTCTTGGCGGTCGTAACCTCGATCGTCGAGGAAGGCGAGGTACTGCTCGTTGGTTACCGGCGCGGCGTCGATCGCGAAGCCGGGCAACCGAACTCGGTGCGCGGGGCGCTCGTTGTCCAGCGCCCACGGTTCGGTGGAGGTGCCCATGGTGAATTCGCCCGCGGGAACGACGACCTCGCCGGTGACGGGTGCCGCGGTGGCCGGAACGGCGAGCGCCGTCAAAACCGGGGCGCCGGTGCGCAGCTGGTGGGTGGCCAGCATGGTCTCGTCGTGCTGCTGTTCGTGCTGGGCGATCATGCCGAAGGCGAAGCCGCCGTCGACCAGCGGCGAGCCGCGTAAGTCGCTGCGGCCCAGCACATCCCACACCTTGTCGCGGACGGTGCCGACGTATCCCCTGGCCTGGGCCGGGTCGAGCAGTGGCAGGGCGGGGCGGTTGGAGCGGGCGTGCTTGAACGCGTCGTACAGCTCATCGATGTCGGCGCGCACCGCCTCGCGGCCGCCGACATCACGGACCAGCCATAGTTCTTCTTGATTGCCGATGTGTGCGAGATCCCACACCAACGGGCTCATCAGCCGCGAATGCTGCGCGACCAGCTCGGCCTCGTCGATGCAGTCGGTGAGGGTGAGGGTGCGTTGTCTGGCACGAGTTAGTACTTCGGCGATCTGCTCGCGTAACTGCTCGGTGCCGGAATTGTCCGTGGCAGGCGAATGCTGAATGGTCACGTTGGTTCTCCGGTGCTAGTTCTTGTCGGGGTCGGCGCAGCTCTGTACGCCGGGCCGGATCGGCAATGCAGACAAGCTCGTCGCGCGACCGCGCCACGCGGGCGCTCGCGCACGACCCCGTCTCGCCGGGGTTCATTCACGAGACGACTCCGGAACCGCCCGCCCTGGCACCGTCCATGGCGGATTCCGCCACGGGTCCCTGGCCGCTGCGACATCGCTCGGCGGCGGATTCGATCTCCCGGGTGGCCGCTGCCGACGCCGCGTTGGCCGCGGCCAGGCCGAGGAGCTCGACCGCGACGGCCCGGATCTCCAGCTCGGCCAATCCATAGCGAGCGGCATCGAGCCAGCGCCCGGCGAGTGGTGCGGCGACAGCGATCGCCTCGGCCACGACGGTGCGGCTGGACATGAGCGCGTCAAGGACGTGGATGGGGACGGTCCAGCTGTCGCCGGGCTGGGCGTCGATGTAGCGGACCTCCAGATATCCGGACGCGCGTACCGGCGGGAACAGCGTGGTCAGGTGATAGTCGAGGTCGTTGCGGTCTGGTCTGCGGCCGACCTCGTCGTCCAAGGCACCGGAGAGCCAATCGGCGAAGGTGGCTCCCGGCGGCGGGGACCAGCCGGTGTCGGCACCGTGCCCATTCGCGCCGAGCCCGTCACCGTCCGGTCTTCGGACACACAGCAGCGGCACGTCGAGCGCCCATCTGCTGTAGCCGACGATCGGATCCGCCCAATCCATCAGCGGCGGCCTGGTTCTGGCGTTGTCGAGGCGCAGCCAAGCCCGCATCCGCTGGGAGGCCCACTCGCCGGCCGGTGCACCGCGCAAAGCGGGCGAGCAGGCGAAGGCGGCAAGCATGGCCGGGCCGATGGCATAGAGCGCGGTCCAGCGGGCGGCGATGTCGGCGCGATCGGCGCCCGCATCGACGCTGACCTGGGTCGCGGCGGTATTGCACATCATGAGCTTGCCGTACGGGCCGATACCGGCGAAGGTCTGTTCCATGGCGCGATAGCGCGGCAACTGGAGCAGCCGCTTGGGGCGGCGGTCCGCGTCGGCGGCAGCGGAAACGGTTCGGATGGACCGGGATTCGAGAAGTTCCCGCAAGAGGCGGGCATCGTCGCGGAGCGAGGTACTCAGCTGCGCGGCATCAGCGAATGGTGCGCTGGATAGTTCGATCTGACCGCCGGGTTCGATGGTGACCCGGCTGCCCCCTGGTAATGCCTTTTCCGGCGAATCGGGGGCGATGGACCGTGGTGCGTAAGGTCCGAGGGCATCCGCAAGAGCAGTCAATTGCGGACGCGGGGCGGCCGAGGGGCCTGACGCCTGACACTCACCCTGCACGGTGAGCCATTCGAGCTCGGCGCCGATCAGCGTGGGTGGTCCCTGCTTGAAGCAGACACCACCGATATACGCTTCCGCGGCGGCCCGCGAATTGAGATCTCGGTCGTGAATAACCCGACTGACCAGCTCTGATTCCAGCGTGACCGCCATGCCAACCTCCACTGTGCGTCCGAGTTGCTGTGGTTTCGTGTCCGCCGTCGATCTGTCACCACCGCGTGGCCGTGCTGTGATCCGCTCGCGGCGGTCCATCCAGAGTAGCGAGCGGGACCGACAAGAAATCGACAAGAATCCGAACTGGGGACCAGCCAGGGACGGGCGGACTCCGCCCGGCCGTGCCCGTTAAAGTCGAAATCATGCTGGATGAAGAGCGTGTCCGAGCCGACACTCCGGGTTGTGCGTCCAGTGCCGAGCCGGGTTCGGTTTTCCTCGACAGTGCCGGATCGTCACTGCCGCCGCGGGTGGTCCTCGATACCGCCATCGACCATCTGCGGCGCGAAGCCGAGATCGGTGGCTACCGTGCCGCGAACGAACGCCTCGGCGATCTCGCCGCGGTGAAAACCGCGATCGGCACGCTGATCAACGCGGCGCCGAGCAGCATCGCGTTGAGCGACAGCGCGACTCGTGCGTGGGCCGACTTCTTCTACTCGATTCCACTCGCCGCGGGCGACCGGGTATTGATCTCCGAGTCCGACTACGCGAGCAACGCCATCGCGGCGTTGCAGCGGGCCCGCGCCACCGGGGCGACGGTCGAGCGGATCCCGAGCGACGGCACCGGGCAGCTCGATCTCGACGCGCTGACGGCAATGGTCGACGAACGGGTCAAGCTGGTCTCGCTGCTGCACGCGCCGACCAACGGCGGCCTGGTCAACCCGGTCGCCGAGGCCACCAGGATCGCGCATTCGGTGGGTGCGCTGGTGTTGCTGGACGCGTGCCAGTCGACGGGGCAGCTCGCGATCGATGTGGCCGAGCTCGACGTCGACGCGCTGTCGGCCACCGGCCGTAAGTGGCTGCGCGGACCGCGTGGCACCGGATTCCTTTACGTCCGACCGGCATTGGTGGAGTCGCTCGAACCGGGACGCCTCGACCTGCACAGCGCGGAATGGATCGGACCGGACGACTACCGCCTCGCGCCCGACGCCAGACGCTTCGAGTTCTGGGAATGCGACGTGGCCGGGCGCCTCGGCCTCGGCGCGGCCGTGCAATACCTGCTCGACCTCGGCCCGGAAAACGTGTACGACGCCATCGCCGACCGCGCCGCACACCTGCGCAAGGCGCTCCCCGAGATTCCCGGAGTAACGGTGCGCGACATCGGCATTCGGCATAGCGGCATCGTCTCGTTCACCGTCGACGGCATCGACGCCATTACCGTCCGCGATCGGCTGGCCGCCCAGCACATCACGGTAACCGTGAGCCACGCCAGCTCCACCCTGCTTGACATGACCGGCCGCGGACTGCGTTCCGTAGTCCGCGCCTCCCCCCACTGCTTCGTGAGCTTCGACGAGCTAGACCACTTCATCACCACCGTAGCCGCGCTGTAGCCCCATCGACGTGAGTCATATGGTCGTTAAATGCTCTTGTAAAGCGACCATTTGACTCACGTCAACAAGGCGGACGACCTCGCTGTCAGGTGAGGTGTAGGTCGAGGGCTCGGTCTACTAGGGAGCGGGTGTCGGTGGCGGGGGCGACCAGGCGCAGGCTGCGGTTTGCCTGGAGGGCGGCTATGCCGTGGAGGTTTGTCCACAGGGCGATCGCGCGTTCAGCCGGGTCCACGGGTCCGGGCTGGGCGGCCTCATCGACCAGGGCGGCGAATCGCGCGAAGAGCGGGAGTGTGGTGGCTCGCAGGTTTTCGCCGGAGCCTTCGAGGAGGTCGTGGCGGAACATCAGGGTGAACATCTCGGGGCGTTCACCGGCGAATTCGACGTATGCGACGCTCATGCGCGCCAAGCGATCTCGCGGGCTCGTGCCGGGATCGACTGCGGCGAATCGGTCGATCAGATCGACGAATCCGCGCGACGCGATGGCGGCCAGCAGCGCGCGATGGGTCGGGAAATGTCTGCGCGGTGCCCCATGTGAGACACCTGCGGCCCGGGTGATGGCGCGAAGTCCCAATTGCGCCGCGCCGACCTCTTCCAACAGGTCCACACCCGCGTCGACCAGGCGTTCCCGCAGCGGCACTGTTCCGCCTCTCCGTATCAGTTGTCGCGCCCGAACATGACTTTCTCGGCAATATCTCACGGAATCGTAGACACTGTCTACAAGGATGCGGTAGACAGTGTCTACACATTCTTTTTCCCCGGAGGTCTACGTGTGGTACTGGCTCTTCAAGTACGTGTTTCTCGGCCCCATCTTGCGGGTGCTGGGTAGACCGGAAGTCGAAGGGCTCGAACAAGTTCCGCGCACCGGACCGGTGATCGTCGCGGCCAACCACCTCGCGGTGATCGACTCGCTGTACCTCGCGCTCGTGCTGCCCCGTCAGGTCACCTTCCTGGCCAAGCAGGAGTACTTCACCGGGACCGGCCTGCGCGGCCGCTTCAAGCGCTGGTTCTTCTCGGCGGCGGGCCAGGTGCCGGTCGACCGGACCGGCGGCAGCGCCGCGGCCGACGCGCTCGCCGCGGCCACCCGGATTCTCGAGGCGGGCGGTGTGTGGGCCATCCACCCCGAGGGGACTCGTTCGCCGGATGGACGGATTTATCGCGGCCGCACCGGCACCCTGCGGGTAGCGATGGCCACCGGCGCCCCGGTGATCCCGGTCGTGCTCGCGGGCACCGACCGCGTCAACCCCCGCGGCACCCGGCTGCCCCGTTTCGGCAAGGTCCGGATCAGCTTCGGCACTCCGCGCTACTACCTGCCCGCCGAGCAGCGTCATGTCGCGCGCACGAACACCGACGAGCTGATGCGCGAGCTCGCGGCCCGCTCCGGCCGCCACTACGTCGACCAGTACGCCACCACGTTCCGGAGTCCCGCAGCCAAGTAATGCGCTACGCCACCTCGGCGAGATAGATCACTGCCGCACCGATACGCCGGTTCGGCTACTGACCCATCCGCCGCCGCTACTGCCGCGAATAAGCTCATCGAACCCGCTACTTGCGACACTCCAGCAAACATCGACACGCGGGAAAAGGGTTAACGCCACGCCGGAATGGCGGGATAGTTGATTCAGGTCGACAGGCGGCCCGAAGCTGGTGATGAGGGAGTTGACGTTGAGCAGGTTCACCGACGAGATGTATGCGACGGCGCAGGCGTCGACCCGGGGGCTGGTGACCGGCGAGCCGGACGCACCCCGGCGCCAGAGTTGGGGCGAGATCCATCGGATCGCCCGGCGGATGGCGGGCGGCCTCGCGGCGGCGGGTATCGGACACGGTGACGCCGTCGGCGTGCTGGCCGGCATGCCGGTCGATATCGCGCCGGCCTGCCAGGCCATTTGGATGCGCGGGGCGTCGATAACCATGCTGCACCAGCCGACCCCGCGCACCGATCTCGTCGTCTGGGCCCGCGACACCGAGACCGTGCTGACCATGATCGAGGCGCGCGCGGTGGTGCTGGGCGCCCCATTCGAGGCGGCCGAGCCGCTGCTGCGCGAGCGCGGCATCACCGTGGTGCGGATCGACCAGCTGCACGACGGCGCGGACACCGACCCGGTGCCGACGGCCGAGGACGATATCGCCCTGCAGCAGTTGACCTCTGGCTCGACCGGATCGCCCAAGGCGGTGCGGATCACGCACGGCAACTTCTTCGTCAACGCCTACGCCATGTTCGACCGGGTGAAGTTCCAGCTCGACGACGACGTGATGGTCAGCTGGCTGCCGCTGTTCCACGACATGGGCATGGTCGGATTCCTCAGTGTCCCCATGCAAATCGGCGCCGAGGTGGTCTGCGTGACGCCGATCGACTTCCTGATGCGCCCCTTGTTATGGGCTGAGCTGATCGCCAAATATCGCGGAACCGTCACCGCCGCACCGAATTTCGCGTACTCACTGCTGGCTCGCCGGTTGAAGCAGGCCGACGACGGCGCGTTCGATCTGAGCAGCGTCCGCTACATGTGGAACGGCGCGGAGCCGGTCGACCCGGACACCATGGAGACGTTGGCCGCGGCCGGAAAACGCTTCGGGCTCAGCCCGATGGCGCTCACCCCGGTGTACGGCATGGCGGAAACCACACTGGCCGTGTCGATTCCGGATCCAGGCCTGGGCCAGGTGATCGATGTCATCGACGCCGACCTGCTCGAGGCGCTCGGCAAGGCCGTGCCGGTGCCCGACCCGCACGGGCATCCCGGCAATGTCCGCAGGCTGCCGACACTGGGTTACCTAGTCGATCATCTGGAGGGCCGGGTCGTCGACGCGGAACGCCAGGAACTGCCGAGCCGATCCGTCGGCGTCATCGAATTACGCGGCCCGGCAGTCACTTCCGGCTACGTCACGGTTAACGGCTTCCGACCGGCGCAGGACGACGCGGGCTGGCTCGACACCGGCGACATCGGCTACTTCACCGACGAGGGCCTGATCGTGGTGTGCGGCCGGATCAAGGACGTCATCATCATGGGCGGCCGCAACATCTACCCCACCGACATCGAGCGTGCCGCCACCAGGGTGACCGGCGTGCGACCCGGCAACGCGGTCGCCGTGCGCCTCGACGCCGGGCAGAAGCGCGAGAGTTTCGCGGTGGTGGTGGAGAGCAACGAATACCAGAATGCCGAGGCGGTCAAGCGAATCGAGCGCGAGATCGTGCACGCGGTGTTCTCGGAGGTGGGTTCTCGTCCGCGTACCGTGGCCGTACTCGGACCCGGCGCGCTGCCGAAGACCTCCTCCGGCAAGCTCCGGCGCGCCGCCACCGCCGTCCACCTGCGCTGAGCGGCGACCGATGAGCTTCTGTCGCCGGCGTCGTCTGTATTGATATCCAGCGAATAGGAGACAGCTATGCCCGAGCTCGAGCCGACCGTCGAACTGAACGAAGGCTTCAGCAGTCCCGGTGCCACCACACCGGAGTGGTCCGCGGTGCGGGAGGTACTGACCGCGTCGGAAATGTTCTGGCTGAGCACGACTCGGCGCGATGGACGCCCGCATGTCACGCCACTGCCCGCGATCTGGCATGACGGCGCCCTGCACATCTGCACCGGGGCTCAGGAGCAGAAAGCGGTGAACCTGGCCGCGGAGCCGCGCTGCATTCTCACCACCGGCACCAACGAGATGAACTCAGGACTCGACGTGGTGGTCGAGGGCACCGCCGTCCGGATCACCGACCAGGCCACGCTGCGGCAGCTGGCCAAGTTGTGGAAGTCCGAGCTGGACTGGGATTTTGCGGTGGTGGATGACGGATTCGACGACGGTGCGGGACATATCGCCCTCGTCTATGCCATCGCACCGGCCAAGGTGCTGGCCTTCGGCAAAGGCGAGCCGTTCAGCCAAACCCGTTACAGCTTCAGCTGAACGGCGGCGCACAGCGAAAGGCATTGACAGCGCGGCGAATTCGCGGCGCTCAGTGCACCCGGTTCTGCGCGGCTTCCAGCCCGACCCGGAGCAACAGCTCGACGGCGTCCGCGGCCTGCTCGACAATGACCGGCACTTCCTTGCGCTCCGGCGCCGAGAACGGCTTGAGCACGTAGTCGGCCGGATCCTGCCGACCGGGCGGACGGCCGATCCCGATCCGGGTGCGCAGGTAGTCCTTGGTGGTCAGCGCGCTCGACACCGAGCGAAGGCCGTTGTGCCCGCCCTCGCCGCCGCCGCGCTTGAGCCGGATCTCGCCGAACTGCAGGTCGAGCTCGTCGTGCACGACGATCACCTCGGTCGGCGGCACGGAGAAGAACTTCGCCAGCGCGGCGACCGGGCGCCCGGACAGATTCATGAACGAGCGCGGCTTGGCGATCAGCACCTGGCGGCCGTCGAGCCGGGCCTGCAGCAGGTCGGCACCGGACTTCTTGTGCACGGTAAAACGGCCGCCGACGCGCTCCGCGAGCACGTCGGCGACCAAAAACCCCACGTTGTGCCGGGTCCGCTCGTATTCGGTGCCTGGGTTGCCCAGTCCGACAACGAGCGCGGGTCCGGTGGTGGATTCGGTCATCGACAACCGATTCCCGGTACTACTTACTCGGCGCTCGCGGCGTCGGCGGCGGCGGCGGCAGCAGCCTCGGCGGCTTCCTCGACCTCGGCCTCGGACTGCGGGGCGGTGATGACGTTGACGATCAGGGTCTCGGCGTCGACGTTCAGGGTGACGCCCTTGGGCAGGGTGAGCTCGCCCGCGTTGATCTGGGTGCCCGCCTCGACGCCCTCGACCGAGACCTCGATGGAATCGGGAATGTTCATCGCGTCGGACTCGATGGAGATGGTGTTGGCGTCCTGGGTGACCAGGGTACCGGGGGCGGCGTCGCCGGTGACGATGACGTTCACGTCGGCGGTGACCTTCTCGCCCTTCTTGATGATGAGCAGGTCGGCGTGCTCGATGTAGCGGCGAATCGGGTGCACGACAACCGATTTGGTGAGCGCGAGCTGCTTCTTGCCGTCGATGACGAGGCTGAGCACCGCGTTGGTGCCGTGCTCGCGCAGGATGGCGGAGAAGGCGCGGGCGTCGAGCGAGAGGTGCTGCGGGTCGGCCTGGTGGCCGTACAGCACGGCGGGGACGTTGCCCGCGCGACGGGTACGGCGGGCGGCACCCTTACCGAACTCGGTGCGTACGGCGGCTTCGAGAAGGTTGGCGTCGGACATGACTGGATCTACTCCCTACGGCTGTTCCGGGCTGTCAACAGTGCGCCAGGGTCTGTTTCCGCCCTGGCTAGGTTGGTCTACTCGTCCGACGAAAGAACCAACGGGGACGGCCGGAAGCCGAGCCGCGTCGATCACGGTGAACGCAAAATCAGGTCTGCGGTCACCCTCGCCGAGACAACCCGAACACCATACCGCAATGGTTATGCGCAGTTTGAATCGGGTGGTCAGGCACAGGTCGTGTCGTGGCCTTGTCGATCGCGTAGATTAGACAGGTTGCCGATCGGTCGTCTGTGAAAGGTTGTTCCGTTGACCGCCTCCCCTGAGGGACTTCCCGCCGAGGTTTCCCGACGGCGCACGTTCGCGGTGATCTCGCACCCCGACGCCGGCAAGTCGACGCTCACCGAGGCGCTCGCGCTGCACGCCAGGATGATCTCCGAAGCGGGCGCGATCCACGGTAAGGCAGGCCGCCGCTCCACCGTCTCGGACTGGATGGAAATGGAGAAGGCGCGCGGCATCTCGGTCAGTTCGACCGCGCTGCAGTTCAATTACCGCGCCGAGGGCTCCGACGTGGACAGCGTGATCAACCTCGTCGATACGCCCGGCCACTCCGATTTCTCCGAAGACACCTATCGGGTGCTCACCGCCGTCGACGCCGCGGTGATGCTGATCGACGCCGCCAAGGGCTTGGAGCCGCAGACGCTCAAGCTGTTCCAGGTGTGCCGCCACCGCGGCATCCCGGTCATCACCGTGATCAACAAGTGGGACCGGCCCGGCCAGGCGCCGCTGGAACTGCTCGACGAAATCAACGAGCGGATCGGGCTCACCCCGACACCGCTGTTTCTGCCGGTCGGTATCGCCGGTGACTTCCGCGGGCTGCTTCGCCGCGGCGAAGAGGGTGCCCCGCTCGAATACATCCACTTCACCCGCACCGCGGGCGGTGCGACCATCGCGCCGGAGGAGTCGCTGACCCCGGCGCAGGCCGAGGCGCGCGAGGGCGAGCCGTGGACCACCGCGGTCGAGGAGAGCGAGCTGCTCTCGGCCACCGGGCAGGACCACGATCAGGAAATGTTCCTCGCCGGGCAGACCTCGCCGGTCATCTACGCCTCGGCAATGCTGAATTTCGGTGTGCGGCAGTTGCTGGAGGCGCTGGTCTCCTTGGCACCGGCGCCCGGCCCGCGTCCCGACGTGCACGGCGGCGCGCGTGAGATCACCGAACCGTTCAGTGCCGTGGTGTTCAAGGTGCAGGCGGGGATGGATGCCGCGCACCGGGACCGGCTGGCGTTCATGCGAATCGTGTCCGGCGAGTTCGAGCGCGGCATGGTGGTCACGCACGCACAGACCGGTCGGCCGTTCGCGACGAAATACGCGCTGACCGTGTTCGGCCGAGAACGCAACACCGTCGACACCGCCTACCCCGGCGACGTGGTCGGCCTGGTGAACGCGACGGCGCTGGCCCCGGGCCACACGCTGTTCGTGGACAAGAAGGTGGAGTTCCCGCCGATCCCGTCGTTCGCGCCGGAGCACTTCGCGGTGCTGCGCGCCGAAAGCGCGGGCAAGTACAAACAGTTCCGCAAGGCCATCGATCAGCTGGACTCCGAAGGCGTTGTGCAGGTGCTGCGCAACGACATTCGCGGCGACGCGTCCCCCGTGCTCGCGGCCGTCGGCCCGATGCAGTTCGAGGTGGTCACCGCCCGCATGCTGACCGAGTTCAACGTCGAAACCAAGATGGACAACCTGCCCTACACCCTGGCCAGGCGCACCGATGCCGCGTCGGCGGACGAACTCGGCAAGCAACGCGGCGTCGAGGTATTCACCCGCAGCGACGGCGCCCTACTCGCGCTGTTCAGCGACAAATGGCGCCTGCAGTACATCGAAAAAGAATTCCCGAAGCTGACCCTGGAGCCACTGGTCGCGACAGCGGACTAACCGACCGAAGGGGGCCTTCGGCCGGGGTCAGCCTGCTTCTGGTTCGCGCCGCACGGGTGGTGCGCCGGGGTCGCGTTCGACGGAGGAAATGATGCCGTCTTCTCGGGAGATCAGACCCCAGCGACTCGAGGTCAAACGCAGGCTCGGCAGATCGCTCAGCGAGAGCACCACTTCATACGTGCGTTCGTAACCCGTGTGCGAAATGCGCCAGCGGCCGTCGTCGCAGCGCACGTATTCGTCGGAATAGAAGGCCGCGCCGCGCAGCAGCATATTGTGGCCGGGGATGAGCACGGTGTCGGCGAGGTACCAGGTGCCGGTCGCGGAGTCGCCGTCGACGTCGATCTCGGGGTGGTCGCAGCGGTGTTCGGTGATGACGTGCGGGCCGAGGGTGTTGCGCATGAACGCGAGGAAGGCGTCGCGCGACTCGAACTGGAGGTATTCGCTGTAGGTGGCGGTCGCGTCCGGAATCATGGTGTCCGCGAACTCATCCCAGGACTTCGTGTCGAGGCTGCGTAGGTAGCGGAACTTCAATCTGCTGATGGCTGTGATGTCGTCGAGCCCGCGATCGTCGACGCGCGGTTTCCCCTCGCGGCGTTCCTGCTCGCCTGCGTTCGCCCCAGGGTCGCCGCGTTCCAGCCGACCGATGTCGATCCGGGGATTACCCCGCTCCTGCCCGCCACCCGCGCTCGGGTCGCCGCGGCCTTGCCCGCCGGTTCCCTGATCCATACTTAACAATCCCATCCGAAGGCCCATGGCTTCACGAATTGGGAGATTTGTACCCTTCGTGTCTGCTTTCCCGGAGCACGGCGACTCCGGCCAACCGTTGTTCTTAGTGATACGCCCCGCGATGGTTTCCCACAGGTACACGCAGTTGACCTAGGCAGCAGCTCGAATATCCAACTTTTGGTTCAGTTGGCGATGGTGAAGCAGGTGCGGCAGAAGTCCTCGCCGAACTCGGTGAGACGCAGACTCTTGCGCACGATTTTCGGGGCGCGACCGGCCTTCTTCAGCGCGGCCTCGACCACCGGCTGCACCTCGAGCACCATGTATCGGCTCAGCACCACCGGGTCGTCGGAGATCCGCGTCAGCCCGAGCCTGCCGAGATTGATCAAGTAGGGGCGCGACCGGTCCGGGTAGCGGACGCCCGCCTGCTCGGGCACCGAGGTCAGATCGCCTTGGACCAGTTCGGAGCCGATGCCGAGCGGCCGGTTGGTCCGCACATCGACCGAGGGTTGCGGGCCGTTCTGCGCCATGAAGCGCAGGATGCGCGCCTCGTCGGGAGCCAGTTCGTCGAGGATGCGGTCGTAGGCCGGGTGCACATCTTCGGTGAAGTAGACGTCGGCCGAACGCGCGAGCAGCGCGTCGCCGCGGCGGCGTAGCTCATCGATACTCGCCGAACGAAGATAAGAGCCCACGGCGAGCGCCTGCTGCTGCGCGCCGCTGTTGTTGCCCGGCCCGTTCGGCGTCGGCACATAGCTGACGATCTCGCGCACCGAACCTTCGGTGACGCCGAGGGCGCTACGGGCTATAGAACGCAACGCATTTCCGGTTCGCTCCGCGATATCGGCGGACGATTCGCCGTCCAGCGCGGCCTGGGTGATCTCCTTGGTGACCTCGAAGGTGGTGCCGACCGCCCACTGACCGCCGCGCACCACACTGCCCGCCGCGACACCCGCCGCGCGGAATACGCCGCGAATCAACCGTGCCTCGTTGCTGATCTGCCGCTGTTCGACATCCGAGCTGCGCTCAACGGCGCGGGAACCGGCTCGAATGATGTCCTGTCCGGCCCTGTCGTCTGCCACGTCATACTCCGATATCGCCAGGTGAACGAATCCCGCCCCACAGATTACTGCCCCCTGTGTCGGTGGTCATTGTTGCCGTCGGTCTCGGCAGATGCGGCATTCCACTCGAACACTGTGACCGATATCTCGGCATGCGCCACTGTGGCGCCACACACTCGAGGTGGACCCAGCTGTTCCCCTCACAATAAGGTCCCGGTGCCGACATGGTGCTACTTTGATGATCCGGTGAGGCGGCGGTCACCGGTGCGTCGGCAGGAGGGTGTCGTGTTAGAGAGTGTGTTCGGTGTCCACCCAACAATCCTGCTAGAGCTTCTGACTATCCCCCTTTTCACGGGAATCATCGGATACATCACCAACTGGACCGGCGTGCTCATGCTGTTCCAGCCGATCGCGTTCCACGGCTTCCGACTACCCGGACTTCGCGCGCTGTATCCCTTCCTGCCCAAAAGAATTCAGGTGCTTCCGCTACTGAGTTACGACGGGAGATTCGGCTGGCAGGGCATCGTCCCCTCGCGCGCGGACAAGATGGCGAGCATCGCGGTCGACAAGGGCCTGGCGAAACTGGGCAGCGTCGCCGATTTCTATCGCGAGCTGGAGCCGGACAAGCTCGCCGAACATCTCGCGAGCATCGCCGACGAACAGATCGAGACGATCGTCGAAGATATTCTCAAGCGCGAACATCCACAGCTCTGGTACAACCTGCCGAGCCAAGTGCGGGACATGGTGCAGGCCAGGGTTCGTCAGCAACTGCCGGATATTCTGCGCGAGCTGACGGATGAATTAGGCGCGAATATTGATCAACTGCTCGACGTGAAGCAGATGGTGATTCGCTACTTCCAGGGCAGGCCGCAACTGCTCAACACGCTGTTCCAAGTGCTCGGCGCGAAAGAACTGCGGTTCATGATCAATTTCGGCTTCTACTTCGGCGCACCGATGGGCGTCGTATTGGTCGCCATCCTGCATCTGACCGGTTGGTCGACGCTGGCCGTGCTGCCGATCGGCGGCGTAGTGATCGGCTGGGTGGTCAACTGGGTCGGTATCAACATGATCTTCGCGCCCGCCTATCCGAAGTGGTGGTGCCCGTGGCGGCAAGGTCTGCTGATCAAGCGGCAGTCCGAAATCACCGACGGCTACGCCGAATTGGTGTCCAGTCAGGTGCTGACGGTCGCCAATATCGGCGACGAACTGCTCAACGGCCCGCGCTCGGATCGCACCATCCAGATGCTCGAGGACACCCTCCGGCCCGCCGCCGACCTCGCCCTCGGCCCGGCCAGGCCCGCCGTCAAGTTCATGCTCGGCAGCCGCGACTACGACACGCTGCAGGACACCTTCACCGCCGAGGCCATGGCCATCGCCCCGATCGCCTTCGCCGACCCGGAGTTCAACGTCCGCCAGGGCCGCCAGATCAACGCCTACATCGCCAAACAGATGGCGGCACTGCAGCCGCCGGACTTCGTCGACATGCTGCGATCGGCCATCAAGCAAGATGAGTGGCTGCTTTTTCTCCATGGCGGCGTGCTGGGCCTGTTCGCCGGATACGCTCATATTCTGATATTCGGAACAGGAGTGGCGACCACATGGCTGTAGCGAAATCCGGCGACGATGCCGGGGACGTCGAGCACACCGCCGGGGAGGTGGCGCCGTCGACGGAGCTCGCTCGACGGTCCGGCAGCCAAGTCGTCCGCCACAACGAATCACCTTCGCGGGTGCCCTATCCGGTCGCGGGCGTGCGCGCGGCCACCGGCGTCGCCAAGGTGGCCTTGACCGCGGCGACCGGTATGACCGCGTGGAGTCTTGGGACCGCGCTAGGCGTCACCTCGACGGTCGTGCGCCGCAGCATCCAGGGCGTGCCGCCGCGAGAAGTGCTGGCCGAGGCCGAGTCCGAGGTGCGCGACCGGCTGCGCCAGGCACTCGGCTTCACCGAGGCGCCGAATGAGCCTGCCGCGCAAGCCGTTCCCACCCTGCGTGAGCAAGGTGCCGCGCTGCTGCGGTTGTCGGCGAGCACGCACGGTGACGACGAGAACCATCCGGCGTTCGCGGGCATGCTTGCCGAACTGACCCCGGACGAGGCGCGCATCCTGCGGTTCCTGCACCTGGACGGCCCGCAGCCCTCGATCGATATCCGCACCGGCCGCCCGCGCGCGCTCGGCGCGGAACGCGTCGGGTCGATGCTGACGCTGGTCGGCGAGCAGGCCGGGCTGCGCTTTCCGAACCGGATCCAGCAGTACCTGACCAACCTGCGCAGGCTCGGCCTGGTCGAGCACGAGCGCGAGCCGGTCGGCAATCCGCACCGGTACCAGCTGCTGGAGGCGCAGGGCCCGGTGCGCGAGTTGCTGAAACGCGCCGGCTTCGGCACCAAGGTGATCTACCGCAGCGTGGCCCTCACCGGCTTCGGCGCCGACTTCGTGCGGACCTGTCTGCCGGTGACCATCCAGGACCACCGCGCCGCCGGGCACTGACGGACCGGTTACCCGTCCGCCAGCTCCATCCAACGTTCCTCCGCGGCTTCCTTTTCCGCGACCACCTGCTTGAGTTCGGCGTTGAGCTTGACCAGCTTGTCCGGGTCGGTCGCGGCCTCGGCCAGCGCGGCGTGCAACTTGCGCTCGCGCTCGTCGAACTTCTCGATGGACCGTTCCAGTTTGGACAGTTCCTTGCGGGCCGCCCGCTGCGTCGCGGCATCGGTCACCGGGGCGGCCTTCGCATCGCCCGAGCGAACCACGGCACCACCCTGTGCGGCACGCTTTTTCAGGTACTCGTCGATGCCGCCGGGCAGGTTGGTGAGCTTGCCGTCGCCGAACAGCGCCCAGGTCGAATCACAGATGCGCTCGATCAGGTACCGGTCGTGGCTGATCACGACCAGGGTGCCCGCCCAGTTGTCGAGCAGGTCCTCCAGCTGTTGCAGGGTGTCGATGTCAAGGTCGTTGGTCGGCTCGTCGAGCAGCAGCACGTTCGGCTCCGCCATCAGGATGCGGGTCAGCTGCAGCCTGCGCCGCTCACCACCGGACAGGTCGCCGACCGGCGTGCGCTGGCGAGCCGGCGTGAAGCCGAGCCGCTCGGCGAGCTGACCCGCGGATATCTCCTTGTCGCCGAGCATGATTCGCTGCGCGACCTGCTGCACCGCCTCCAGCACGCGCATATTGGTCGGCAGATCGTCGAGTTCCTGACGCAGCCAACCGATCTGCACCGTCTGGCCCTGAATGCGCTTGCCCACCGCCGGTTCCGTCTCGCCGGCCAGCGTGCGGAGCAGCGTGGTCTTGCCGGAGCCGTTCACCCCGACCAGGCCGACCCGCTCCCCCGGCGCGAGCCGCCAGGTCAGGTCGCGCACCAACTCCCGGCCGTCCGGGGTGGTGAGGGTGGTGTCCTCGAGCTCGATAACGACGCGTCCCAAGCGCTTTCGCGCGAACGCGGCCAGCGAGACGCTGTCGCGCGGCGCGGGCACATCGGCGATGAGCGCCTCGGCGGCCTCCACCCGATAGCGCGGCTTGGAGGTGCGGGCCTTCGCGCCGCGACGCAGCCAGGCCAGTTCCTTGCGGGCCAGGTTCGCGCGGCGCGCCTCGGAGGCGTCGGCCTGCCTGGCGCGCTCGGCGCGGGCGAAGATCCAGTCGCCGTAGCCGCCCTCGTAGGTTTCGACCTTGCCGCCGACGACCTCCCAGGTGTTGGTGGCGACGGTGTCGAGGAACCAGCGATCGTGGGTCACCACCACGAGCGAGCTGCGGCGGTTGAGCAGATGCTCGGCCAGCCACTGCACGCCCTCGACGTCGAGGTGGTTGGTCGGCTCGTCGAGCACGAGCAGATCGAGATCGCGGACCAGGGCGGCGGCCAAGGCGACTCGGCGGCGCTCGCCACCGGACAGATTGTCGATCGAGGTTTCCAGGCCGAGCCCGGCGATGCCGATGCCCTCCATCACCGAACGAATACGCGGATTGGCCGCCCACTCATGCTCGGCAACGTCGTCGGTCATCGCGTCATCGGCCAGACCGGCCAGCACGACATCGCCGACTGTCGAACCGGGGGGCAGCACACCGCGCTGCGTCACCGTGGCGATCCGCAGCCCGCCGACCCGGCTGACCCGTCCGCTGTCCGGCGGCTCGAGACCGGTGAGCACCTCGAGCAGCGTGGTTTTACCGCCACCGTTGAGACCGACGACGCCGATACGTTCGCCCGCGTGGACGCCCATCGATACGTTGTCCAGCAGCGGAGTGATCCCAAAGCTCTTGGAGACCTGCTCGAGGTTGATCAGGTTGGACATGAATCCTTCCGGTTCTTGCAGCGGCGGGCGAGTCGCGCGCCCTGAGCCAGCGTACTGAGCTCCCTCGACCCGCTCGTCCACCTCCCCGCGTGCGGAGCTCGACAAGTGCCTCTTGCGGAACGAACGGCGTTCGTCTACATTGTTGTCAACGAACATCGTTCGTTACGAACAAAGTTAGTAAAACAGGTGCTCTCCGGAATAAAGCCGCAGTATGGGAGCCCCACCTCCGAGGCGGAGGTGAGAGGGCGGCACGATCCAATTCGCTTCTCTCATGGAGGTTCTCCCATGCACGTCGGTCTCGGTCTGCCCATCTCCGACCCCACCGTCCTGCTCGACTGGGCCCGCCGCGCCGACGCGGGCCCGTTCTCCACCCTCGGCCTGCTCGACCGGCTCGTCTACGACAATCCCGAACCGCTCGTCGCCCTCGCCATCGCCGCGGGCGCCACCTCCCGGATCAAGCTGCAGACCGAGGTGCTCATCGCGCCGCTGCGCGAGCCGTCGCTGCTCGCCAAGCAGGCCGCGACGCTGGACCGGATGTCCGGCGGGCGCTTCGTGCTCGGCCTCGGCGTCGGCGGTCGCGAGGACGATCACATCGCCTCCGGCACCGACCTGAAAACCCGCGGCCGCCGCCTGGACGAACAGATGGAGATCATGCGCCGCATCTGGTCCGGTGCGCCGTACGGCACCGACTGCGGGCCGATCGGCCCCGCGCCACTGCTTCCCGCAGGCCCCGAGGTCCTGTTCGGCGGCTTCCAACCCGCCGCGCTCGAACGCGTAGGCCGTTGGGGCGGTGGCTTTCTCGCCGCCGCCCCCGCCGCCTGGGCAGGCCGGTTGTTCGACACCGTGCGCAAATCCTGGACCGACAACGGCCGCTCCGGCGCGCCACGCATCGTCGCCCAGGTCAACGTCGTCCTCGGCGACCAGCACCTGATCGACGAGGCCCGCGCCTCGATGGGTGGCTACTACGAATTCAGCGGCCGCGCCGACTACATGCTCGACGGCATGCTCACCACCCCCGACGCAATCCGTTCCGCCATCAAGCAATTCGACGACCTAGGCGCCGACGAAGTCATGCTCTACTGCTACGGCACCGACCCCGACCAGGTCGACCGTCTCGCCGACGTCATCGCCTGAGCCGAACCAACCGACCGACCGAAGGCGACCTTTGGTAGATCCGGCGGGGTGAAGCTGGGCGGTCAGCGTTTGATGGGGGGGTCGCTGGTGAGGACACGGGCGCCGGGGACTGGGCCGCTTGCGGTGCGGATGCTGCGGCAGACGCCCGCGCCGGCCAGTTCGGCCGCCACCGACACCGCGGATTCCTCACTCTCGCACAGGAATGCGCAGGTGGGGCCGGAGCCGGAGACCAAGCCCGCGAGCGCCCCGGCGTTGACGCCTGCGCGCAAGGTACGACGCAACTCCGGTTTCAGCGAAAGCGCGGCCGCCTGCAAGTCGTTACCAAGCAGCGGCGCAAGCTGTTTCGGATCGCCGAAGGCCAAAGCCTGCATCAGCTGTTGCGGTTCGCCGAGCCGCGGCGGTGAACCGTGCTCGCGCAACCGGTCGAGCTCCGCGAACACCGCCGGAGTGGACAGCCCACCCTTGGCCAGCGCAAGCACCCAGTGAAAGCTGTTGCGGGACAACACCGGAAGCAACCGTTCACCGCGTCCGGTGCCGAGCGCGGTGCCGCCGTGCAGCGCGAACGGCACGTCACTGCCGAGCTCGGCTGCCACGGCGGTGAGTTCGTCGCGAGTGAGTCCGAGATCCCACAGTTCATTGAGACCTACCAGCGCCGCCGCGCCGTCGGCGCTACCACCCGCCATCCCGCCCGCCACCGGAATGCCCTTGGCGATAGCGAATTCCACCAGCGGCGCCCGGCCCGCCAGATGCGCGAGCCGCACGGCCGCCTTCCACACCAGATTGGTGCGATCGGTCGGCACGTCGGCGGCGCCTTCGCCGGAGACCCGCACGGCCAGCGAGCTCGCCGGGGTGATCTCCACATCGTCACTGAGCGACAGCGCCTGGAACACCGTTGTCAGGTCGTGAAAGCCATCGGCACGCAGGTCGCCGACTCCGAGGTGGAGGTTCACCTTCGACGGCGCGCGCACGGTGATCGGGCTTGGCACAACTGACAGCACGGTGCCCTAGCCTAATGGGTGGCCCTGACGGTCGCGCGGCGCTACATCGGCCTTTCACTCGATGTGAATCATTCGGTTACAGCAGCCCCCCGCCGGTGGCGTCGATCCACTGCCCGGTCACCCAGCGGGCGTCGTCGGAGGCGAGAAATCCGACGATATCGGCCACGTCGGCGGATTGGCCGAGCTTCTTCAGCGGGGACATGGCCGCCACCGCGGCCACCGTCTCGGCATTGTTCAAGAAGCTGGCGTTCATATCGGTATCGATGATGCCGGGGGCCACCGCGTTCACGGTGATGCCGCGCGCGCCGACCTGCTTGGCCAGCACGCTGGTGAAGGCGTCGATCGCACCCTTGGTCATCGTGTACGCGATCAGCTGCGGCATGTACGCGCCGTGGGTGAGGCCGGTGGAGAGATTGACGATCCGGCCGCCATCGCGCATCCGGTCGAGGCCGAGCTTGGTGACGAAGAACGGCGCCTTGGCATTGACCGCGAAGACCCCGTCGTAGGCCGCCTCGTCGGTGCCTTCGATCGGTTCGCGGATGCCGTCGATGCCCGCGTTGTTGACGAGGATGTCGACCCCGTCGGCGTGCGCGTCGAAGGCCGACCACAGCGTCGCGGCGTCGTCGGGTACGCCGAGTTCGGCACGGATCGCGAAGGCCGAACCGCCCTCGGCCTCGATCACCGCGACGACTTCCTTGGCCGCCTGCTCGTTCCCGTTGTAGTGCACCGCCACCCGCGCCCCGTCCCGGCCGAGCCGTTCAGCGATGCCGCGGCCGATGCCGCGGCTACCGCCGGTCACCAATGCCGTCTTGCCTGTCAGTGCGCCCATAGCGGGCCCCTTTCTCTAGCGATCACTACAGAACTGGGACACTAACACATTATCTAGCGATCGCTATAGAATGATTTGATGAGCACCACGACCCGAGGCAGGCCGCGTTCGTTCGACCGGGACGCCGCGTTGAACAAGGCGATACGGCTGTTCTGGGCACGTGGCTACGAAGCCACCTCGATCGGCGACCTGACTACCGCGATGGGCATCGGCGCGCCGAGCCTCTACGCGGCGTTCGGCGACAAGGCGACGCTGTTCAAGGAAGCGGTCAAGAGCTTCGGTGCGCAGTACGGCAATTTCATCGAGCGCGCACTCACCGAGGCGGCGACCGCCGAGGCGGCGATGCGGCGCACCTTGCACGAAGCGGCGGCGGAGTACACCCGGTCCGACTGCCCGCGCGGCTGCCTGGTGATCAGCGCGGGCCTCAACACGAACAGCGGCGAGGTGGCCGACCTGCTCGGCGAGCTGCGCAGCCGGAATCTCGGGCTGTTCGCGGAACGGATTCAGGCCGATATGGACGCGGGCGTCCTGGTCACCGACGACGACGCGCCGACGCTGGCTCGCTACATCGGCACCGTGCTGCAGGGGATGTCGCACGCCGCCAGAGACGGGGCGAGCCGAGCGGAACTGGAGAAGGTAGCCGAACTGGCTATGTATGGCTGGGGACGGACGCACCAGAAGGATGACGGCCCCGCGCGATAAATGGCCCTGAAGACTGAACCGCCCAATGCCACCACGATGTGACGATTTTTGTGTGATAGCTCAGCCTGAAATTCCCACCAGTCCAGCCGCCGACGCGGCCCGGATCGAGCAGTCGAATTCGGCGCCGCCCGGCCGAATCTTCTGGACATTCATCGGTATCTACGTCCTGACCACCCTGCTCGGCTCGGCCGCAATGCTTGCGCTGCAACCGGTTTCGGGCATCGATCGGGCGGCGTTGTCGCTGGTCCAATTCGCCCCCGCGCTAGGCGCGCTGGCCACCTGGCTCATCGGCCGCAAAGTTCTCGGGCCGCTGTTTCCCGCACCGGTATCCACCCGGCAGGTTCGCGCGAATCTCGGCTACCTGGTGGCGGCCTGCCTGCTGTTGAGCGCCTTGATCGCCTGTGCGACGGCAGTGGCGGGGCACGATCTCGTCGGCGCGGTCCCGGTTGGCGGGGTGCCGTTCGTGGTGTTCTTCGTGGTCCAGCTCGTCGGCGCGACCGGCGAGGAGATCGGGTGGCGTGGCTTCCTGCAACCGCTACTGGAAACGCGACTGCGCCGGTTCGTGGCGATCGCGGTGACCGGCGCGGTGTGGGCGCTGTGGCATGTGCAGTCGTTCGGCGCCGGCCCGGTGGTCGCGGTGTCGTTCTTCGTCTCGACCATGGCGTTCGCCGCATTGCTCGGCACGCTCGGCACCGGCGGTTTCTGGCAGCGAGTGCTGGTCGCGGCGGTCGGGCACTGGTTGATCAATGTCGGGATCTACCTGACGGCCGGTGACGCGACGCTCGACCGGCCGCAGATCGTGATCGTCGCGCTCGGAGCGGTTTTCGTCACGGCGGCGACGCTGGCAGTACGGTCGTTGCGCACGCGATGAGTGGCGATTCGACCACTTGCGCGCAGTACCCAGCGGGGGTACCTTCGCAGTTGTCGGGTACCCCCCGCCCGTATGATGGAGAATGAGCGAAGGAGTCGGAGATGCCCAGTTCCACCTACACCGTCACGGGGATGACCTGCGGGCATTGCGTGAGCTCCGTAAAGACGGAGATCGGCAAGATCGACGGTGTCACCAGCGTCGACGTCGATCTCACCAGCGGCGCGGTCACGGTCGACAGCGCGGCCCCGGTCGCCGATGCCGCTATCATCGCCGCCGTGGACGAAGCGGGCTACGAGGTCGCGGTCTGATGCAGGACCGGCTGAAGTTCGCCGCCTTCGGCGGTGCGCTCGTCGTGTTGTTCGGTGTCGCGCTCGGCATCGGCGCCCTGGTGGGCGATCCGGCCGGGCCCGCGCCGGATGGCATGGCGCACTCGGCCGGGTCGGATACGGGACTGTCGGAGACGCGCTCCGGCTACACCCTCGCCGATCTCACCGCGCCGACGGAGCCGAATCAAGCCGGCGCCCTGCGTTTTCGGATCACCGGACCCGACGGTGCGCCGGTCGTCCAGTTCCGCACCCAGCACGACAAGAAGTTGCATCTGATCGTCGTCCGGTCCGACGCCACGCAGTATCGGCACGTGCATCCGACGATGGACGCGGCGGGTACCTGGTCGATTGATTGGACGTGGGCACAGCCGGGCACGTATCGCGTTTTCACCGACTTCTTACCGGAGGCCAACGGCACCGGGCTGGTGCTCAGCCGGACCGTCACCGTAGCGGGAACTGCTGAGCCGCAACCACTTCCGCCGCCTTCGCGAACCGCGACGGTGGACGGCTACCAGGTCACCGCGACCGGCGATCTCAGCACGGCCGGCAGTGAACTGCGGTTCACGATCACCCGGAACGGCACACCGGTCACCGATCTCGAACCGTATCTCGGCGCCTACGCGCATCTCGTCGCGTTGCGCGCGAACGACCTCGCCTATCTGCACGTGCATCCGGAGGGCGAAGTCGGTCGCACCCCAGCGGGGCCCGATGTCGCGTTCCATGCCCAGGCCCCGAGTGCGGGCGGATATCGGCTGTATCTAGACTTCTCGCACGGCGGCACGGTACACACCGCCGAGTTCACCATGGAAACAACTATGGTCGAATCATCCACAGGCCCATCCACATCCGGCGGCGCACCGCATCAGGGTGGCGGGCACTGACGTCCACACCCGCCGACCTGCGCTCGATCGAGCTGGAGATCGGCGGGATGACCTGCGCTTCCTGTGCCGCGCGGATCGAGAAGCGGCTCAACCGAATCGACGGTGTCACGGCGACCGTCAACTTCGCCACAGAAAAGGCAAAAGTACGTTATCCACAATCCGTATCGCCGGATTCGCTGGTAGAACATGTTGCCGATGCGGGGTACGCGGCGCACATATTCAGTTCCGCCGCAACACAAACCGACCGGTACGCCAGCCACGCTGCTGCGCCACCGACTGCTGATCAGCCTGGCGCTCGCGCTGCCGGCGATCGCATTGGCGTGCCGCCTAGTCATCGGAAGTGCCTGTGCCGCAACCAGTTATGGTCACTCAACCGAGCGCCTGGGTGAAAGGTGCCAGCAGCATCGCGCGATTTCCGGGCAGATCTTCGCCGTACACCATGAGTGGAGATGGCGGCTGCGCTGTCAGCCCCCGCTCGACCAACCAACCGCTGAGCTCGGCGCCCGCACGAGCGCACACGTCAACCCGGGTCGTCGAATTCTCTTCCGGTAGTTGCGGCATCGAGCAATGCCGTTGTCGGCGGCTCGGACTAACCCTGGGCGGCGAGGCGGACGAAGGCTGCGGTGTCGAGGGTTTCGCCGCGGGCGGTGGGAGCGATGTCGGCGGCGAGGAGGCGGCGTTCGGCCTCGGCGGGGGAACCGGCCCAGCCGGCGAGGGCGGCACGGAGGGTTTTGCGGCGTTGGGCGAAGGCGGCGTCGACGACTTCCCAGACGCGGCGACGATGGGCGTCGTCGATCGGCCAGGGTGGTTCGGGGTAGCGGTCGACGCGGACCAGGCCGGAGTCGACCCGCGGGACGGGCCAGAAGACCTGGGTGCCGACGGCGCCCGCGCGGCGGACGGTGCCGAAGAAACCCGCCTTCACGCTGGGGATGCCGTAGGTGCGGCTGCCGGGGGCAGCGGCGAGGCGGTCGGCGACCTCCGCCTGCACCATCACCAAAGAGACTGCGATGCTTGGCAATTCGGCGAGCAGGTGGAGTAACACCGGTACCGCCACGTTGTACGGCAGGTTCGCGACCAGCGCGGTCGGCGCGACCGGGAGGTCCGCGGCGGTGACGCGCAGCGCGTCGGCCTCGACCACCGTCAGGCGGTCGGCCAGCTCCGGCGCGCGGTCCGCGACGGTGACCGGAAGGTGCCCGGCGAGCACCGGATCGATCTCGACCGCGACCACCGAATCGACCACGTCGAGCAGCGCCAACGTCAGCGAACCCAAGCCGGGCCCGACCTCGAGCACCACATCGTCGCGCCCGACCCCCGCCGCCGCGACGATTCGCCGCACGGTGTTGCCGTCGTGCACGAAGTTCTGCCCGAGCTGCTTGGTCGGCCGCACGCCGAGCCGCTCGGCCAGCACCCGCACTTCGGCGGGCCCGAGCAACGCGGCACTCCCACGAGCGGCAACTTCGGGTTCGGACACCTGAAGAACCTATCAACTCGCGGGGTTGTCCCTACTACTGAGACGGGGTGGCTTTGATGCGGTCGAGGAAGGCGTCGATGGCCGCTTGCATGGCGGGGTTGAGCTGGGTGTGCTTGCCGGTGCCGGTGACCGTGTGGAAGTCGACGCCGTTGGCGGCGAGCTGGGCGGCGAGGGCGGCGTGCAGCGGGGCGGGGACGGTGGTGTCGGTGAGGTTGAGCAGCAACAGGATCGGGGCGTTGTAGCCGGACGTCGGCACGGTGAGGTAGGCGTCGAGGGCGGAGCGGATGGGTTCTTCGGCGAGCGGCCTGGCGAGCAGGTCGCCGACGCCTAGGCCGTGCACGGTGTCGATGATGCCGTCCAGGCACTGGGTACCGACGCGGTCGAGGACCGCGCGCCCCTGCGGGGTGAGGTACTGGTCGACGTGCACGTCGGGACGGGCCGCACGCAGGCCGGCCAGGATGCTGACGAAGAAGCTCAGCGCGCCGTCGTTGCCAGGAATCGTGGGGATGACCGGCCCGGCCAGCGGCAGAATTTTCTCCACGTCGGATTCCGGATCGATCGCGATAGTCCCGCGAAAGTCGAGATCGGGTGCGTCGACGGCCTGCCGGTGGCCGGTACCGAGCGCGGCCTGACCACCCTGCGACACACCGAGCACGGCCCAGGTACGCGACAGATCGGGGTTGGTGGCGCGGGCGGCGCGTAGCAGGTCGATGGTGGCGCTCGCCTCGGTGGCGATCTCCAGGTACGGGTGCGGACCGGTGTCGAAGCGGCCGAGCCCGAGGTAGTCGGGCGCGACCACGGCGAAGCCCTGCGCGAGCAGGCCCTGGATCAGCTGGTCTTCTTTGGACCGAATCTGCTGGTACGGATGGCCTGCCGGATCGGACTGCCCACCGCAGCCGGCGCCGAGGCCGCTGGTGCCGTGGTCGTAGGCGATGACCGGCCAGCCGGTCGCGGGCGCCGGGCCCGGCGGGACGAACAGCGCGCCGCTGGCCTGCCGCGGGGTGCCGTCCGAGCCGCGCATCCAGTATTCGAGCACCGAGCCGCCCGATACCCCGTGCCATCCGTCCGGCTGCGCTTCGACCGCGATCAGCGTCCCCGCGGTGTCCGCCTGTGCCGGTGCGACATTCACGAACAACGCGGCACTGGCCGACATCGTGGCCACGGCCACCGCACGCCTGCACACCTGAACAACCCTCATCGACCACACCTCACTGACCCGACCCACACCGCCACAAACCTGGACGAGTGTACAGATCAGCGAGATACTGCCAGCTCAGCGTGACCGGCTAGCGAATCGAAGGCAACACCGAGAAGTTCCGCGCAGTAACCGCGCGCACAGCTCAGCTGAGGCCGAGGCGACTGGTGCAGGCGGGCCATGCGCCCCAGCCCTGCCGGGCCCGGGTGATCTCGGCGATGGCGATCTGCTCCTCGCGGGTCGCCAGGTCGGCGCGGGGCGCGTACTTCGTGCCACCCTGGCGCTCCCAGGTGCCCTGGTCGAACTGGATGCCACCGTAGTAACCGTTGCCGTTGTTGATGTTCCAGTTGCCGGTGGATTCGCAGCGGGCCAGCGCGTCCCAGGTCGAGCCGTCGCGCACGGGCGGCACCTCGGTGCCCGGCTTGGCGCCCTTGCGGACGGTCTTCGGCTGCGCGGTCACCGTCACGGTGGACGCGATCGGCTTGCGGTCCACTTCCGTGCCGTTGACCATGGTGACCGCGAAGGTGACGTCCTGGACGCCGGGCGCACCCTCGGTTTCCACCACCGAGCGGCTCATGTTCATGGTCGGGTCTTCGATCACGTTCTCCGGCGGGTCGAGCGGCAGCGTCTCGGTCCGCTTCTCGATTCGCTTGCGGGTCACCGTGATTCGCGTGCCATCGGTGAGCGGGGTGGACGCGGCGGGCTCGACGGTGTCCTGCTCGATCAGCGGAATGCCCGCCACCGCAAGGAGTTCGCCGACCGTCGGGGCGGCGAGCCGGACGTCGACCGGTGCGCCGATGCCATCGAGCAGCGAGACCGATCGCGGCGTCGCGACATTCAGCGCGGCGCCTTCCAGCGGCAGCTTCTCGTCGCGCGCGGGCGATACGTACACCTCTTTGGGCAGGCTCAACTGCTCGAGCGCCTCGCCCGCGGTCAGGCCGGTGGTCCATACCGTGCGCGCCTGGCCGTCGACCATGAGCTTGACCTCACGTGCCCGGTTGAGCGTGATGGTGGCGCCGTCGCCGATCTTCGCGGCGAGCGCGGGGGCCACCCGGTCGCGCTCGGTCACGGCGAACCCGGCGGCCCGCAGCGCGCCGCGGACGTTGAGCGACATCGTCGTCTCGACGCGCTTCTCACCGTCGACGACGACCGTCACCGTCTTCCGGTTCACGATCGCCAGCCCGGCGCCGACGATCAGTGTCATCAACAGCGCGCCGACCGCCGCATACAGCAGCGGCGATCGAGAGTGGTTGATTCGCGCAAGTGGCCACAGCATCGCGGAGTGATCCCGCGAGGGGCGGCGGTCAGGTGACGGATGGGCCATGGTCACAGTACGATAACGAGGGGTTTGGGGGTAGACAACCTTCACTTGCTTCAGCTGGGTCTTTCAATATCACGAACGGATATCGCTACCGCAGGTTGATCACGAAATATACCGACCACTGTGACCTAGGACACACCCCGCATATCCAGGCCCCTTACGGGTACTCAAATTGCCGGAAAATAGCGGATTGCTCAGATTCCGTAGACGCGTCGCGCGTTTGCCGTGGTGATCTTTGCCAATTCGGCCGCGTCCGTTTCGCGCAGTTCCGCCAGAGCGCGCACGGTATAAGGCAGGCAATACGATTCGTTGGGCGCACCACGGAATGGATGCGGCGTTAAATACGGTGCGTCCGTTTCGACCAGAATCAACTCGTCCGGCACGACTTTGGCGGCCTCGCGCAGCTCATGCGCATTCTTGAAACTCACCGTGCCGGAAAAACTCAGCACATAACCCTCGGCAACGCAGGCCAACGCCATGTTGGTGTCCGAGGAGAAGCAATGGAAGATCACGGTGGCCGGCGCACCCTCGTCCAGCAGCACCGTCAGCAGATCGTGGTCGGCCTCGCGATTGTGGATCATCAGCGGCTTACCCAGCCGCTTGGCCAGGTCGATGTGCCAGCGGAAGCCCTCGATCTGCGTCTCGATGTCGGCACAGCCGTCCAGCTTGCCCGACCAGTAGTAGTCGAGACCGGTCTCGCCGATCGCGACAACGCGGGGGTCGGCGGCGAGGCGTTCCAGTTCGGCCTTCGCGGCATCGTCGAGCGCGTTGGCGCGGGTCGGGTGCAGTGCGACCGCGGCGTACACGCGGGCGTCCCAGTGCGCGGCCTGTACGGCCCACTGCGCGGCGGCGAGGTCGTCGGCGACGGTGACCACCTGGCCGACGCCGACCGAGGCGGCGCGGTCCACGATCACGGCGGTGGCGGCCGCGTCGGTGGCGCCACAGGCATCGAGGTGGGTGTGCGCGTCGATGAGGGGCGCGAGCGGCTCCGGCAGGTCCGGCGCCGGACGCTTACTCATCGAAGACCGCCGCACGCAGTGGCATCGGCACCGGTCGGCAGAGCCGAGGTGACCAGCGAATCGACTAGGCGGATATTCGCGTGAAGTGAGGAAACCACGGCCATTACAGTAGACACACCATGAGCGAAGCTGACCGCCCCGCCTTCTATATCACCACGGCCATCGCCTACCCGAACGGTGCGCCGCACATCGGCCATGCGTACGAGTACATCTCGGCCGACGCCATCGCCCGCTTCAAGCGGCTCGACGGCTACGACGTCTTCTTCATGACGGGCACCGACGAGCACGGTCAGAAGATGCAGCAGGTGGCCGCGGCGGCGGGCGTCCCGGTGGAGGAGCTCGCGAGCCGCAACTCCGACGTGTTCGAGGCGCTGGACAAGACCCTCGACATCTCCCTCGACCGGTTCATCCGGACCACCGACGAGGACCACCAGGCGGCCTGCGTCGCGCTGTGGGAGCGGATGCTCGCCAACGGCGACATCTATCTCGGCAACTACTCGGGCTGGTACTCGGTGCGCGACGAGGCCTTCTACACCGAGGAGGAGACCACGCTGCTCGAGGACGGCACGCGGATCTCCACCGAGTCGAAGACGCCGGTCACCTGGACCGAGGAGTCGAACTTCTTCTTCAAGCTCTCCGCTTACCAGGACAAGCTGCTCGCGCTTTACGAGGAGCATCCCGAATTCATCGCGCCCGCAACGCGTCGCAATGAAATCGTCAGCTACGTCAAGGCGGGGCTGAAGGATCTGTCCATCTCCCGCACCACCTTCGACTGGGGTGTGCCGGTGCCCGGACACCCCGAACACGTGATGTACGTGTGGGTGGACGCGCTCACCAACTACATCACCGGTGTCGGCTACCCGGACACGGAATCGGCTGCGTTCCAGAAGTTCTGGCCCGCCGACGTGCACATCATCGGCAAGGACATCACCCGGTTCCACACCGTGTACTGGCCGGCGTTCCTGCTGTCCGTCGGCGTCGAGGTGCCGAAACGCGTTTTCGTGCACGGGTTCCTGTACAACAAGGGCGAGAAGATGTCCAAGTCGGTCGGCAACGTGGTCGACCCGCTGGAACTGGTCGAGACCTACGGCGTCGACGCGGTGCGTTTCTTCCTGCTGCGCGAGATCTCCTACGGTCAGGACGGCAGCTACAGCCACGACGCGATCGTCGGCCGGATCAACTCCGACCTGGCCAACGAGTTCGGCAACCTGGTGCAGCGCAGCACCAAGCTGGTCGCGCGCGACTGCGGCGGCGTGGTGCCGACGCCGGGTGAGTTCACCGACGCCGACCGCACGCTGCTCGATTTGACGAACGGGCTGCTCGACCGCTGCCGCGCCGAATACGACGCGCAGCAAATGCATCTCGCGCTGGAGGCGATCTGGTTGACCCTCGGCGAGACGAACAAGTACTTCTCCGCGCAGGCGCCGTGGGCGCTGGCCAAGTCCGGTACGCCGGATGATCTGGCCCGCGAGGCGACGGTGCTGTACGTGACGCTCGAGGTGCTGCGGATCGTCGCGATCCTGGTGCAGCCCGTGGTGCCCGCTTCGGCGAGCAAGATCCTCGATCAGCTCGGTCAGCAGGATCGCACGTTCGCCGACATCGCGACGCCGATCGTGCCGGGTGTGGTACTGCCCGCGCCGGAACCGGTGTACCCCAAGTTCATCGAGCCCAAGGACTGATCCGCGCGGCTCGAGCACTCGACCTACGCGGCCGGGCGGCGCCGAATCAGGCTGCGCCCGTGCCGCGTTCGCGTTGACCGGGCGCACCGTGCCGTCCCACTGCCGGATCATGGAATAGCGCGGCACCGTCCGTCCGAGTCGGTTGTGCCGCACCGGCGCGTATCCCGCTGGCGCACAGTCGCATAATGCTGGGTTACCGATGTTCATGTTCGCCGAACAGGGAGGGCACCCATGCGCCGACAACAGGCGACCGACTCGACACCTATGCCGCAGAACACCTTTGCCGACCGACACCGGGCGGCCCGCGATGCCGTCCTGGTCTCACAGCGCGGACGACTCATCGAGGCGATGGTCGAATGTGTCGACAGCAAGGGATATTCCGGTACCACGCTCACCGATATCGTTGCCCGAGCACGGGTCTCGCGCAGTACCTTCTATGAACACTTCGCGAACAAGGAAGAGTGCTTCGTCGAGGCGGTGCACACCGGCGTCGATATCGTGGCCACCCGGATCGCCGACGAGCTGGCACAGCTCACGCCGGCAGCCGGCGCGCACGCCAGGATCGAGTCGATCGTCGGCACGTTCTGCGAAACCGTTGCCGCCGAACCGGATTTCGCCCGCCTGGTGCTCGTCGAATCGTTCAAGGTGAATCAGGCCGCCGTCGACTACCGCGACCTGGCCGTCGACCGCTTCGCCGCACTGTACCGCCTGTTCTATGACGAAGCGCGCCAAGCGGATCCGACGCTACCCGAGGTGTCCGACGACCTGATCGCGCTGATCCCGGACGCGATCGGCGAGCGGACCCGTCGCGTCATCGTGTCCGACGGTCCCGCTCGCGTCCCCGCGCTGATTCCCCTGTTCGTCCAGTTCGTCAGCGCGACACTGGGACTGCCCGCCTGAAACCGTTCGAGCTACTTCCAGCGGGCGAGCAGGCGCTCGATCTCGGTGGTCAGCGCGCGCTGCAGGAACGGGCCGAAGCTGATCCGGGCCACGCCCTGGTCGGCCAGCACCGCCTTGTCGGACTTGTCGGGCAGGCCGACCATGCTGATCGGCAGGGTCAGCTCGCTGGTCAGGCGGCGCACATCGGCATCACCCTGCGCGCCAGCCGGGAACAGCACGTCGGCACCCGCCTCCGTGGCGAGACGCAGCCGCTCGATGGCGCGGTCGACCCGGTCCGCCTCGTCGCCGTCCTGCCGCATGAACATGTCGGTCCTGGCGTTGACCACCACGTGCACCCCGGCCGCGTCGGCGAACTGACGCAGACCGTGCACTAGGTCGGCGTGCTCCTGCGCCGAGCGCAGCCGCTTGCCCTCGCTGTGCACGGTGTCCTCGATGTTGAGGCCGACCGCACCCGCCTCGAGCAGCCCCTCGATCAATTGGGCCGGCTCCAGACCGTAGCCCGACTCGATATCCACCGACACCGGCACCTCGACGGCCTCGGTGATCTGCCGGACCCTGGTGAGCGACTCGGCGAAGGTCATGCCCTCACCATCGGTACGGCCGATCGAGTCGGCAACGGGATGACTCCCCACGGTGAGCGCCGCGAACCCGGCCTCCACCGCGACCTTCGCCGACCACGCGTCCCACACGGTGGGCAGCACGGCGGGATCGCCGGGGCGGTGCAGCGCGAGGAATGCCTTGGCCTTGCTTTCGAGAGAACTCATAGGACGATCATGCCGCGTCGCCGCGGCGCGCACCATGGCGCGTGCGCCAAGCCTTTACGACAGTTGGTCAGTCCTCGCTCGCACGGCGGGCAACCAGCACCGCGTCGTAGAGTTCGTTGCGGGAGACGCCGTTCGCGCCCGCGATCTGCGCGCAGGCGTCCTTGAGCCGGATGCCGTCGGCGGTCAGCGCCTCCACCTCCTCGACCAGATCGGTCGGATCGGCGGATATGGGTTGCGCGCCTTCGAGCACGACGGTGATCTCGCCGCGGGCGCCGTCAACGGCCCAGGCGGCCACCTCGGCGAGGGTGCCGCGGATGACCTCCTCGTAGGTCTTGGTGAGTTCGCGGCAGACGGCGGCGCGGCGGTCCGGGCCCAGCACCGTGACGGCGTCGGCCAGGCAGTCGGCGAGGCGGTGCGGTGCCTCGAAGAAGACACAGGCGCGCGACTCGGTCGCCAAGGTGCGCAACCACTCTCGGCGCTGACCACCCTTGCGCGGCGCGAAGCCGTCGAAGCAGAACCGTTCCACCGGAAGGGCGGACAGCGCGAGCGCCGTGGTGACGGCCGACGGACCGGGCAGACAGGTCACCGGCAGGTCCCGCGCAGCGCAAGCCGCGACCAGCCGATAGCCGGGGTCGCTGACCGACGGCATGCCCGCGTCGGTCACCAGCAGCACCGTGCGCCCGGCCTCGATGTCGTCGAGCAGCGCCGGAATCCGCGCGATCTCCACGTGGTCGTAGAAGCTGACCACCCGTCCGGTGATCGCCACCCCAAGCGACTTCGCGAGCGACTTGGTGCGCCGGGTATCTTCGGCCGCGACGATGTCGGCCGAACCGAGCGCGTCGCGCAGCCGCTGCGACGCGTCGCCGATGTCGCCCATCGGCGTCGCCGCGAGCACCAGCCTGCCGGGCCCTGTCGCCTCGTCCGCCACCGCACTCCCGTCTCGACCACGCCCGGCACGCACCGAACCTCCGCAGCCTATCGACTCGCCCCTTCCGCCCTCGCAGCCCGACTCGACCACGCGCGCGAGGCGCTGTTCGGTATGTGATCGTGACCACTGAGCGGCGGGCCGCGTGCTATGAGATTCACACTGTGTCGGGGTCACCGCTGCGGGACCTGAGCGCTCGCACAGCATACGATCGGAGCGTGACACAGGTGACCGACCAGCGCGCGACCGCTCCGTTCGGGGCCGTGCCCTCCCGGTCGGGCCCCGCGCCGCGGCGGCCATCCCCCGATTTCGGGCCGACCGATACGCTGCGCGGCTGGCTGGTCACCGCGTTTCTCACGGCGATCGCCGCGGTGACGCGGTTCACCATGCTCAACTATCCGACCGACGCGGGCACCCCGGTGTTCGACGAGAAGCACTACGCGCCGCAGGCCTGGCAGATGCTCAATGGTGGCGGGGTAGAAGACAATCCCGGCTACGGGCTGGTGGTGCATCCGCCGGTCGGCAAGCAGCTCATCGCGATCGGCGAGGCGATGTTCGGCTACAACGGCTGGGGCTGGCGCTTCGCCTCCGCGATGGTCGGGACCGTGCTGATCCTGCTGGTGATCCGCATCGTGCGGCGGATGGCGCGGTCCACCCTGATCGGCGCGATCGCGGGCATCCTGCTGATCGCCGACGGCACCACCTTCGTGTCCTCGCGCATCGGCATGCTCGACATCTTCCTGGCGTTCTTCGCCACCGCGGCCTTCGGTTGTTTGATCGTCGACCGCGACGAGGTGCGGGCCCGGCTGGCGCGGGCCGATGCCGAGGGCCGGATCGACGAGACCCCGTGGGGTCCTCGGCTCGGCGTGCGCTGGTGGCGCTTCGGTGCCGGGGTGCTGCTCGGATTCGCCTGCGGGACAAAATGGTCCGGCGTCTACTTCATCATCGCCTTCGGCCTGCTCAGCGTCCTTTTCGATGTGGCGGCGCGGCGCACATACGGCGTGCGCAACCCGTGGTTCGGCACCGGGATCCGCGATGTCGGACCCGCGCTGTACGCGCTGGTGCTGGTGCCGCTCGGGGTGTATCTCGGCACCTACTGGGCCTGGTTCGCCAGCGAGACCGGCATCGATCGGTACATGGTCGGCAACCCGTCCGCCCCGACGAAGCCGATCGGCACCGGTGGATACTTCAGCTGGGTCCCCGACGCGTTGCGCTCGCTCTGGTATTTCAGCGCGAGAGCCCTGGAATTCCATGAGGGCCTGACCAATTCCGCGGGCAACCATCACCCGTGGGAATCCAAGCCATGGACCTGGCCGATGGGTCTGCGGCCGATGCTCTACTACTACGCCGACAACGGCGTCAGCGGCTGCGGGCAGACCCAGTGCGTCAAGGCCGTCATGCTGATCGGCACCCCCGCCATCTGGTGGCTCGCCTTCCCGGTGATCGCGTGGATGGTGTGGCGCAGCGTGGTTCGCCGCGATTGGCGGTACGCCGCGGTGCTCGTCGGCTACGGCGCGGCGCTGCTGCCCTGGTTCCTGACCCTGGACCGGCAGATGTACTACTTCTACGCCGTCGCCCTCGCGCCGTTCCTGGTGATGGGCGTGGCCCTGGTGCTCGGCGATATCCTCGGCCCGTCCCGTCGAATACCGGTGCCGCGCAGTCCCGCCGGCACCTACCTCCCGGTCTCCCCCGACGAACGACACGCCCTCGGCCTGCTCGCGGTCTGCCTGTACCTCGGCTTGGTGATCGCCAACTTCATCTGGCTCTGGCCGATCCTCACCGCACTGCCCATCACACCGGGCAACTGGCACGACCACCTCTGGCTCCCCAGCTGGCGCTAACCTTCTAGTGCCGCTTGGACATAACGCAGCGCGGCCGCGTCGTCGAGGCCTAGGCGGCGGACCGTTGACACGTAGGCGGTGGCGGCGCGGCCCGCGACATCACGGGTCGGGTCGCCCGAGGAGGCGATGAAAGAGCCTTGCCTGCCCCGGGTTTCGACGACGCCGTCGGCCTCCAGCTCGCGGTAGGCGCGGGCCACCGTGTTGGGGGCGAGGCCCAGTTGCGCGGCCAGCGCCCGCACGGTGGGGATCTTCGTGCCCGCGGTCAGTTCGCCGGAGCGCACCTTGGCGATGATGCCCATGCGTAACTGCTCGTAGGGCGGGACAGCCGACTCATGCGACACGGTGATGTTGAACATGATTGGATCACAACTCATCCCGGGAGAGTGGACAGGACAGACAGCGGGGTCCGCCTCTACCGGAACCCAATTCGGAGCCGGGGATGCGCAGCACCTCGATGCCCGCGTCTTCCAGGCGTGCGTTGGTCATCTCGTTGCGCTCGTAGGCGGCGACCACGCCCGGCGCCAGCGCGAGCGTGTTGTTGCCGTCGTCCCACTGTTCGCGTTCGGCGGTAACGCCGTCCAACCCGGTGTCGATCACTCGGAGCTTGTCGATGCCCATCGCCTTGGCCGCGGCGACCAGGAACGGATCGGGTCCGCTCATCGCCACCTTGCCGTCGCCGTTGCGCGCGCTGTAATCGTCTTCGCGTTGAATGGTGAACGCGCACAACGAGTCACGCACCGCCGGGTACATCACCAGCGCGTCGCTGTCCACCATCGTGCAGACGGTGTCCAGATGCATCGTCGCCCGGTTCTGCGCGATCGGGACGACCAGCACGGTATGCGCGAGGTCGTCGTCGAACAGGCTGCGCGCCAACGCTTCCGCGCCCGCGGGCGAGGTGCGTTCGCCGACGCCCACCGCGACGACGCCCGGCGCGAGCAGCAGCACATCGCCGCCCTCGATGGGCGCGGTGTGCGATTCGTAGGCGCGGCGCACGCCGAGGAAGCGCGGATGGAAGGCATAGATCAGATCGGTGAGCGAGGTCTCCCTGATCCGCGCGGGCAGCGCCAGCGAGGTGATCGCGACCCTCGGCCCGATCCAGAACGAAGAGTCCCTGGTGAACAGCAGATTGGGCAGCGGATCGATGACGAAGTCGGCGCCGTGATGCATCCGCCGCACCAGCGAGGTGGCGTCGGGCCCGAACGGCAGCTCGTCGAAGGTCATCCCGGCCATCAGGATGTTGGCCAGGTCCCTGGCCCGCACGCCGCGCAGGAAGGCGGCGAGCTGGTCGGCCAGTGCATGCCCGAGCCTGCGCGCGTCCACGGCGGCCGAAATGCCCTGGATGCGGGCGGCGCCGCTGACCGCGAGGGTCTCGGCGAGCAGGTCGGCGAGCAGCAGCACCTCGACGCCGCGCTCCCGAAGCACACCGGTGAACGCGTCGTGCTCCTGTTGCGCCCGCTCCACCCACGGAATGCCGTCGAACAGCAGCTGGTCGTTATTGCGCGGGGTGAGCCTGCGCAGTTCGTCGCCGGGCCGGTGCAGCAGCACCGTACGCAGCGTGCCGACCTCGGAGGTCACCGTCAACCGCGTGCCCGAACTGTCGGGGTCCAGCCCGTCCGCGTCCGAGTCCTCTCCGTGCCGCGCGGGCACAGCGTCTGCTCCCATGCTCAGACCGTAGTTCGCCGCGGCCACAAGAGCACGTAATTCGGGCCTTCGTTGCCGTCTTGCCGCGTGTGAAGTCGCTCGCTACCGGATTATCGGGCCGACTTGCCGTTGGCCGATTCTTCCCCGAGCGCACCCTAACCTCAAGTATTGTTGAGGGGAATGGAGGAGCGTGCATGTCGACAGCCGATTGGCGAGCAAAGGAGCTGACCCCCGGGCAGCTTTCCGAGCGTAGCGGAGTAGCAGTTTCCGCGTTGCACTTCTACGAACGCGAGGGACTCATCAGCAGCCGCCGGACCAGCGGGAATCAACGCAGATATGCGCGAGAGACATTACGGCGGGTCGCCTTCATCCGTATCTCACAGCGGGTCGGCATACCGCTCAGTGAAATTCGCGACGCGCTCGATCAGCTGCCGGAGGGGCGCAACCCCACGCGGCGCGATTGGGAGACGCTCTCCACCACTTGGCGCGCGGACCTCGACGACCGCATCACTCAACTGATTCGGTTGCGCGACAACCTCACCGGCTGCATCGGCTGCGGCTGCCTGTCACTCGGCAGCTGCAAACTCGTCAACGAACACGACCGGCTCGGCACCGAGGGTCCCGGCGCCCGCGTGCTCGACGTGCAGCTCAACTGCTCCGCGCGGCCAGCAACCGGCTGAAGCGGGCGCTCGCGCGGCGCATCACGATCTCGTAGGGCAGCGCGAACTTTCGCGCCCACCAGTAGCCGAACCTGATGTCGAAGGACGTGTAGATCAGGAACCGGTTGCGGGTGACGCCGCGCAGGATCGAGGCGGCCACGTGTTCCGGCGACACGGCGTGCTTGGTGAACGACTGGGTGAGTCGCTGGATCTTCGGCGACTCCCGGTCGACACCGACCAGTTCGACGCTGTGCACCAATGGCGTGTCCACCGCGCCGGGCACCACCAGGTGCACCGAGATGCCGTGCTGGTCCAGGTCGAACCGGAGCACCTCGGAGACGCCGCGGATGCCGTACTTGCTCGCGCTGTAAGCCGCGTGCCAAGGTAGCGCGAGCAGGCCGGCCGCCGAGGAGACGTTGACCAGCGAACCGCCCTTGCCCGCCCGCACCATCGGCGGCACAAAGTTCTCGATCACGTGGATCGGGCCCATCAGGTTGACGTCGACCATTCGCCGCCAGTGCTTGTGCTCGAGGTTCTCCACGGTGCCCCAGGCCGAGGTGCCCGCGACGTTCATCACGATGTCGAGGCTGCCGTGCGCGGCGTGCACCTTCTCGGCGAAGGCGGTGACGGCGTCGTAGTCGGTGATGTCGAAGGCCTGCGCGACGAGCACCACGCCACCGGACCCGCGGATATCGGCCACCGTCGCGTCCAGCCCGGTTGCGTTGATATCGGTGAGTACCAGCTCGGCGCCCGCCGCCGCGGCGGCCAGCGCGGTGGCCCGGCCTATTCCGCTGGCCGCGCCCGTGATCAGCACCTTCGCGTCTCGCACTGTCCTGCGGCCTGGTCGCCCATTACCTCGCACTGCGCATCCCCATCTCGAATTGCTCGAATCGGCTCACCGCAGGGTACTTGGGGTGACGGTCAACGGCCCAGTACGGCGAGCATTCCGGCCACCGCCCGCGGCCAGGTGTATTGCTCGGCGCGGTTGCGGGCGGCCCGCCTGCGCCCGGCCGTCGGCAACGCGAGCACCTCGGTGACGGCCTGCGCGAACGCGGAGCCGCGATCGTCGGCGACCGCGCCACACTCGGCGGTCACGATGTCCTTGAGCGCCGAGGATCGGCTCGCCACCACCGGCGTGCCTGCCGCGAGTGCCTCCAGCGCGGCGAGGCCGAAGGTCTCGTGCGGGCCTGGCGCCAGCGAAACATCCGCGGTGGCAAGGAGTTTCGCCACCATCGCGCGTTCGGAGATGAAGCCGGTGAAGTGCACGGCGGCCAGCCCGCCGGCCAGGGCGGGTAGCGAACGCGCCCGCCGTTCCAGCGCCTCGCGCCGCGGCCCGTCACCGGCGACGACCAGCCGAACCTCGGTGCCCGCCTTACGCAGTGCGGCGACCGCCTCGATGCTGCGCTCCACCCGCTTCTCCACCGACAGCCTGCCGCAATGCACGAGCAGCGGGTGGCCCGGCGCACCAAGATCGGCGCGCAGCCGGTCGTCCTGCCGACGCGGGCTGAACAGCTCCAGATCCACGCCGAGCGGCACCAGTTCGACATTCGGCGCGCCGATCCGCAGGAACTCCTCGCGCGCGAATTCGGTAGTGCAGACCACGATGTCGTAGTCGGCGGCGGTGCGCCCGTTGGCCACGTCGGCGCAGCGCCGGGCGGCCTGGCGTGGCATGAACTGACCGAGCAGCCGGTCGAGTCGTTCGTGCGAGATCATCACGCCCGCCACATCGCGCCGCCTGGCCCAGCGGCCGAAGCCGCGCAGCGTCAGCCGGTCGGAAACCTCGAGTACGTCGGGGCGCAACCCGTCGAGCACGTCGGCCACCCGCCGCGGATCGGCCGCGCGGTAGCCGCCGGTCCACGGAATGGCCAAGGCGGGCAAGGTTATCCGCACCACGCCGGTCGGCAGTATCTCCTCGGAACGGCGCGCACCGGGGACGATGAGCACCACTTCGTGCCCGGCCGACGCGTATCCCTCACCGAGATGATGCAGGGCAGTGCGCAGCCCACCCGAACGCGGGCCGTAGAAGTTCGCAAGCTGAACTATGCGCACATCGCCGATGGTGCAGCTAGTCGGGTTATCTTCGGGACCGATGCGCCCAACGCGGCATGAACAGCCGTGAAAGACCCGGCGAAGCGGCTTGTCAGCCCGGTTCGGTCGCATTGAAATGAGCCGGTGCCCGCATTCGGCAGTCACCGGCGATCGCTGCGCCGACGGTCAAATTCCCGCGGTACCGCGACTGGCCCGAGGCAGATCGAGGTCAAGCGGGATGCGGCCGACCGCGAGATGGGCTTCCACTTCGTCGGCGGGCATCGGTCGCGCGATCAAAAAGCCTTGTGCCCGATAGCAACCGAGCCCAACCAGGGTGCGCGCCGCCACCGCGGTCTCGACCCCCTCGCCGACCACGCCGAGGCCGAACGAACCGGCAAGCCCGATAATAGATTTCACGATCGCGAGATCGTCCGTGCTGGCGCCGAGCCGCTGCACGAAGCCGCGGTCGATCTTCACCGCGTCCACCGGCAGCGCCTTCAGGTGCGACAGCGAGCTGTAGCCGGTGCCGAAATCGTCGATCGCGATCTGCACGCCCATTCGCTTGAGCCCGCGCAACGTGACCTGGGTGCGCGCCAGATCCTGCACGACCACGTGCTCGGTGATCTCCAAGCAGATCGAGCTACCGTCGATGCCGAACAGCCGCAGAATGTCCTCGATCCGCTCTACGAAGTCCAGGCTGACCAGCTGCACCGGCGAAACATTGATCCGCATCACCACATTCGCGGCGAGGCCGCGCCTGCGCCACTCGGCGAACTGCGCGCAGGCCGACCGGATCACCCAGCGGCCGAGCTCACCGGCCAGGTTGGTCGCCTCCGCCACGGTGACGAACGCCGCGGGCGGCAGCAGGCCCCTGGTCGGATGCAGCCAGCGGACCAGGGCCTCCAGCGCGACGATCCGGCCGGTCCGCAGATCCACCTCGGGCTGATAGTGCAGCAGCAGCGAGCCGTCGGACACCGCGCCGCGCAGGTTGAGTTCCACATCGTCTTGCAGTTCGAATTGGGCACGCATGGCGTCGGTGAACACCGCAACGCCATTGCCGCCACCCGATTTCGCCGAGAGCAGCGCGTGATCGGCCCTGCGCAGCACATCGGCGACGGTGGTCTCACCGGGGATGCCGACGGCGACGCCGATGCTGGCCGCCCGGCTGACCGATTCGCCGCCGACGGTGACCCGGCGCCCGATGAGCTGCTGGATCCGGGTGCCCTCCTCCTCGGCCGCGACCGCGTCCATCGGTTTGGCGGGCACGATGACGAACTCGTCGCCGCCGAGGCGCGCGATCATGTCGTCCGGGTCGAGGTGCTCGCGCAGCCGCGAGGACAACGTGCGGATGAAGTTGTCGCCCGCGGTGTGCCCGAGGAAGTCGTTGAGCGCCTTGAGGCGATCGAGGTCGAGGAAGAACGCCGCCACCGGGCCGGGGCTGCCCGGCGCGAGCCGCTCGTCCATGTGCTCGAGCAGCGCGCGGCGGTTGGCCAGGCCGGTGAGGTCGTCGTGCAGCGCGATGTAGCGCAGCCGTTCCTCGGCGACGACCCGCGCCTGCAGCTGGGCGAACAGCGCGGCGATCGCCTTGAGCACGTTGAGCTCGCGGGTACTCCACTGCCGATCGCCGGTCTTGATGAAGCCGAGCACGCCGGTCGACTCGCCGCGCGAGAGCAGCGGGACCGCGGCCGTGGTGACAACGGGGATGCCGGAGGCCCGGCGCATCGTCTCCTGATAGTCGGCGAATTCCGGCGTCGGGCGCGCGATCATCGGCTCGGTCCCGTGCTCGAACGCGCGGAACACCGGATCGGCGCCCTCGAAGTAGACGACCTCGAGCGGATCCGGATCCGGCACCTGTGGGCGGTGCGGCCACTCGGCGATCAGCAGCGACGCTCTGCGTTCGCGATCGGTGTGGCGCACGTAGCTGAAGTCGACGTCGAAGTATTCGACCAGCTGGGCCAGCACCCGCTCGGTCGCCTCGGCCATGGTCGTGGCGTCGACACCCATCAGCTCGGAGGCGACCTGAGTCACCAATGAGTCGAGCGTCCGCCGAGGCACCTTGTCTCCGATCACGCTATCCACGGATGTCCACGCCAGGCACCGGCCGCCGTCGGCTTCGAAGCCGTCGGCTACGACCCCGGGCTGCGGCCGAATCGCTCAGGCATAGCACCAACGCCATGGTCTCATGCTCACCTACCGAGAGCAGGTCCGAGAAACGAAGCGACGCCAGTGTATCCACGGAATCCGGGAAAATCGTGGCCGGTGCGCTGGGGAGTCGCGCTTTTCGGTCGCTCTCGTCACCCATCGTCACCCCACCAATCCGGGGTCGGTATCCGACGCGCGGCGCCCGTGCCGTCCGAGTTGAATCGGCGAGCCGCGCAATTCATCGGCAATTGCCCAACGAGACCGATTATCCCACCAGATCGGATCGGTCCGGTAGCGATCTTCCGAATCGGGGCCCGGCGGAAAATGACCTGCTACCGTCCCGCCGAAGCCGCCAGCAACCCGGATCGGCGCGGCGGCGCTGCTCGCCTCGACAGCCATACTGTTCCTACTCCGTTGCTCCGCATCCTTACGCGGTCGTCGAACCGGGGCCGACATCTTCACCCGAATCCTGCTTTCCGGACGAGTTTGCCTAGGGCAGTATCCGTCATCCGACAAGAATTGACCAGATGTCTGGTTAATCTTCCGAAAACTGGATGCCGCCTCGCAAATTCCCCCTGGTCAGAACCCGTCTTGCGGTTGAGCAAGATACCAGAGAGACCGGTCGGTTCTAGTGCAGCTAACCAACAGCAAGCTAGACGAGGATGGAGATGAACAGCTCCACCGAATCCGGTCCCTGCCAGATCTCGATCTCTTCCCGATAGGCCCTGGTGATCTCGGCCGATGCCGTCGCGTCGTCGACCTGGGCCCACACGTCCTCGACCGGATCGTGATAGTCCCCGTTCGGCGCGAAGCGGGCATAGACGCCCTTCGGCACGCGCACCAGGACATCACCGATCGGCACCGACTCTGGCTCGCGGTACTCGAAGCAGACCACCGCGTTGTAGTTACCCGCCGGGTCCGGCACGTACACCGTGAACATCGGACGGTCGGCGCCTTTTCGGTCGCGCAGCCGGTCTTTGAGGAACTCGATCAGGTCGCTGTTGCTGACCTTGAAACTCGGGCGCACCCGTGGCACCACCAGGCCGCCGTAAATCGCCTCACCACGCACCGCGATCGCGTAACTCATGAGCGTGCCCCGCTGCTGCTCGGCTCCGTCACGCACACGGGGCCCATTGCTCGCTCGCTCATCGGGCGTCTACCGCCAGGTAGAGCTCGATCTTGTAGGCGTGCGGATAACACTCGAAGTCCCCGGTGTAGGTCCGCTTGATCCGGTTGTGTTCCTCGGCGTACGCGATCTGGGTCCAGAGGTCGGTCATCACCTGCGGGAAGTTACCGACCGAGGAGAACCTCGCATAGGTGCCGCGCGGCAGCCGGGCCACCAGATGGCCGCGGGTGACATCGGCGAAGGACGCGCACTCGTAGCCGACGATCTGCGTGTTGTAGGTGCCGAGCTCGCCGGTGTAGTCGGTATAGGCACTGGCGAGCGGGCCGCCGAGCTCCTGGTGCAGTACGGTCGCCCAGGCGGCTTCCAGGTCGTGATCACGCAGCTCTCCGAGCGCACGTTTAGGGCTGCGCACCGGCAACCCGGCAACCCACGTTTCGTCCCGCTCGACGATTTCAAACTGCATGGAAAGACTCTTTCGAGATGAATCCGGGGGCGAAGCATCCGGTCGGTTAGAAAGGCCATGCTATCAACACAGACCGAGTGGTCACGATCACATGTCCCCGTTGTTCCGCACGGTCACGACGGTCCCGAACTGGACAAATGACCTGCGACGGCGAAAGCCGCGCCCACGGAAAGCCCGCTCATGCATAGTTGGCATGAGCCAGCTCGCTGATCACCTGCCCGCACCGGCGACACGGAACGGAGCCCCCGATGAACGACAGCTCGATCCACAACGAACTGGACCAGCGCGCCACGGCGATGACCGATCAGGTGATCGCCTGGCGCAGGCACCTACATCAGCATCCTGAGCTGTCGAACCGGGAGGCGAACACCGCCGCGCTCATCGCCGACCACCTGCGCTCGCTGAACCTCGACGAGGTGCGCACCGGCATAGCGGGACACGGCGTCGTTGGGGTGCTGCGCGGTGGACGGCCCGGCGACAAGGTGATCGCGCTGCGTGCCGATATCGACGCGCTGCCGGTGCCGGACGAGTGCGGTGCCGACTTCGCCGCGCACGTGGTCGACGACGACTACCCGGGCGGCCCGTTTCCGGTGTCGCACGCCTGCGGCCACGACTGCCACACCGCGATGCTGATGGGTGCCGCGAGTGTGCTCGGTGGCGTGCGTGATCGGCTCTCCGGCACCGTGCTATTCGTCTTCCAGCCCGCCGAGGAAGGTCCGCCGGTGGACGAAAAGGGCGGTGCCAGCGAGATGCTCGCCCAGGGCGCCCTCGCCGACCCGGTGCCGACCATGGCGTTCGGCTTCCATGTCACGCCATATCCCAAGGGCTACATCGGTTATCGCGTCGGCAACCAGTTCGGCGCCTCCTGTCTGGTCCGGATCACCGTCACCGGGCAGCAGGTGCACGGCTCGACGCCATGGCTCGGCATCGACCCGATGCCCGCCGTCGGCGCCGTGCTCACCGGCATCGGCCAGCTCTATCGGCAGGTCAACGCGTTCGAGCCGATCACCGTGTCGATCGGGCACATCGAGGACGTCGGGCGGTTCAACATCATCGGCCGGACCGTCACGCTGTGGGGCACCATCCGCTGCGCCGTGGAATCGGATATGGGCGAGGTGCAGAAGCGGCTCGCGACACTGGCCGAGCACAGCGCACAGGCCTACAACGCCACCGCGACAGTCGACTTCCTGCAGGATGTGCCCGCGGTGCACAACAAGAAGGAGTGGGTCGACGCCGCGCTGCCGACGTTCCGTCACGTCGCGGGCGTCGACCGGGTGGTGGAGACCGCGGCGACGCTTCTCGTCACCGGCGTCCGGCTGCACGCGCACGTGGCCATCGACCACCTCACCGGCGCCTTGGTGCCGCACCTACAGTGATCCCCGTGTGCCACACCATTGCCGAGCTGGACGCCGCGGTCGCCGACTGCTTCGCCTGCCCACGACTGGTCGCGTGGCGCGAACAGGTGGCACGGGAAAAGCGTGCCGCGTTCCGGGACGAAACCTATTGGGGCCGACCGGTTCCCGGATACGGGCCGGACGATGCGCGATTACTGGTGGTCGGGCTCGCCCCGGCCGCGCACGGCGGCAACAGAACTGGCCGGATGTTCACCGGCGATCGCAGCGGTGACGTGCTCTACGCGGCCATGCACGCGGTCGGTTTGGCCAACCAGCCGACGGCGACGCATCGCGATGACGGCCTGCGGCTGAACGGCGTTCGCGTCACCTCGCCGGTGCACTGCGCACCGCCGGACAACAAGCCGACTCCCGACGAGCGTGACCGCTGCAGGCACTGGCTTGCCACCGAATTCGCCTTGCTGGCGCCGACCGTCCGCGCCGTGGTGGTGCTCGGCGGGTTCGGCTGGCAGGCGCTGCTACCGGTGCTGGCGGACGCGGGTTGGCTCATTCCGCGCCCGCGCCCGAAGTTCGGGCACGGTGCGCACGTACAGCTCTCCCCCGCCGACGCGGGCCGCGCACCGCTGCACCTGTTCGGCTGCTACCACGTGAGCCAGCAGAACACCTTCACTGGCAGACTCACCCCCGCGATGGTCGAGGCGGTACTGAGCACGGCGGCACAGGCGGCGGGGCTCGAGGTCGACCGGCCGACGACCGGATAGTTCTTTCAAGGTCTTTCAAGAATCGCTGGCTGGCTGCGGCGCGCGTTATCGTTATTTCCGGGGAGTCGCCGAACCTGGCCGGGAGACCTTCGCGGCATGGTTTCGAGGGCGGGCTGCGGCACGCCCGTTTCGAAATGGAGCGGACCTTGTCCAGTAACCAAATGGTGTTCCTGCTAGTGGATCTCGTACTCATCGCGGTGGCTGCGCGATTGCTCGGCAGGCTGGCTCAGCGGCTCGGCCAGCCACCGGTAATCGGTGAAATCGCGGCGGGAATCATCGCGGGACCCACAATTCTCGGCGCGCATTTCTCCGGAATGGTGTTTCCCCAGGATGTCCGTTCGTATCTGAGCGCCTTCGCGAATGTCGGCGTGATGATCTTCATGTTCCTCGCCGGACTGGAGATCGATCGAAGCTCGTTTCACGGCAATCGCCGTGCCGTGGCCGGCGTTTCGCTGTCCGCGTACTTCGTGCCGTTCGCGCTCGGCTGCGGGGTCGCCCTCGTCGTGCTGCCGAGATATCACCAGGACAACCGGCTGACCTTCGCCTTGTTCATCGGCTGCGCGCTCGCGGTCACGGCGTTCCCGGTGCTGGCCCGCATCTTGATCGAGCGCGACCTGATGGGCACCAGGATCGGGCAGCTCAGCATGGCCAGCGCGGCCATCGACGACATCTTCGCCTGGACCGTGCTCGCCTTCGTCATCGGTCTTGCCCGGCCCGGCGCGAGCACGCAGTGGAAGCTGCTGCTCTTCGTGCCGTTGGTGCTGGCGATGTGGTGGCTGGTGCGTCCCTTGCTCACCCGCGCCGCGCGCTCCACCTCGGTGACCAGCAACAATACGATGATCTTCCTGGCCGTCTGCGGCGCGCTGAGCTTCGGCGCGGCGACCGAATGGATCGGCCTGCACCTGATCTTCGGCGCCTTCCTGTTCGGCGTCATCTTCCCGCGCACCCATCGGCCGGTGGTGGAAACCGGTGCGCAACTACTGAGTTCGGTTTTCCTGCCCGCCTTCTTCGTCATCGCGGGGCTCCAGGTGGACCTCACCTCGCTCGACCGCGCAGGCGTCGTCGAGATGCTGGCGATCCTGGCGACCGCGCTGGCCGGAAAGCTCGGCGGCACCTACCTCGCCGCGCGTGCCAACCGCATCCCACCGCGCGAGGCGGGTGCGCTGGCAAGCCTCATGAACACCCGTGGGCTCACCGAGCTCATCATCCTGAACATCGGTCTGACCACGGGACTCATCGGCGTGCAGCTGTATTCGATCCTGGTCATGATGGCTTTGGTGACCACGGCCATGACATCGCCGTTGCTGCGACTGCTCAAAGTGACGCCCGACCTCGGCCGCCTGCCGCTCCCGGTCACGGCGCAGACCCGGCCTGCGGCCCGATTAACGCCGGAAGGTGCGGCGTAGGTCGTCGATCCACGCATCGGGGACCTCCCACGGGATGAAGTGGCCGCCCGCTTCGTGCGCGGTGAGGTTCACGTGGTTGTACCAGCCTGCACGGTCGCTGCCGAGCCAGCTCTGCACTCGTTGCTCGGGAGTGCTTACGCCAGGCGGGTTTTCGTGGCCGACGAAGGTGATACCGGTGCGCGCCCGGACAATCGGGACGCGGTCGTGCGCGGGCGTCCATGGGTAGCGATTCGCGTTGGCGTAGTAGCGGATCGAGGTGCCGATGGCGTTGTTGACCCAGAAGATCATGGCGTGGGTGAGCAGGTCGTCTTTGCTGAAGACGGTCTCGATATCGCCGTGGTTCGCGCTCCAGGTGACCCAGCGTTGCAGGATCCAGGCGAGCAGGCCGACGGGTGAGTCGGTGAGACCGTAGGCGAGGGTGCTCGGTTCGAGCACATGGGCGGCCAGGTGAACGGCGAAGCGATGCTCCAGGGAGAGCAGCTGCCGGTAGGCGGACTCGGACAGTCCGGACGGAATCGGTTGTCCCCCACTGAGATCCCAGGCGCGGTCACCGGTGAAGAGGCTAAGTTTCTGGCCGGAGCCGATATGGATGCCGTACAGCTCGTCGGCGTACTTGTGGCCGAGTTGGCCGGTGACGAGGGCGCCGACATCGCAACCCGCGGCGGCATACTTCGGATGGCCGAGGGTATCGGTCATCAGCGTGTGCCAGAGGTCGGCGACCTTCCAGAAGTTCATGTCGGGGTTGTTCGGCAGCGGGGTGGAGAAGCCGAAACCGGGCAGCGAGGGGACGATGACGTCGAACGCGTCGGCCGGGTCACCGCCGAAGGCCGCCGGGTCGGCGAGCGGGTCGATCACCTTGGCCCAGTGCCAGAAGGTCCATGGCCAGCCGTGGGTGAGGATCAACGGGGTCGGGTTCGGGCCTGCACCTGGTTTGCGCAGGAAGTGGATCGGCACGCCCTCGATGTGCACGTGGTAGTGCTCGTAGGCGTTGATCGCGGATTCGGCTTTGCGCCAGTCGTATTCGTCGATCCAGTAGTCGACGAGCTCCTGGAGATACCGGCGGCTCACGCCGTAGTGCCAGTCGTCGTTGCCGACGTCGTCGGGCCATCTGGTCAGCCGAAGTCGCGCCGCGAGATCGTCGAGTACGTCATCGGCGACATGGATCGGCGATGTATGGAGGGGGAACGTCGATGTCATGAAAGTCCTTCCGGCACAGCGGCAGCCATGGACCCGCGCTCGGTGTCCATCAGCGTTGCCATGCGTTCGAGCGCGGGCAGCGCCGCGCTGATCGTCGCTCGTTCCTCGGGCGTCAACGTCGCCATCAGCTCGGTGAATCGACGGACCCGCTCTCGATGACGGGTTCGCACGATCCGCGCCCCCGCCTCGGTGATCTGAACCAGCACCGCCCGGCCGTCCTCGACGTCGGGCCGTCGCTCGACCAGACCATCGCGTTCGAGTCTGCTGACGAGCTGGGTGATAGCGGGCTGAGTGATCTGCTCGGTCACCTTCAGCGCGGACACCCGCATCGGCCCTTTACCGGCCAACGTGTGCAGCACCGAAAGCGTGGTGAAGGAATGCTTCTCAGCACTCGGAAGCCGGACGGACCCCCGCGTGAACGCACCCATCACCCGAGCGAGGTCGTCGGCCTCGAGGCCACGCCGCTGCGCTGACATGGTCAGAATGTATCACTTATTTATCTAAGTTGCTTATGTAATTTCGGGCGGCCCGGTGTTCCGGCAGCCGACAGGCCGCGCGGGTAGTGGGCATCCGCACTGGTGGGACCTAGTGTGCGGGGATGGCTAACCCGCATGGTCAGCATGAGCGGCGACGGACACGGGCCGAGTGGTGGGCGATGGTGCGGGCCTCGCCGTACCTGCCCGCGACGGTGCTGGTGCTGCTGGTGACCGCTGCGGCCGGTCTGTTCGCCGGGTCGTACACCTACGCGTTGGCGAATCCGACGCCGCGCCAGATTCCGATCGCCGTGATCGGACCGGAGCAGGATGCTTCGGTGCAGCGGTTCCTCACGGAGATGCAACGCTCGCTAAATGATTCGCTGACTATTCGCCACTACGACACCGCCACGGCAGCGCGGTCGGCCATCGAGGATCAGCAGGTCTTCGCCATCGTCACCGAGCGCCCGCCCGGCGTGCGTCTCGATATCTCCAGCGCGTCCGGGCAATCGGTCGCACAGCTGATCACCCAGGACGCCACGGCGGCCGGTCCGGCGCTGGGGATGCCGGTCGAGGTGACCGATGTCGTGCCGCTGCAGCGCGGCGATCCGCGCGGGCTCGCGATCTTCTATATCTCGCTGGCCGCGGTGATCATCGGATTCGTCGGCGCGACCCAATTCAGTGTGCACGCGTCGGCGCTGAACCCCGTCGAACGGATCGGCTTCACCGTGCTGTACGCGGCGTGCGGCGGCTTTGCCATTGCGGCGGTGACGGATTGGGTGCTCGGCGCGGTCCGCCTGCCGTTTCTGGAGTCCTGGGGAATTCTGTCGCTGACGATGTTCACCTCCGGCATGGTGTTCACCATGTTCAACACCCTGTTCGGGCGGTGGGCGATCCTGCCGACCTGGGGTCTGATGGTGCTGCTCGGCAACCCGTCGTCCGGCGGTGCGGTGTCCTGGCCGCTGCTGCCCTCGTTGCTCGGCCATATCGGCCGCTGGCTGCCGCCGGGCGCGTCGGTCAACGCGCAGCACACCGCGGTGTATTTCCATGCGCACCAACACCTGCTGCCGTTCCTGGTGCTCGCGGGCTGGGCACTCGTCGCGTGTGCGGTGTTCTGGATCTGGCGCAGCCGTCATCCTGGCGGGCGGTCGACCGAGAACGCGCACGCGAGATCAAGGAGCCGGGAAGTGCTCGGCGAGGAACTTGCCGAAGACCTGCCGTGACAGCTGAGTGCCCCAGTTCTCCCAGGTGAAATCGTAGATATGTTCGCCGTAAGGCACTGCGAGCAACTGATTTTCGACGCCGACCCGACGCAGCCGTTCGGCGAGTTCGGCCGAGCCGCGGTACGGCGCGACATGGTCCCGATTGCCGTGCATGAGCAGCGTCGGCGGCAGATTCGGACGGACATAGGTGACCGGCGAGGCCGCCTTGTAGCGGTCGGGCACCTGGTCCGGGGTGCCGCCGGTGTAGTCATGCAGAAACGTGTGCATCCGCGCAGGCAGACCGGTGTCGCGCCACGCCTCGGCCAGGTCGGGCACCGGGTAGAACGCCGCGACCGCCTTGACCGCCGTGTCGGTGACCGCGCAACTCGGCGCGATCCGATCGTCGCCGTAGGCACCCATCAGCGCGAGATTGCCGCCCGCCGAACCGCCCGCGAGCATCACCCGTTCGGGATCGATCCCGTACCTCGCCGCCTGCAGCTTGACCCAGCCGACGGCACACTTCACGTCCGCGGGCGCCTGATTCCAGCGCGCGGGCGGCGTCATCCGGTATTCGATGGCGAAGACCGCATATCCCTTGTCGTTCAACCACTTATGCCACAGCGGCACCTCCCCGCGATCGCCATTGCGCCAGCCGCCACCGTGCACCCAGACCACCGCGGGTCGCGGTCGATCCGAGGCGCCCTCGGGCAGTTTCACATCGAGCTTCAGGTCTTGACCGTCGACGGTGTTGTACACGGTGCTCAACGATTCGACCGGTGCGCCGGTGTTCGTGCCGCCGGACAGGTAGTCGCCGATCGACAGCGTCGCGTCCTGCCGCACGGCCGTACCCCACGACGCCGCCATCGGAAAGCCCGCGGCGACCACGCCGAGCAGGCACACCAGCCCGGTCGCCCCCGCCACCCGGCGCACGCCGACCCGGCCCTTCTTCCCGAAAGCGATCAGCGACAACACGAATCCGGCCAGCCCCAGCGGGACCAGGTACAGCCCATAGTCACTCACCACATGCGTCAGCACCACGAAGGGCGCGGGAATCCGCACCGCGATGATGACGTAAATGAACAGCACCATCAGCGCGGCGACCCCGGCCGCCGATGCCGCAACCAGCCAGCGAATGACCATGCGCTCATTAACCCACGACCGCCAACACCAGCACCTATGGCACGCCGACCACACGTGGTCACCGAGGCGCACTTGATACGTGCGCCCGGAAGGCGGAGGATGTCCCGATCTGCGGTGCATCGGTCCGAACAGACACGGCGGCCGAGCCGCCGCAGCACGCATTCTGGGACAGGTCAGCCACCGTCGTTTACAGGAGCGTTCCCATGACAGAGCATGTCGCAGGCATCGCGATTCCCGACAGCCGCCTCGTCGCCGAGGCCACCGAACTGGTGCGTGCCAGCGCGCCGCCGCTGCTGTTCCACCACTCCCGGCGCGTCTATCTGTTCGGGATGCTGCAGGGACAGCGGCGCGGGCTGAAGCCCGATCCCGAGCTGCTGTACGTCGGCGCGATGTTCCACGATCTCGGGCTCACCGACACCTATCGCACCGCACACCAGCGTTTCGAAGTCGACGGCGCCGACGAGGCCCGCCGATTCCTCGCCACGCACGGCATCGATGACGAGGCGGCGCAGCGGGTGTGGACGGCCATCGCATTGCACACCACGCCGGGCATACCCGAGCACATGGCACCCGAGATCGCGCTGGTGACGGCCGGGGTGGAAACCGATGTCCTCGGTATCGGTTACCGCGACCTCGACCCCGCCGACCTCGCGGCCGTCACCGCGGCGCATCCGCGCCCCGACTTCAAGCGACAGATCCTGGCCGCGTTCACGAACGGGTTCGCCGATCGCCCCGACAGCACCTTCGGGACCGTCAACGCCGACGTGCTCGCCCACTTCCTGCCCGGCTTTGTCCGTACCGATTTCGTCGAGGTCATCGAATCCAATTCGTGGCCCGAATGAGCGGGCGGCCTCGTCCGCACGTGGTCGGCGTGCTGGTGTTTCCCGGCGTCACGCTGCTCGACGTAGCCGGGCCGAGCGAGGTGTTCACCGAGGCCAACCGGTGCGGCGCGAACTACCGGATCACGCTTATCTCTCCCGATGGCGCACCGGTGCGCTCGTCTACCGGGTTGCGTTTCGACGTCGACCACGCCGCCGAGGACCTCCGCGAGCTGGACACCCTCGTGGTGCCCGGCTCCGAGGAACTGGTCTCCGCGCCGCTGCCGGACGAACTCGTTTGCTCCGTAACGCGATTGACTGAACGTGCGCCGCGGGTCGCGTCGGTCTGCACAGGAGCGTTCGCGCTCGCCGCCGCGGGTCTGCTCGATGGCCGCCGGGCCACCACGCATTGGCGGCACGCCGCGACCCTGCAGCGACGCAACCCCGGTGTCGAGGTCGATCCCGACGCCATCTTCGTCACCGACGGCCCGATCATGACGGCGGCGGGCATCAGCGCGGGCATCGATCTCACCCTGCACCTGGTGGAACAGGACCACGGCCCGGCACTGGCCCGCGACGTGGCGCGCTCATTGGTCGTTTTCCTGCAGCGACCGGGCGGCCAATCTCAGTTCTCCGTCCCGATTCGCACGCCCGCACCGCGGGACAACACCCTGCGCACTCTGCTCGACACCATGCACGCCGACCCGACCCGGGCCTACACCGTTCCCGTGCTCGCCGGGCTCGCCAACACCAGCCCGCGCCAGCTCACCCGCCTGTTCCGTCGCGAACTGGGCACCACCCCCGCCCGCTACCTCGAGCGGGTTCGCCTCGAACAAGCCCAAATGCTCTTGGATCAAGGACATTCCGTCACGACCACGGCCGCCCGCAGCGGCTTCGGCAGCGACGACACCCTCCGGCGCGCCTTCCAGCACCACCTCGGCATCCCACCGAGCACCTATCAGCACCGATTCACCGCAACCACCGAGCGCGACTAGACCGTCGCGGTCAATTCGCTTGGCGCGGCGGCAGTTACGCGCGGACCGCTACGACTCGCACCACGCGGCGATCGCGGCTTCCCACCGGCGATTGCTGGTGAACTCGGAAATCTCGCGGCGATTGATCAGGATATAGATCTCGCCCGCCGTTGTCGTCTGCAGAATCAGCGGCTTGCCCGCATTGAGCAGGCCACCCATGAATCTGCCGTAGAGCGAGGTGAATTCGCGGCGCAGCGAGACGATGGCCGCGCGCGACAGGGTCAGATCGCCGGTGTCACTCCAGTCGGACAACACCAGAGCTTGCTCGCGGAGCTCGATGCGACCGCGGCGCGGGAACATCGCACGTTGGCTGACCATGCAGGCCGCCTTGTCGGCGGCGGTGTGCTGGCGCAATTCTGCAACGGTGGCGGCGATGTAGCTTGCACTTCGCATACGAGAATTGTCTTGCCGGGCATGGGTTGGGCACATCGCTCGGGCGACCGCTTTCGGCATCCCTCTAAGGAACTACTTCCGGCCACACCCATACTCCGAGAGGAGGACACCGTCGTAGCCCGGGGTGCGCCTTGGCAGCCTCCGCAGGTGTCGCGCCGCTGTTTTGGGTGGTCACGACCCTAGGCTAGGAGGATCGACACCAACTTCTCGCGCGGCATCTTCCTGCGGAGCGCACTCGGCATCGGCCTGACCGGCTGGGCACTGGCGGGTCTGCCCGGCCCTTCCGGCGCTCGGATCGCGCGTGCCGAGCCGATGCCGCTGCCGTCCAGCCGGATTGCGGCGGGCGTGGACTGGAGCAGGCTCGACAAGCGGGTGCGTGGCCGCGTCTTGCTGGCGACCGACGCGGAATATCCGGCGGCGAAGCAGATCTTCAACATGCGGTTCGACGACGAAAAGCCGACCGCCGTGGTGCGTGCCGAGACGGTCGACGACGTCGCCGCCGCGGTCACCTTTGCCGCCGAGAACGAGCTGATCACCTCGACCCGCGCGGGTGGGCATTCCTATGTTGGCTCCTCCTCGGCGACCGGGGCGATGATCATCGACCTGCGCAAGCTGTCCGGGGTGACCTATCGCGACGGCGAAGCCGTTGTCGCGCCGGGCATGACGCTGAACGCGGTGTACCGCGAGCTCGACCGGTTCGGGCAGACGATTCCCACGGGGATGTGCCCGATGGTCGGCATCGCCGGGCTCACCCTCGGCGGCGGCCTCGGCTTCGAATCGCGCCGCTACGGGCTGACCTGCGACCGGCTCGCCGCCGCGACGATGGTGCTGCCCGACGGCACCGTGACCGAGGTCTCGCCGACCATCCGGCCGGATCTGTTCTGGGCGGTCCGCGGCGGCGGCTCGCATCTCGGCGTGATCACTTCGCTCACCTACCGGACCTGTCCCGCGACGCCGAAAGATGTTGTGCAACTAGCTTTCCCCGGCGAGCTCGCAGCCCAGGTAATCGCCGGCTGGTCGACCTGGCTCGGCACCGCCGACCCCGCCGAGTGGGCCTGCGTCAGCGTGGACGCGGACGGGAAGGGCGGGCTGAAATGCTGGATGCAGCTGGTCTGCCCGGCCAAGGAGGGCATCAGGGCGGCGGTCGCGTTGATGGCGGCCACCGCGAAGCCGCTCAATGTGGAGTACCGGAGCCTGAACCACATGGACACGGTCATGTATCTGGCGGGCGGTAACGCCACCCAGCCGCGTGCCACCTTCACCTGCGGCTCCGACGTGGTCACCGAGCTCGGCGCGGACGCCATCGCCGCGATCATCGAGGCGATCACCGCGCACTCCCGCGCCGGCGGCACCGGCTGGGTCCAGATCAACACGCTCGACGGTGCCGTCCGCGACACCCTCCCCACGGAAACCGCCTTCCCGTGGCGCGAGCACGCCGCCCTCGTGGAATGGGGCAACTACCAACAGATCCCGCACGAGCAGGCCGCCGCCTGGATCGCCGAGGCGCACCACCTCGTCGCGCCATACTCGGCGGGCGCGTACGTCAACTATCTCGAATCCGGCGAGCCGATGGAGCGCTACTACGCGCACAACTACCCGCTGCTCGATGAGATCCGCCGAAAGGTGGACCCGCAGAACCGAATACACACGGTGCTGGTCAGCTGAATTCGCGGTCCCGGCGACGTGACCGAGTCGCCGGAAGCTAGACCTGACGGACGAGAATCGCTCGGGCGTACAGGAGTTGGAACCCGAGCTTTTGCACGTTCTGCTGCGACTGCGAACCGGGGAGCGTGGTGACGACGGCGAGGTCGCAGCCTGCCGACGCGGCCGCGGCCAGGCGAGCCGAGAGCAGCGCGGCTTGGACGCCGCGGCGGCGGAAGGCCGGAAGGGTCGCCGCACCACAGAGCTGGGCGACACCATCGGCGAGGCGCAGGCTGGCGCCACCGACGGGGACGCCGTCGATGCGGGCTAGCGAGCCGGAAAAGCCGGTGGCCGAGGCGATGTCGCGAATCGAGTTGTCGAGGGCGGCACGGGGAAACTCCTCGTGCGACGCCACGCCCTGGGTGTCCGGCGCGGCGAAGGCGTCGGCGACGACATTCAGCCAGGTGTCGAACTCGTCCGGAGCAACAGCCGAGATGTCGACTCCAGCAGCGGAATTCGCCTGCCTTCCCGCGTCGAGTCGCAGGCCGAGCACATTCTCGAAACCGGTCAACACGTAGCCGCGGCGAGTCAGTCGTTCGACCACGGCGGGATCGGCCAGAGTCGAGACTTCGAACTGGACCGGTGCGTCACGCTCAGCGAAAGCCGCTTCCACCACGTCCAGGGCGCTGTCGTCGAACTCGTCGCCCATGCCGATGCCGACAACCTTGTCGAGGGGCGAGTTCGGCCCGGCCCACACGGCCAAGCCGCTGCCGATGGGGAGTAGCAGCACCCGCGGCTCTCGCTGCGCGGCGGCGCGAGCGCCCTCTTCCATCAGCGACCGTTCGGCGCGCTCGACGCGGGTCGCAAGATCATTTCCCGCGAACAGGCTGGGTTCAGGCGACATGAACGTATTCCTACCAGGGTGAACCGCCGAGGCGGCAATCCTTTTCCGTTCAACCGTTCAGCCGTTCAGCCGTTGGCCCGGACCGCCGACGTCGCCTCGAATTCGTCAGTGTCCGTTCTGAGTGCGACGACCGACGCAACGATGCCGATGCCCGCGAGCGGAATCAGATCGAGCGTGAGCATCGGCACCATCGTGCTGACCGCCATCACCACCGGGCTCCACCACGGCAGCCGGCCCGCGCGGGTGAGCAGCACGGTCAGCACTATCAGGCCGAGAAAGAACAGCGGCGGACCAACCTCGTAGAACGCAGGCCGAACACCGGGTATAGCCGAGAACTCATGGCTCAGCCTGGACATGTCGGCCTTGTCCTCGGCCATGGCCGCGAACGCGATATCCGCGCCGAACTGAACAATCGACGCCGCCAGCCCGACCAGCGTGACGATCACCGTCCCGGTGCGCCAATTGCCCTGCGGGAGCAGATGTTCCAGTCCGAGCACCGCTGGGATGAACAGCACCATGCCGATCAGGCCGACGATATGCGCGGCCTGCCAATCGACGCCGGGCCCGTATCGGCCGTCCCCCAGGCCGAACAGCCGGATCACGCCGTATCCGGAGAAGAACAGCGGTGCGGAGATCAGCAGCACTCCAGGGGATTTCACGCTCCAAAGCTTGGCAGGACGACGAGGCGGTGACCTCCGGGAAAACCCTGGTTCCAGCCTGAGAATTCGCAGCGCCCCGCAGGGTTACGGCGCGCTCTGTTGCCAAGTCCGCGGATCGGTCGAATGCGAAACCTTTATCGCGCCACTCCGGCCGCATGTTTGCCACTCATTCGCTCCGATGGTTGCATGAGCCATCGATACCTGGTGACGAGATTGGCATCCGATTTGCCGCGCAGAGCTGTTTGGCCGGTGAAAGGAGCTGTGTCTCGATGCATGCGGGTGAATCACGTCGGTATCGCTGGGGAATCAGTTTGACCGTGGCGCTCGCGGTCGCCGGAATGGTTGCGGCCGTCCCGGCTTTCGCCGAAGTCGTTGCGGACGGCAGCGTCGCGCCGACCGGGGCGAACGATTGGACTTGCGTCCCGAATACGAAACGGCCGGATCCGGTGGTGCTCGTGCATGGCACGTGGGGCAATCAAAACTCCTGGGACACGTTGGCTCCGGAGCTGAAAGCTTCTGGCGTATGCGTATTTTCACTCAATTACGGACACGCGCCATTCAGCATGCGCGGCGCGGCCCCCGGGGTGTTCGGTACCGCGGATATTCGCACGTCCGCCAAGGAGCTCGCGGCATTCATCGATCGGGTGCGCGGCGTCACCGGTGCGGCGAAGGTCGATATCGTCGCGCATTCGCAGGGCGCGCCGTTGACCAGGCAATATCTACGGTTCGACGGGGGCGCGTATCGCGGCGATCCGCGCCGCAACAAGGTCGACCACCTCGTCACCATCGCAGGCACCAACCACGGCACCACGGCCGATGGGCTCGGGGTCTTTCTCCCCTCGGGGAGCGCGTCCGGAATTTCGGACGGCGTGATCGCCAGGGTGCTCGGCACGTCGGCGGCGCAACAGTTGACGGGCAGCGAATTCATCCGGGCCCTCAACGCGGGCGGTGACACCGAACCCGGCGTGCATTACACGGCGATCGCGACCCGTGTCGATCACGTCGTCACACCGCCCGAAGCGACCTTCCTGCGCGCCGGACGCGATGCCACCGTCGAGAATCTCTGGGTGCAAGACCTATGCCCGACCGACACTTTCCACCACGGCATACTCCCCGATTCCCCGGCCGTGGGCTTTCTGGTGCATCGGGCACTCGGTCTGCCCTTCACCGGCGATCCCTGCCCTGCGCCCAGCACCGATCAGCAGACTCCGTCGCCGTGACCGGGCGGTGGGCGAAGTCCCCCAACGCCAGGGGCTCAAACCAAACCAAAAATATGCTTTGATCAGGGGAAATGCCTAATAGACAGTGATCAGCCACCAGCGCATCATGATCTTACGTCCGGTGCCGTTTGTCGGGGGAACGTCAAAGGAAACCCGCACGGATTGGAAAGACCATGTTTGTTAAGAAGTTGGTAGCGACAGCGATATTCGCCATAGCGGCCACCGGAATCACGATGGCGACGGCACACGGCGAAGCCGAATTGGCCGACATCAGTGTCAGCGGAATGGACGGCTCGGTCGGCTACACGACGACGTTGGCAGCCGATCATTCGCACGCCCTGGTCACTTTGGCCTCCGGCAGGTTCGTCCTGACGCCGGACGCGGTTCAGGTGGTCGCCGACGACGGCGCCGTCATCGGCGCGATCCCCACGACGCTGCGCGCCGAGACGGGCCAAACCATGTCCGTCACACCGGCTTTGACCAGTGATACCGCGCTGACCCTCACCCCGGTTGGTGGTCCGACGGTCGCCGCGACCAGCTCGCATGACCTGCCGTTCGTGCACACCGTCGGCGGTGGCGGAGCCATCCTGGCCGGTGCTTTCGTCGGCTGCCTGGTCGGCATTGTGATCGGAATCTGGTTCTTCCTGGTCGGCGCCATCATCGGTTGCGCCATCGGTGCCGCCATCGGCGGTTTCATCGGCGCGGTTTCGTGATCGATAGGTGACGACGCACCCCGAGAATTGGGAAACGAGAGGCCCGTGCTCATTGCGAGCGCGGGCCTTTTTGTGTGTGCGGACGGATGCCGTTACCCGCAGTATTCGCAGGTTCCGTTGGCGGGCAACTGGATAAAGCATTGCGCGCACACCGCCGGACGGGACGGCTGCGGTTTGGTTTCGACCTGCGCGACGGTGCTCGGCGCACGGCGCCCGGCCACCTTGGGCGTGAGCGGCGGGACCGCCATGTCGGCAGGCATTGCGGCGCCGTAGAACTCGTAGCACTGCCAGCGGGCGTAGGCGGCGTGCAACTCGAGGTCGTCCGGGATCGGCAGTCCGGCAAGCTCCAGCACGTACTTGTAGGTGTCGCCGACTGTGTGGTTCTGCCGCACGCAGAGCGCGGTGAGCGGCGGCTCCCCCGCTTTGTGGCAGCGTCGCGCGATCTTGCGCAGGATGGCATCCATCCACGTGCGCGTCGGCGCCCCGGTGTGCACCCCGGACACCTCCTGCACCCGCTCGGCCAGCTCGCCGACGGTGATGAAATGCCCGTACCCCGTAGCGATCTCGGACAGTTCCGCGTGCGCGGCCAGCGCCCACGCCACCGTCGCCTCCCGCAACGACACCGCGGCGTCGTCACCCGCCCGCCATGCTCCCGCCGTCGTGGGTACCGAATTGCTGATCACCCGATCAAGTTATCGCGCGCGCCCATGAAAAGACCAATGCCCTAGGCGTACTGGAGTGATGTCGACGGCATCTCAACCCACTCTTGACTATAAATACGTACGGCCGTACGTTTTTTTGATGACCATAGATACCGGCAGCGGCCGAAACATGACGAGGGACCCACGAGTGCAGGATGTCGGCAAGGTTCGGACCACGCACCTGTTCGACGTGGTCGTCGATTTGAACCCACAGCTGGACATCGGCGCCGGGCCGTACGGTCGGCGCATCCTGTTCGGCGCCGCGGGCGGGTCGTTCGAGGGGCCGAGGCTGCGCGGGGAAGTGGTGCCGGGCGGCGGTGATTGGACGTTGTTTCGTCCCGACCGGGCGATGACCGTGGATGTCCGGCTCACGCTGCGTACACACGACGATGCATTGATCCATATGTCATATGGGGGGCGGTGGACCGTCCCGCCCGAACTTCGCACCGATATCGCCGACCCGATCAAAAGCCGTGAGATCGATCCTGCACGGTATTATTTTCGGACCGCACCGCTCTTTGAAACCGGAGCGGCGCAATATGCATGGTTGAACGATATCGTGTGCGTCGGATCGGGATATCTGATCAAAGGCGGGGTTGCCTATAAGGTTTCTCAAATCCTCTAGTATTCGCCATAGAGAACGAGTCGCGAGGGTGAGCCAGGAACAACAACTGTACTGAATTCGTAGCCCCCCGCTTACCGGCCAGGCACAGCCACGATGCGAACGAGGGACGAGGCAAGCTTGCAGGCCCAAGGGGTGCTCAGAGCGGCGCCACTCCGGCAAGCGCAATGCGATCCATGCATCACTGCCCAATTCTCGATGCCGCCCATAACATATCGAAGCCAGGGATTCATAATTATTGAATCCCTGGCTTAACTCTATTTATAGAATGGCTAATCTTTCCATCTTTCACTAATCGCCTAGCCTACACTTTCGGCTGGGAAGTGGGCATGCGATCCGGCAAGCGTGACCGATACGTTATATGCCGACACCCCTCTCCCACCGGCCGTTTCGGCCCCTCGATAGACGATTGTCACGACCGACGGAGAAAGTTGCCTCATCTTGAGATCGATCAATCCACGCCGCCTCGGACGTTGGATATTCCCCAGTGCCATCACCACACTCGTCCTCGCCACCGCCATCGGCTTGACGATTACCATCGGCCCGGTCGCGGCGGAACCCACCGCGGACGGCCTGGACGACGCGATCACCGACACCCTCGCGACGCAACCCAGCACTAAGGACGTCACCAGCGACAAGCCTCCGGTCATCGACCGCATCCGCAGCGACGGCGAATGGGTCTTCGGCGCCGCGACCGTCCCACAGGACAGCGAGAGCGAGGAAACGCCGAAATCCACGCTATATGTCGCGAAACTCGACGACGAGGGCGATTGGGCGGTCGCGCTGGAAGGCACCCCAGAGTTCGGCAGCATGGTCGGCGACGCGCCGGAATCGGTGGTGAGCGGCGGCGAGAAAGCGGCTTTGACTGCGCCGCAACCACGTTCGGGAAACACCGCGCTGTCCCTCCCGTGGAAACAGGGCCAGGCCTGGTACATGGGCGGCGGACCGCACGGCATCAGCGGTACCAGCAGGCCGTACAACTCGATCGACTTCAACGGCGGCGACGGCCGGGTGATGGCCCCTGCGGCGGGCCGGATCTACAAGACGTGCGTGCGCAACGGAAGCGCCGAGGTGAAGATCGTGCACAACAACGGTTACACCACCACCTACTACCACATGACCGACATCATCGGCGCCGCCGACGGCACCCAGATCGCCGCGGGTACCTACTTGGGCCACACCGGTACTCAGCTCCCGTGCGGCGGGTTCGCCAGCGGGGCGCATGTGCATATGTCGCTCTACAAGGGTGCGCAGCCGGTGCCCGTCAACGGTGTGACCCTCGGTGGCTGGACATTCCATGAAGGTCCCGAGGCTTACGGCGGATACGCCCAGCACGAGGGTCAGCAGGTGCGGGCAGGCGGCAGGCTGACGAACTTCGGCGGCGGCGACGATTCGACTCCCCCAACGGATCCCAAACCGCCGACGGATCCCAAACCACCGACGGATCCCAAACCGCCGACGGATCCGAAACCACCGACGACCCCCAAGCCGACCGAGCCCAAGCCACCGACGGACCCCAAACCCAATCCGACACTTGCCAAGGGCGTCGTCCGCCCCTACCCCGACCGCAATCGGAACGTCAACCTGCGTTCCGGTCCTGGCACCCGGAATTCGGTAGTCGGCACGGTCCGTAACGGCGACGTCGTGAAGATCACCTGCACGGCCCGCGGTGACCGGCTGAACGGCAAGTGGGGCACCACCGATCTGTGGAACAAGCTCGACAACGGCAAGTGGGTCAGTGACGGCTTCCTCGACACCGGAAGCAATGGACCGGTCGCGCCCGCATGCCAGCAGAACGAGCCGCCGAAGCCGCCCAAGGGGACGGACGGCCAGCGGCCGAACAATGAAGGCACAGAAGACGAATGGACGGACAACGAATTGCCTGATGATGATTCGACAGAGGATGACTGGCCGGGCGATTGGGCCGGCGGCGATTGGACCGACAGCTGGTGGACAGAATAACGAATGATCCGCAGCCGTTCGGCTGACCGATCGGCGCGGTGGAGACCGCACCATAGCCTCCACCGCGCCGAGTCCTACCTCGATTGTGACGCGTGACATACCTCCGAACGGGTGCTACAGTCGGCCTCAGCAAACTTTCGGTAATCCAACTTTTAGGATGTGAGTGGCATGCAGAAACTTGCTATCCGGGCGCTACCAGGCATCGGAGCATTGGTGGCGGTCGCCGCATTCGCTGGACCGGCACAAGCCGCACCGCCCGCCAATGCCCAGCAAGCCCAGGACACCTGCATCGACTACCTGTCGCAAACCATCCGGGCCATGCCCGAGGGCACCTACCTCGAGGCGCAACCGGACGCCGGACGGACGACATCACCGGGGGCCGTCTTGCCAACGGGGACCGGCAGTGCCTTTTTTCCCCGCCCCGAGTACTACTCCCTCAGCTACAAACTGCTGGGCGACTCGTCCCAGTCGCCGCTGGCCGATCTCGAGTCCGCATGGAACACCATCGGGTGGCCGCCGAATCGAAAACCGCCATACCCCAACGGGGTCGTCGAAACACAGGCCTATCCCGCCGACGGATATCAGCTCAGCGCCATATTCGCCAACGCCATCACCCTCTCGTGTGAAACGAACCAGACATTTCCTGGCGGCGGTCCCGCCGCCGCCCCGGCCCCCTGGACCCTCGTGCCCTGACCGGTCCGAGCTACGCAAGGACAGGTAGTCGGGATTGATTGGAATCAGTCAGTCCACAAACGGGTTTCGTTGCTCTCGATCAGCGCACGGATCTGCGCTACTGCATAGTCTGCGGCCTGGGCAGGCAGGCGGCGACCGTCTCGCAGTCGTACCGCCACCTCGCCGTTCGCGATTTCGGCCGGACCGAGAATGAATTGGTATGGCACCAAACGGGTTTCCCGCACCCGCGCGCCCAGGCTTCCTGCTGCCGCATCGACAACCTGTACGCGCAAGCCCGCGCGCAGGCATCGGTCTCGTAGCGCCGCGGCGGCCGGTACCTCGGCCTCGGAGATCGGCAGCACCGCCACTTGAAGCGGCGCAAGCCAGGCGGGAAAGGCGCCGCCGTGCTGTTCGATCAGGTGCGCGACCGCGCGCTCGACGCTCCCGATGATGCTGCGGTGCACCATGACCGGCCGATGCTTCGCACCATCGGCACCGGTGTAGTGCAGGTCGAACTGTTCGGGTTGATAGAAGTCGACCTGCACGGTGGACAGGGTCGATTCGCGGCCTGCGTGATCGGTCACTTGGACATCGATCTTCGGGCCGTAGAACGCGGCCTCGCCCTCGACTGCCTCGTACGGCACCCGTGACCGGTCGAGTACCTCGCTCAGAATTTTGCTCGCGCGCTGCCACATCTCCGGTGCCGCAACATATTTGCCGCTTGCGCCCGGCAGTGACAATCGGTATCGGGCGGTGCTGATCCCCATTGCCCGATACGCGGAGCCGATCAATGCCAGCGCGGCGGTGGCCTCGTCGGCGACCTGGTCGAGAGTGCAGAAGATATGCGCGTCGTTGAGCTGGATACACCGTACCCGGGTCAAACCGCCCAGCACTCCGGACAATTCAGCACGGTACATCCCGCCGAGTTCGGCCATCCGCAGCGGAAGTTCCCGGTAGCTGTGCGACCGGGACCGGTATATCACCGCATGGTGCGGGCACAGACTGGGACGCAGCACCACCTGCTCGCTGCCGAGGTCCATCGGCGGGTACATGTCGTCGTTGTAATGCGCCCAGTGTCCAGAGATTTCGTACAGTTCGCGTTTTCCGAGCACCGGAGAGTACACATGCTGGTAGCCCGCCTGCCGTTCCGCGGTGCGGATGTATTCCTCCAGGCTGTGGCGCACGATCGCGCCGTCGGGTAGCCAGTACGGTAATCCGGCTCCGATCAACGGATCGGTGTCGAACAAGCCGAGTTCGCGGCCGAGCTTTCGATGGTCATACATTGAGACTCCTCGTCGTCGAGGACGGATGACCACAGCGAAAAGCCCCGGGCATCCGCCCGGGGCTCTTGCAGAACAGGGTTCAGCGCGCCGGGACGTCGTCCGGCGTCGTGGTGATCTGAGCGCGCTGCATGCCGGGGACGCTACACCTGAGGCGTTTCGCGGTACAACCGCAATATCGTTTCAAGATCGACTACGATGGTGCGTTTCGGCCGAAAGGCGCTGGGAGCGGCTCGATTCGGGCATATCGGTCGACGTGCGGGGGCCTGCCGAGTTGCCATTGGTCGCATGCGAAACTCGTCGCGATGCTCACCTACTTTCAAGCGGCTGTCATCGGTGCGGTGCAGGGTGTCACCGAACTGTTCCCCATCTCGAGCCTCGGGCATTCCGTGCTCGTCGCCGCGTGGCTCGGCGGTAGCTGGCAGAAAATGGTCAGCCCGGGCGAATCAGGCCCTGGCACACCGTATCTAGCCTTCGTAGTGGCCTTGCACGTCGCGACGGCGCTGGCACTCATCGGCTACTACTGGCGGACTTGGTGCGGCATCGTCGCCGGTCTCGTCACCATGGTGCGAACCAGGCGCCTGGACACCGTCGCGCAGCGGATGGCACTGCTGATCGTGGTCGCCACCCTGCCCGTCGCCATCCTCGGACCATTGCTCGAACACCCGCTGCACGCGCTGTTCGCCGCCCCCATCTGTGCCAGCGTCTTCCTGGTACTGAACGGTGTCGTCCTGGTCATCGGCGAGGGACTTCGCCGCCGCAACGAGCCGACGCTCGCCGAATACGGTCGCCGATTCGCCCGGCAGCAAAGCCGCACAACAGTTCTCACCGTCGAAGCGCCGCCGCGGCGCCAATCCGACCGCCAACTGGCCGCCCTCGACATCCGAGACGCCATCGGCATCGGCTTCGCTCAAGCCGGCGCGCTGGTCACCGGCTTCAGCCGAGCCGGCCTCACCATGGTCGGCGGCCTGTGGCGCGGCCTGGAAAACGAGCACGCCGCCAAATTCGCCTTCCTGCTCGCCACCCCGGCCATCCTCGGCGCCGGAATACTCGAACTCCCCGAACTCGTCGGCCCCGAAACCCACGGCATCCGCGGCCCGATCCTCTTCGGCGCCACCATCTCCGGCCTCTCCTCCTGGCTAGCCGTCCGCTTCCTGGAACGCTACTTCCAAACCCGCACCCTCCTCCCCTTCGCTGTCTACTGCGTAGTAGCCGGCCTACTCTCCATCGTCCACTTCAGCTGAAACGCCGCGCTCGACAAGCTGCAGCGACAGGATCCCCCTTGCACTGTGCTGGGATCGACCCATCAGCTGGCTGCACCACCGAAAGGGTGGAATTGTTTGCTGCTCAGAGGGATTCGAATGTGCTTCGGCCGAGCTGATCGAGGGCCGCCGGAGATCCTGGTCCGACGAAACGAGAAGGGCAGAACATGACTTCCACCAGGCATGATGGAGACACTTGGGACCTGGCGTCCAGCGTCGGCGCGACCGCCACGATGGCCGCGGCGGTCCGGGCGATCGCGACCCGCGCGGAGCGTCCGCTCATCGACGACCCGTTCGCCGAACCACTCGTCCGGGCGGTCGGCATCGACCTCCTCACCCGGCTGGCGACCGGCGAAGATACCTCCAATGACTTGGTCGAGCAGATATCGATCGACATCGGCGTCGTCCGCACCAAGTTCTACGACGAGTTCTTCCTCGACGCGACGAACGCGGGCATCAGACAGGTCGTAATCCTGGCCTCGGGGTTGGATTCCCGCGCGTATCGACTGCCATGGCCGACCGGGACCGTGGTGTACGAGCTCGACCAGCCGAAGGTCATCGAATTCAAGACCCGCACGCTGGCGGAGTTGGGCGCCGCACCCACCGCCGACCGGAGAGCGGCCGCGGTCGATTTGCGCGACGATTGGCCAGCCGCACTGCGCACCGCCGGATTCGACCCGGCCCGGCCGACCGCGTGGAGCGCCGAGGGACTGCTCGGCTACCTGCCGCCCGAGGCGCAGGATCGGCTGCTGGACACCATCACCGAACTCAGCGTGCCGGGCAGCCGAGTGGCCACCGAAAGCAGACCGAACCCACAACCGGGCGAGGAGGACAAGACGAAGGAACGCCTGCACCGCATCTCCGAACGCTGGCGCGCGCACGGTTACGACCCCGACATGGCGAAGCTGCGATATTTCGGTGAACGCAACGAAGCCGCTCCCTACCTGACCGACCGCGGCTGGACACTGAACGAAACGAGCGCCCGAGACCTGTTGGCCGCCAACAATTTTGCGCCGATGAACGACGACGGCTTGCGCATGGGCGACGTGCGCTACGTCAGCGGCACCCGCAACGAGACCACGACGTAGCACCAAGTACCCGAATCGGCGCGCGCCGACTACTCGAGGTCGGTTGTCGCTCCCACGTGGAGATAGGTGCCGGGCGTTCGGCCGGTCGATCGGCGGAAAGCCGTGATGAACGCGCTGGGCTTGCGGTAGCCGACGGCCCGCGCGGTGGCGTTCACGGATCGGCCATCGGCCAGGTGCTCGGCAGCGGCCCGCATGCGGACGTGCGTTCGCCACTGCGCGAACGTCAGGCCGGTTTCGTTGACGAACAGCCGCGACAGCGTGCGGACTCCGGCATGAACCTGGTGTGCCCAGAAGGTCAGCTCGCGGGTGTCGCTCGGGTCGGCGATGAGCTGCTCGGCAATCGCCCGCAGTCGTGGATCGGTCGGCATGGACACGTCGATGGCGTTGACCGGAAGCGGTGTGAGCAGGTCGAAGACCAGCGGCTCGGCGTGTGCGCGACTCGGGTCGTCCGGTGCCGCTGTGTGCAGGTGCAGCACGAGCTCGCGCAGCAGGGGTCCCACCGCGATGCCGAACGGTTCGGGCCAGCGGATTGGACAGAGGTCCGGCGCGAATCGCACGATGCAGAGCTCTCCGGCCCGTAATGCTTTCTCCGCGTGCACGATCCGCGGCGGAACCCAGAGGCCGTAGCCGGGCGGCACGAGCCAGTCACGCGCCGGGGTACTCATCGTCACGGTGGCGGTGGCCGACCACAGCAGCATCGCGTGGTCATGCGAATGCCAGTCGATGGTTCGTCGAGCTTCCGCTCCGTTCCGAACGATGCTCAGGATCGGCGACCTGGCTGGAGTCGGGGCGACCAGGTCGGTGCTGCCCGGCGCGCGCGTCAGCTCTGGGCGACGTTCGACTCGACCGGCCAACTCCGGCCGACTAGGTCCCGGCGAGGTCGCGCTCGGCGACCAGCGCCAGCAGGTTCAGCACGAGATCGCGGTGGGCGGCGGGGACCCCGTCGAAAGCGCGGGCTTCGGCGGCGTCCCTGGCCACGGCGAACTCGGCGTGGGCGCGCTTACCCGCGGCGGTGATCCGTGGGATGCGCACGCGCCGGTCGGTCGGATCGATGGTGCGCGTGACGAGTTCTCGCCGCTCTAGCCGGTCGAGCACGCTGATCAGGGTCGACTTGTCGACGCACACGATGCGGCTCAGTTCGAGCTGGTTCGCGTGCTCCCCATCTGCGAGTGCCGCGAGCACGAGCCAGTCCCGCATGTCCTTCAACCCGATCTCGACCGCGGCACGGTCGAGATGGTCCGCCATTCGCGAGTTCGCCGCGTGCAGCAGGAAGGCGAGGTCGGCCGGACGGCCGTACATGTCGGAGATCTGACCGTTCGCTACGAGGTCGGACGGTCCCGAAGTCTCCATGAACTGCACGGTAGCCGCTCCAACGAGTTAGGTCAAAAGCAAATCAGTTGAAAGTAGATAATCTTGACTCAAACTATCTCGACTCGTATGTTCAAACCTGCCGCCGCGGTGCCATCCGGTCGAAGGACTCCGATGCGCGCAGGCAACCACCAGCTGAACCAGGAGAACCGCATGTCATCCACGCCCCGTCCACTCCGGGTCTCGCGCGACATCGTCATCGCCGCACCGCCGTCGGCGGTGTTCGAGGTGCTAGCGAACCCGCACCGCCACCCCGATTTCGACGGATCCGGCACCGTGCGCAACATGATCACGGGACCGGACCGGCTGAGCATGGACGCGACGTTCAAGGCCGCAATGAAACTGTTCGGTGTGCGCTACCGAATCCTGAACACGGTGGTCGAGTTCGAGGCGGATCGGCGCATCGCGTGGTGCCACCCCGGCAAGCACCGCTGGCGTTACGAACTCGACGAGGTCGACGGCGGCACCCGGGTGACCGAAACCTTCGACCTGACAACGTCGCCGATACGCGCACTGCTCGTGCGCACACCGTGGCCGCGCCGCAACGCCGACGGCATCGAGAAAACCCTGCCGCGACTCAAGACACTGGTCGAGAAAGGCGCCTGAACCGATGCCAGCCACACCTCGTCCATTCCGGATCGACATCCCGAAGCAGACTTCGGCTCCCTTCGCCACACGCTGTGACGCTCCAATTGTCCCCTTGCAGAAAGGAATCGCTGGTGCAGATCGGCATCGGAATGCCCAACCAGGTACGCAACCTCACCTCGTCGATCATTCCGCGCTGGGCGGCGCGGGCTGAGGAAGCCGGGTTTTCCACGCTCGCCACCACCGGGCGCTTCGCCTATCCAGGCGTGAGCGACACCGTCGCGCTGGCGGCCGCTGCCGGAGCGACCACCACGATCGACCTGCTCAGCGCGGTCTTACTGGCCCCGGCATGGCCAAGTGCCTTGCTCGCCAAGGAAATCGCGAGCATCGACGGGATCTCCGGCGGCCGCCTCACGCTCGGCATCGGAGTCGGCTCACGCGAGGACGAATTCACCGTGCCAGGCCACGGGCTACACGGTCGCGGCGCGCGCTTGGCCGTCGACCTTGCGACCTACCGCGATGTATGGGGCGGCAAGCCGGTCGGCGGTGGGCCGAATCCGGCTGTGCCAGCGGGAACTCGGCAAGTTCCGCTGCTGTTCGGCGGCTACTCCACCGCCACGCTGAACCGCATGGCGCGCTGGGGCCAAGGCTATATCGGCGGTTCGCTACCGACGGCCATGACGGCGCCCAGCTTCGAAGCGGCGAGACGAGCCTGGCGGGAGGCAGGCCGCCGAGGAGCCCCGAAACTCGTCGTACTCACCTACTTCGCACTGGGCGACATCGAGACCGGACGGACGAACATCCGGGACTTCTATCGGCTGGCCCCCAAAGCCATCGCCGACAACGCCGTCCTGCGCACTACCCCGAAAACGATCAAGCAAACCATCGCGGACTACACCGACCTCGGTGTCGACGAGATCATCTTCATCCCCGCCACCGACGACCTCGACGACATCACCCGGCTCGCCGACATCGTCAGCTGAACGGTCGTCGGGGCCTTGAACTGAAGTCCACGATTGCCACCGGCCTGGCGAACCCAGGCAACGGCTTCGGAACCGGCGAACCCGGAAGGGTCAGGGGCGAAGCGAACACGGAAACCCGTCGCAGATGCGCCAGACCGCACCCCGCAGGTGGTTCCATGCGGTAACTTTTTCAGAGTCGATGGCGTCATGCGGACACGACGCCATCGTCGGGGCTGCCAGGGGTCGCGGCGATGAGAAAGGGGGTCGCGGAACAGCGCGACGGCCCGCCCCGCCCACGGCGCGATACCCCCCGTTCGGGGGACCCGGCCACCGGTGCCGCTGGTTACCCTGAAGTTGGGACGCGATCCCGGATTGCCTGCGCCGTAGCCGTCAGCGAACTCGGCTGTGCGGCGTATCGGAAGCATGTGGACCCGGGAGGGGAATCTATGACCAGTGGGGGTAGTGCCGGTTCGTCCCGGGCAGGGACCCTATCCGTACCGAATTTCCCTGGGGCACAGTCATATTGCTCGGAGATCGTCGAAGTGCCGACCAGCGAGCTGCGGCCGTCGGATTCGCCACCACGCGCGGCGGGCGAGAACACGGCGCACACTCGCCTACTCGCCGAGTCGACGACCGCAGCCGCGCCCATCGTCGTCCGCCGCGCGACCATGCAGGTTGTCGACGGCTGGCATCGTCTGTGCGCGGCTCGACTGCGCGGCGAAAAGACTATCGCGGCAGTATTTTTCGACGGCGGGCCCGAGGACGCGTTCGTGCTTGCGGTCAAACTGAACACGACGCATGGCCTGCCGCTGTCGCTGGCCGAACGCAAGGCCGCCGCGCTACGCATTCTGATCTCCTATCCGGACTGGTCGGATCGAGCGGTAGCCGCCATCGCCGGGGTCTCACCGAAGACCGTCTCCGCCATCCGCAGGCGGTCGCCTGTGGAAGTTCCACAGTCGACCGGTCGGATTGCTCGTAACGGTGTGCGGCATCGGTCCGGACCGCAGGGTCGACAACGCGCCGCCGAGCTGTTCACCGCCGATCCCACCGCGTCGGCGCGAAAAGTAGCTGTGGCGGCGGGCATTTCGGTCACCACGGCAAAAGATGTGCGAAACCGACTACACAGCGGCCGGGATCCGGTGCCGCTGCGCCGCTCAGCACGCCGTTCGACCGCCACCCTCGAAGCCGCCGACAGGTCCGAGCGGACTCCGGTCCCGTTCGAGCAGCGGATGATCACCGCGGCGATGTTGCATCAGCTGCGCAAGGACCCGTCGCTGCGCTTCTCCGATACTGGGCGAAAATTGCTGCGGTGGTTGGAGTTTCCGTTCGATGACGACGTCGAGTGGGATGCTGTCATCGGCAATATCCCGAGTCACTGCGCCCCGCGTATCGCCGAGCTCGCTCGACGACGCTCGCAGGACTTGCAGCGGCTGGCACAGCAACTCGACCAGCACACCCGCGGAGCTTTCTCCGCGTAAAACCCCTTGCTGGTCGCCGCGATGAGGCCGATCGGCGAGCAAACCACGCCCGCTTCCGAACACGCTGCCCTGCAAGAGGATCCGCTGTTCGAACGCGGCACAGCAGGGCAACTGCCGCCATGGCGAGATGAGCGGCCTGCTACCAAGCGTCGCCCGACTTCCAGGTTACGCCGTAGGCGCCTCATCCCAAAGGCCCACCGCACCAACCGCTTACTGCGTACGCGTCCGAGATGATCAGTGCCGCAAAACAACCCGACAAAAACTTTCACCGTTCTTGTGCACGCCTGCACCACCCGCTAGCGTTGAGTCGAGGATATTACCGCGGAATCTCGAGTGGTAAACAGGGCGCCAGCCGATCGACGGGGGTTCTCTATTCATGTGCATACAAAGCCGCCGGGGTAGGCGAGTACTGCGAATCAGCAACCGACGATTCTCTCGGTATTCACCCCGAGGACTGGTCTCGAGGTGCAGGAGGCGTAATGAGCCAGAGATCGCTCACCGACAATCATGAACATTACCGATGCGTTGGCATCGGTATCGGGCCGGCAAACCTGAGCCTGGCGTCGCTGCTGTACGAACAGCCGGATGTCTCGAACTTGTTCTTCGAAAAGCGGCGCGACTTTCGGTGGCACGATGGCCAGCTGCTCCCCAACACGTCGCTCCAGGTCTCGATGCTCAAGGACCTGGTCAGCCTCTCCGACCCGACGAATCGTTTTACTTTTCTGTCCTATCTCCATGCCAAGGGCCGGATCTACCACTATCTCAACGCCCAATTCGATGCGGTGCCGCGCAGCGAGTTCCGGAACTATCTCGAATGGGTGAGTTCCATGAACGAGAACCTTGTTTTCGGCGAAGAAGTGCGCTCGATCGAATTCGATGACGTCTTCCGGCTACGCACCGGCAATCGCACCGTGACGGCCGACAACATCGTGATCGGCGTCGGCCGGAAGCCGTATGTTCCGCCGATAGCCGAAAAACTGCTCGGGCCAACTCAATTCCACATCAGCGAATTCGCCGACAAGGCAGGCGGACTCGCCGGGAAACGAGTCTGGGTGATCGGTGGCGGCCAGTCCGGAGCGGAGGCCTTTCTCGAGCTTATCTCCCGGTCGCGCACCGAACTGCCGCGCCGGGTCGGCTGGATATCCCGGCGCCGCAACTACTTTCCGCTGGACGACTCCCCGTTCACGAACGACTATTACATGCCGGGCTACTCGGAGTACTTCTCCGGCTTACCCGGCGCTGCCAGAGACGCGCTCAACTTCGCCCATGTACTGACCAGTGACGGCATCTCCGAGGCCACGTTGCGGGAGATCTATCAGCGCATCTATCTGCACCAATTCGTCGACGGTGCAACCGATCTGGTCGCCCTGTATCCGAACCGCGAGGTGCTGCGGGTGACCGGCGATCCCGGCTCCGGATGGGACATCACCTTCACGCACAACGACCAGCCGGGCGTGCAGGAGCACGCCGAGACGGATGTGATCGTCTGGGCGACCGGTTTCCGCGCCGACGACATGGCGTTCCTGTCCCCGTTCGCGGACCGCATGGAGCGGGACAACGACGAATACAAAATCGACTCGGATTTCGCCGTGTGCTGGGACGGCCCGGCCGACCGAAACATTTTCCTGCAGAACGGTGCTCGACGACAACGCGGCCTGGCCGACACCAATCTGAGTCTGCTGGCCTGGCGCAGCAAACGGATAGCCGATCGCCTGCGTGGCATCCGCTCCGACGATCCGCACGATTCCTTCCTCGAATGGTCGGCCAAGGCCCCCGACGACCGGAGTGTGGAGCGATGACCAGTCGCACCGTCGCCGTGGTCGGCGGCGGAATCATCGGCTGCCTGATTGCGCGCGAGGTGATTTCCCGCTCCCCCGATACCCCAGTCGTGGTGTTCGACCGGGATGGCATCGGCACCGGAGCGAGCAGGCGCTCCGCAGGACTGCACTTTCCGCGCGGAGCAACCGAACGGGTGCGTCAGATGACCGCGTACAGCCACGATTACTACGCGGACCTAGCGGCGAAACATCATGCGCTGCCGATTCATTCACTCGGCATGACCGTGGTGGCGACACACACGGCGGCGAGCCTCGCGCAGATCTACCTCGACCGTGCTGCGCTGACTCCGACGGACGCGGTGCCGGGGCTTGTCCAGATGCCGCGCGGGGCCGGCGTCTGGCGCGGTCAAGGCTGCCATTACGCAGATGTGCCCGCACTGGCTCAGGCGATAGCCCGCGAGCTGCGCCCGCGCGTCACCTTTCGGGAAGGCGTGCGCGTCACCGCCGTCGAAGCCGCGGGGTCGCAGGTGCTGCTGCGGCTGAGCACGGGGGAGACCTGCACGGCCGGACGCGTGGTGCTGGCTCCTGGACCGTGGCTGGCCGACCCTGCGTGGCGCGACCTGGTCGCCCCGCTGCATTCGCGAGTCAAGAAGGTGGTCGCGATCCACCTCGAACAGGAGCCGAGGCCCGATGACGGGGTCGTCGTGTTCCAGGACGAGGACGCCTTCCTGCTGCCGCTACGGCACCGCGGGCACTGGCTGTTCAGCTACACCCACGACGAGTGGGACGTCGACCCGGACACCGTATCCAGCGGGCTCGACGACAGCGTTTTCGCGGCGGCAATGCCGCTGCTGCACCGGTATTCGCCCGCACTGGCCGAGCGTGTGGTTGGCGGCCGGATGTTCTGCGACGCCTACAGCGTCGATCGGCAGCCGCAGGTGCGGGCGCTCGACCCGGCCGGACGGGTGATCTTCGCCGGCTCCGCGAACGGTTCGGGTTACCGGCTCGCCCCGGCGATCGCGGCCGAGGCCGTCGGCCTGCTGGCACTGGACGGGCAGACAAGTCAGCCACCGAAGGAGATGAGTCCCGCATGATCATCAATCGTTTCGATACGGCCGAACTGCACGCGGCATTCGGCATCGACATGAGTTCGATCGACGGATTCGGCTTCGGCGCAGGCTGGGCACGGGTGGCCCCCGGCGGACAGTCCGATCCGCACCAGCACGACGAGACCGAGTTGTTCCTGGTCGTCAGCGGTCACGGCGACGTCGTCGTGGATGGCGCGCGCCATCCCGTCGCCCCCGGCATGGCCGTGCTGTTCGATCCGTTCGAGACCCACGTCGTCGAGAACACCGGGTCGACGGAACTGGTGTTCTTCGACCTGTACTGGCGCGACCCCGGCCGGGCCGCCCGTGCGGCCGCCGGACGCAGCGACCGGCGGCGGTTCGGCGAGCGGCCGATCTTCGTGTTCTCCACGCCGCCGACGCCGAATGGCGATCTGCATCTCGGGCACCTGTCCGGCCCGTACCTCGGTGCGGATGTTTTCGTCCGTTTCCAGCGGATGAACGGTGCCGAGGCGTGGCACCTCACCGGCAGCGACGACTACCAGAGTTATGTGGTCGACCGGGCTCGGCGCGAGGGCAAGGAGCCCGCGGCGACGGCAGCGCATTACAGCGCCGAGATCGCCGAAACGCTGCGGCTGATGGACATCGAACCCGATCAGTACACGGCGACCGACGCTGATCCTGACTACCGGGCCGGACTCCAGGAGTACTTCTCCCGCCTCGTGGCATCGGGATCCGTTGTACCCCAAGAGGGCTCGGCGCTGTTCGACGGATCGACGAAGGACTACCTGTACGAGGTCGACGTGTCGGGCGGTTGCCCCGGGTGCGGAGCCGCGACCGGCGGCAATATCTGCGAGGGCTGCGGCGAGCCCAATTCCTGTGTCGATCTGGTCGATCCGCGATCGAATCGGTCGCAGGCGGCCCCGCGGATCGACACGATCACCCGATTCACCTTGCCGTTGCACGAGTTCGCGGCCGAACTCGCGGCGCACCATCGCCTTGGCCGAGTTCCGGCGCGGCTGCGCGAGCTGGCCGGGCGATTGTTCGCCCGTCCTCGACTCGACGTGGCGATCACCCATCCGGCGACGTGGGGTGTGCCGCCCACCGAACCCGGCGCGGACGGACAGGTCATCTGGGTCTGGCCGGAGATGTCTTACGGTTTCCTGCACGGTATTTCGACACTGGGGCGTCGTCTCGGCCGAGACTGGCGTGCGGACGAGCCCGCGCAGGACTGGAAGATCGTGCATTTCTTCGGCTACGACAACAGCTTCTACCACTCGATCCTGTACCCGGTGCTCTACCGGCTGGCCTTCCCCGGCTGGCACCCGGATATCGACTACCACGTCAACGAGTTCTATCTGCTCGACGGCGGCAAATTCTCCACCAGCCGACGGCATGCGGTGTGGGGCAAGGACATCCTTTCGCCGGACAGCGTGGACGGGGTGCGGTACTTCCTGTCCCGCACTCGACCGGAGTCGCGGAGCACCAACTTCACGCACGAAGGTTATGCGGCCGCCGTGCGCGAGGAACTGATCGGCACCTGGCAGCAATGGCTCAACGATCTCGGACTCCGCGTCCGGACTCGCTACGGGGGCCGGGCACCGGACGCCGGTGTCTGGACACCGGAGCACACGGCATTTCTGGGCCGCCTCGGCGACCGGCTGTCCGCCGTGACCGCCGCCCTCGGTCCGGATGCGTTCTCCGTCGAGGTCGCGGCCGCGGAACTGCACGGAATCGTCACGGACACAGTTCGATTCGCCGATCGAGAAAGCGCGGTGGCGACGGTCGACGGCTGGCATGACGAGGCCCGTACCGCCGTCGCGCTGGAACTGGCCGCGGCGCGGTTGCTCGCCCACTGCGCAACACCGATGCTGCCGCGCTTCGCCGGGCGGCTCGGCGAAGCACTCGGCGGGCAGCGCCCGGCGCAATGGCCGCACATCGTGCAACTCGTGCCCGCGGGCACCCGGATCGACCTGGTGCGGGAGTTCTTCGCCGAACCATCGGCCGCGGCGGCGGAGCCGGTCGGTGTGGGGCGGGCGTGATGGATTCGGTGATCAACCAGATCGTCAGCACGCCGCCGCCGGCAGGCTATCACGCCACCTTCGCGCGGCTCGGCACGACGGAAACGATCGAACTTCGTGAGTTGTCCACGCGGGCCGAACATTTGGCGGCTCGGCTCCGCGAAATGGGGGTGGCGCCAGGGGATCGCATCGGGATCCTCGCCGCGAACTGTCTGGAATGGGTGCTGCTGGATCTCGCCGCACTGCGGTGCAAGGCCGTGACCGCAGGCCTGGAACCCGGCAAGTTCGAGCCCGACGCGGAACTGCTCGCGCGCTACGACCTGAAGCTGTTGTTCACCGATCAACCGTCCGCTGCCGCCGGAGTGCGGCCGATCAGCGAGGCTCGCACCCTCGCCGAGCAGTCTGCGGGCCCCCTGCCCGCGGTCCGGTACGACAGCGCGGAGGCGACGACAATCAAGTTCACCTCGGGCAGCACCGGTGTGCCGAAAGGCCTCGCGGCCAGCGTGGGCAGCATCGACAGCTCACTGCGCGCCGTCCAGGACATGTTCGCGCACGGTCCCGGCGATCACCTGTTCGTCTTTCTGCCGCTGGCGCTGTTGCAGCAGCGGTATTGGATCTATTCGGCGCTGCGCTTCGGCCACGACGTCACGGTCAGCACCTACGAGGCGGCCTTCACCGCGATGCGGCAGGTGCGGCCCACCGTCGTGATGGGGGTGCCGGGTTTTTACGAGACCGTGAAACAGCATCTGGCGGCACAGCCCGATCCGCAGGTCGCGGCCAAGGAGTTGTTCGGCGACCGAATCCGCTACCTGTGGACCGGTTCCGCGCCGGCGAGCGCGGACATGCTGCGTTTCTTCACCCGCCTCGGCGTGCCCATCTACGAGGGCTACGGCATGAACGAGACCTGCATCGTCGCCAAGAATCATCCCGGCGCCAGTAGGGAGGGCAGCGTCGGGCGCGTCCTGCCCGGCAAGCAGGTGCTCTTCGACGCCGACGGAGTCATCAGTGTCCGCAGCGACTACCCGGTGGCACGGCGGTACGAATACGGTGCGGCCGCGCAGTCGATGGGCGTGTTCGCCGCGGATGGCACGGTCCGGACCGGCGATATCGGCTACCTCGACGACGACGGCTTTCTTTACATCCGTGGTCGCGCCGACGACGTGATCGTGCTGGCGAACGGGAAGAAGGTCATCGTCCGGCCGATCGAGGAGCGCATGGCGGCGAGCGCGGCGATCGAGCATTGCGTGGTGTTCTGCCCCGCGCAGACCCAGCTCGTCGCCGTCGTCTCCCCCGCGCATGAACCCGCCGACGAGGCGGCCATCGCCGAGCACCTCGCGCACACCAACGCGGAGCTGGAGCGCGATGAGCGCATCGGCAGGGTCGTGATCGCACACCCTCGGTTCAGCATCGACAACGGACTGCTCAGCTCGCAGTACAAACCGAAACGCGGGCAGATCCTCGAACAGTATCGACGGGAAATCGGCGAGAAAGGAAGAACCCATGCCTGATGTGGAAATGGCTGTGCACGACAACTTCCGGAAGGTGATCGCGTCGAACAGCGCGCAAGGTGAGCTCGATCAGGACCTCGACATGGTCGACGACTACGGCCTCACCTCACTGAACAAGGTGCTGTTCCTGACCGCGGTGTGCGATGACACGGGCATCTCGCTGGCGAACTTCACCGAGGAGGACGTGGCCGTCATGCGCACCTTGCGCGACGTGACCGCCGCGCTGTCCCGGCACTCGGAAAGCGCGGTCTGAGATGGGGTGGGCTGAGCTTGCGCCCGCGCGGCTCGAGAACGACCATGTCTTGCTCCGGCCGATCGAGCCTGCGGACCGGGCGGCGCTGTGCGAGATCGCGCTGGATCCGGATATCTGGCGGTACTTCGTTTCGCTGGTGGAGACCGAGGCCGACTTCGACGCGTTTTTCGATGCGGCACTGGACGATCAGCGGGCCGGGCGCCGGGTGGTCTTTTACATCATGGACAAGGCCAGCGGCCGGGCCGCGGGCAGCATGAGTTTCGGGAACATGGCCGAGCGGGACGGCAGGATCGAGATCGGCTGGTCCTGGCTCGGCCGCGACTTCCGGGGCCGCGGGCTCAACCGGTGGGCGAAATATCTACTGCTGGAACACGCCTTCGAACGACTCGGCGCGGAACGGGTGGAGTTCAAGACCGACATCCTGAACGAGCAGGCACGCCAAGGCCTGCGCAATATCGGGGCGGTCGAGGAGGGCGTGCTGCGCAGTTTCAATCCGATGCCGGGCGGCCGCCGCCGGGACGCCATCTTCTACAGCGTGCTGCGCGGCGAATGGGCCGGTGTCAAAAGCAAATTGGCGGCCTATCCGAAGGTGCAATTGGCGGGCGCCGTCGAATGAGCGCGGTCCTGCGGACTCCGTTCCTTCGCGTCGAGGGTGATGCCTTCGCCCTCGGCTACCAGCACGGCAAGGCCAGAGCCGGCGACTTGCGGGCCTTCCTGGACGACGGGCTGTGCCGGTTGAACCGGATCCTTCCCGAGCCGGTGTCGCTGACCGAGTTGGGGCCGACGATCGACGCCTACCTGGCCGAGATCACCGCGGCGACACCGGATCTTGCCGAGGAGATCCGCGGCCTCGCCGCCGGGGCCGGCCTCCACCCGCACGAGGCCGTGCTGCTGCAGATACGCCGCGAAATCCTTGGCTACCAGAAGATCCCGACCGCCGGGGACTGCACCACCTTCGCACTGGCGGGCCCCGATCCGGTGCTGGCGCAGACGGTGGATCTCAACGGCAATCTGGACGATCAGATCAGCGTCCTGGAAATCGTGCGGGCCGGGACACCCCGGCGCGTCCTTGTGCTCAGTTTCGCCGGCTTGCTCGGCTACCTCGGCCTCAACAGCGACGGCCTCGCGGTGGGATTGAATCTCGTGCTCGGCGGGCAGTGGCGGCCGGGTGTGCCGCCCTACCTGGCTATTCGGCATCTGCTCGACAATGCGGGCTCCGTCGAGGAAGCGGTGCGCCTGTTGCGGGAGCTGCCGCTGGCGAGTTCCCGCAACATCGTGTTGTGCGACCGGGACACGGCCGCCTACGTCGAGCTGCTCGGCGCCGACAGCAGGGTCGAGTACGGACTGAATGTGTTGCACACCAACCATTTCCTGCATCCCGACTTCTCGCCGCGGGACGAGATCAACGTATTCGCCCGCAATTCCTCCGTCCGCAGGCTCGAGGTGTGCCGGACCAGGCTCGCCACCGTTGGCACCGACCCGGAGGACCATTTCGCCGTGCTGTCCGCGCCGCCGATCAACGTCACGGACAACGGTGACATCCGCCGCGAACACACGGTCGCCGCTGTCGTCCTGAGTCCTGGTCGGCTGCACCTGCGGGCGGGCAACCCCGCGGTGCATCCCACCGAAATCTTCACGCTGTCCGAGGAGCAACGATGAGCTTCGACGCGGGCATCCTCGCCCTCCCGTTCTACGAGCCGCGACATGTGCAGCGCGCGCGGCAGATCGAGAGTTGGTGCGCGGAACACACTGAGCTGTGGGATGACTCGGGCGCGGACCCGGACGCGACCGGGCTACGGGTCCTTCGGGCGCTCGGCGAGCACGGCTGGCTGGCCGCGCTGGATCCCGCCGCCGGACCAGAAGGGTTGGCGGCGGGCGACAGTCGCTCCCTGTGCCTGCTGCGCGAGGCGCTGGCCTACGCCGACGATCTCGCCGATTTCGCGTTTTCGATCCAGGCGCTGGCCGCGACGCCGATAGTGCGCCATGGCAACGAAGAACAACAGCGACGGTATCTCGCGCCGATGGCGAAGGGCACCCTGTGCGGCGCGTTCGCCATCTCCGAAACGGAGGCGGGCTCCGACGTCGCGGCGATCGGCCTGCGTGCCGACCGGGTCGCCGACGGTTATGTGCTGAACGGCGCCAAGGCGTGGATCGCGAATGGCGGTATCGCGGATCTGTTCTGCGTCATCGCGCGGACCGGCGAAGGCCCTGGCGCCTTGGGCTTGACGGCGTTCCTCGTGCCCGCGACGGCCCCGGGATTGGCGGTGGGACAACGGGTTCCGCTGATCGCGCCCCGGTCGTTCGCCGATCTCGAGTTCGCCGACTGCCACGTATCGCAGGACAGCGTGCTCGGCAGACCGGGCACCGGTTTCGTGATCGCGATGGAGGTGCTCGAACGGTTTCGGATGACCGTGGGCGCCGCGGCGCTAGGGTTCGCGCGCCGGGCCACCGACGCCGCGCTGGCCCACGCGAAGAACCGAAAAATGTACGGCGCAAGGCAATTCGATTTGCAGCTGGTGAAGGCCACCTTCGCGGACATCGAGGTCGAGCTGAACGCCGCGGCATTGCTGGTGGCCCGTGCCGCCTGGGCGGCCGACCGCGGGGATCCGGCAGCGGCGAAACACTCCAGCATCGCCAAGCTGTATGCCACCGAGCGCGCGCAGCACATCGTGGATGCCTGCGTCCAGGTGTTCGGCGCCGCGGGGTTGGTCGCCGACAGCGTGCCGGAGCGGTTGTACCGGCAGATTCGGTCGCTGCGGATTTATGAGGGCACCTCCGAGGTACAGAAGATGATCATCGCGGGCTCGCTCGGCGGCCGAGGGCGGGCGAGATGAGTGCGTTCCTCGCTCGGCCACCGCGTCGCTCCGCTCGGGTGCGGCTGTTCTGCCTCCCGCATTCCGGCGGTGGCGCTTCGGTTTTCCGTGGCTGGCCGCAGGAGCTACCGGGCTGGGTGGACGTGCTGCCGGTACTGCTCCCCGGTCGGGAAGAACGCGCGGATGAGCCGCCGGTAGCCGATTTCGACGAATTCGCCGACGCGATCGCCGACGCGATCCGTCCGCATCTCGACGCGCCGTTCGCGTTGTTCGGGCACAGCCTGGGTGGCCTGCTCGCATACCAGGTGGCGCTGCGACTGCATCGTGACCGGGTCCCGGTGGCGCTGCTGGTGGCGGGCCTTGCCGCACCGCACCGGCTCGCGCCGGAGCCGATGCACGAGCTGTCCGACGACAATCTGCTCGATCGGATCTTCGAAATGGGCGGAACCCCAGTCGAATTGCGCGATGATCGGGATCTGCTGCGTTCGGCGTTGCCCGCGCTGCGCGCGGACGTGACGATGTTCTGCACCTACCGGCATCGGCCTGCCGCACCGGTGGCGTGCCCGATCGTGGTGTTCAGCGGCCGCGACGATGCCCTTGCGGCACCCGACGACGCCTCCGCCTGGGGTGCGCTTACCGACGGGCCTGTCCGAACGCGCGAATTGCCCGGCGGTCACTTTTTCGTCCGGACTCATCGCCGCGAGCTGACCCGGATGATCACCGCCGAGCTGCGCCGCTGCCTGCCGCCGATCGATCGACCACGGACGCCGGGCCCGGAGCCCGCTCGACGCGGACGCATCGAACCGGTCGCCGTTGTCGGCATCGGCTGCCGCCTGCCGGGTGCCGATGGCCCGCAGGCGCTTTGGCGATTGCTGGTCGACGGCGTGGATGCGGTGACCGAGGTGCCCGCTGCGCGCACTGAGCACCCGACCGTGTTCGGTCGGCTGCCGGCGGTGCCGTCCGAATTTCGCCGCTTCGGCGGATTCCTCGACGACGTCGAGGGTTTCGATGCGGCGTTCTTCGGCATCTCGCCGCGGGAGGCCGACCGGATGGATCCGCAGCAGCGGTTGCTACTCGAGGTGGCCTGGGAAGCCTTGGAGGACGCCGGAATTCCGCCCACGGCGCTGGCGGGCACGCGCACCGGTGTCTTCGTCGGGCAGATGGGCCGGGACTACTGGGAATTGCAGGCCCGGCAGAGTTCGCTCGACCTGCACGCACTGACCGGGGGCGGGTTGTCCTCGTTCCTGTCCGGCCGTATCTCGTTCGCGCTCGACCTGCGTGGCCCGAGCGTCTCGGTCGACACCGCGTGCTCGTCGTCGCTGACGGCGGTGCATCTGGCCTGGCAGAGCCTGCAACTCGGCGACTCGGACCTGGCGCTGGCCGCCGGCGCGAATCTGGTGCTGCTGCCCGAACTTGCCGCCATCTATGAGCAGGTCGGGCTGATGTCGCGGCGGGGCCGCTGCCGCTTCGGCGACGCCACCGGCGACGGCTTCGTCCGTTCCGAAGGCGTCGGCGTGGTGGTGCTCAAACCGCTGGCGCGAGCACGTGCCGACGGCAATCGGGTGTACGCGGTGATCGCGGGAAGCGCGAGCAACAACGACGGCAGCGGCGGCGGTTCCCTGGTAGCCCCAGCACAGGAGGCGCAGGAGCGGCTGCTGCGCGACGCATTGGACCGGGCGGGCGTCGAACCCGCCGCGGTGGATTATGTGGAAGCCCATGGCACGGGCACGAATACGGGTGACGCCATCGAGCTGCGGGCACTGTCCCGAGTGTTCGGTGGAACGCGACCCGACGGGCGGCCGTGCCTGGTTGGCTCGGTGAAGACTAATATCGGCCACCCCGAGGGGGCGGCCGGTATCTCGGGACTCATCAAAACCGTGCTGAGCCTGCATCATCGAGTGATTCCGGGGAATCCGCTGCTGACCGAGCCGCATCCGGTCCTGCTCGAGCCGGATACGCCGCTGCGGGTGCCCACCGAACCTGTTGCGTGGCCCGAGGATTCGTCCCCCATCGCCGGTGTGACGTCCTTCGGTCTTTCCGGAACCAATGTGCATGTCGTGCTCACCGCCGCACCCGCCGTTACCGAACCCGATGACGACAATGCGCCGAAGCCGTTAGTGCTGCCGCTCTCGGCGCGCGATCCCGCTGCGGTACAGGCGCTTACGGCTGCTTACGCCGACCGGTTGGACGGGGCGGATCCGGACACCGTACGACAGGTGTGTGCCGTCGCGGCGCGCGGCCGTGCGCACCACGAATGGCGTTCGGCGGTAGCCGCTTCAGATGGCGACGGACTGGCCACGGCGTTACGCGACCAACTGCTCGATGAGGTCACCCAGCAACCCACCGGCGGAAGCCGCGTCGCCTTCGTCTTTCCCGGACACGGCAGCCAGTGGGTCGGTATGGGTCGCGAGTTGTTGAACACCTCGGCCGCGTTCCGCGAGGCGATCGAAAACTGTGACTCGGCAATCGGATCCGTGGTCGGCTGGTCGCTGCTGAAGGTGCTCGCCGACGACGACGGGACGGAGCTGGCCAAGACCGCGGTGATCCAACCGGCCGTCTGGGCCATGCAGGTGGCGCTGGCACAACACCTGCGCACCTGGGGAATCCGGCCCGACGTCGTCATCGGTCATAGCTTCGGTGAGGTGGCCGCGGCCACTGTTTCCGGGGCGATCGATCTCGACACTGCCGCCGAACTCATCTGTCGCCGTGGCGAACTCACTACGCAGACGGACGGCCTGGGCGGAATGGTCGCTGCGGCAATGCCGGTCGACGAGGCTGAGGCGGCCGCCGCGCGCTACGGCGACCGGATCGTGGTGGCCGCGCGCAACAGCCCACGACTGACCGTGCTGTCCGGCGAAAGCGACGCGCTCGACGAGTTGCTCGCCGAGCTGCGGGCCGCCGGGAAGCGCGCCGGGCGAGTGCGGATCAACTTCGCCTCGCACAGCCGGTTCATGGATCCCCTGCAACCGCAGTTGATCGCCGCGCTCACCGGACTACGGGCCGAACCGGTTGCCGTGCCGTTCCGGTCCACCGTCACCGGCGAGCGCATGTCCGGTCCGGATCTCGACGCCCGGTACTGGGCCGACAACCTGCGGTCCGCCGTTCGATTCGCCGATGCGATCGTCGCCGAAAATGCGACGGGCCCAACTGTTTTCCTCGAAATCAGCCCGCATTCGGTGCTTGCGCAGGCCATCGAGCAATGCCTCGCCGACAGTGCGAGCGGTACGGCGGTCGCCGGGCTGCGCCGGGGCACGTCCGAAACCGCCCGCCTCGCGGCGATCGTCGCCCGCCTCTACACCGCCGGAGTAGATCCGGATTGGACCGCGATATACCCGACCCGCACCGTTCCGGACGAGATGCCCACCTACCCTTGGCAGCGTCGGCGGACCTGGTTCACACCTATCGAATCCGCTCCGGTGGCTGTACCGGTTCGCGCGGAACCTGCTCCGCCGCAAACGGTCCCGGCCAGTGGCGGCCTGCTGGACGACCTGACCGCCGAACTCGGCGCGGTACTCGGCCTTCCCGCACAACGGATTCCGCGTCGGCGTCCGTTGCGCGACGTCGGTTGCGACTCACTGGCCGCCGTCGAGATCCGTGCCAGGCTCGAACAGCGGTGGGGAACCGAGATTTCGTCGAGCGCGGTGCTCGCGGCGAGCGTCGAAGAACTCGCCGAGGCGATCACCGCGAGCCGCCCTGACGCGGGTGGCCGGAAAGAAATGGAGGGATAGCCGTGTCTTTGCCGCAATATCCCGGAGGCGGTCCCGTCGTGCCGTCGCTACCGGACCACGACCCCGACGACCCGGTCGAAAACGCGGTGATCAGCAGGCTCACCGCGAATTGGCATCGGCGCGCGATGGTGAAGCGCCCGGAGCCGGACCTGGACGAGCTGTTCGAACCCGCTCGCCCCGACTATCCGGAAGGCCTCATCCCGTTCCGGGACCACCCGACCTATCAGGCCATGGACCCCGAGCTCAGGGCGCGGCTGCTCGGCTGGGGCTGGGTGGCCTTCAACAAGCACATCATGGACACCGAACAGCACGTGGTGAACCCGACCTTCGCGCTGGTCATCGAGGACACCTTCGACACCGGCCTTGCGATGGAAACGCTGACCACCGCCATGACCCAGGCGATGCTCGACGAGCAATACCACACCCTCATGCACCTCAATGCCAGTTCGGTGATGCGGCGCCGGCGCGGCTGGCGGATGCCAGAAACGGCACTCCCGCTCGGGCACAAGGCATCCCGGCTCCGGCAGCGCATGGCCAACAGCGAGCAACGCTGGCAGCGCGATCTCAGCGCGCTCGCCTTCGCCACGGTCGCCGAGATCTCGATCAACTCCTACCTCGACCTGATCGCCGAGGACGACGAGATCCAGCCGATCAACAAGGTCACCGCCACCATGCACAACCGGGACGAGTACTGTCACTCCTCGATCGCCGACGAGATCGCCAAGGCCGTGTACCACCGGCTCGGTCCGGCCGAACGCGCCCTGTTCCGGGAGGCTATGGTCGACGGGCTGGAAGCGTTCGCCGCGAACAACTTCCCCACCTGGCATCGCATCGTCGATCTGGTGGGCTTCGATGGCGGACACGAGATGCTGCGGGAGGTCGAGCACGACCCGTCGGCAAAGCGGTTGCTGTCCAATTTCAGTGGGCTGCACAAGTTCTGCAGCGAGCTGGACATACTCGAGGAGCTCACGTTCGATTGGGCCACGGTGACGATCGAGGGCCCGTGAGGGCCAAGACCACCGCGCTCGCGGCGAAATCCGCTGCGGCGGTCCCGATCTGGCTGGTGGCCGTCGGTGTCTCGCTGGTCGCGCTGAACCTGCGGCCGCCCATCACGGCGATTTCCACGCTGATGCCGCAGGTGCAGCGGCAGGAAGGGTTCAACAGCACCGTCGCCAGCCTGCTGGTGGCGGTGCCGATCGCGTGCTGGGTGGGTTTCTCCGGCCTGACACCGCGCATCGGGCGCACACTCGGGCTCAACCGCACCATCGGGTTCGCGCTACTGGTGCTGTTGGCAGGCTTCGGCATCCGACTGCTGCCCGGCGTGCCCGCGCTGTTCGCCGGGACCGCGATCATCGGCTTGGCCATCACCATCGGCAACGTGCTGGTGCCCGCCGCGATCAAGCGCGATCATCCGGCACACGTCGGACTATTGACCGGGCTGTACACCATGTCGCTGTACACCGGTGCGGCCGCGGCTTCCGGAATCACGCTGCCACTGCAGGACGCCACCGGTTTCGGCTGGCGCGCGACATTGGGCCTGTGGGCCGTCCCCGTCGTCATCGCATGGCTGGTGTGGCTGCCTCAGTTGCGCGCCCGGAGCGACGCCGGCACCGGCCCAACGTCGGAAGCCACGCCGCGTAGCCTGTGGCTGCAGCCGCTGGCCTGGGCGGTAACCATCTTCTTCGCGATGCCCGCGCTGCTCTTCTACGCCGTTTCCGCTTGGCTCCCAACGATTCTCGTAGATGCCGGCATGAACGCTTCCTGGGCGGGCGGCATGCTCTCGGTAGCCAATCTGGTCGCGGTCCCCTCGGCGCTGGCCATGTCCATCCTGGTGAACCGGAGCGAACGGCAGGTCTGGGCCGCGATATCGACCGGTGCCGTATCGGCCACTGCCTTTGTGGGCCTACTGATTTCGCCCACCGGCGGGACGATCGCGTGGATGATCCTGCTCGGCGCCGGACTCGGCGCAGGCACCGCGATCGGCTATTCACTACCCATACTCCGCTCGCACGACGCACAGACAACCGCGAAGCTGACCGCGATGAGCCAAATCGCCGGCTTCGCCCTCTGCGCGGTCGGTCCGGTACTGGCCGGTGCGCTGCACGACCTCACCCACGCCTGGACCGCGGTACTGGTCTTGCTGGTGGTGCTTTCCGTCGTGCAGATCGCGTCAGGCATCCGAGCTGGAACCCCGCGCTTCGTCTCCTGAATCAAACTCTGGGCTGATGAAGTATCCGACGCCGCGCAGGACACAATGGCCCCATGGTTGAACTCGTGCTGGTCCGCGGCGACATCACCGAGCAAGATGTGGATGCGGTGGTGAACGCGGCGAATTCGTCGCTGCTCGGCGGCGGGGGCGTCGACGGCGCTATCCACCGCAAGGGTGGTCCTTCGATCCTTGCGGCATGCCGTGACCTGCGTGCATCGCACTACGGGAAGGGTCTGGCAACCGGCAAGGCCGTCGCGACGACCGCCGGAAACCTGCCGGCACACTGGGTGATCCACACCGTCGGCCCGGTGTGGTCGGCCCAGCACGACCGATCAGACCTGCTGGCCTCCTGCTACCGCGAATCATTACGAGTAGCAGACGAATTGGGCGCACAAACAGTAGCGTTCCCAGCCATCTCCACCGGCATCTTCGGCTGGCCGATCGACGACGGCGCCCGCATCGCCATCGAAACCGTACGGACCACCGACACCGCGGTGCGGGAAGTGCGTTTCGTACTGTTCAGCCCGGATGCCTACAACACCTTCGCTGCAACAGTGTGAACCCGACGCCGACGATGACTTCGCGGATTGCGGTTCCGAGCTCCTGACAGTGCTCTCGATCCTGATCGCAACGATGGGCGGACTACCGAGGGGCACTGCAGCATTGACCTGAATCATGTCACCTCACCTGCACAGACAACGAGACTTCTAACGTTTACTAGAAGAGTATTGACTAGATAACTGAACGATGCAATGCTCAACTCGTGCGAGTGACAGACAGTGATCTGACCGTGGAGGAGCTGGCTGCGCGAGTCGGCGTGCCGACCAGCACCGTGCGGATGTATCAGTCGAAGGGTTTGCTGCATGCGCCGCGCCGGGCCGGTCGCACCGCGCGGTACGACAGCTCGCACCTGCAGCGCCTCGAACTGGTGCAGCGATTGCAGGAGCGCGGCTTCTCACTCACCTCGATCGCCGAACTGCTGACCGCCCGCGAACAGGGCGCGACGGTTGCCGATCTCCTCGCGCTGCCCGGCGGCCCCGAGGATTGGGTACCGCTCGGCCTGCGCGAGATCCGGGTGATGATCAAACCGAAGGATCTGCGGCCCACCTTGCTGCGCAAGGCAACTCAGCTCGGATTGATCCGGTGGCGGCGCGGCCGCCCGCAGGCGCGGCGTTGGGCACTCACTAGCGGAATGCGGGTCGCCGAACTGGATATACCGCCCGGCGAGGTGCTCGATCAGGTCGTCCGGCTGCGTGCGCACACCGATCAAATCGCGGCCGACTTCGGAGACATCTTCGAACGCACGTTGTGGCCACGCATCCACGCCAGCAGCTCCGAGACCGACCAGCTCGACCGAGTCCGGGCGCTACTCGAGGAGCTGACCGGCCTAGCCGAAGGAGTGGTGGTCAGCGCGTTGCGCGAATCGGTCCGGCACCTCGCGGAGCAATTCGCCGATCGACACGAACTATTACCCGCCGAGGGGGAACGACCCGCTTGGCTGGACCATCCGGTTCCCGTGCTCAACGAGCGCCTCCTCGACCGCACCGATGACGACGTCGAGGCTGTGGACCAATTCCTGGCCACCGATCACACCCCGGAACAGTGATGAATTCGTACATAAACTTCAATGCGGCCAAGACGGGTTGCCGGCCCCTCGGCCTGATATCGATGAGCCGACAAGCGAGTCTCCGCGATACGGCCTCGACCTGGCTCCGTTACGGCTGGCAGCTGGCCCTTGGCGTCGTATCGGGCGTCGTGCTGACCGCCGTCTGCACAATGACCCTTGGGTACTTTCTGTACACGTGGGCCATCGTAATAGGACCGATTGTCGCCCTGGCGATCTGGACCGTGATCATTATTGGCAGTGCTGTGCACTTGATGTTTCGTGGCTGGAATTCCGCGAGGATTAGATTTCTGGCCGGGTGCGGGATTATCCCCTGCTACGCTGGCGTATCCATGATTATTTACTGGTCCGAATTGTCGAATCCGTAGCCGATGAGTGTGTCGACAGCACCCGCCATCTCAATGGATCGATCGCCAGTCGTGGTGCGGCCCAAGGTGTTCCGGCTCCGGTCAATGAAACCCTTACGCACCTAGTAAATTTGACCGAGGCCACCACCGCCTACCAGCGAAACCGCTCCACCACCATGGATGGCACCACCAACCCGCACTGACTCGAATCGAGGCCGGGAACCCTGAACCGCGGGCGTTCGATGCGAGCCCGGCGCGCATAGGCGATCGCCGCGCCGAGGTGCGCCCCCAGCCGCGAAAGAACGACTGGCCGAGCCTGCGGCAACGACGGCGACGCGCCGTTGCGGCTGCCGATTTCCGCAGGTCAACCCCGTACCGGGGTATGGTCCGGCGATGACGAACGAGGCGGCGTTGCCGATGCCTCATGGCAGACGACCAGCGGGGGTCGGCACGACCCTCATCGGCCCGGGCGAGGTCGAATGGACACCCGCGCCAGGCGCCCCCTCGCAGAGCTTCGAGATTGCCCCGGTCGTCGGTTCCTTCTGGCAGGACGGCTTCTACATCTGCTACGCACGCTGGTACCCCGGGTGGATGAGCGCCCCACACACCTACCAGGTCGACAGGCACTCGGTCACGGTGTCCGGGGTCTGGACCGTAGGGGCAGGCACCAGCATCGATCTGGAGCAAACCATTCCCGCCTTTCCAGGTGACTACGGATTCCGCAAGGCCGGCACCTCCCACTACGACGGGGCCCTATCCGACGCCGGCGAACCGGCGGTATTCGTACTCTTCGGCGAAGGCCCGGCCATCCCGGCTCTCACCGATCCCGACGCGAAGACGATCTACCTCCGGTTGTGATCGACTCGCGCCGTCTCCCCCATCAGGTTCGTACAGGTAACACGGTGCGGCCATGGCCTCAACGCGCAGTACCGCGATGTGGAGTTGACCGCCCCGAAACAGCCTCCGCCGCAGCACATTCGACGAACCGAAGGAGTCAGATGGGTGGTGTCGCGGTGTGGTATCCGGTGTGGGCCTGGATGTCCACGGCAATCTGCAGCAGGTGAGCGTCGCTGTAGGGCGCGCCCATCAGTTGTACGCCGACGGGGAGCCCGGTGACGGAGCTGCGCTGCGCCGGAATCGCGACAGCGGGCAGGCCGCAGTAGTTCGCGTCGTTGGTTTGCGGTGACATCGCCATGCCCTCCTGCGGGCCGTAGTCGCCGAACGGCGGGCGGTCGACGAGTTCGGTGCCGAGCACCGGCAGCAACACGGCGTCGAGTTTGTGATCCCGCAAGAGTGCGCACCATTGCTGTTGGCGCCGCGTGCGTTCGCGCAGCAGCTGGTTGTAGACGATGGCCTTGGGTTCGTGCGCGAGCAGGAAGGCGAAGCTCTCGGACAGATATCGGGTGTAGACGTCGCGCCGCGCGGGCCACCATTGTGCTTGGTAGGCACCGATTTCCACGCCCTGGCCGATGATCATGTCGAGATAGTTCATCGAGGCGGGGGTCTCGACCTCGATCACCTCGGCACCGAGGGAACGCAGCGTCGCCTGCATCGCACGGTAGCTGTCGGCCACGCCTGGGTCCAATGTCGGTGCGGTGGAGGGGATTCCGAGGCGAGTGCCGGAGAGCCCGGATGCGCGCGGCGCGCTGGGGTAGGACTGTGGCCAATCGATGGCACCGTTGGTGCGGGGATCGAAGGGGTCGAATCCGGCGATCACCGCGAGCAGGGGCCCGAGATCGGCGGCGCTGCGCGCCATCGGGCCGACGTTGTCGAAGCTCCAGGCCACCGGGATGGTGCCGTATACCGAGACCAGTCCCGCCGTGGGTTTGATGCTGCACACGTTGCAGGCTGAGGCGGGGATGCCATCTGATGGGTCTGCACGTGGCCGAGCAGCGGCATCCCGTCGGCCTTCAGCCGCGCCCACGCGGTGCAGTCGCCTACGGCAATGTTGTCGCCGAGCAGTGCCGGTAGGCCGGCGGTCAGCGGACGGCCCTGCACCGCGAAAACATCCTTGAGCGCGAGCGGGATTCCGCACAGTAGCGGCGCGCGATCGCCCTCGGCTCGGCGGCGCGCGTCGGCGTCCCTGGCTGCCGCGAGCGCGGTGTCAGGGTAGCGGTGGACGAAGGAGTTGATGTCGCTGTCCTTCTCCTGCGCTCGGTCCAGCAGGGCCTTGGTCAGCTTCTCGCTGGTGAGTGCGCCCGCGCGCAGCAGCGCCGCGAGTTCGAGCACGCCGAGCGCGGTCGGATCGGTGGAGTCGATGCCGTGATGCTCGGGTAGCGACAGCTCGTAGGTGCGCGGTTTCGCTACGGGCCGGGGTGCCTGCTGCACCGGAAAGGGCGCGCGCGCATCGGTATTGGTGGGATCGGTCCCCGGCGGCTGCTCCGGGTAGGAGAACGCCGAGGCGGATGCCCGGGTCGTCGCTCGGCGCGCACCGTCAGCGGTCTGGGCAGCGGCCGATGATTTCCCGTTCATCGGCCGGTGGGCAGGATTGCTTCGGCGGTGAGGTCGGCGATCGCCGGGTAGCCGTCGAGGGCCAGCGCCTTCACCACGTCGGCACCGGATCGGATGCCCGAATCGAACAGCACCGGCATTCCGTCGGCGGCCGCGACGACACCGGGCAGCAGATCGAGCGCGGCCAAGCCGCTCATGCCGCACAACTCGACAGACAAATCGCGCTGCGCGGTGGCACGCAGAATACGGGGCAGCACACCGAGTTTCTGAAAGGCGGCCTCGTTGTTGGACTGGGTGAATTCATCGCCAGCGCCGTGGGAAACATAGGACCAGATATCGGGCGCCATCGTGGTGCGCGCTTTGTCTGCCAATTCGGTGCAGTCCGCGTAGTTCGTCATGTCGTTCCTTTCTCGGTCGGTCGAGTCTTGGTCGGTCGAGTCGGAGTATTGGAGTCACCGCGGCGCTGTTGTGGCGGGCGAGCCGGGGATGCCTGGTCGAGCATGCGGGTCAGCGCCGGCGAGGTCGCGAGGGAATCGAGTACCGGTCGCAGGCTCTGGGTCAGGGCGGCGCGGTCGTCGGTGGTCAGGTGTTGCAGGAAGTAGCGGCGTACCCGGTCGATGTGTTCGGGAGCGACGGCGAGCAGGGTTCGGTGGCCTGCTTCGGTGAGTACGACCTCGACGCCGCGTTTGTCGGTCACGGCCTGCCGCCGGTCGACCAGGCCGCGTGCCTGCATGCGCTTGATCTGCTGAGACAGCCTGCTCTGGGAGAGCATGGCCGCCTCGGCCAGGTCGTTCATCCGCACGCCGAAGCCGGGCGCCGCTTCTAAGGCGACCAGGATCCCGTATTCGTCCAAAGTCAGCTCGTGGCCGCGTCGCAGGTCGGTGTCGAGCCGGTTGACCAGCAGTCGGCTGGTGAACAGCAACGACAGCCAGGTTGTCAGTTCATCACCATCCCACCTGCTCACGAATGCGATACCTGCGGATTGATCCTGTGGGACCATCATCACATCTCCTCGAAGCAAGCACTTAGCTACTATCTAATCTACATTAATTTTAATGTAAATCGAGAGGAGATAGCCGTGAGCGACATCGCAACGCTGCTCCACCAGCACCTGCCCTCGGTGCAGATGAGTTTCGAGGACGATCCCGAGTACGACCGAGCCCGGGCTACCTGGAACGTGCGGACCCAGTTCCGCCCGCTCGGAATCGTGCGGCCGCGCAGCACCGCTGAGGTAGCGACGATCGTGCGATGTGCGCGCGAGGCCGGCGTCACCCAGATCGCGATCCGCTCCGGCGGCCACTCCATCGAGGGCAACGGACTGGGCGGGCGAGGCGGTCACGCCCTGGTGATCGACCTCATCCACCTCGACAAGATCACCGTGGACCCGCAGGCGCGCACCGCGACCGTGGAACCCGGTGCGCTGCTGGGCAACCTGTACTGGGAGGCGTGGTCGCATGGCGAGCTCATGGTCCCCGGCGGTGACTGCCTGCCCGTCGGCATCGGCGGCCAGGCCACCTGCGGCGGTTACGGGCGCAGCGTACGCCGGTACGGCATCCTCACCGACCATGTCATGCGGGTAGAAGTCGTCGCGGCCGACGGTCAGGTGCTGATCGCCGACGACGACACCAACTCCGACCTGTTCTGGGCGCTGCGCGGCTCCGGCACCGGATCGTTCGCCGTGATCACCAAGTTCGTCTTCCGTCTGCACGAGGCACCGAAAGCCCCCGCGAACTTCTCCATGCGCTACCGCCTGACCGACCTCGACTTCGTCGAAACATTCACCGCGCTACAGGATTTCACCCTGAACGCGCCAACGACCTTCAGCCCGATGCTGGTCATCTGGCAAGGCATCCTCGAAATGACCGGCGCGATCCTCACCGATACCCCCGCCGAGCGCGACGCCCTCATCGCCGACATGCGCGCGCAGCTGCCGCGGCCGACCGAGTCCGACATCGAACCGATGAGCTATATCGAGGTAGTCGCCAGCCAAGCCGCGACGCAAACCTCGGCGCACTGGCTGGCCGAGCCCGGGAAAATAAGCCGCGAAGCCGACGAAAACCTCCGCTACCAGGCGATCAAGGCCGCACACCTGCCCGAACCGTTCACCCCCGAAGTCATCGCGAAACTCGGCGAACTCGCGGCCCGGCAACCACCGCGGGGCGCCCGGATGCAGATGCAAGCCTTGGACCCGACCTCCGGACTACCGGCCGGCGCCACCGCCATCAAGACCCGCGGCAGCGTCTGGCTGCTCGGCTTCGGCACCGACGTCGAACCCGACGAAGCCGACGACCCCGCAAACCTCATCCCGCTCGGCGAGGACCGCCGCTGGTGGCCCCGCGAGGCCTACGAACTGGTGTATCCCTACACCGTCGGCGGCTACATCGGCGACGACGACCTCGAAGAACAGCTGCACGGACGCGACATGTACGCCAGCTACTACGGCGACCACTTCCCCCGGCTGCAGGCCATCAAACGCAAGTACGACCCGGACAACCTATTTCACAACGCCATGAGCATCCCGCCCAACTGACTGGACCAGAAAGGGACGCAGATGACCCCTGCTACCAAGGGACCCTGGGACCGACGGTGCGGCAGGTGCGAGAGCAACTCGCACCCTATGACTTCATCGCTTGGGTAGGCGGCGCGGTACTGCCCTACCACGCCGTGGACCCGGGACGATACCTGCCGAGGGAACCAGAGCTGACCCTGCTCACACCCGACCCCGACCAAGCCGCACGCGCACCACTCGGTACCCCACCATCGGCGACCCTGCCGAAGCGCTCGCCCGGCTCGCCGAACTGGTCGCCACCACCGCGGGTCAGGGAGATCGTCTGCGGCGCAAGCGATCGCACCGCAGGCGTAGCGAGTAGCCGCAGCAACCGCGTGTAGTACTCCCCGATGGTGAGCCCGAAGATCGGGAGTACGTGTTCGTCACCGCCGTCGTACGGCGCCCACTCGACAGCGAACTCGAGCAGGTCTCGCTGATATCTCATCGGTGCGGATTCCGTTCGCGGACCGGCCCGTTACCTAGCCGATGCGCGACCGGGCCTCGCCGAAGATGTTTCGGATCCTCACGATCAGATTGGCGTCCGAGTCACACAAAACTGGAGCCGCCACGCAGCTGCCTTGCGGTGTAGGTGCTGCGGGTAGGCCGATCGGTTGGATGCATCGGCCGCCGATCAGATCGTTCACGCACCGACACGACAGTCATATGCCACTTGCCAGCCGGACGGACAGCCACACCGACTGGTCGGCTCAGGGGCGGTTCTGGCAATCCCACGACTGGCCTTGGTGGCCGGGGCAGTAGACGGTGATGTAGGCACTGTCACGGACTCCGTAGCTACCGTTCGGCGCGCTAGGGTCGTCGTAGACGTACTTGGCCTCGATCTCGTAGTGGCCCTGCTTGATCGGCATCCACGGCATAGTTGCGACGCCGTCGGTCGATTTGATCGGCTTGTAGCACGTCCCGATGCGATCAACGGTCGAGCAGAAGGTGGCTGTCCCCGGCTTGGCCAGGTCCGCCGTGATCGTCAACGAGTACGTCGACCAGACCGAGTATGTGCCGTTGTCCGAGGTCATCGTGAAGGTAGCCCCCCACGCTGTGGCGTTGGGTGCGGCGAGGATCAACGCCACGCCTGCCACCGCCGACCCGAGACCGAGCCGACGCACACGCCTGCCCAAAACGCTTGTGATCACAGATGATTCCCCCTCATCGCGAAGTGCTGCACCGGAGAGCGGCTCGGCCGCATCCCCCTCGTACATCATACCGCGATCATGATCAATCAGTAAATACCGACAGCGCAAGGGTTCGCGCGACCAACCGTTCGGCACTTCCCTGAAAGATGCAAGCCCCCAAGCGTTTTCAGCACTCTCGACAAGTCCGGCGATGAGTGGTCCAGCGCGTGCGATGTGGCTGCCAGCTACATACTTCCGCTGTTGCGTGCGCGGATGGCGCGGTATGTCGAGCAGAGATATTGATGGATGGAGGATTTCAGCAGTTGCCATAAGCGTACCGAATCAGGAGTGCCGGTAGCGGCGAATACCCGCCGGAAATCCAGAGCGGCGCTGCGGCATTCGCGCAGTCGAGCACCGAAGCCGCCAGGTGCGGTGAGTGCCTCGTCGAAGGTATCGATGCGGGTGAACAGCGAGGTGGCGGCCGGGCGTGGGATGGCGATCGGCTCGGTGGTGAGACGGTCGGCGATGCTCATGCGTGGCTCCTGGGTGCGGCGGCGGTTACAGGATGCGGGGCCGCAGGTGAGTCATGGTGAACAGCGGGGTCAGCGGGCGCACCGGAATTGGTGGCAGCCACCCGCCCAGCAGGTCGACGCGATGCAGCCGCGCCTCGATCACCCGCCCGATCCCCATCTGATCGATCGGATCACGTTCGGAACCGTCGAGTTTCAGGGTGAAGTCTTCGATCCGCCGTACTTCGATCACGCTCTCGCGCGGTGTGAAGGCCACCAGCCACGCCGGGAACAGGCCCGCGAGACCGACGACATTGCGGTGCGGGCGGGCCAAAATGGGCGGCGGGTCGGGGATGACCTCGCCGAGCCAGCCGCCCATGCTGAGCAGCTTGTGCCCGCGGCGGGTTGCCTGCGCGTGGATCTCGATGTCGGTGAGCGTCCAGTCGACCTCACCCAGTTTCTTCGGGTAGCCGAGCAGTTCGCGGCCGATGATGAGGGCTACGTCGTCGTCGAGAATCATCCACGGGCAATGGATTCCGGTGCCTTGCACGGTCTTGACGTGCACGAAGAGCCCAGCCTCGTGGTATCCCGGGGACTCGAAATTGTTGTCGGGGAACCAGGCGGTGAACAGGTCCGCGCGAGCAGGTTCGCTCAGCTGCATCCCGGCGGGCAGCCACTGCCGCATGCGTGCTGGGTCGATTTCGACTGTGGCGCTGAAGTAATGGGCGTCGCGGTAGAGGCTCTGCCGTGGATCCCCCAGCGCCAGGAGGCGGCGCAGGTCCGCACCGAGCGCACGGCCCGCAGTCCGAATAGCGGGTTCCCATCCCATGATGTCATACGACCTTTCGGTAGATGGCGCGCAAGATCGGCCCGACCAACCCGCGCGGGGTGTACTGACCGCCGACGGTCTGCACCTTGGCGAACAGGCCTGGAACCACGCGGCGGCGACCGGCGGCCATGCCCGCGATCGCGTCGGCCGCAGCCTGCTCCGCGCTCACCCACAGTGGACCCGGCACCATGCGGTCCAGGTTCGGGGCCTCAGCCGCCTCGGCGTATTCGGTGCGCACCGGGCCCGGCGCGAGCAAAGTGCACTGCACACCGGTGCCGGAGAGTTCGACGTGCAGCGATTCGGCCAGGGTGTTGGCGAAGGCCTTGCTGGCGGCGTAGGTGGCGTTGTGTGGGCCGGGCTGATTGCCCGCGGTGGATCCGGTGATCAGGATCGCGCCGGTACCGCGGCGCACCATGCCGGGCAGCGCGGCCAAGGTGAGGTCATGCACCGCAACGGAATTCAGTTCGACCTGCTGGCGTTCGCGGTCTGGGTTCGCGGTCGCCAGCTCGCCATAGGTGGCGAAGCCTGCGTTGTTGCACAGCACCGCGATATTCCGGTCGGCGAGTTCTGCACACAGTTTCGCGCGTGCACCGCGGTCGGACAGATCCATGGCCCGGACCTCGGCTTCGATACCGTGGCGGGCCGCCAGTCGCTCGGCCAGCGCACGCAGCCGGTCCTGGCGACGAGCCACCAAAATCAGCGAATAGCCGTGCTGGGCAAGGGCTTCAGCGAGGGCCACGCCGATACCTGAGGAGGCGCCGGTGACCACGGCGCGCATGGTGGGAGAGGGGGTAGGCAGGCTCATGAAGGCTCCTCTACGATCAGAACTGAGTGAGTGCGTGGGCGGTCACGGTGGTACCGGCGGCGGCGAGGGTGCGCAGCGCTCCCGGACCGCTCACCTGCTTCGCGCCTGCGGCGATGCGGCGGAAATTGGCTGCGTGCCAGGCGAGTTGGAGATAGGAGTTGATCGGTGTGGCAGCGGGCAGCGCGATACGCGGTGCGGTCGGCAGCACCTGCGGTTCCCGTTCGCCGGACAGCAGCTCCGCCGCGATATCGGGGCGCACCGCGAAGGGGCGGCCCAGTCCGATCACGTCGACCGCGCCCTGCGCCAGGACCTCGTTCATGAAGTCGAGGGTGCGGATACCGCCGGTGAGCATGAGCGCCATCCCCGAGCGGGCACGCAACTGTTGCGCGTAGCGCAGGAAGTATGCCTCGCGCTCGCGCGTATTGTCGGCCACCACACCGGTCATGGCCGGGGCCTCGTAGTTGCCGCCGGAGATTTCCAGCAGATCGATGCCTGCGTGCTCCAGGGCGAGCGCGACATCGAGAGACTCGCCTTCCTCCAGGCCCCTGCGCTGGAAGTCGGCGGAGTTGAGCTTCACGGAGAGAACGGCATTGGGGCCGATGGCCTGTCGTACGTCGGCGACTACCTCGAGCAGCAGGCGACGGCGGTTCTCGGCGTCGCCGCCGTAGCAGTCCTTGCGCTGGTTGGCGATCGGCGAGAGGAACTGCGAGAGCAGATACCCGTGTGCCGCGTGCACCTGCACACCGGAGAAGCCGGCAGCCACACCGAGTTCCGCCGTCCGTGCGTAGCGGCGGCGCAGGTCGGCGATATCGTCGAGCGACAGCGCGCGCGGCTTGCGCAGGTTGAATCCGATCGCCTGCGGACGCAACGCCGACGGGCCGACCGGGCGGCGGTGCAGCGGGCCGACCGCGACGCGGCCAGGGTGGTTGATCTGCATCAGCATCACCGATCCCGCTCGCGATCCCGCGACTGCCCAATTGCGGACGGCGTCGAGATGCCGGTCGTCGGTGAGGGTCACATTGCGCGGCTCGACGTACGCGCGGCGGTCGATCATGACGTTGCCGGTGACGAGCAGCCCCGCACCGCCGCGTCCCCACGCGCTGTAGAGCCGGGTCAGGGTGTGGCTCGGAGACCCGTCGATCTGGCCGAGCTGTTCGCTCATGGCTGCCTTGGCGATGCGGTTGGGCAGGGTCACACCGCACGGCAGGGCTAAGGGGCTGCCGACGGCGACGATGCGGGGGATGCTGTTCTTCGATGTCATGGGGGTTCTCCTGTTCAGGTCAGGCTTTGCTGCGCGCGGCGGCGAGGATCGGGCGCAGCGCGCCGCGTTTGCGTGCGGCGGCGGTCGGCATGTGCGTCGAATCTGTCTGCGGCTCTGAGCTTTTCGCCTCGGAGATAGGAGTGCACAGGCAGGTAGGACAGCAGTGCACGCAGGGTTGACAGCTGGGTCAAGCGGCGCACCAGCCACCGCCCGCGCAGCACCTCCCAGCGCAAATCCGGTCCGCCCGCGAGGATCTCGCTCGACGGCTTGCAGAGGTGGGCGTAGAGATCTCCCACGGGTGTGCGCATCCGCTGTTGCAGCAGCACCGCCTCAGCGAGCAGCCGGGAACTGTTCATCAGCAACATGCCCGCACCCGAGCGCGGGGCCACCAGTCCGGCGAAGTACAGATTGGCCAGCCCCGGTGCGAAGGTGTGCGATACCAGCCGCGGCTGCCCGTTCTCCCACTCCAGCAGGCCCTCGCCCAGGAATGGGAAGGTGGTCCGGAAACCGGTCGCCCAGACGATGGTGTCGTAGTCACCGTGGGTGCCGTCGATGAAATGCACTGTGCGCCCTTCGAAGCGCGCGATCTCCGGACGGACGGCAATGCGACCGTGCTTGAGGAAATACGGCAGCTGCTGGTTGACCACCAGGTCCTGGTCGAAGATCCGATGTGTGGGCTTCTGCAGCCCGAAGCTGTGGAAGCTGCCCATACCGAGCGCGACGATCGACCGGAAAACGGCCTCCTGCAACAGTTTCGGCACCGGCACCGATCCGAAATCGAACTTACCGCTTGGGATGCCCAGGACATATTTCGGGATGAACCAGTAGCTGCGGCGCAACGAGATCTCCGCGTTCCCGAACGTCAGCGCCGCTTCCACGGCCAGATCACAGCCCGAGTTCCCGGACCCCACCACCAGCACGCGCGGCCCGTCCAGATCCCGAGGACGCTTGTAGTTCTTCGAGTGGATTTGCTTGCCGGTGAATTCGCCCGGGTACGACGGGATATTGACATCCCAGTAGTGACCGTTGGCGACCACGACACCGGCATATTCGCGTACTTCGCCGCCGTCGACTACGACCCGCCACCCAGACGATCCCGAATCATCGAGCGGTCCGACATCGGTCACCAGGGTGTCGAACTCGATCCGGTGGACCAGGCCGAATTCCGTCGCGAAACAACGCAGATAGTCGCGCATTTGCGCAGCGCTGGGGAAATCCGGGTACTTCTCGGGCATCGGATAGTCCGGGTACTGCGTGACGTCCTTCGAGCTGATCAGGTACGTCGAGTCATAGACCCCGTGCGACCAGTTGCCGCCGATGGCGTCGGTGGCCTCGATGTGGTCGTAGTCCAAGCCCAAATCCGTAAACGCCTTCGCCACCGCCAATCCGGTGTATCCGGCCCCGATGATGCAGTACCGACGCGCCATTGCGACCTCCCATCAAAGCTACAGTCTCTGTAGCTACAGTGAGTGTAGTATTTGCTCACTCGCTGCCGGATGTCAAGCAGCCCCAGGACGGAAAGGTGGATTGTCCGCATGGCCGAGCGGCGAAACCGCGAATACGCACCGCGTATGGCTCCCGAGGCGCGTCGGCAACAGTTGCTGGACGCGGTCTTGCGGGTCATCGTCGAACAGGGCATCCACAAGGTGTCCATCGACACCGTGGCCCGCACGGCGGGGGTCAGCCGCCCGGTGGTCTATGGACTGTTCGACGACTCCGAGTCGTTGCTGCGCGCCTCCCTCGACCGCGAAGAAACCGCAGCACTGGCGCAGATGGCCCAGGCGGTGCCACTGGCAAACACGAGCGACCCAGCCCGCGCCATGTCGGACAGCCTCACGCGCTTTCTTGCCGCCGTGCAGGCAGCCCCCGATCGGTGGCGGGCAGTATTCCTGATCGCCGACGCCAGCACCCCCGCTTTCCGTCGCCGCCTCGAAGCCGGACGGCACGCATTCATCGCGGCACTGGTGACCTTCGTCCGGGCCGCGACACAGCCCGACCTGCTCCCGATCATTGACGTCGAACTGACGGCCCGCACCATCTACGCACTGTTCTGGGAAGCCGGCCGCCTGATCCTGGCCGACCCCGAAACCTTTCCACCCCAGCGGATTCGCGATTACGCCGACACGCTGATCCCAGCCCTACCCGCGTTCCGTGACGCAGGGCCGCCCGATGACCGACCTCTGTCACCACGTCCTGCGCGCCCATGAATGGATTTACGAGAACGCCGACGGACCGCTCGGGCACCGCCTGCTCTTCAGGAACCCCACCGCAAGCGGATAACGGCGACTGATAGCAGGACCGAAATCGCTGCGCGTCGACGACGTTCTCGTGTGGCTGGCCGGAGGCAGCGGCTAGCGGGCGGCTGGGGTCGGTGCCAATCCAGCGATTTTGGTGCCGAACACCTTCAGCGCGGTTCCGCCGAGGATGTTGTTCTTCGCCTGCTCCGACAGATTCGGGATCGACATGATGCGGCCGGGGGTGTCGAAGTCCCAGTGTGGCCAGTCCGAGGAGTACATCAAGGTGTTCTCGGCATCGATCGCCTTCAGTGTGCTTTGCAGTAGGTCGGGGTCCGGCATCTCCAAAGGCTGTGAGGTGTAGTACATTCCGCGCATGTAGTCGCTGGGCATTTTCCGCAGCAGGGGCGCATCCGAGGTCCGCAGGATGAACTCGTGGTCCAGGCGCTGCATGAGGAATGGCAGCCAGGCCAGACCGCATGCCGATGGTGCGGTCATCGACCACTCGTGACAGCTGGCTTGGCGCTGCGCAGGATGTCTGTATCAGCATCGATGACGAAGTTAGTCGAACGACGGTTCGGCGTCTCTGCTTCGTTTCAGTTCGAAGAAGCCTGGGGTACCTGCGAGGAGGAGCATCCCGTCCCACAGTCGTCCCGCGGCCTCGGCTTTAGGGGCGGGGGTGACCACCGGCCCGAAGAAGGCGATGCGGGAGCCGTGGGGTCCAGGAACGCCAATGATCGGGGTACCGATTTCTTGTCCGACGAGACTGATTCCCTTCTGGTGGGAGGTGCGTACAAGGGTGTCGTAGTCGGCGGAGTACGCGGCATCGGCGAGGTCTTCAGACAGGCCGGCATCGGTCAAGGCTGCCGCGAAGGTTTCCCGAGTCTGCTTCTGGCCCAGGTTGTGGATGCGGGTACCCAGGGCTGTGAACAGCGGGCCAAGGACCTGGCTGCCGTACTTCTGCTCGGCGGCGACGCAGATCCGCACCGGATACCGGCCTACGATGTCCCATCTGTGGAATTGCTCGGGCAGTTCATCGAGACGGTTCTCGTTCAGCACCGCCAAACTCATGACGCGCCAACGGATTTCCACTGACCGGACCTTCTCGACCTCCGTCATCCAGCGGGACGTGATCCACGCCCAGGGGCACCGCGGATCCAACCAGAAGTCAACTGGCGTCGTAGTGGCATTGACTTTGGACACGATGCTCCTCGTTGTTACCGATACGCGGGTTCTATGTCCCGGTTGAGTGACCGACTACCGAAACCGTGCGGTGTCTGTTACCTCGTGATCAGTTGTTGTTCTGGCATAGGTGTTGGGATGAGTGGCGGGTAGTCGATCGGCAGCGCTGACGGTGGATTGTCGGCGAGGTTCTGCGGGGCGCGCAGCAATGCTGTCTTCTCGGCGGTTGTCATGCCCATCCGTGCGGAGGTGCCTGCGCGGTATTTCTGGGCTGCCGCAGCGGCTTCGGTGCGTTGCTGGGCGGTCAGGGGTGCGGCGTGGGCGAGGAATCCGCGATGTATGGCGGCGGCGGTTTCATCGGTCAGCGCTGCTTGCCAAGCGTGCGGGGGGAGTTGCTTGCCGATGATCTCGGCCAGTTGTTCGGATCGTGTGATGATCGGTGGCGGCACGTTTTCTTCGGGGATCAGCAGTATTCCTGCTTGCTGGGTGAATCCACCGAGTCGAGTGGAGGAAAACATTCGCGCGATGGGTACCGTGCAGATCCAGCAGGCCAGTACTGGCGAGATCCACCACAGCGCCCAAGAATTGGTGACGATCAGGGTCGTAGTGACGCCGGTGCCGAAAGCGGTGTGGGCGAAGTACAGTCCGATGTTCTGGCTGCGGGTCGACATGTCGGGGGTGCGGCGCAGGGTGGTCCAGCCCGCATCGCGCCCGTAGGCGAGTTCGACGACGAACAGCGCGTGGGTGAGCAGCCTGGTGGGTGTGGTCAGCAACCACAGGATCTGGTCGAGGAAACGGTTGCCCAGCGACCGCCACACCGGCACCCGCTGCTGGGTGACCGAGCGGTTGTAGACCGAGATACCGAACCCGATCGCGGGCACACCTGCCCAGGATTGGCGGGCGGCGAAATCCCACACCAGCAGCGGAACGAAGATCGCGGCAGCTCCGTAGCCAGGTCTGTCGGCTTGCGCGATGATCAGCCCGCACAACAGCAGAAGTAGCGGTGTCGACACATCACGCACGGCGGCCATGGCGAAACGAATCCGGCCTGCCGGTGGCAGTTTTGAGGTGCCGATGAGGCGGAAGTTGACGAAATCGCCTTGGAACCAACGCCGGTCGCGGCGGAAGTACTCGTCGAAGGTGGGCGGGCATTCCTCGTAGGAGCCCTCCAGCTCCGGCACCAGCCACACCTGCCAGCCCGCGCGGCTGAGCAGGGCCGCTTCGACGAAGTCGTGGCTGAGGATGTCACCGCCGAAGGGGGGCCGGCCGGGGACGACCGGCAGTCCGCAGTGCTGCATGAAGGGCGCGATCCGGATGATCGCGTTGTGGCCGTAATAGGCGCCGGCGGCGCCCTGCCACACCCGTTCGCCCCACTGCACGATCCGCGCGTTGCTCCAGATCGTGAACTGCTGCAACCGTGCCCACAGAGTTCGGCCTTTGATGATGTTGGGTGCGGTCTGCATCAACGCCGCTCCCGGGTTGGCCTGCATCAGCCCCACCAAGGTCAGCAGGCAGTCCGCCGACATGAGGCTGTCGGCGTCCATCGTCACCATGTATTCGTAGCCAGCGCCCCACCGTTCGCAGAATTCGGTGATGTTCGCGGGTTTGCGGCCCTGCTCGCGGTGACGACGCCAGTAATAGACTCGGTCGAACATCCCCGAGACCGCATGCCAGGCCAGTTCCTCTTCCACCCAGCAGTCCGGGTCGTCGGAATTGCTGATCACATAGATATCGAACAATTCCTGCGCGCCGGTGGCACGCAGCGACTCGGCCATCGCCGCGACGTTCGCGAAGACCTGAGCGGTGTCCTCGTTCTTGATCGGGAACACGATCGCGCTGGACACTCCCAAGTCCGCAGCCGTTGTGGAATCCGGCCACAGCAAACCTTGCGGCACCCGCCGCCGCGCCGCCGCGACCGCCCCCAGCACCCAGGTATTGGCGCCGATGGTCAGGAATATCGCGAACGGGACCGACAGCAGCTGAACCATCTTCAACCCGGTCCCCGACAAACCCGCACCGAGCAAGAGTTCGCGATATCCAGCAAGTAGCAACACCAGACTCAGCGGCCAGCCGACACAGATCAGGGTAAGTCCCACAGGTCGTTTCGCCGCGGCGAGTGCGTTCGAGTGCTCGATCCGGGTTTGGGCATGGCTGAATTGCTCATCAGTCGTCAACGAAAGACCTCCGGTATGTCGGTCGACCAGAACGCGGCGTGAACAAACGCAAAGAGCCTGAGCTACACGAGCTTTGAGATCTCTCGCCGTTGAGCGACCAACCGGAGCGCTATCCCCCAGATCTGTATTACGTTAACAGCCAGCATCTTTGAGCAGCCCTAGAATCAGGCAAACCGACGATCATCCTGGAAACCTGCCCATGCCCCTGTGCTCGACGGCCGTCGGCTGGCCTCCTATCCATGCGGGCACTGACACTCAACACACGCACATGCCGAATACCGTGCGTTCGCGAGGGAACGCTCCGACGATATGTGGCCCTGGAGGCCGGGGCCACCTGCGGTCCCAAACCCGTGGCGGTTCACGGTGGTGGAGGAGGCTGCGGTGTCGTGACTGTAGAGCAGCGTTGCATAATCGCTGGGGCCATGGCGGGAGGGGATGAGCATGTTGCCAGAGCAGAAGGAATGGGGACCGCTGCTGTCGCACTGGATCCGATACATGAGTGTTCGCGCCAATAATGTTGCTGAAACAGCGGATTCCAGCACAGGTCACGCAGCTTGGGCGTGGGACCCCGATGACTACGAACCGGTGACGGCGTTGGAAGCGCTAGAAGCGAACACTCTGCTGACCAGGCTTCTCGACGCTGAGCGTGATGAGCTGATGATCGCCGCTCTCGCTGATTTCGATGGGTGGCAGCCGGGGCTGCAGCGTCCCGGTGGACGTCCGAATATTCTCGGATTGCTGGATGACTGGGGTTGCTGGGCCGCGTTTACTGCCCTGTGGTCGGATCATCTCGAGCGCACCGCATCAATTACTGCCGCTGAACGTGCAGCAGCGATCGGTGATGCTGCTGGGGCACATCGTCATCATCGAGCCGCCCAGGCGATCGAGCCATTGTTGCCTGTGGATGCTCTCTCGATCGCCGTACATATGATCAAGAGCCTCGATATCGCGAGAGACGGCGTGATCCGTGATGCCATCGCGGAAGGTGTGACTGATCAGCAGATCGCTGGGATCATTAACGGCAGATCACATTTGATCTGAACGGCCATGGGCGGGAAGCAGTCTTTTGATGCCGTGCGTGGCGCAGAAGTCGAGCATTTCCCGGGTTTCGGCGATCCCGCCGATCACGGAGGAGCCGATGGTAAGCCGGTGGGCGGCCGTCAAATTGATGAACAGCGGCTGGGATAGATCCAGCGGCCCGACCATGTCCACGACACCGCCTGATCGTCGACCACGACGACATCGTCGGCACCGAGCTGGCGGGCGGCGTCGATCTTGCTGGGAGATGAGGTCAGGGCGATGACTGTGGCGCCGAGTGCCTTGGCGATCTTGACGGCTATGTGGCCCGGGCCCCCGATGCCTTGCGATCCTCGATCGTCGGGGGCCTCGCCTACGGCATGGACATCGCAATTTCCGGTCGCGTGAGGCCCTGGGCCGTCACGGGCATTGGGACGGGGCGGGTTTGCCGGCGAAGCGGTCGGCGAGGTAGTTCGTGGTGGGACCCACCTCGAGGAGGATGCCGGTGACATGTTCGCCGGGTGTCCGGACGCGGTCCACGGCGGCACCGGCGGCGCAGTACGTGTCGAGCACCGCGTCGGCTTGCGCGAGGGGGGCGACTTCGTCACCGGTGGTGTGGAATTCGAAGATCGGCGCGTGCGGGATGCGCTGACCTAGACTGTTGATATCGAGCAGTTGGACGCCCCGCGGCTCGGTGAACGGATTGGGGACCGAGCTGAACTCGGCAATGTGAGCGAAGGGGTGTTTCACCAGTAGATCGTTGAGGCAGTCGCTTGCGGCGTCGGCCAAGACCGCTCGACCGCGATCGTTGAGGAAATCGGTGAGCCCGAACTCTGGATAGGCGCGGTCGAGCCCGATGAACCCGGCGATCAAAAACCCGAAGAACGGGCTGCCGTCGAGCGCGTGGGCGACGGCCTGGAACTGGGCCGGCCAGCCGCTGAGCGCGACACCGGACAGCGTGAGCTCGGGCGCGTACTCCGGTTGCAGCTCGGCCGCCCAGGCGGTAGCGACGGCACCGCCGGAATACCCCGACAGCCCGAGCGGGGCGTCTGCGCTCAATCCGGCCGGACCGTGCGCCCGCGCCGCGCGCACACCATCGAGCACGCTATGAGCTCCTATCGGTCCGGCAAGGAACTGCGATCGCGGTCCTTGGTAGTCGGGGACGACCACGGCCCAGCCGTTGGCGAGTTCCCGCTGGATGTTCTGGTCGGCTTGCGTGGCGTTGCCCGGCGCGCTGTATCCGACACGCAGTGCATAAGACGGGGCGCATTGCAGTCCCGCCGAGTCCTCAAACATCTGCTGCGACACCAGCGGCCGCGGGCCCGGGCCGGGCCACGGCGTGCGCGGGACCATCACGGTGGCCACCGTCGCGGTCGGTGCGTCGTGGGAGTCGGAGGTCTTGTACAACAATTGCCACGCGTCCACGGGCATCGGCAGATTCAGATACAAGGAGGCGACCGGCCGCGATCGCAGGATGGTCCCGTTCGACTCAGAGCCCACCTCGGTGGGCACCGCATAGAACGGGTCCTCGTTCGTCGGCAGGACCCCCGGCACCGGCGGCAACAACGGCGGAATCACGGGCGCGGCGGCACCGACCCCGGACATGCCCGCAACGACGCCGAGGACCACGGTCACCACAGTTAGCGCTCGCTTCATACCAGCCCCTCACTGTTGCTCTCACCGGGCACCGAGAAACCCTATGGCAATAGCTGAAAATTCGCCCGTTTCTCGTAAACCAGGCGTTTCGGCAACCCATAGAAATGCCGGAGGCGAGCAGCTGCCAGCTTGCGGCAGCCATTTCAGGTGCCTGGCGCCTACCCCGAATGCGCTGCTATGCCCGCAGTTCCGGATCGAAAGCCAGTGGCGGATCTAAGGGTGCCCATTAAGAGAGCGCATCCAGTAGCGGATGAACACCCTGTAATGCCGCGAGCCGCGCATTGGTCAGCCGTCCAAACTGGCTGGCTGGCAGCACTTCCCACCGCGCCCCAACTAGCCACGACCCGTGCGTTGACTCCAATGGACGCACCTATCCAACAACGACACCAGCAACCACAACAGCCCTTGTAACCACTTGGACACCACCTACCAAATGTCACATCGAACTCAGGCCCAGCCCCATCCCTGCTGGTCAACCACGCAATCAGGGCTCCTGACAGGAGCACAGCAAAAAGCCGCAGGTCTCTGACCTGCGGCTTTTCTACGAGTGGAGCTAAGGGGAATCGAACCCCTGACCTTCTCGATGCGAACGAGACGCGCTACCAACTGCGCTATAGCCCCGTGCGGCTCCTGGGAACCGCGCTGTGTCACTCTAGCAAAGGATGTTGCGAGACTCCGAATCGAGGGGTTGACCTGGGGTGATTCGGAGTTACGCCGATGTGGTTATTCGCCTGCGGCGCGGCGCATGTCGCCGCCGCCGGTGCGGTCGCGCAGGGCGCGGGCGGTGGCGGGGTCGAAGGGGTCGAGGTGGTCGAACATGGGGTCTTCGTCATCTGTCTCGAGGAGGGCGGAGCGGCGGCGTAGGGCGCGGGCGGTGTCGCGGTCCATGGCGGCGCGGGCGGCTTGTGCTTGCCGGGGGCCGTGTTCGCCGAGTTGTTCGGCGCGGCTGAGGCGGGCGGCTCGGCGGCGGCGGATGTCTTCTTCGATGCGGACTTGCTTGCGGAGGTAGGTGAGGTAGCCGATGAGGACGAGGCCGGCCAGGCCGGAGCCCCACCAGAAGTGTGGTGATATCGCGACGGCCAGTCCGCCGCACAGGACGCCGGCCAGCACGAGGCCGAGGACGGCACGCTGGCGGAAGGTGTAGCGGGCGGCGCGGGCGATGGCGTCGGCCTCGGGGTCGTAGCCGCCGCGGCCGCGGCGGGTGGGGACGTAGTCGAGGTCGTCGGGGTCGTATTCGTCGCGGTCGCGGCGTGCGGCGTGTTCGCGGTCGGCTTCGTCGTCGGCGAGGTAGTCGTCGAGGGAAACGCGCGCGGGGGCGGTGGACGGCGCGGGCGGGATCCGGGCCGCGGGTGGTTCGGTGTGCTCTTCGCCCACCTCGTCATCTTCGACGGTGTCGTCGTCGGATGTGGTGACTTCGGCGTCGTCGGATTCGGTTTCCGCGCTTACCGTTTCGGTATCGGAAACCTCGGCGTCCGCCGATTCGGCGAGTTCGGCGTCAGCGATGTCGGGATCGGGTCGGGATGCCGCGGATTCGGCGATCGCCGGTAGGTCACCTTCGGTGACTGGTTCGTCGGCCGGTGTTGTCATCCGGTCCTCCGCATCATCGCTGTGGGCATGCTTTCTCTGTGCGCGGCGAGGCCGCCAGTTGGGGTCGGTTTCGTGTCCTGCGGCCGGTCCACTCTTGGTGCGCCGCTTGGAATCTCCGCGGACGAGCACACGCGTGGCGAGGGCGGCGTCGGTGGTCCGCCGGATCCTCGGGTGCCGGTCGGCGAGGATGGGGAACAGGACGAAGACCCAGAGCACGACCAGGCCGATCCACAGGATTGAATTCGGCATCTCGGTCAGCACCTCCGTCCCGGCCTGGTTTGGTCCGTTCGGCCGGCGAGCGGTGCGCAGCACGCCCCGCGTCCGCCCGGCTTCCGTCCGTCGCTGCGGCGTGGACGCCGGTCGCCTCGCAGGCTCCCTGCCGAGGGTGCAGGACGCACCTCCGACGTCCGTAGGTTAATTCCGTGACACGTCGAGATCCGGCAGGCGCGCCGTGCACATACGCCACATGAGTCACAATGCCACCAATTCCTCCGCGCGTCGGATGCGCCGGGCGTGTCCGTATTGCGTCTTATCTGGGCAAAATGGCCCTGCCGTCGCGAACGAGCCGGTCGACGACAGTGCCCATCAGCTCCTCCACGGTGATGCCGACCAGCAGGTGATCGCGCCAGGCGCCGTCTACATCGAGGTAGCGGCGCAGCATGCCCTCCTCACGGAAACCGACATTGCGCAGTACCGCTTGGCTGGCAAGGTTTTCCGGCCGCACGGTCGCCTCCACGCGGTGCAGGCCGACGGGCCCGAAACAGTGGTCGAGGCCGAGCGCCAGCGCGGCGGTCGCGACGCCTTTACCGCTGAGGTCCTTGGCGACCCAATAACCGATCCAGCCCGAACGTAGCGCGCCGCGCACGATATTGCCGACCGTCAGCTGCCCGCTGAAGACGCCGTCCACCTCGATCACCAGCGGAATCATCGCGCCGCGCCGCGCTTCGGCCTTCAGGCTCGACCACAGCGACGGCCAGTTGGACGCGTGGTTGCGCGCCTCCCACGCGCCGCGGCCGGTAGGCTCCCACGGTTCCAGATGTGCCCTGTCCTGCAACCGGATTCGACTCCACGCGGCGGCGTCACGCAGGCGCACCGGGCGCAGCGTCACCTCCCCGGCGGCGACCCGGACGGGGCCGAGGCGGGCCGGCCAACCGGGATGCTGGGTGACCCGGAACACGTTCATCGACCCCACGCCTCAGCCGCGCTGTGCGAGGAAAGCGACCCGGACCTCGTCACCGGTGCGAATCTCGGTGTCGTCGGGATCTATCACGATCAAACTGTTCGCCTCGGCCAGCGTGGCGAGCAGGTGCGACGAGGCGCCCGCGCCACCGCCGAGTGGTTGCACGAGATAGTCGCCGGTGGCCTCGTCGCGCATGAGTTGCGCGCGGAGGTAGCCCTTGCGACCGGCCATCGAGCTGATCGGTGTGATGGTCCGCGCCATGATGATCCGCCGCATGGGATGCCTGCGCCCCAGGGCGATTCGGATCAGCGGACGCACCATCACCTCGAAAACGACCAGCGCGCCGACCGGGTTGGACGGCAGCAGAAAGGTGGGCACCTCGTCGCGCCCGAGCCGGCCGAAGCCCTGCACCGAGCCGGGATGCATGGCGACGCGGGCGATTTCGAGTTCGCCGAGCCCCTCGAGTGCCTCGCGAACCTGATCCGAGGCCCAGCCACCGACCGCGCCCGCGATGACGACGACCTCGGAGCGCACCAACTGGCCCTCGACCACATCGCGCAGCCGTCGCGGATCGGCGCTGACGATGCCGACCCGATTCACGTCCGCGCCCGCGTCTCTGGCCGCTGCGGCGAGAGCGTAGGAGTTCACGTCGTAGACCTGGCCGGGGCCAGGGGTGCGATCGATATCGATGAGCTCGCCGCCGACCGAGATCACCGAAAGCCGCGGCCGCGGATGCACGAGCACCTTGTCCTGCCCGACCGCCGCTAGTAGTCCCACCTGGGCCGCGCCGATGATGGTGCCCGCGCGCACCGCGACATCGCCGGGCTGCACATCGTCGCCGATGCGCCGCACGTAGTCGCCGGTACGGACCGGCTCGTAGATCTTGATCTTGGCGCGGCCACCGTCGGTGAAGTCAACGGGCAGCACGGCATCCGCGAGCGTCGGCAACGGGGCACCGGTGTCGACGCGCACGGTCTGCCGCGGCTGCAGCCGGATGGGCTGACGCGATCCGGCGATCACCTCGCCGACCACGGGCAGCGTGAGATCGACCAGCTCGTCGTCCTCGTTGCGAATATCGGTGCCCGCGGCGGCGACATCGACGCTGCGCACCGCGTAGCCGTCGATCGCCGCTTGATCGAATCCGGGCAGCGGTCGTTCGGTGACGACGTCCTCGGCACACAGCAGGCCCTGCGCCTCGGAAATCGCGACCCGGACCGGCCGAGGCGCGACCGCCGCGGCGGTCACCTTGATCTGCTGATCCTCAACCGAGCGCATCCAGCCCTTCCTGATCTCTTCGCACACCTGTGATTGCACCGCGCGATTTCGCTTCGGCACAACCATTTCGGCGCACGTGATGGTGAACCATCATTCGTACCCGACGGCCCACTATCAACGAAACCCGACGCCTCAGTCGTAGGTCGTCAGCTGCGGATCCCAGTCGGGCCCGAGCCGATGCTCCAACCACTCCCGTAGGGCGGGGCCGTATTCGTCGCGTTCCAAAGCGAAATCGACCGCAGCACGAAGATAGCCGCCCGGGTTGCCTAAATCGTGGCGCGACCCACGGTGTACCACCACATGAACCGGATGGCCCTCGGCAATGAGCAGCGCGACGGCATCGGTAAGTTGCAATTCGCCGCCCGCGCCGGGCTCGATGCGGCGCAGCGCGTCGAAAATGGCGCGGTCCAACAGGTATCGACCGGCGGCGGCGAAGGTGGACGGCGCATCGGCGAGCGCGGGCTTTTCCACCATGCCCTTGACCCGCAGCACATTCGGATTCACCGCGTCCGGCACGGTCGCCACATCGAATACGCCGTAGGCGCTGACCTCGTCCTTCGGCACGTCGATGGCGCACAGCACGGTGCCGCCACGCTTGCGGCGGACTCGGCACATCACGTCCAACACGCCGGAGGGCAGCACCAGATCGTCCGGCAGCAGCACGGCGATGGCGTCTTCGTCATCGTCGAGGACGGCCTCGGACTGGGCGACCGCGTGCCCGAGGCCGAGCGGTTCCTCCTGCACCACCGAGGTCACGTCGAGCAGGCCCGGCGCCTTGCGCACCTTTTCGAGCAGCTGGAACTTGCCGCGCTCGGCGAGGGTGCCCTCGAGCACGAGGTCCTCGACGAAGTGCGCGACGACACCGTCCTTGCCCGGCGAGGTGACGATCACCAGCCGCTGGGCACCGGACTCGGCGGCCTCGGCGGCGACCAGCTCGATACCGGGGGTGTCGACCACCGGCAGCAGTTCCTTCGGCACCGTCTTGGTCGCGGGCAGGAACCGTGTTCCGAGCCCGGCTGCGGGCACCACGGCCGTGCGGAAGCACGAGGCCGGCGTGGCATCGCCGGGTTGTCCGGCCTTTGCTGTCATGCGCATACCCTATCCATCGTCACAGCCCCTGACTCGACGTCGAGCCGACCGGTATTCCGGTCAGCCTATGGTGATCGCCATGGAGATGCCCGGTGAGCGCGATAAACATGCATGGCGCACCGAAATTCTTGCTCGACGGGCGGCGATGTCCGCCGAAGAGCATGCGATGAACACCCTCGCGCTGGTTGCCGCAGCCGGTCGGCTGGACGTGCACGAATGGGTCGGTGCCTATGTACCGGTGCGCGGTGAGCCCGGATCGACCCAGGTGCTCGACGCGTTGCGGACTGCGGGCGCGCGGGTGCTTGTGCCGGTCACCGGGTCGCCGGGACCGCTGAATTGGGCCGAGTACACGGGCCGGGACAGCCTGCGGCGAGCCAGGTTCGGGCTACTCGAGCCGATCGGTGAAACGCTGCCAACCACTGCGATCGGGCAGGCGGAGCTGATCTTGGTTCCGGCACTCGCGGTGGACCGCCGCGGGGTCCGTCTCGGCCGCGGGGCGGGCTATTACGACCGGACGCTGGCCGCGGCCCGACCGGACGCGCGGCTGGTCGCGGTGGTGGGTGACGAAGAACTCGTCGACCGACTGCCGGAGGAGCCACACGACCGGAAAATGGGCTGGGCGCTCACTCCGCGTCGCGGCCTGCAACGACTGGGCGAAGATCACGCGCCGGAATGAAAGGTAGATTGGCAACGTTGGCACTGTCGGCTGTAGAGTGCCAGATGACGAAAACTTGCGGAGGATGCTGTGCCAACTTACTCGTATGCGTGCACCCAGTGTGACAACCGCTTCGACATCGTTCAGTCCTTTTCCGACGATGCGTTGACGGTGTGCCCGGAGTGCTCCGGGAAGCTGCGCAAGCTGTTCAATTCGGTCGGCATCGTGTTCAAGGGCAGCGGCTTCTACCGCACCGACAGCCGCGGCGGTGCGTCCACCGCGAGCGAACCGGCGAAGTCCGACAACGGCGCCAAGGAGTCGAGCTCGACGGCTTCCACGAGCTCGGATTCCGGCTCGTCCAACGGCAGCAGCACGTCGGCCAGCACGGCCGTGGCCAGCTGATTCGTCGAGTTATCCCCAGCCCCTTCGTTATCCACAGCTAGCCCTTTTGCCGGCGTGGCGGGTGTGCTCGCGGTCATAGGATTCGGCCATGACTCGCGCACTCGCCGATCTCGGCCGCGGCAGCCGCTTCGAGGTGTGGCATCGGCCACCCTGGGCGGACAGCACGCTGGCGCGGCGACTCCTCGCCGTCGGGCTGATAGTCGTCGCGGCGATCCTGTTCCTGCGCGGTGATCCCGGCGCGGATCGAACCACGGTCGTGGTCGCCGGGCGTGATCTCGCACCGGGTCACGTGCTCGACGCGGGTGATCTTCGATCGGCTCCCCGCGAATCCACCGCACTGCCCGAGGGTGTGGTGCGCGACCCGTCGACCGTGCTCGGTGCCACCCTGACCGGCGCGATGCGCGGCGGCGAGATGTTCACCGATATCCGCGTCGTCGGACCGCGCCTGGCCGCGGTAGCAACCGGTGCGCGCGACGCGCGCATCGTGCCGATCCGGCTGGCCGACACCGCCGTCGCCGAGATCCTGCGCGCGGGCGACCGGGTCGACGTGGTCGGCGGCGAAGAGCAAGGCGCGCGACCCGCCCGCACGTTGGCCACCGATGCCCCGGTGGTGCTGGTGTCGGGCCCCGGCGATGGGCGCGCCGCGAAAGAACGAGTCGTCCTGGTAGCGATGGACGCCGAGCACGCCGCCACTGTCGCGGCCGCGTCACTACATACGGCGCTCACCGTTGTATTCCATTGAGTTGTCCGCATATCTGCAACAAGGTCAACTAGCATCGGCCATACCACGGGCGTCGACCGCCGAGCAAGACTTGTCAGCTCCATACGCAGAGGAGATATCGGCAATGCTCAAGGGTTTCAAGGACTTTCTATTCCGCGGAAACGTTGTCGATCTCGCGGTGGCGGTGGTGATCGGCACCGCGTTCGTCGCGATCGTCACCGCGTTCACCAACGGCATCGTCAACCCGATCCTGGCCGTCTTCGGCGGCAGCAACGAGCTCGGTCTCGGTTTCCAACTCGTGGCCGACAAACCGGCGACCTTCGTTCAGGTCGGTCCGATCATCACCGCCGCGATCAATTTCGTGGTCATCGCCGTGGTGCTATACCTCGTGCTCGTACTGCCCGCGCTACATGTGAAGAAGCGGTTCAGCAAGGAAGCCGTCGAGCTCAGCGACACCGAACTGCTCATTCAGATCCGCGATCTGCTCGCCGAGGGTCAGCGCAGCGCGGGCGGTAAGCACGAGTCCTGAATGCGCTTGCGGGAGAACAAAAAACGGGCCCGCCGCGGTAGCGACGAGCCCGTTTCTCTTGTGCTAGTGGATATTCGATATCAGCCGAGGCTGAAAGGCTGGCCCCACAGGACCATCCAGGTGATGACGTTGTCGGTCTCCACCTCGACCTTGACGTACGCGCGCGCCTGCGCGTAACCACCACAGCCGGACAGACCGATGGTCTCGTCGGCCCAGGTGGTCGAGGCGCTTTCGCCCTTGAACGCCCAGCTCTTCTTGTGTACCTCGTTACCGTAGTCGTCGGCCTTTTCTCGGTCGATGATAGAGAACGAGGTCGCCTGGCCGGGGCCGAGCGACAGGTTGGCGCCGGTGGTGGCCTCGGCTTTCGGACTCTTGCCTGCCCAGTCGGTGCCGCCGGAGAGACCGCCGCTGGCGCCGCCACCGTCGATGTTGACCTGGCAGCCCACGACGTAACCCGGGATGATCGCGCCACCCTTCGCGCCTTCGATGTTCACCGACGCGGACCCGGAGACCCACGCGTTGCGGTGCACCGGCGTGGAACCCATGGACGGGCTGATGTTGGCCGATTCGTTGGTCAGCCGGACCGTCACCACGGTGCCGTCGGACAACGTCTTGACGAGTTCACCGCCCGGCAGCGGAATGAAGGTATCGGCGTTGGCCGCACCGGTGGAGAAGAGCCCGACTGCCATCGTGGCGGCGGCAACAAGCCCGGCCGCCCGTGCGAGTTTCTTGCGGTTGATCATTGTATGTGTGTCCTAAGGGATCGAATTCGCTTCAGCGAGAACAGAGATGACGGATCCGGCGCGATCAGCCGATGCTGAACGGCGCACCGTAAAGGGTGGTCTTGGAGTAGTTGTCGCCGATGATCTCGACGACGGTGTACGACCTGGCCTGGGCGTACCCGGCACAACCCTGGATCTCGATCTCGGCGTCCTGGTACTCGACCGAGTAGACGCCTGGCTTGGTGATGTCCTTGCTGTCGATCCCGACGAACTTGACGTCGCCCGGGCCCAGTTTCAGCCCGATGGAACCACCGACGTTGGCACCACTGAGGTTGACGCCACCGGAGACGCCCGCCGAAATGGCGTTGTCGGCGATGCTGACCTGGCAACCGACGATGTAGCCGGTGTTCAGCTGCGACGTCCCGTGCGTCGACGAGTTGTTGGTGCCCGGGTTGTTGGTGGCACCGTTGTTGGGTCCTGCCTTGCCCTCGGGTGTCGCGGTGATGTCGGCGACGGCGTTACCCGACACCCACACGACGCGCCCCGCGCCATTCGCCGCAAGCGACGGCGAGATCAAGGCGTGCTCGCTGTTGCGCGAGATCGTGACGCCGGGTCCGATCTTCTGGCCGTCCGGCAACGGCACAAAGGTATCGGCGTTTGCGGCGCCGGTCGAAAGCAGGCCCATGGCCACGGCGGCCGCAGCGCCGGCGCCCGCGATGCGGACCCCTCGATGCAGACCCCTGGTGCGGATCTTGCTCATACTTCCCCTCATCAGGTTCTAGCGGTCGACCTCGGGTTGTCGAGGCCGAGTTACCCCTTTCAGGTCGGCGACACCTGGTGGAATGTTCTGTCCATCAGGTGAATTGCCGTCCATCCCGTCATAGGACGATCTCGGGTGGGGCTTATGTTATTGGTTTTTACCAGACTTCTCACAGATTTCGAGTATGTTACTCCCGATATCCGCTATGTTCGCCAAAAATGTTGGGGGACAACACGTTTGCACACGAAACTAGCCCGTCGCATAGGGCGCGACGGGCTCGTTTCGTGATCTTGCTAGTTGTTCGACTCAGATCGACTCAGCCAAGGCTGAACGGCTGCCCCCACAGGGTCACCCAGGTGATGACGTTGTCGGTCTCGACCTCGACGCTAACGAATGCCCGCGCCTGCGCGTAACCGGCGCAACCGGTCAGGCCGATGGTCTCGTCGGCCCAGGTGACCGAGCCGCTGGTGCCCTTGAACTTGTTGCGCTTCTTGTGCGCCTCGTTGCCGAAGTCGTCGGCCTGCTCGAGGTCGAGCACGTAGAACGACTTCGACTCTCCGGGGCCAAGCGACAGGTTGCCACCGGTGGTGGCGCCGACACTCGGCTTCACGTTCTGGCCGTCGCTCCAGTCCACGCCGCCCTCGACGCCGCCGGTGGTACCGCCACCGGCGATGTTGACCTGGCAGCCGACGGTGTAGCCCGGGAAGATCGCGCCGCCCGCGGCACCGGACAGCTCTACCTGCGCGCTACCGGAGACCCACGCGTTGCGGTGCACCGGGGTGGAGCCCATGGACGGGTTGATGTTGGCGGATTCGCCGACCAGCTTGATGGTCACCACGGTGCCGTCGGACAGCGTCTTGGTGATTTCACCACCGGGCAGCGGGACGAAGGTATCGGCGTTGGCGGCGCCGGTGGAGAACAGGCCCAAGGCCATGGTGGCAGCGGCGCCGACACCGGCCATCCGTGCCAAGTTCTTACGGTTGATCATGTGTACTGCCCCTCGAGGGATTGAGTTCGCTTCAGCGAGAAGATTGTTCGTGTTTTCGACAGACGTCAGCCGATGCTGAACGGCATCCCGTACAGGGTGGTCTTCGAGTAGTTGTCGCCGATGATCTCGACGACGGTGTAGGAGCGCGCCTGCGCGTAGCCCGCACAACCCTGGATCTCGATCTCGGCGTCCTGGTACTCGACGGAGTACGTGCCGGGCTTGGTGATGTCCTTGCTGTCGATACCGACGAACTTGACTTGGCCGGGGCCGAGGTTCAGGCCGATGGAACCGCCGACGTTGGCGCCGCTGAGGTTGACGCCGCCGGAGACGCCGGCCGAGATCGCGTCATCGGCGATGCTGACCTGGCAACCGACGATGTAGCCGGTGTTCAGCTGCGACGTCCCGTGCGTCGAGGAGTTGTTGGTGCCCGGGTTGTTGGTGGCGCCGTTGTTCGGGCCCACCTTGCCTTCAGGGGTGGAGGTGATGTCGGCGACGGCGTTGCCGGACACCCATACGACACGGCCTGCGCCGTTCGCCGCAAGCGACGGCGAAATCAGGGCGTGCTCGCCATTTCGGGAGATGGTTACGCCAGGGCCGACCTTCTGACCGTCCGGCAACGGCACGAAGGTGTCCGCGTTGGCAGCACCGGTCGAAAGCAGTCCCATGGCCACGGCCGCGGCAGCGCCGACGCCCGCGACGCGGACACCGCGGCGCAGACCGTTGGTGCGGTTCTCGCTCATACTTCCCCTCATCAGGTTCAAACAGTCGACCTCGACCTTCGAGGTGGACAATGGTCCTCTCAGGCCCAGCTCAGTGTGTCGTTACTTTGTTGCCGATGTGTAACCGGCCGTAAGTTCGGCGCAACGGTAGCTGGCAACGGAACCGAGCCAGGTTCCGCCGGGCGACCACATACGTGCCGACCCGGGCCTGCGGGGTCCAGTTGTGGGTTGGCTCGTGGCGAACATTAAACGCTAGGTAACGGCGCTGCAACGTAAGCTTTCGTAAAGATCAATGTGATGTAGATCACAATTGATAACATCCGAATAACGCTTGACGTGCATAAATGGCTGACGGAGACAGTCGGACCGACCGGCCGGTGCTGTCAGAGTCGCTAAAGCGTCAGCCGCCGAATACGGGACACGGCCGTACATATATCGGCGAAATAACGCTGATGTGAAACAATCACAAGTAAATTACGGTTAGCCAAACTTATCGATACGTAGCTACTACGTAGATTCGGGCAATCAACCGTGGTGCGGCGGCTTCTGCGCGCGCAGCCATTCATCGGCGGAAGACTCGTTTCCTGAGTCATCTCCGCGTTCGTCGCTCGTAGTGTCTGGGAGGGTGTCCCCGAAAATTTCGGCGAGACGCGCCGCATCCCTCGCCCGGCGAGCGGCCGGACGAGGGATGTCGTCGGAAGAACTGGAAACCGTAATTACTCGACCAATCCGGACAGCTCGCCGATGACCTTGCTGGCCAGCGGGCCGAGGGTGGCCATGCCGTCCCGGACCGCGGCCCTGGTGCCGGGCAGATTGACCACCAGGGTGCTGCCGGAGATGCCCGCCACGCCGCGGGACAAGCCCGCGTCCAGCGAACCGGCCACTCGACCGGAGGAACGCAGCGCCTCGCTGATGCCGGTCAACTCGCGGTCGAGCACCTGCGAGGTGGCCTCCGGAGTCACGTCACGCGGGGACATGCCGGTGCCGCCGACCGAGATGACCAGGTCGACACCGCCGATCACCGCGGTGTTCAACGCGTTGCGGATCTCGACCTCGTCGGCCTGCACCGAGACGGACGCGTCCACCAGGAAGCCTGCCTCGGTGAGCAGCTCGGTAACCAGCGGGCCGAGCGAGTCAATACCTCCATGCGCCGTTCGATCATCGACGACCACCACCAGAGCACGCCCCGCCACCGGAGCATCGATTTCCATGGTGCTAACCGTAGCGTCTACGCCGAGAACCTCTGCGGCCGTGTCGAGCAGCGGCGTCCGGCCGCCCTGGACCACGCGCATCACCTGCCACCGTCCGCGGGCGCGCCGGTGAGGGTCACCTCGACGGTCTTCGGGTTCTTGCCTTGATCATCGGTATAGGTGACCTTCACCTTGTCTCCCGGTTGATGCGAGCGGACCGCGGCGACGAGTGCGTCGCCGGTCGTGATGCTGCGGTCGTCGAGCTTGGTGATGACGACGCCCGCGGGGATCCCCGCCTTCGCGGCGGGACCGTCGGCGGTGGCATCTATTACCTTGGCGCCGTTGATCGCGTCCTGCGCCTGCGCCTGGATCTTGATGCCGATCTGCGCGTAGGTGGCGTGCCCGGTCTTGATGAGCTCGTCGGCCACCCGGCGGGCCTGGTCGATCGGAATGGCGAAACCGAGGCCGATCGAACCGCTCTGCTGGCCGACCCCCGGCTCGCCGGCACCGAGGCTGGCGATGGCGGTGTTGATGCCGATGAGCTTGCCTGCGCCGTCGACCAGCGCGCCACCGGAATTGCCCGGGTTGATCGCGGCGTCGGTCTGGATCGCGTCGATCACCGGATTCACGCCAGGGGCACTCTGCTGGCCCTCGCCCTGCGTGGACACCGGACGGTTCAGCGAGGACACGATGCCCGTTGTCACGGTCCCGGCCAGGCCGAGCGGTGAGCCGATCGCGACGACCGGCTGGCCGACCTGCAGACTCGCCGAGGTGCCGAGCTCGATCGGGGTCAGGCCGGTCTTGCCCGCGACCTTGATGACGGCGAGATCGGAAACCGGGTCGGCGCCGACGATTGTCGCGGGCGCGGAGCTGCCGTCGGAGAACAGGACGTCCATCTTGGCGTTGGGGCCACCGCCCGCGGCGACGTGATTGTTCGTCAGGATGAGGCCGTCGGAGGACAGCACAACGCCAGAGCCCTCGCCCTCGGCGCGGCTACTGGCCACCTTGATCATCACCACGCTGGGCAGCACCTTCTGCGCGACCGCCTGGGTCGAGCCCGCCGGTGCGTTGGAGACGTTGTTGACGTTGGGCTTCGGCTGGTCGAGCGCGTTGGTGATGGTCGAGTGGCCGTTGTCCGAGTGGGTGGCCAGCGCACCGACCGCGCCGCCGACGCCGCCACTGACCAGGGCCAGGGCGACCGCGCCAAGCACAAGACCGGTGCGGACCGGGCGCCGGGCTGGCGCCTGCTGCCCACCGAGCGGACCCCCTTGGGATGCGTGCTGATCGAAGGGCTGTGCGTGCTCATAGGTCTGCGCGCCGAACTCCTGGCCGGGGAACGGCTGGGTGTGCTGGTACGGCGGCGGATACTGCCCCGCCTGCGGCGGTACCTCGTACGGCGGGCGCGGCGCTTCGTACGGCCCGAACCCGGGTCCCTGCGGCGCGTAGCCGCCCCCGTATGGCGCGCCAACGGGCTCCGTCGGTGCGGCCGGGATCTGATCGGTCGGGTTGGGCTGATCCGGTGCGGCGTTCGCCGTTTCCGGCTCGTCCCGCCGGTCCTTCGAATCCTCGGTCATGGACTCCTCGTTTCTCCTCAGCGTCTCCTCGACTAGCTTGACGACGACTACTGAGAGCGGACTGAGACCGTGCTTTCAATTGTCCGAGACTGTGTACCCACGCAACGCGGCGCAAGCGGCCGCTCCCCCCGCCATACGATACGACCCCGGCCTCCACTTCGCGCGCTCGCGACGTCAGATATCCGCGGTCTTGCCGTTTTCTCCCGGCAAGACGATGCGGATCCGCGCCCCGCCGCGGCCGGACGCCTCGATCGTGATGGTGCCGCCGTGCTTGGTGACGACCTGCTTGACGATCGCCAAGCCGAGACCCGAGCCGGGCATCGAGCGCGACGCGGTGGTCCGATAGAAGCGCTCGAACACCAACTCACGCTCGGCAGGCGGGATGCCTGGCCCGGCGTCATCGACGGTCAACTCGAGCAGGCCACGGCCGGTCTCGCGCATCTCGACATAGACCTGAGCACCGGCCGGGCTCCACTTCGCGGCGTTGTCGAGCACATTGAGGATCGCCCGCTCCAGCCCCGCCTCGTGGCCGTAGACGAACCACGGCCGGATCGCGGAGACGAATTCGACCGTGCCACGGCGGCGCCGGGCCCGTTCCAGCGCCCGCTCGGCGACCTCGCCGAGATCGACTCGCTCATAAACGGTTTCGGGCGCGTCCTCACGTGCCAGGTCGACCAGGTCGCCGACCAGGTTGGACAGCTCCTCGATCTGACCCATCACGTCCGAGCGGAGCTCGGCCATGTCCTCATCCGGAATGCGTGGCGCGCCAGGCCGGCTCGACGCCATCAACAGTTCGGTGTTCGTCCGCAGCGAGGTGAGGGGGGTGCGTAGTTCGTGCCCGGCGTCGGCGACCAGCCTGCGCTGCCGGTCCCGTGACTCGGTCAACGCGCGCAGCATGGTGTTGAAACTTTCGGTGAGCCTGGCGAGTTCGTCGTCGCCCGTCACCGGGATGGGCGTCAGGTCGTCGGTGCGCGCGATCCGCTCGGTGGCCGCCGTCAATCGCCCGATCGGTCGCAATCCGGTGCGGCCGACGGCGGTACCCGCGGCGGCGGCGAGCACGACCCCGCAGCCACCGACGACGAACAACAGCCACGCGAGGCGATCCAGCACATTCCTGGTCGGCTCCAGTCGTTGCGAAATCACCAGCGTCGCGCCGTCATCCGTGCGCACCGCGAGCACCCGCTGATTGGCGACCGTGCGCAGCGACGAATTCGCCTGGCCTTTGTAGACCGCCTCCTCCGGCGCCCCGACCGGCGGAATGGTCGCTTGCGGCACGGTATAGGGGCCGATGCCGGGATAGAGCAGGATGATGCCGGTGTCGGGGTAGAACGCGGTCGCGAGCACCAGGTTCTGCAGATTGAACCCGTACGGGTCGACGGCGGTCACCGCGGTCGCCCTGCTGCGCAGTTCGGTATCGACGTTCGCGTACAACGCGCGTGCCACCAACGCGTAGGCCGCTATAGATGTGAAGGCGACAGCGATGGCGACCACGGACGCGGCGAGCAACGTCACGCGCCAGCGCAGCGAGACCGAGCGGGTGAGCGGGATCGGTGGCCGCATCTCCGCCGGGTCGGCCGGACGTTGTTGCTGTTCGAGCCCGGCGATGGTGGCTCGCTTGGGATCTTTACGTGCCATGGTCTGCCCCTACGGGGGCGTCTCCCGCAACACATAACCGACACCACGCACCGTGTGGATGAGCCGCGATTCCCCCTCGGCCTCGGTTTTACGGCGCAAATACCCGATGTACACCTCGAGCGCGTTACCCGAGGTCGGGAAGTCGTAACCCCAGACCTCCTCCAGGATCCGGCTGCGCGTCAGCACCCGGCGCGGATTTGCCATCAGCATTTCCAGCAACGAGAACTCGGTGCGGGTGAGGCTGATCCCGCGCTCGCCGCGAGAAACCTCGCGAGTCACCGGATCCAGCGACAAATCGGCGAACGTCATTGCCTCCGAATCCTCGCCGGGATCGGCGGTCGTGCGTCGCAGTAGCGCACGCAAACGCGCGAGCAATTCTTCCAACGCGAAGGGTTTCGGCAAATAATCGTCGGCGCCCGCATCGAGTCCGGCAACCCGCTCGGACACCGAATCCCGTGCCGTCAAAACCAAAATCGGAAGATCGTCACCGGTGCTGCGCAGGCGACGGCAGACCTCGAGGCCGTCCATCCTCGGCATCATCACGTCGAGCACCAACGCGTCCGGCCGCTGACTCGTTGCCTTGTCGAGGGCATCGACGCCGTCCACCGCGAGGTCGACGGAGTAGCCGTTGAAGGTCAGTGACCGGCGCAGAGACTCGCGGACGGCGCGATCGTCGTCGACTACCAGAATGCGCATGCGACCAGTTTGACCGTATCGACTGAGAGCCGACTGAGAGGGGACGTTCGACACGCCGCGACCGAGTCCGCGCGGCACGCCGGAAGCCAGCAGCCGATCAGCTATCAGCGATCTCACGCCGTATAGATCAATCGTCCAGGAGCTATGTAGACTCACAAACTCATACAGCGCGAAACCTGTTCCGCGTAGCCATATTCGGCCACGAGCAGACCCGGTCCCTCAGATTGCCGACGGCCAGTCAGCACGGTATGTTCCCTGCGGTAAAAAGAAGACCTTGAGTTGGTTCTCGGCGGGTTGCTCCAGACTGCTCCTAGACAGCCTTCATTCGGGGACCATGCGCGAAGTGGAGGCGACGGAAGCGGAATGGAAGCTGCACCGCGTTCCTGGCAATTCAGCCTGTCCAACATGTCGGTCACGCGCAAGGTCGGCATCGTGCTGTTGCTGCCGGTGCTGCTCGCCTCGGCCTTCGCTGGACTGCGCATCAAGGATGAGCTCGGGGTGATCTCGAAGCTCGACGCGGCTACTGAGCAGGCCCGCATCCTGCGCCCGATGCTCGAATTCGGCGAGGCCACCGAGCAACTCGCGATCGCGGCGGTCAACGCCAGGCCGGAGGACCCGATCGATACGGTCGCGGCCAAGTTCGATCAATCGGCCATCGATCTGGAAACCGCGCTGCGGACGAAGAAGACCGAAGACGGCATCACCAAGGAACTGCCCGCCGCCATCGCGGTGGCCCGCACCATGCGCAACGGACTGCGCACCTCCTCCCCCGCGACCATCGGCGGACAGGTCGACGAGGTCGGCACCCGCATCATCACCGCGATCTCGGTCTCCTCATCGATCGAAGAGATCGTCATCCAGCGCTACTTCCTGCAGTTGGGCCTGATCTCCAACGCCTCGCGCCTGCTCACCCAGGAGCAGATCATGTCGGCGACGGCGAGCGGCAGCAACAACCCGGCCGCGCAAGCCAGCATGCTGACCACGCTCGGCGCGGAAATGATGCTCACCTACTCCTATCCGCAGATGAGCCCGGGTTCGGCCACCAACGCCCAGGTCTTGATCGACCAGGTGCAGTCCCGCATCGGCGCGCTGAGCCAGAACCCGAACAGCCTCGGCAGCAACGGATTCATCAACGATTCGCTGCACGCCAGCTCCGAGGCCTATCGCCAGGCCACCACCACGCTGCTCGACACGATCGACTCCAAACTGGCGGACCGGACCATCGAGTTGCGCAGCGCGGTGCTGCGTGATGTCGCGATCGTGATCACCACGCTGCTCGCCGGTCTTGCCCTCGCCCTCGGCGTCGCCCGCTCGCTTGTGGTGCCGATTCGCCGGCTGCGCCACGACGCGTTGCAGGTCGCGCACGTCGATCTGCCGAACGAGATCGAGGTGGTGCGCACCGGCGGTGCGACGCCGAAGATCACCCCGGTCGACATCCGCACCACCGAGGAGATCGGCCAGCTGGCCCGCGCGGTCGACGACATCCACCAGGCCTCGCTGCACCTGGCCGCCGAGCAGGCGCGCTTGCGGGTGCAGATCGGCAGCATGTTCGAGACGCTGTCGCGGCGCAGCCAATCGCTGGTCGAGCAGCAGCTGGCGCTGATCGAGGACCTGGAGCACGACGAGGACAACACCGAGCGGCTGCAGAGCCTGTTCCGCCTCGATCACCTGGCCACCCGCATGCGCCGCAACGGCGACAACCTGCTGGTGCTGGCGGGCACCGCGCTGCGTCGTGGCCAACTGCACCCGGTTCAGCTCTCCGACATGCTCTGGAGCGCGGTCTCCCAGGTCGAGGACTATCAGCGGGTCGAGATCGGCGCCGTCCCGGACGGCATCGTGTCCGGCGAGCCCGCCATCGACATCGAGCATCTGCTCGCCGAACTGATCGACAACGCGCTGCGCTACTCGCCGCCGACCACGCCGGTCACGCTGTCGGTGGCCCGCGCCGTTGACGGCGGCTACCTGATCGAGATCATCGACCGCGGCCTCGGCATGTCCACCGAGGATCTGCGCGCCATCAACGACCGGCTCAGCTCCGGCGGTGAGGTCACCGTCGAAACCGCGCGCCGGATGGGCCTTTTCGTCGTCGGCAGGCTGGCGAAACGCCACACCATCACCGCCAACCTGCGGCGCACCTCGAGCACGGCGCAGCAGCCCGGCGTCACCGCGAGCGTGCACCTGCCCGGTGCGTTGGTCGCGCCGCCGCTGGATGCCACCGACCCGACCGGCAAGCCGCTGGAGCTGACCGGCGACTACGAACTGCCCGCCCAGCCGCGCGCGCTGACGCCGGTACCGAGCCTGCCGCAGCCGCGGTTCGAGGTGTCCAGCACCGGCCTGCCGCAGCGCAGGCCCGCCATCCGGGTCGCAGAGCCGCCCGGCCAGCCCGCCGTCTCGGTGCCCGGCCGGGCCAATACTCCCGACGCCGATTCCGACACGCAGCCGCCGACCGAGCCGTGGTCGATCAACACCCCTACCGACGATCGGTCCCCCTTCGGCCCGCCGACGGTGGGCGTATCGAGCAGCGGACCGACTCGGGCGGCCGAACCGGAGCAGGATTTCTGGAGCGAGTCCGACGCCAAGGGTCCGGAGCCGGAGCCGACCATCCCGCAGCAGCGGGTGCCGCGCGAAGCGGAGCAGCCGAGCGCCGCGCGCGAGCCCGCCCGCACCACCTCGCGGTCCGGCCTGCCGATCCGGCGACCGTCCGCCGTGCCGGAACCCGCACCCGTGCCGCCACGGGCACCCGAGCCCGCGACGGTGACCTCGACCCGGTTGCAGCCGGTGGCGGGCGCCTCGCCGACCCCGATCTATCAACGCATGGTGTCGGAATGGCTGGTCGAGCCCGCGACCTCGCAGGCCGCCGAGAGCACCTGGACCTCGCCCGCCGACGTGGGCTGGACCGCCGCCGAAGAGGCGACGCACCCGACACCGACCGGCCGCACCAGCGGTGGACTTCCTATCCGAACGCCGGGCGCGCAGCTCGTCCCCGGCGGTCTGGCTCAGGCAGACGAATCGGGAGCCCGTGATCCCGAGGAGATTCGGAACAACCTGACCAGGCATCTCAGTGGGGTCCGCAGTGGGCGGGCCAATGCGCAGTACGACGACGGAGGGCTTGCATGACCAACGCGAACAGCACCACGGACGAGAACCTGAACTGGCTGGTCGCCAGATTCACCAGGGACGTGCCCGGCGTGTCCCACGCGGTGCTGGTGTCGGCCGATGGCCTGTTGCAGGCGACCAGCCCACACCTGCCCTCGGACCGGGCCGAGCAGCTCGCGGCCGTCACCGCGGGCCTGGCGAGTCTGTCGATGGGCGCGGCGTCGCTGTTCGACGGCGGCAAGGTGATGCAATCGATCGTCGAGATGCAGCGTGGCTATCTACTGGTTATGAGTGTGGGCAACGGATCTCATTTGGCCGTGCTCGCCAACAAGTCGCACGATATCGGCCGGATCGGCTACGAGATGGCGCTGTTGGTCGACCGGGTCGGCACGGTGGTCACCGCCACCGCGCGCACCGCGGTTTGAGCGGGAGATGTCCAATCCCTACGGACCTGGGCCGCGACCGACCACGCGCGTCCGACCGTATGCCCTGACCTCGGGGCGCACCGAGCCGGCGGTCGACCTGCCGCTGGAAGCAGTCATCGAGACCCTGTCCTACACTGCGCATCTCGACTGGCCAACCGGTGATGTCCGCACGGATATCCTTAGGCTCGGCACACATCGGCTTTCTGTTGCCGAGATCGCCGCTAACTTGGATCGTCCGCTCGGCATGATCCGGGTGATGATCGGTGACCTCGTGGTCGACGGCATTGTGCGTCTGCATTCGACACTGACTGACGAGGCGAGTTTCGACGAGCGCCGTTCTTTGATGGAGAGGACTTTGCGTGGACTCCGTGCCCTATAAGAGAATCGGGCCCGACACCAACCCCGGCCAGGCCGACGGGGACAATCGGACCGCGTCCACGAAGATCGTGGTCGCCGGTGGTTTCGGGGTAGGCAAGACAACATTCGTCGGCGCGGTGTCGGAGATCGTTCCCCTGCGCACCGAGGCCATGGTCACCCGGTTCTCCGACGGCATCGACGATCTCGCCGAAACGCCGGAGAAGGAAACCACCACGGTCGCCATGGATTTCGGCCGGATCATCCTGCCGGGCAACCTGGCGCTGTATCTGTTCGGCACGCCGGGGCAGCGACGCTTCTGGTTCATGTGGGACGACCTGATCCGCGGCGCGATCGGCGCCGTGGTGCTGATCGACACCCGCAGGCTGGAGGACAGCTTCGCGGCGGTCGACTTCTTCGAGGCACGGCAGTTGCCGTTCCTGGTGGCGGTCAATCGTTTCCCCAACGCGCCCCGCTTCCCGATCGCCGAACTGCGCGAGGCGCTCGCGGTGCGCGAGAGCGTGCCGATCGTAGACATCGACGCGCGCAACGCGAACGAGGTGCGCCAGTCGCTGGCCGCGGTGACCGAGTACGCCATCCAACGCCTTGCCGCGCAGGAACGCGAACAGGCTGTGCTGTGAGCGAGCGTCAGTCGTGAGCGAGCGTCAGTCGTGAGCGAGCGTCAGCGAGGGAACCGAAGGCACAGGCCCTTGGGCACGGCGGAGCCGAGCGCTAGCGAGGCGGAGTCGTGACCTACTTCAGCATGGGCTATTGGATCATTGGCTTGTCGGCGGCGGTTTCGCTGGTCGGCGCGCTGGTCGGTTTCAGTTGCATTCGGCAGTCGACGAAGTCGGTGACGTCCAAGTTCCGGGTGGTGTGGCAGGCGTCGGCGGCGGTCTCGATCGGCGGGATCGGTGTCTGGCTACCGGTGTTCGTCTCGATGCTCGGTGTCACGGTGCCGGGCAGCTTGGTTCGCTACGACGTGTGGAGTGTCGCCGCGGCGGCCGTGGTTTCGGTGCTCGCGGTGTGGGCCGCGCTGCTGATCATGGGGAAGACGCTGAACATTCCGCGCCTGATCGGCGCCGGGGTGGTGATGGGCGGCGGCTTCGGGCTGATGCACTACCTGGCCTTGGACGCCATGCACATTCAGGGTTCGATCACGCTGAAGCCGCTGCTGCTCACCGGCGCGGTGGCGATCGCGATCGCCCTCTCGCTGGCCACCCTGTGGTTCACCCAGCCGAGGCGGCCGCTGGCGATGCTGGCGGGCGCGGCGCTGGTGTTCGCCGCCGGGATCGCGGGCATGCACTACACCGATCTGCTCGGTGTGCAGATCGACCTCGCCAAGGCCAATTCGACGCCACCGGGTGAGGACCTGTTCGGGTTCTTCGTGCCCGCGTTCGTGGTCGGCATGCTGTCGCTGGCCATACCGATCAGCGCGATCTTGATCGCGCCGGACCGGCGCACCTCGGCTCCGGTGCGAGTGCCCGCGCCGAATTCCGCGTTCTGAGCTGATTCGCGCGGCATGGTTCGGCAATGCCGCCGTACGCCCTGACCGCCCGATTTACAGTGAGAGACATGCGTTTCGGTCTGGACTACGCCACGGCACGTCCGGGCGGCGCGGCAATCCGCGCGGCGGGTTTCGACTTCGTTGTCCGGTATCTGTCCGATGGTGGCGTCACCTTGCCAGGCAAGTTGCTGACCCCCGCCGAGGCCGACGATCTGCGCGCGCACGGCGTGTCGATCGCGGCGAATTGGGAGACCACCGCGACCCGCATGCTGGACGGCTATGGTGCCGGTGTGGTCGACGCGCGTGCGGGCCTCGCGCAGGTGCTGCGCTGTGGCGGCAGGCAGGATCGGCCGATCTACTTTTCCGCCGATTTCGATGTGACGGCGCAGGATCAGCAGCGGATCAATGCCTATCTCGACGGCGCGGCGACGGTGCTCGGTCGCGCGAATGTCGGTATCTACGGCGGATATTGGTCGGTGAGCCGGGCGTTGGACGCGGGTAGCGCGAGTTGGGCGTGGCAGACCGATGCCTGGTCGGGCGGCAAGGTGGAGCCGCGGCGCAGTATTCATCAGACGTTGCGTCAGCAGCTGGTCGGTGGCGTGGTCTGCGATGTGAACGAGGCCGAGTCGACCGATTTCGGTCAGTGGGATTTCTTTGCACAGGAGGACGCCGACGTGACGCCGGAGCAAGAGGCAGTGCTGCGCGATATCCAGGTCCAGTTGCGCGGGCCCGGACTAGCGGGCTGGCCGCAGTTGGCCGACGATGATGGGCCGGGTCGCACGCTGGTGGATGGTGTCGCGGCCGCGCTGGCTCGGATCGGCGAGCTGGAGGGCGAGGTCGGCGAGTTGCGCACCGAGATCAGCGAATTGGAGGCGACCACCGCCGAGCTGGCCGAGCAGGTGCAGCGGCTTACCGAGCGGCATTGGCCGTGGCCGTTGTCATTGATCGAGGGTCCCGCGGCGCTGGTCGGTGAGCAATTGGCGCGACTCGAGGCATTGCTGCCTGACTTGCCCGGTTTGCCGGGGCCGGGTGCGGGTACGCAGCACACATCTAGTAGTGGTTCGCGGGATTCGCGTTCTGCGCGATGAGGGTGGCTGGTGCGGTGGATGGTTCCGCATGCGCGGGATAGATGTGCCGCGGCCGGGATATTGGCGATGAGCGGGTTCTCTCGGGAACCGGGAGAACCCGCCCTCCCGCACGAGAATACTGACGCGAGGACACGTTTGCATCACTTCGCGGAGACTTTTCCGACTGCCAAAAACCAACCAACAGTAGGTATTTCGCCCCGTAGCTACCGGGTCGCAATCGCATCGTGCACGAGGTGACAACGTCGCCCTGACCAGGCCAGTAGCTACTCGATTGCCCCTCGTTCCACTTCCACGGAAATATTGGTCATCAACCCCGCACGACGTCCCGATCCGGCCGTTCGACCATCGACCCGGCGCGTTCGCCACCCATGACAGCAGCGTGCGAGTTATCGTCGGCTGGCACATGGCGCTCGCTGGGCGCCGCACATCCAGGTTCGTTCGAAGGAGTTCGCATGGCCGTCAACGTGGTGCTCGACAAGGCTCTCGACAAGGCGTACGAGAACAAGTCGCTGAACGAAATCCTCTCCGCTCCGCCCTCGGCCCTCGCCGGTCTCACCGAAGCGCACGACAAACAACTGCTGGACGCGCTCAAGATCAAGACAATCGCCGATCTGGCCAACAACAAGTACTTCCGGCTCGCCGCGACCCTCGCGGACCTCGCGGCCAAGGAAGGCTGAGCGAGCCGAGATCCGAAGATCGACTGTGGCCCGCGGCATCCGCCGTGGGCCACAGTCGATTTCGGCCGTCAGAGCCGATCTAGGTCGATCAACCCCCGCTTGACGGCCGCGACCAGTCGGCGCGGCACCTTGTGCACCACACCGGCCACGGTCACCGGCACCAGATCCGGCGGCGTCGCCTTCCACTGCGCGCGCCTGCTGCGGGTATTGGACCTCGACATCTTCCGCTTCGGAACCGCCATCTCAGCCCGCCACCCGGCGCGTGCGCCTGCCGTACTTGCGCTCGAACTTCTCCACCCGCCCCTGACTGTCCAGCACACGCTGCGCGCCGGTCCAGAACGGATGCGAGTCGGCGGTCACGTCGACGGTCAGCAGCGGGTAGGTGTTGCCGTCCGGCCACCGCACGGTGCGGGCGCTCGTCGCGGTCGACCTGGTCAGGAATTGCTTGCCGGTGCCCGCGTCCTCGAACACCACCGGATGGTAGTCCGGATGGATTCCTGTCTTCATTTCGCTTCTCCTCTCGGGCTTTTCACATCATCGATCGGTAACGTGGTGTCGGCGGTCTCGCACGGGTCGGCGTGCCAGGCGCCAAAGGGGTCCTCCCACTGGGCAACTCGTTCGGGTGCGCGTTCGACGAGGCGTAATTCGTCGTCCTCCACCAGCGCCCAATGCAATGCCTCGCGGATCTCGGCGGGGTCGGCGTCGTGCACCAGGATCACCAGCGAGATGTCCCGGTCGCCGAACTGCTCGTCCCAGCGCAGTGCCGCCATCGCCCGGCGGTCCGGATCCGCCTGTGCCCGTTCGGCTTCCGACATCGAAGCCAGCCAACGTCCTGCGCTGCCGACGCGCAGGCCGCCGCCCGCCGACTCCAGCCAGGTCACCTCGTCGGGCTGGGTGGCGAGCCACATCCGGCCGCGCGCGGTCACCACGCCGTCGAAGAGCACGTCGAGCGCCTCGTGCAGGCGGGCCGGATGGAACGGCCTGCTCGCGGCGAATTCCAGCAGCGCGACACCGTAATCGCTGGACAGCGGCGGCTGCCCACGCAGCAGCGGCGCGTGCGCGTCGAACACTCTGCCGCGGCGCGCATGCGCCGGGATTCGCGTCAGCAGCCCGTCGAGCCGAGCCGCGGTGAGCAGGTGCGGATCGCCCACCCAGTCCACCGGCGCATCGGGGACGAGCCGGGCGAGCACCGCACCGAGCTTGCCGCGATCGACGTCCCCGCCGGGCGCGACCGGACCCAAAGCTATTACCGCGTCCGCGAATTCGACCTGACCGACGGCGACCTGCGCCACCGTGCGCTCGTCGTCGGCTCTGGCTAGTCCGCGTTCGGCCAGGGTCTGCTCGCCGGTCGCGTCGGCCACCCACGCATCCGCGTCCAAGAAGGTCAGCACGGCATCGATGCGCACATCGCGCCCGGCCGGACCGTCGACTCGGCCTAGAATGCCTTCCACCACAACATGTTCGATGGCATGGCAGACCGCCTCGGCCTCGAACGCGGGATCCAGCGCGAGCACGATGCGGTCGACCGAGTCGCGCGCGGCGAGCGTGCGCAACAGTGGCAGCAGGTCGATCCGCAGGGTGCAGGAGACGCAGCCGTGCGCGAGTTCGAGCACGTCCGACGTCTCGTAGGTGGCGCTGCGGACCGTGCGGTGCACGATGCCCTCGTGCAGCTGACCGAGGTCGTGCCGGACAACGACGGTGCCGGGCGCGTCATGGCACAGCGCGGACGCCGCGTGGTCGGCGCCCGCCGCGGCCGGTCCGGCGAATCCCGCGAGCACCACGACCGGTGTTCGCCGGTCGGTCTCAGGTGCGAGCACTGACAGCACTCCCTTTCGATAACGATTTTCATTTGCGTCAAGGCAACGGTACATTGTCGATCAGCCGTTGTCGAAAATGATTGTCATCTACCGGAGGGAGCCCGCATGTCGGCCCACTGCCAGGTCACCGGGCGCAAACCCGGGTTCGGCAAGTCCGTCTCGCACTCACACGTGCGGACCAATCGGCGCTGGGATCCCAATATCCAGCGCAAGACCTACTTCCTGCCCAGCGAGGGGCGGCGCATCACGCTGACCGTCTCGGCCAAGGGCATCAAGACCATCGACCGGGACGGGATCGAGGCGGTAGTTGCCCGCATCCGCGCCCGGGGCGACAAGATCTGACCAGGAGAAACCCATGGCGTCCAAGTCGACCGAGCTGCGGCCGATCGTCAAACTCAAGTCCACCGCAGGCACCGGGTACACGTACGTGACCAGGAAGAACCGCCGCAACGATCCGGACAGGATGGTGCTGCGCAAATACGACCCGGTGGTCCGCAAGCACGTCGATTTCCGCGAGGAGCGGTGAACACGGTGCCGGACAACGACTTTCCCGAGGAGCGCTGACATGGCGAAGAAATCGAAGATCGCCCGCAACGCGCAACGCGCGGCCGTCGTCGCGCGCTACGCCGAGCGCAGGGCGGAGCTGAAAGAACTCATCCGTAAGCCGGGCACCTCGGCCACCGCACGCACCGAAGCCCTCGCTGAGCTGCGACGACAGCCGCGGGACGCCAGTCCGGTACGATTGCGCAATCGGGACGCCGCTGACGGACGACCGCGCGGTCACCTCCGGAAGTTCGGATTGTCCCGTGTGCGTGTGCGCGACATGGCCCACCGGGGCGAGCTGCCCGGTGTGCGCAAATCGAGCTGGTAGAAAACCACCGTTCTCGTACGAAGGATCCGTATATGGCAGTCAAGCGAGCACCGTCGAAGAAGGTTCGTGCCGAACAGGCCCGCCGTCCGAAGAAGAACCCACTCATTGCCGCCGGCATCGAGAAGGTCGACTACAAGGACGTCAACCTGCTGCGCACGTTCATCTCCGATCGCGGCAAAATTCGCAGCCGCCGGGTCACCGGGCTCACCCCGCAGCAGCAGCGCCAGGTTGCCGTCGCGGTGAAGAATGCCCGCGAGATGGCGTTGCTCCCCTTCACCAGCCGGTAGTCGCTCCCCCCGAACGAAAGCGTGGGGCTCCGGATGCTCCGGGGCCCCACGTTTTGTCTTGCGCCGCAATAGGTTACGGGATGGTCAGCACCTGACCCGGGTTGATCGCGTCCGGGTTGTCGATGCCGCTGGCGTTCGCGATCTCCTGGTAGCGGTTGCCGTCACCGTAGAAGCGCTCCGAGATCGCCCACAGGGTGTCGCCCGGCTCGACCGTGTAGGTGCGCACCTCGGGCGCCGGCGGCGGAACCTCTTCGGCGGCAGGCGCCTCGGCGACCGGCTCCGGCTCGGGGGCCTGGAGCGGGTTGTCGGACTTGGTGTTCGAGGCCCACAGCGCGCTGCCGTCCTTGCCGTACAGCACCACGTTGCGGTCCGCCTGCACGACGAGCCGGTCCGCGTCCTTGCCATTGGTCTCGGTGGACCAGGCCGACGCGTCGCCCTTGTACACCACGAAGTTTCCGTCGTCCTGCAGCACGGCGCGGTCGACACTCTGACCGTGAGTCAGGGTGGACCACACCACATTTCCGTCCGGCTCGGACAACACCAGGTTGCCGTCGTCCTGCAGCGTAAGGGTGTAAGCACCACCCTGCAGGGACTGACCCAGTCCGAGTTCTTCACCAACGCGCAGTGTGTCGCCCACGGTTCTTCCTTTCGAAGGTTCTGAAGAGCATCCGACAATCGACGCGCGCCGAAGACACAGGCGCGCATCTAGGCCGAAGATACTGCGCGAGACCGGGCTACGTAGGGATTACGCGCATGGTTCGCCGAAAGTTCACTGTGGGGTGTGTCCTATTGCCGTGTCATGCCCGATGTGAGATGACCCCGGGGATTGCCCACTAGGGTGGTCGCCATGACTCGGATGTCGGGCGGGCGTGCCGCCGCAGCTGTTGCCGTTGTGCTCGGATGCCTCGCCGCGGCGGGGTGTGCCGGTTCGGATGATGCTGGGACGCAACCGAAAACCAGCACCACCACCAGCGCGGCGCCGAGCACGCCGACCGAGGACACCGGCGGCAACAGCGGCCGGGACTTCACCGCCGACCCGACCATCGTGAACGGGCGGCCGATTCCGTTCAGTACCTGGACGCGGCTGGCAGACGACCGGATCGCGGTCAACTTCCAGACCGGCACACCCGAATGCTATGGCGTGGACGTCACTGTGCGCGAGACTGATTCGACCGTCACCGTCGAGCTGCGTTCGGGCACCCGCGCCGACGCGGTTGGCCGGATGTGCACCATGAACGCCGTGTTCGGCACGATCCAGGTGCCGCTGAAGGCACCACTGGGCAACCGGCAGGTGCTGAGTGCGGCGTAATACCCGCACCCGCTACGCCGCGGGTTCGCCGACGGCGTCGGCCAGCGCCGAGAATTCGAGGTAGCTGCCTGCTTGCGGTGGACCCCAGGTCTGCTGTGCCGTGACCCGCAGCGGCATCGTGACGGCCGCGGCGATCTGGTCCGGCGTCCGCACCGTCGGGTCGTCACACCAGACGAACAGACCCGAGCCGAGGTTGTGGGCGTTCTGATCCGGTGTCAGCCGGGTGCCGTCCACGAACAGCGTGGGATCCCACAGCTGGTAGGCGAGGGGCGCGGGTACGTTGCCCGCCGCCGTCGGTCCGCCTGCCACGTAGTAGGCCGGGGTGAACGAGGCGTTCCTGACGTCGTGGCCCGCGGCGATGAGATCGGCTGGGCTGCGGGCTATTCCGAAGAACGGCAGCGGCAGCTGCGGGATGCCCGCCTTGCTCCAGTAGTCGATGACGATGTCGGTGCCGACGGTCAGGGTGCCCGCGCCGGTGTGCAGTCCGTCGTTCCAGATACGCGGGCGCTTGCCGTGCGCGCGCACGATGTCCGCGCCCCAGTTGATCAGCCCGAGGAACGCGTCGACAGGCTGCGCCTGCGGGCCGTAGGCGGCGCGCGCGTACTCGCCGAGCTGCGAATACTCGTCGAAGCTGGCGACACGGGTGCCGTCGAGCAGGAACTCGTCGGCGCCGAGATGCCAGTAGCGGCCGGGGAACAGCGGCAGGAACTCGTCGAGGATGTCGCCCATCAGGTCGTAGGCGCGCGGATTCGCGATATCGATGGCCGCGTCGGAGACCCGTCCGTCCGCGCTGCGCAGCTTCAGTTCGGGGTGCGCGGCCAAGATGCCGTTCATGTGGCCGGGGAAGTCCACTTCCGGCATGACCTCGACCTGATACCGCGCCGCGTACTCGACCAGATCGCGGATGTCCTGCTTCGAATAGTGCTGTGCGGCAGTAATTTCTGGATGTCTGTCGCTTTCGAGGCGGAACCCGAAGGTATCCGAGAGGTGCAGGTGCAGCAGGTTCAGCTTGAGGTAACCCATCCGGCGGATCTGGGCGCGGAGCAGGTCGAGCGGCATGAACTCGCGGCCGACATCCAGCATGAGGCCGCGTTCCCGGTATTGCGGCCAATCGATCACGGTGCCACCGGTTATCGTGGTCCGCTGGCGCAGCAGCTGCAGTGCCGAGCTGGTGGCATAGAACGCGCCCGCAGTGTCGGCACCGCGCAGGTCGAGGGTTTCGCCAATCGAAATACGGTATGCCTCAGGCATTTCTGGCGCGCCTGGCATCGAGCCGGTGCCGAGCGCGATGTCCCCGGGATTGCCGGACGAGCCCTCCTGCGCGACAACGTCATTGCCGGTGAATGAACGCAACGCTGCGGCGAAATCCGTTGCGGTGTCCCGCAATGCCTCCGTGGCGTACCACACCCGCGCATGCGCGCCGAGCGAGAATCCGGTCCCACCCGGACTCCACGCCTTCAACGAAGGAAGCGTCCGCGGCGGCGGTCCTTGCTCCGCATGCGCCCAAGGCTGTCCGCTGAACGACACCGCCACAGCAGCCACCATTACGACCGCACCGGCTGCCACTGCACGAATCGACATGCCGTCACTGTACGAAACCAGCGCAAGCACTACAGGCATTCGCCACGCGCTCCCGTCATCGCAGCTCAGCACCAGCCGCCGCACCACTTCTGATTTCCCGCACTGAAATTCGCATGCGATTCTCGGTGCGGCGCATCAGAAGGCGTGCGTGGATCGAGGGACGAGACGCCGAACGCCACGTCGGCGGGCGACGTGGCGTTCGGGGTTGGCTAGGTCAGTGGGCGAAGTGGCGGGAGCCGGTGAGGTACAGGGTTACTCCGGCCTCGCGGGCAAGGTCGATGGTTTCCTGGTCGCGGACCGAGCCGCCGGGCTGCACGATCGCCCGGACGCCCGCCTGGATGAGCTGCTGCGGGCCGTCCGGGAACGGGAAGAACGCGTCCGAGGCCGCGACCGAGCCCTTCGCCCGGTCACCGGCGCGCTGCACGGCGAGCTGCACCGCGTCCACCCGGTTCACCTGGCCCATGCCGACGCCGACCGAGGCGCCGTCGTGCGCGAGCAGGATCGCGTTGGACTTCACGGCACGGCAAGCGCGCCAAGCGAATTCGAGATCGGCGAGGGTCTCGGCGTCGGCCGCGGTGCCGGTGGCCAGCGTCCAGTTGGCCGGGTCGTCGCCCGCGGCGTCGAGGATGTCGCGCTGCTGCAGCAGCGCGCCGCCGCTGATCGGGCGCAGCTCGGCACCGGCGCGCCGCGGCGGCTCGGCGATCAGGATGCGCACGTTCTTCTTGCGCTGCAACACTTCTACCGCGCCGTCGGCGTAGGCCGGTGCCACGATCACCTCGGTGAAGATCTCCGCCACCTGCTCGGCCATCTCCACGGTGACCGCACGGTTGGCCGCGATCACGCCGCCGAACGCGCTCACCGGATCGCAGGCGTGCGCCTTGCGGTGCGCCTCGGCGATGTCGGCGCCGATCGCGATGCCACACGGGTTGGCGTGCTTGATGATCGCGACGGTCGGCGCGGTGTGGTCGTAAGCGGCGCGCCAGGCGGCGTCGGCATCGGTGTAGTTGTTGTACGACATCTCCTTGCCGTGCAACTGCCGTGCCTGCGCGAGCCCGAGGCTGCCGTCGTTGTTGGTGTACAGCGCGGCCGCCTGATGCGGGTTCTCGCCGTAACGCAGCACCGCGGTGCGCTCCCAGGTGCCGCCGAGCCAGCCGGGGAACTGCACGCCGCTGTCCTCGGCCTGCCCCGCGACACTGGGCGCGAGCACCGAGCTCATCCAGCTGGCGACGGCCACGTCATAGCTTGCGGTGTGCTGGAATGCCTTGGCCGCCAACGCCGTCCGCTCGGCCAGGGTGAAGCCGCCAGATTGCACCGCGCCGAGTACCTCGTCGTAGTCACCGCTGTCGACGACCACGGCCACCGACGGATGGTTCTTCGCCGCGGCGCGCACCATCGACGGTCCGCCGATGTCGATCTGCTCGACGCACTCGTCCGGGCTGGCCCCGCTGGCCACGGTCTGGGTGAACGGGTACAGGTTCACCACCACCAGCTGGAACGCCTCGACGTCCAGCTCGACCAGCTGGTCCACGTGCTCCGGCTTGCGGGTGTCGGCGAGGATGCCCGCGTGCACCCGGGGGTGCAGCGTCTTCACCCGGCCGTCGAGGGTTTCCGGGAAGCCGGTGAGCTCCTCGACCTTGGTCACCGGGATGCCCGCGTCGGCGATCTTGCCCGCGGTCGAGCCGGTCGAGACCAGCTCGATGCCCGCGGCGTGCAGACCGGTCGCGAGCTCGATGAGCCCGGTCTTGTCGTAGACGCTGACCAGCGCCCGCTTGATCTCCTTGCGGTCACTCATGACTGCGCCTCGCCGGCGCTCGGCTTCGTCATTCGTGCCGACGCCGCGTCCTTGGTTCGCTCGCTGCGCTCACTCACCGGAGAACTCGCTCATCTGGGATAACTGCCTTTCGTCCGTCGGAAACAATGCCCCGCGTGGCGACGGCGGCGACGACCTGCGCGAGCAGCCGCCGTTCCACCACCTTGATGCGTTCGTGCAGGCTCGCCTCGTCGTCCTCGGGCAGCACCGGCACCGCCTCCTGCGCGAGGATCGGCCCGGTGTCCACGCCCGCGTCGACCAGGTGCACGGTCGAGCCGGTGACCCGCACCCCGTAGGCGAGTGCGTCGCGCACCCCGTGCGCGCCGGGGAAGGCGGGCAGCAGCGCGGGGTGGGTGTTGATGATCCGGCCGCCGAACCGGGCGAGGAAGGCGGGCCCGAGGATCTTCATGAATCCGGCGGACACTACGAGATCGGGTGCGTAGCCCGCGACCGCGTCGGTCAGCGCGGCATCCCAGGCGGCGCGATCGGGAAAGTCATTCAGCGCCACCTTGAAATGCGGTACGCCCGCGGCGTCCGCGTGCTCGGTGGCCGCGCAGGTGCGGTCGACGCCGACGGCGACGATCTTCGCCGGGAAGTCCGCGGTAGCGGCCTCGTCGAGCAGCGCGCGCAACAGCGATCCGGTGCCAGAAGCGAGCACGACCACGGTCGCCGGGGTCCACGGGGCGGACGGAGACGGCCCGGGGCCGGCGGACGGCGAAGCAGGCGGGGTGGGCACGCTCAGGGCTCTACTCCTGCGAGTCGATCGGATGGCGGACGGAAGAGCTCCGCCGTGCTAGAGCCTAACGACCGTCGACCCGGTCGCTTTCCGGCAGGTCCGCCTCGACCACCTCGGCATCGACGATGTCGGGTGTGCTAATCGGGTCGGGCGTGCGCACGGTGTTGATCGAGGTCTGCTCCTCGACGAGTTCGCCGTCCAGTTCCACTTCCAGGTCCGCGCCGTCGTAGTCGGCGTAGTCGTCCTCGAAGTAGTCGCGGTTATCGGCGTAGTTGTCGTCGGCGTAGTCGTCGTCGGCGTAGTCGTCGTCCGCGTAATCGTCGTCGTAGTAGTCGTACTCGTCGTACGGGTCGGCGTAATCGCCGGGCGCCGTGCCGACCGGGACGAGGAACCAGCGCGCGAAAGCCAGCCCGACGTAGCCGGGGATGGCCAGCCACGCGAAGGTGACCAAGAGGAAGATCGGCAGGTCGAGGCCGATCCGGCCGAAGGTGCCGAGCTCGCCGCCCCCGATCGCGCCGAGCAGCGCGAGCGCGATGGTGGCCAGTGCCGCCGAGCACAACGTCGCCCATGGCGCGCCGATCCGGTCGGTCGAGCCGCGCGCGAGGTCGAGTCCGCCGAGCACGCCAACGGCGGCCGGGATCAGCAGCAACACCGGCCACCAGCCCGCGGCCGGTCCGGTCGGCACCGCCGCGATCAGCGGCACGGCCGGAATCGGGCCGCCGACAACGGAAAACACGCCGAACGACGCGACACCGATCTGCGCGCTGGAGCCGACGAGCACGCCGACCGCCAGCACCACCAGATTCGGCAGGTAGGCCAGCGAGAGCAGGGTCAGCCCGATCACCCCGGCGGCGTTGCCCGCACCGTGGTAAGTGTCCCCGAGCCGCGGGATGTGCACCAGGAACGAGATCACGATGAGCGCGGTGGCGCAGCCGAGCAGGCGCAGCATCGCACGGCCTGCGCCGTACATTCCCGAGATCGCCCAGTCGGGCAGGCGAAGCAACTCGAACACATGCCGTCGGCTCCTGGTCGCGATCCCGCCTACTGCCGCAACCAGATACAGGCCGCCGACCCAGGCGAACGCGGCGAGGGTATTCGGCGGTTGCAGCGCGACAATCCCGGACGCGTCCTCCGCGACCGCCAGGCAGATGGCCGTGACCAGCAGCGGCCCGGCCAGCGCGGCGCCGACTATCCAGCCGAGATCGGCACGCGTGCAATCGGGTTCGACGGCGCGGGCACATTCGCGCCCCGCAAGCCAGACCACGAGCGCGGTCGGCAACAACGGAAGCAGGCCGAGTGAAGTCTTGCCGATCACCAGCGAAACCTGGTGTGTGCCAAGCCATCCCGCCGCGATGGCACCTGAGGTGCCCGCCAAATTGCTGCCTGAGGTCAGCAGCGTCGCGAGCACCAGAACGATGATCGCGGTGAGCGCGTAGGTCGTCGGGCGCCCGGCCACCAGGACGAGAACCCTGGCACGTTCGGGCGTCAACGACAGAAACCCGGCCTCTTCGGGCTCGGGGTGCGGATCGGGCGCGCCGCGCGATCCGCCGGTCCGGCGCGCGAGCGAGTTTCTGGACGAATTCACGACGCCGCCTCGGGCACGCTCGGCTCCATCGTGCGCTCAGGCGCGCCGCATCCCTGATTCACTCGCTGACGCTCACTCATGACAATTCAGCGTGGCAGCTCCCCCGGCGCGAGCGGGTCAGGCGCGCCGCGTAAACCCGCGCCGGGGACCGACTGCTACTTGTTGTCTTCGGAGGGACGGAAGGCCTGCGTGGCGTCGGAAGACGGGTCGGCGGCCTGGTCGCCACCGAAGGGCTGGCCTTGCTGCGCGCTCTGCTGACCCGGCTGCGCGTAGTTCGACGAACCGTACGGCGACTGCTGCGCGGGCTGCTGGGTCGAGCCGAAGTGCTGGGTGGCACCCTCGTCCGGCCGCGGCTGCGCGGTGCCCGGCGCGCCGTATGGCGAACCCTGCTGCGGCCCACCGAAAGCCGTGGTCGGCGGCTGCTGACCGTAGGCGGGCTGCTGACCGTAGGCCTGGCCCGGCTGGCCGTAGGCGGGCTGGCTCGGCTGGCTCTGGCCGTACGGCGAAGCCTGCTGCGCCGCACCGTAACCGGGCTGCTGGCCGTAGCCGGGCTGCTGGCCGTAAGGCTGACCCGGCTGGCCCTGGCCGTAGCCGGGCTGCTGGTTCTGTCCGTAGGAAGGCTGATTCTGTCCGAAGGCCGACGGCTGCTGCTGGCCGTAGCCGCCCTGACCGAACGCGGGGGCGCTGGCCGGACGCGGCGCGGGCGCCTTGACGATGCCCGCCTCGAACAGCACCGCACCCACCGCGACCGCCGCCTGCACGAACGCGAGCACCAGCACGACATACGCGCCGAACTTCAGCTCGATGCCGTCGGAGAGGGTGAAGGAGTGCACCGCCAGGGCGAGGAAGCCCGCGACCGAAGCCGCCGCGGCCGCGCCCGTCCAGCTCTGCTTGGGCAGCACCGACAGCGCGGCGAGCAGTCCGCCGAGCAGCAGGATGCCGAGCAATGCCGAGCCGCCCGCCTCGAACAGGCTCGCGGTCTCACTGCTGGTCATCCTGGCACCGCCGAAATCGACTGCCTTGGTGCCGACATAGGGCAGGAAACCGAGCAGGAAGTTGATCACGCCGAGCGCCGCGACACCGACCACCAGGAAAAACGGCAGCCCCTTGCCCTCGGCACCGGTGGCGCTCGAACCGGAACTGGCACCACTCGCCGTCGAAGCGGGGCTGGACGGGGTGGAGGGCGCGGGTGTGTTGTACCCGGAGCCCCCGGACGGGTATGACATGTCGTCGTCTCCTAGGTCGAGTCATACGTGGTCTTCAACTGCTGGATCTGCACCTGACGCTACTGCACTCCTCCGTCCAGGTCACCCTCAACCGACGGCTCTCAGGGCCTTATCAGCCCTTCCCTGCCAGGTCGCGAGGGTTTTGCCAGTAGCAAGCACCGCCCAGCGCAAGCACTACGGCCGCACGGCCTCGGCCCGGAGCCGCGCGGGCGCGCACACTCCGGGCCGAGGCCGATCGAGTCGATTACCGGGTCAGGGCCGGGGAAGGAGCTGCCAGGCGCCGTAGCTGCCCACGCAGTCGTAGTTGGACCATTCGCCGTTCTCCATGCCCTGGTTGCCGCGTTCGAGGCACTGGTGCTCGTACTCGAACGGGCCGAGGTTGCCTGGGGCGGCGGGCGCGGCCGAGCCGCTGTCGAAGGGGCCCGCGAACGCGGGTCCGGTGGCGCCGAAAAAGCCTGCGACGATCAGGGCGGCGGTGGCGGCGCCGCGGGCGGCCGCGATGCGGGTGGTTGTCATCGGTCTTCGCTTTCTGGTCTGGTGTGGTGCGTTGCGAGGACCAGACTCCCGGCCGACCGTCTCAGCGCGGTTTCACCGGCATCTCACGCGATCAGACCGGGTCTGACCAGCCGGTCTGTGTAACGGTGCCAGCCGAATCCGGCCACCGCGAACTCGGCGCGGACCTGTTCGAGCAGCGATCGCGCGCCGGCATCGTCACCCTCGGCGTGCCGCAGCGTCACGGCGACGGCGCGGGCGGCGAGCAGTGGCACGCCACCCGGCGCCGTCGCGAAGAATTCATCGAGCAGCAGCCTGGCGGCCGCGATCTCGCCCTTGGCGAGCAGCACGTCGGCGAGGTCGATGCGGGCCAGACCCGTCGCGTCCTCCTCGTGGCCGAGCGCGGCGCGGCAGTACGACTCGGCCGCGTCGAGGTGGCCCGCGACCAGCGCCGCGGCGGCGCGGGTCAGGTCGTTCAGCGGCAGGATCTGCCGGTCGTCCAAGCGGCGGGCGTAGCGGTCGGATTCCTCGGCGGCGGCCAGTGCCTCGTCGACGCGGCCGAGACCGAGCAGCGCCTTGGCCTGATTGCTCAGCCCGCGGGAGAGCCCGTGCTCGTCCTCGTGCGCGGCGTCCACCTCGCAGGATCGGGTGTATGCCGCGAGCGCCTCGGCCAAGTCACCCGAATACAACAGTGCCGTGCCGAGCGCGTCGGCGAACGACGAGCCCTGGGTGTCGCGCACGGCAAGCCGCTCCCCCTCCCGCAGCCGCTCGACGGCCTCCGGCAGCCTGCACCGTTCGATGTCGACGATGCCTTGGTAGTAGCGGACGGTTTGAGCCAGTTCCGGATCGCCGAGGGGCGCGGCCAATTCGCCCGCCTTGGCCAGTTGGACGGCCGCGGCTTCGAGATCGCCGGTCATCAGCGTGTGAAAGCCATAGTGGCTCAAGGCCTGCGCCAGTTCGTGCGCCGCGACGTCGGCCGCGTCGGTGAGCGCCGCGTAGTGGCGTTGCGCCTCGCGGAACCAGGCCCTGGCGAGCCAGGGCACGTGCATTTCCACCGCGAGCCGCAAACCGTCCGTGGCCCTTGGTGTTCCGGGCGCGCGCTCCAGCGCGGCCAAGATGTTCGGCCATTCCGCGAACACCGCCGCCACCGATTCGGCCGTAGCGAAATCGTCCGGCGCGCCGATCGTGCGCACCAGGTGCAAACACCAGCGCAGGTGTCCGGCGCGCAGCTCGTCGACCTCGTTCACCTCCGCCAGCCGAGCCAGCGCGTAGTCGCGAACCGTCTCCAGGAGCACGAAACGCCTTGTCGCACCGTCGGCCTGGACGGTGACAAGGTTCCGGTTCACCAGGTCCGCCATGGCCGGCGCGACATCGCCCTGCTCGACGTCGCCGTCCGGCACCACCGCCTCGGCCGCCTCCAGCGTGCACCCACCCGCGAACACGCCGAGCCTGCGCAACACCGCCCGCTCTCGCTCGGCGAGCAGCTCGTGACTCCAGTCCAGCGCGACCCGCAGGCTGGTGTGCCGACCGCCCGCGGCACCGCGTGCGCCGCCGACCAGCAACCGGACCCGGTCGTCGATCCGTTGTGCCAGTTGGGAAATCGTCAACGTCCTGGTGAGACCGGCGGCCAACTCGATGCCAAGTGGCAGCCAGTCCACCGCCGCGCAGATCGTCACCAGCTCGTCCCGCTCCGTCGCGGTCACCAACCCGTGCAGCCCGGCCCGCTCGACGAACAGCGCAACGCCGACACTGCGATCCAGCGGACCGAGCGGGTACACCGACTCTCCCGGCACCCCGAGCGGCTGCTGCGACGTGACCAGCACGCTGAATTCGTGTGCCGCCGTCACCAATTCGGCCACCGAGTGCAATACATGCTCGGCGTTGTCGAGCACGAGCAGTGCGCGCTCACGGTCGACGCCGCCGTCGAGTGCGGCGATGATTCCGGGCAGCGGACCATTGGGATCGATCGATCCGTCGACGGCAAGGCCGCCCGCTTCGAGTGCCGCGGCCACCGCGGGCGACACGTCCTCGGCGCGGCCGAGCGGTGCCAATTCGACGAGCACGACAGGCCGGCCCGCTCGACCGATCGAGCGCGCGAGTTCGGCGGCGAGACGAGACTTTCCGCTGCCCGCGACACCAACCACCGTTGTCAGGCCAGGATCAGCGAGACGCGTTGTGAGCGTGGCAAATTCACGGCCGCGGCCGACGAAGCTCGTCATCGGCGCCGCCAGCACCGGCGCGGGCCATGGCCGCGGTTCCGGTGCGCCCGACCCGGCCGGAAGGATCCGCAACGCCGGATCATGTTCCAGGATACGAAGTTCCAACGCGCTCGTGTCCGGCGAAGGATCGACGCCCAACTCCTCGGACAGCGCCCGCCGCAGCCGTGCCAGCCGCTCCAACGCGTCCGCCTGCCGCCCCGTGCGATACAACGCCAACGCCAACAGGCACGACAGCGGCTCATGCAGCGGATGCCGCGCGACCAGCCCCGTCAGCTCGGTCACCACCTCACCCGCCGCGCCGAGTTCGAGATTCGCCTCCAGGCCCGCCACGGTCAGCGAAAGCCGCCAGTCGTCGAGCCGCTCCCCCTCGGCCGCCGCGAACGCGATCGTGCGCAGGTCGGCCAGCGCATGCCCACGCCACAGCGCGAGCGCCTCGCGCGCCGCGGCCGCCACGGCATCGAAGTCGCCGCCGCGCCGCGCGGTATGCAACCGCTGCGCCGCCGCCTCAGCGGCAAGCAGATCCGTCGCCGCCACCGTCGCCTGATATCCCGCCGGCGTCCGCACGATGACGTCGGCCAGCGGCCCGAGCGTGGCCCGCAGTCGCGACACCACCACGCGCAGCCGCTGTACCGGGCGTTCGACCTCGGCCCCCCACAAATCCTCGGCCAGCCGCCCGTCCGGCACCGGAACCCGATTCGCCAACGCCAACCGCACCAGCACTGCTCGTTCCAGCGGCCGATCGACGGTCACCGCGACACCGTCAGCCCACGCCTGCACTGGACCCAACACCAGCACGTCCACGTCGCTAAGCATGCCCTGTCCGGTACATCCGCGTCTCCCCAATATCGATGAACTCAGCGGTGAACCAAGTGGTGTCTCAGCTCGTATCGATGAGGGGAGACGAAATGGAGGTGTCCATCATGAATCCGATGGAACAGTTCTGCGAATGGCTGGCCAGGACGCTCGGCTTCTGCCCAGGCTGAGCGCGCCGCCGCACATGACGAAGGCCGCCCTCCCTCGAACCAGGGGGCGGCCTTCGTTTCGACCTGACGAAGGCCGCCCCCCGATCGGGAAGGCGGCCTTCACTACGGACGCTGCGCGTCAGACTTCGACGCTTGCCTTCTCCAGGATCTCGCGAGCCAGCGCGGCGGTCTCGGACGGCGTCTTGCCGACCTTCACGCCCGCGGCCTCCAGCGCGTCCTTCTTCGCCTGGGCGGTGCCCGCCGAGCCGGACACGATGGCGCCCGCGTGGCCCATGGTCTTGCCCTCGGGGGCGGTGAAGCCCGCGACGTAGCCGACGACCGGCTTGGTGACGTTGGCCTTGATGTAGGCCGCGGCCCGCTCCTCGGCGTCGCCGCCGATCTCGCCGATCATCACGATCAGCTTGGTCTCCGGGTCCTTCTCGAACGCCTCGATGGCGTCGATGTGGGTGGTGCCGATGACCGGGTCGCCGCCGATGCCGATGGCGGTCGAGAAACCGAAATCGCGCAGTTCGTACATCATCTGGTAGGTCAGCGTGCCGGACTTCGAGACAAGACCGACCGGGCCCTTGCCGGTGATGTTGGCCGGGGTGATGCCGACCAGCGCCTCGCCGGGGGTGATGATGCCGGGGCAGTTCGGGCCGATGATCCGGGTCTTGTTCCCCTTCTCCACGTTGTAGGCCCACGCGAACGCGGTGTCCTGCACCGGGATGCCCTCGGTGATGACCACGAGCAGCGGGATCTCCGCGTCGATGGCCTCGATGATGGCGTCCTTGGCGAACTTCGGCGGCACGAACGCGATGGAGACGTCGGCGCCGGTCTCCTTGATGGCCTCGGCCACGGTGCCGTACACCGGCAGCTCGACCGCGTTGCCGTCGGAGTCGGTGTGCGCGACGGTGGTGCCCGCCTTGCGCGCGTTGACGCCGCCGACGACCTGGGTGCCTGCCTTCAGCATCAGCGCGGTGTGCTTGGTGCCCTCGCCGCCGGTGATGCCCTGAACGATGACCTTCGAGTCCTTGTTGAGGAAGATAGACATTTCCGGATTCCTTACTTGGCCGCTGCCAGTTCGGCGGCCTTGTCGGCGCCTTCGTCCATTGTCTGCGCAAGTGTGATCAGCGGGTGCGCGGCGTCGACCAGAATCTGGCGACCCTCGTCCACCTTGTTGCCGTCGAGACGGACGACCAGCGGCTTGTTCGCCTCGGCGCCGAGGATCTCCAGCGCCTTGACGATGCCGTTGGCGACCGCGTCACAGGCGGTGATGCCACCGAAGACGTTCACGAACACGCTCTTGACCTGCGAGTCACCCAGGATGACGTCGAGGCCGGCGGCCATCACCTCGGCCGAGGCGCCGCCACCGATGTCGAGGAAGTTGGCGGGCTTGACGCCGTTGTGGTTCTCGCCCGCGTAGGCGACCACGTCGAGGGTCGACATGACCAGGCCTGCGCCGTTGCCGATGATGCCGACCTCACCGTCGAGCTTGACGTAGTTGAGGTCGTTCTCCTTGGCCTTGAGCTCCAAGGGGTCGGTCGCGTCCTTGTCCGCGAAAGCCTCGTGATCCGGGTGCCGGAACTCGGCGTTCTCGTCGAGGGTGACCTTGCCGTCGAGGGCGAGGATCTCGTCCTGCGGGGTGCGCACGAGCGGGTTGACCTCCACCAGGGTGGCGTCTTCCTTGACGAACACCTCCCACAGCTTCTGGATGGTCACGGCCGCGGCGTCGAGCACGTCGGCGGGGAGGTGGCCCTGCTCGGCGATCGAGCGGGCGAAAGCGAGGTCGACACCTTTGACCGCGTCGACGGCGACCTTGGCGAGGCGCTCCGGCTTGGTCGCGGCGACCTCTTCGATCTCCATGCCGCCTTCCACCGAGCACATGGCCAGGTAGGTGCGGTTGGACCGGTCGAGCAGGAAGGAGATGTAGTACTCCTCCGCGATGTCCTTGGCTTCGGCGACCAGGATCTTCTTGGTGATGTGGCCCTTGATGTCCAGGCCGAGGATGTTCTGCGCGTGTGTGAACGCGTCGTCCGGGGTGGCGGCGTACTTGACGCCACCCGCCTTGCCGCGGCCACCGGCCTTGACCTGAGCCTTGACCATCACCGGCTTGCCGATTTCCTCCGCGATGGCGCGGGCGTCCTCGGCCGTGTCCGTGACGCGGCCCTCGGACGAAGGCACTCCGTGCTTAACGAAGAGCTCCTTCGCCTGATATTCGAAGAGATCCATGTACTCACCGTCTCGTCTGCGTTGTGTTGACAACGTCTTTGTTGGTGGCCCGACACCCGTAGTGATTGCTTGCAGGTCACTCGAATTGGTCGGAAGCGGGTCGGGTCGGACTCTAATCAGTCACATGGACGGCCAATCGGCCACGTTCATCCTAAGTGGCGCAGGTCACGGGCCGATACGCGTGGCGGAGAAACCCCTGGCCAACGCTACTCATCAGTAGGTTGTTGACACCTCACCAGGTAGAGCGTCAGAACCCGCGGACACGGCTGGATCTACTACGGAACGTCGTGGATCTACCCGCCTCGCGTCCCCAATGCACAGATAGATATTCCGTGGTGTTACCGTGATCAATCTCACATGTTCGGACAGAAAGGCCGCAGCGCTTGCGGACCCTGCAATCGTTTCGTTACCGTCATTGCGGTCGATGTCACAGCACGGTCACGACTAGGAGGACGGCAAGCTTGACGCAGCACAGCACTCCGCAGATGGAGAGCCGTTCCGCAGACGACTCGTCGACGCCACTGATCAGCTGGCCGCTCGGCCCCGCGAACATCTCCCGCTTCACGATGTGGCCCCGCCGATGAACTATCGCTCCGCCCTTATTCCTGAACATCGCGCCCAGCCCGGACATCGTTATCGCAACGATGACGACGCCTTCGGCACGCAGGCTCCGCACGGCAGGCAGGCAGGCCCCTCGGTGGATCGACAGCGGAACTCGCTGTTCAACGCCGCGCCCGCCAGGCCGCAAGACGACTACAGTGCGCCGCGCCCCGACTACGGCACCGCGACACCTGACGCCGGATACCAGAACGGCCGCGAGAACTCCTGGACCGCGAACGACTCGTGGTCCCAGCAAGATTCGTGGGCCCCGCAGGACTCCTGGTCCGACGGCGGCGCATGGAACGCCGGCGACGCCTGGGCCGAGAACGACTACCAGGCACCCGAAGACGGCTGCTGGGCCCCGGAGGAATCCTGGGCACCCGACACCGGTTCGGAAAACCCGGTCGCGCCCACCATCATTCCGGCCCGCCGCACCGCCAAGCGTGGCGGCGCGCACCGGCTGCCCGCACCGCCCGCCGCCCTCAAGGGTCGTGCCGCGGTCGCCGCGGTCGCCGCAGGCGCGGTCGTCGCCGCCGGACAGGCCGCGTTCGCCTCGCCCGACCAGCCGTCCCAGTCCGTCGACTACGAGGCCGCCGGCCAGATCCACGAGATCGCCGCGCAGTCCGTCAGCCTGGCCGACCCCACCGCTTCCCCGGAATCGCCTCAGGTTCTGAACGTTTCGGGCGCCACCAACGTCGGCGATTTCAACGACATCCTGCAAAAGGGCCAGAAGTACGCGAACGACCTGGCCGCCCAGGAAGCCGCGAAGCTGCGTCCGCTGTTCACCAAGTTCGCGGCAGGCACCTTCACCTCCGGCTACGGCGCCCGCTGGGGCGTCCAGCACCTCGGCGTCGACATCGCGGGCCCCATCGGCACCCCGATCGTCGCCGTCGCCGACGGCACCGTGATCGAGGCAGGCCCCGCCGCGGGCTTCGGCATGTGGGTCCGCCTGCTGCACGACGACGGCACCGTCACCATCTACGGCCACATCGACACCGCCACGGTGTCCCAGGGGCAGCGCGTGATGGCAGGCGACCAGATCGCCACCATCGGCAACCGCGGCTTCTCCACCGGCCCGCACTGCCACTTCGAGGTGTGGTTGAACGGGTCCGACAAGATCGACCCGCTGCCTTGGCTGGCTACGCGCGGCATCAGCTTGGGCGTCCAACGCGACTGAAGCTCGCGGTCCTTCGGGGCCGGGGGTCGAGATGCGACTGGAGCTCCCGCCGCTTCGGGGCAGGGTCAAGACGCGACCGAAGCTCCCGCCACTCCGGGGCAGGGGTCAAGACACGACTGAAGCTCCCGCCACTCCGGGGCAGGGGTCAAGACACGACTGAAGCTCCCGCCGCTCCGGGGCGTGGGTCAACACGCGACAGAAACGATCATGCATTTTCGGGCATGATCGCTTCTTTGCGCATCTGGTTGGGTAGCGCCGCCCGCGTTGCCGGTCGGCAAAATCATCCAGAAGGAACTGACGCGCGCCGCACCACCGGAGCAGACGCCGAGCGCCAGTGCGAACAGGCCTCGAGTCAGATCGGCAGTCGCCTGCCGCGCACAAAACTGCCGACACTTTTCACGCGCACGGAGCGCCGATACGCAGCTGGACCGTGGCTGCCCGCCATGGTCGCTACCCCCAAAGCCATCTGAACAAACGCATCGGGACGGCGCGCGCATATCGTGCTGCGACTCACGAAACCGCTGGCAATTTCGTGCGCACAGGGCGAATCGGCGCGCGGCTGGATGGTCGAGACAGGGGGCAGGTGCGGGGCCGATGGGCCGTTGGTTGGGACACCAGGCAGAACTCTCGGCGATGCCGGAGCCATGCGCCGCGCATTCTGGTCCGATGCTGGAGCGACCGGTAGGTGATGAGGCGCACGGTTCATCGATGCTGGTCAGGGACTAGCGTCGTCGGTATGGCACGTACAACGTTGTACACCCAGTTCATTGCGCTTCCAACGGAACTCGTGTGGGCGGTGGTGGCGGATCCGGCTCGGTGGCCGGAATGGCATCCGGGCGTCACCTCGGTTCGGCTGCATGGTTCGGTCGCGGTGGGCACCACGGGTGACTACCTGCCTAGGGGGCGGGTCCTCGAGACATTGCATGGGCGGACGGCGCCGCCGTTCGTCATCAGCACGCTGATTCCCGGGCGGGAACTGAGCATCGAGCAGCCGGAACCGATCGGGCGAATGCGGCTGACCTGGACGTTGACGCCGCGCGACGGCGGCACCGAGATCACCCAGCGGCTCACGTTCACGGGGCTGTCGGCGCCGATCGCCAGGATGGTGGTCGGGCCGCTGTTGGAGACCGACGCGCGCGTCTGCTTCGCACGGCTGGCCCAGCTGGCGGGTATCGAACCCTCGGCGTCCGCGCTCACCGTCGTAATTGCCGGTGGCACAGGCGCGTTGGGTAAGCATATCGCCGCTGACCTGACCTGCCGCGGTCATCGGGTGACCGTACTCACCCGGCGACGCGACACCGGACTGCCGTTCAACCAGGTGGAGTGGGACGGTAGGTCGGTGGGCAATTGGGTTGCTACGCTGCGCAATCCGGGGCGGACCGCGATCATCAACCTGGCGGGCAAGCTGGTCGACTGCCGGCCCAGCAAACGTAATGTCGACGAATTGCGGCGCAGCCGAGTGGATTCCACCCGCGCGCTAGTGGACGCGGCCGCCACGCTCGACGCGCCCATCGACTACTGGGTACAGGCCAGCACCACCGCGATCTGGTCGGACGCTGGCGAAACCCGTTGTGTCGAAACAACTCCGCTGCCGGTGGGGCTGCCACAGATGACCGGTGTAGCCGAACCGTGGGAGCGGGCGTTCGACGGCGCCAACGCCGCACACTCGACCATCCTGCGCACCTCGATCGTGCTCGACCCGCAAGCTCCCGCACTGAAACGCCTTGGCCAGTTGACCAAAGCAGGCCTCGGCGGCCGCGTCGGCCCTGGCGACCAATGGTTCAGCTGGATTCACGTCGAGGATTGGCTTGCCATCGTGCGCGCCGCTCTCGGCCTAGACCCCCAGCTCACCCTGCCGAACGGAATCCTGGTGGCCGCCACCGACTTCCCCGTCCGCAACCGTGAGCTGATGGCCGCGCTACGCAGCCACCTGCACCGCCCACCGGCCCCACCGACCCCGACCGCGATCCTGAAGATCGGCGCCGTCTTCCTCCGCACCGACCCGGCCCTCGCCCTAACCGGCCGCCACGCCACCTCAGAAGTACTGCGCGACAACAACTTCACCTTCCGCTACCCCACCCTGAACGAAGCCCTCACCGACCTACTACCACGCTGACCAAGCGACAGATAGGTCAACTTCGCACACCCGCGTCTTCTTTCACATACCCCTCGGCAGCTGCCAAATAGGTGAAGGGAGAAACAGGTATGCGAAGAACCCTCACCCCCACCGCCGCGATTTCATTTGATATTGAAAATCTCGAAACCGGACCACAGCCAGATGACCACGCTGGAACGCGACACCACGCACCTGACGTGCACCTACAGCCGGGTACGGCACACGACGCAACCACACTACTCACGGAAAAACCTGGACAGGTCTTCAGCTTTCAGGGCTGCTGACCTTGGGTCGTCCTTAGCTGTACTCACCCGGACGAGTACACCCATCGAGTCCTTGGGATCTTCCACAATCGAGGTGAGCGAAATGGTCGTTCTCGCTCATCGACGTGAGTCAAAAGGTCGCTTTACAAGATCTTTAAGCGACCATATGACTCACCTCGATGGTGCTTACCGCTGCGGACGGGTCACAGCTTTACCAGGGTTCTGCTGTATTGGGGGATGAGGCGGATCTTGCCTGCGGTGCCGAAGTCGATGGTGACCGTGGCGAGGGGGCCGAAGCCTTCCGCGGCGACCACCTTGCCGAGTCCGTATTTGTCGTCGCTGACTCGATCGCCCACGGCGAGAACGAGGTTGGCGTTGTTGCGGGCCGCCCCGCCGGGGGCGGGGCGACGGGATCCGCGGTCGCCGCCGCGCACACCGGGTCGCTGCTGCTCGGACCAGCCGTCGCCGCGGGTCCAATCGCGTTCCATCCGGTCGTCGTCACCTCGCCTGCGGATGCCCCTGGTCGCCGCGGAGCCGGTCGGTTCCAGCCGCCGCCAGTCGATCAGGTGGTCCGGGATCTCCTGTAGGAAGCGAGATTCCGGGTTGGACACCGGCTGCCCCCAGCCGGAACGCACCACGGCGCGGGTGAGGTACAGCCGCTTCCTGGCGCGGGTGATGCCGACGTAGGCGAGTCGGCGTTCCTCGGCCAGCTCGGTCGGATCGCCGAGCGCCCGCATGTGCGGGAACTGGCCGTCCTCCCAGCCGGTCACGAAGACGACGGGGAATTCGAGCCCCTTGGCGGTGTGCAGGGTCATCATCGTCACCACGCCGGTGCCCTCGTCCGGGATCTGGTCGGTGTCGGCGACCAGCGAGACCCGCTCCAGGAACGCGGCGAGCGACCCGGGATCGGGTTCGCCCTCGGCGGCCTCCGGCAGCAGGCCCTCCGCGCGGGCGGCCTCCGCGTTGTTGTGCGCCTCGGAGCTGAATTCCCGTGCGACGCTGACCAGTTCGTTGAGGTTGTCCAGCCGGGCGCCGTCCTGCGGATCGTCGGACGACTCCAGCTCGGCCCGGTAGCCGGTGCGCTCCAGCACCGCGTCGACGACATTGCCGACATCGGGGAAGTCGAGGTTTTCCTGCACGCCCGCCGCCCGGATCTCCTCGAGCAGGTCGAGGAACCCGGCGATCGCCCGCTGCGCCCTGGTGTTCAGCAGCGCGACCTTGCCGTCGGCCGCGTCCCGCAGCGCCGCGGCGAAACCGATGCCGCGCTGGTCGGCGTGCACCGCCACGCAGGCCTCGGCGCGATCGCCGATGCCGCGCCGCGGCGTGTTCAGGATCCGGCGCACGCTCACCGCGTCCTCCGGGTTCTCCAGCACCCGCAGGTAGGCGACGATGTCGCGCACCTCCTTGCGCTCGTAGAACCGGACACCGCCGACCACCTTGTACGGCAACCCCATCCGGATGAAGATCTCTTCCAGCGCACGGGAGTTGTTGTTGGTCCGGTAGAACACCGCGACGTCGCCGTAGTTGGCCTCACCCTGGTCGACCAGCTTGTCGATCTCGCGGGCCACGAACGCGGCCTCGTCGTGCTCGTTGTCGGCGACGTAGCCGGTGATCAGGTCGCCCTCGCCGGAATCGGTCCACAGCTTCTTGTCGCGCCGGTTCTCGTTGCGCGAGATCACCGCGTTTGCGGCGGACAGGATGTGCTGGGTGGAGCGGTAGTTCTGTTCCAGCAGAATGGTTTCCGCGTCCGGGAAGTCGCGCTCGAACTCTTCGATATTGCGGATGGTCGCGCCGCGGAAGGCATAGATGGACTGATCCGCGTCACCCACCACGCACAGCTCGCTCGGCGGGGCCTGATCCTCGCTCTGTTCTTTCCGATGGTGACCGACCAGCTCGCGCACCAGAATGTACTGAGCGTGGTTGGTGTCCTGGTACTCGTCGACGAGTACGTGCCGGAACCGGCGCCGGTAGTACTCGGCGACCTGCGGATGATGTTGCAGCAGCGCCACCGTCTCGCCGATCAGATCGTCGAAGTCCAGCGCGTTCGCCGCGCGTAACCGCCGTTGATATTCGGTGTAGACGCGGGCGACCAGGCCGGGCAGTTCGGTTTCGTCGGACTCGGCGTCCGCGACCGCCTGTTGCGGCCCGATCAGCTCGTTCTTCAGATTCGAGATGGCGGTGGACAGCAGCCGCGCCGTGTATTTCTTCGTGTCGATGTCGAAGTCGCGGCTGATCATGGTGAGCAGTCGCCGCGAATCGTCGGCATCGTAGATGGAGAAATTGGAATTCAGGCCGGGCAGCAGGGCCGCTTGCATGCGCAGGATGCGGACACAACTGGAGTGGAAAGTGGATACCCACATGTTGTTCGCCCGCGGGCCGACCAGGCCGATGACCCGCTCCCGCATCTCCGCAGCAGCCTTGTTGGTGAAGGTGATCGCGAGCACCTGGCCGGGCGTCACGCCACGGGCGGCGAGCAGGTAGGCAATGCGGCGGGTGAGCACGGCGGTTTTGCCGGAACCCGCGCCGGCCACGATGAGCAGGGGTGCGCCACTGTGCACAACGGCGGCCCGCTGCTGTGGATTCAGGCCGTCGAGTAGCTGCTCGGCTTCCTCGGCGCGCCGACGCTCCCGTTCGACACGCCGTTGTTCCAAATCGGTGGCCGACGGCGGCGGTTCGGGGACAGCGGCCCGCTGTGTTTCCCGCACCGCACGCACCTCCTCAACGGGCCCGCCCGCATGGTCGGTGTTACCACCGGTGACCTGCGGTTTGTGTGTCGAATCCGGCTGCAGGGCGCGACCGGCCTGCGTCTTGGGAGCCACCGTGATGTCCATCGCCCATCCACGCTACCGGCGGGCACCGACAGAGATGAAGCCCCGGGTGGCTCCGGTTTCTGTTCGGTACCGCCCCGGCGAACGGCGGGTGAACTCCGCAGGCAGGCGCCGCGACCATTTCGTGTCCTGCTTCTCAGCAGATTCACAAAACGAAATGTTTTGCATACCTACCGGCCCGTGGCAGACTGGCGACATGATGAGTGCCCGCGCGATACATCCGTTTCGGTTACCGACCGGATATCGTGATCGCGGCACCTGTATCTGAGCGCACATCCTGGGGGGACAATTCGACGGCCCCACCAGGTCTGTTTCATGGTGAAAGAACCGATCGGTAACGAGCCGGGCTCACCCGCCGATCCAGTTCTGACACGAGGAGATGAATGATGAGCACCCCCGCCACGACGACCGGGTCCGATTCGGCGTTGCCGCAGAGCGACGCGGAGATCGACAAGCTCCGTAAGGAGATCGATCGTCTCGATGCCGAGATCCTCGCCGCCATCAAGCGTCGCACGGAGATCTCCCGGATCATCGGCCGGACCAGGATGGCGTCGGGTGGGCCCCGCCTCGTACACAATCGTGAAATGAAGGTGCTGGAGCGATTCAGCGAACTCGGCCAGGAAGGCCACACGCTCGCCATGCTCCTGCTGCGCCTCGGTCGCGGCCGCCTCGGCCACTGACGGCCCCCTCCCCTGTCGGCCGCTACGCGCGGCCCTAGACCCATGCGGCAAAAAGTACGACAACCGCATCCCCAAGGCCGCCCCGGGTGTTCATCACCCCGGGGCGGTCGTTTCGTCTCTGCGGCGGCTCAGCTCAGCGCGATGTACTTGGTGGAGAGGTATTCCTCGATGCCCTCGGTGCCGCCCTCGCGGCCGAAGCCCGATGCCTTGACGCCGCCGAAAGGTGCTGCGGGATCGGAGATTACGCCGCGGTTGACGCCCACCATGCCGGACTCGAGGCCCTCGGCGACACGCAGGGCGCGGTCCAGGTCCCGGGTGTAGACGTAGCTGACCAGACCGAACTCGGTGTCGTTCGCCGCGGCGATGCCTTCCGCCTCGGTCGCGAAGCCGACGATCGGCGCGACCGGGCCGAAGACCTCCTCGCGCAGGATCCTGGCCTGCGCCGGGATATCGCTGAGGATGGTGGCCGGGTAGTACCAGCCGGGACCGCCGGGTGCCTTGCCGCCGAGCCGGACCTGAGCACCCGCCGTGACGGCGTCCTCGACCAGTTCGCTGACGATGTTGAGCTGCTCCTCGTTGATGAGCGGGCCGAGGGTGGTGTTCGGGTCGGTGCCGGGGCCGAGGGTAACGCCGCTCGACATGGCCTCGACGAACTTGCTGGTGAACTCCTCGAGCACGCCGTTCTGCACGTGGAAGCGGTTGGCCGCGGTGCACGCCTCGCCGCCGTTGCGCAGCTTCGCCAGCATCGCGCCCTGCACGGCCGCGTCGATGTCCGCGTCGTCGAACACCACGAACGGCGCGTTGCCGCCGAGTTCCATCGACGTGCGAAGCAATCCGTTCGCCGACTTCTCCACCAGCTTCTTGCCCACCTCGGTGGAGCCGGTGAAGGTCAGCTTGCGCAGCCGGGGATCGTCGAGCAGCGGCTGGGTCACCGCGCCGGAATGGCTCGACGTGATCACCGAGAGCACCCCGTCCGGCAGCCCGGCCTCGCCGCACAGCTTGGCAAGCAGCAGCATGGTCAGTGGCGTCGCCGAGGCGGGCTTGACGATCATCGTGCAACCCGCGGCCAGCGCGGGGCCGATCTTGCGGGTGCCCATCGCGAGGGGGAAATTCCACGGCGTGATCGCCAGGCACGGCCCGACCGGCTGCTTGTGCACCATGATCCGGCCGGTGCCGGACGGCGCGTGCAGGTAGCGCCCGTGTACCCGGACAGCTTCCTCGCTGAACCACCGGAAGAACTCCGCGCCATACTTCACCTCATTGCGGCTCTCCGGCAGCGCCTTGCCCATTTCCAGGGTCATCAGCAGCGCGAATTCCTCGGCACGCGCGGTGATCTGCTCGAAGACCGCGCGCAGGATCTCGCCGCGTTCCCGCGACGGCCGCGCGGCCCACTCGGCCTGCACCGCGACGGCCGCGTCCAGGGCGCGCACCGCGTCCTCGGGTGTCGCGTCGGCGACCTCGGCCAGTACCTCCCCGGTGGCCGGGTTGTGCACCGGAAAGGTGCCGCCGCCGGTGGCGGCCACCGGCCCACCGATCCATAGTTGCGTCGGGACGGATTCGAGAACTTCGCGTTCGGACACCATGAGGCCAGCGTAGGCCGAGCCGAATCAGTTCTCACCGAGTCCGGCGGGGTGTTTGCCGTGCGCGGCGGTGGGGCGGTGAGTAACCTCGGCGAACGTGAGCAGCGACATCACCGCCACGGCGGCCTGGCGGAAACTGCACGAACACTTCGACGGGATCGCGGGGCGGCACCTGCGGGAGCTCTTCGCCGACGATCCGTCGCGTGGCCGTGCGCTGACTATCGACGTTGCGGACCTGCACATCGACTTCAGCAAGCATCGGATCTCGCGGGAAACCCTGCATCTGCTCGTCGAATTGGCCCGCGAGGCCAAGGTCGCCGAGCGCAGGGACGCGATGTTCCGCGGCGAGCACATCAACACCTCGGAGGATCGCGCGGTCGCGCACATCGCGTTGCGGCTGCCCGAGGGCGAGTCGCTGACCGTGGACGGTGCCGACGCGGGCGCCGAGGTGCACGAGGTGCTGCGCCGGATGGGTGAGTTCACCGACGCGGTGCGCTCCGGCGAATGGCGCGGCGCCACCGGCGAACGCATCAGCACCGTGGTCAATATCGGCATCGGCGGGTCCGATCTCGGGCCGGTGATGGTGTACCAAGCGTTGCGGCACTACGCCGACGCGGGCATCAGCGCGCGGTTCGTCTCCAATGTCGATCCGGCCGACCTGGTGGCCGAGCTCGACGGACTCGACCCTGCGACAACGCTGTTCATCGTCGCCTCGAAAACCTTCTCCACCCTGGAGACGCTGACCAACGCGACCGCCGCCCGGCGCTGGCTGGTCGGCGCGCTCGGCGAGGACGCCGTCGCCAAGCATTTCGTCGCCGTCTCGACCAACGCCGAGAAGGTCGCGGATTTCGGCATCGACACCGCCAACATGTTCGGCTTCTGGGACTGGGTCGGCGGCCGCTACTCGGTGGATTCCGCGATCGGTCTCTCGGTGATGGCGGCGATCGGCAAGGCGCGGTTCGCCGAGTTCCTCGCCGGAATGCACGCCGTGGACCAGCATTTCGCGAACGCGCCGCTGGCGGCGAACGCACCGGTGCTGCTCGGCCTGCTCGGCGTCTGGTACTCGAACTTCTTCGGCGCGGAATCCCGTGCGGTGCTGCCCTATTCGAACGATCTGGCCCGCTTCCCGGCCTACCTGCAGCAGCTCACGATGGAGTCCAACGGCAAGTCGGTGCGCGCCGACGGCAGCCCGGTCACCACCTCCACCGGCGAAATCTTCTGGGGCGAGCCGGGAACCAACGGCCAGCACGCCTTCTATCAGCTGCTGCATCAGGGCACCCGTCTCATCCCGGCCGACTTCATCGGTTTCGCTCGCCCCACCGACGATCTGCCCACCCGTGACGGCACCGGCAGCATGCACGACCTGCTGATGAGCAACCTGTTCGCACAGACCAAGGTGCTCGCGTTCGGCAAGACCGCCGAGGAGATCGCCGCCGAGGGCACCGACCCGAAGGTGGTGCCGCACAAGGTGATGCTGGGCAACCGGCCGAGCACAACCATCCTCGCGCCGCAGCTCACCCCGTCGGTCGTCGGCCAGCTGATCGCGCTCTACGAGCATCAGGTGTTCGTCGAGGGCACCATCTGGGGCGTCGACAGCTTCGATCAGTGGGGCGTCGAGCTCGGCAAGCAGCAGGCGCTGGCTCTTGCGCCACTGCTGACCTCTTCGGAAGAGCCTGAGCCACAAGGGGACTCGTCCACCGACGCGCTTATCCGCTGGTACCGCGCCAAGAAGTAGACCGGCCGGTCAGGACGGCACTACGACGTCGTAGCGGCGGCCGCGTTGACGTAGCACCAGATCGGCTCGCGCCTTTGTGGTGCCGATCAGGTCGGCGTTCAACAGGTCGCTGTCACGTACCTTCGTCCGGGCGGCGGCGGGCGTGCGGCCGCCGCGAATGTGGCGGCGCAGCAACCGATCCTCGATCAGACGTCGCGGTGCGTCGAGGTACCAGCACTCGTCGAGCAGCTTGCGCACCGCCGACCATTCCCGGTCCCCGACATCGTCGAGCAGCAGGTAATTCCCCTCGGTGAGCACGATCTGCTGTCGATCGAAGACGAGACCGGCGGGGATCGGGGCGTCGATGGCGCGGTCGAAGGTCGGCCACGGCACCGGTTCGCCGATCGGGGCGTCGCGGAGTCTGCGGAGGTTGTCCAGGAAAGCCGCGGTATCGAAGGTGTCCGGTTCCCCTTTGCGCGCAAGGCTTCCCGCGGCACGCAATACGTCGTTGGTCAGGTGATAGCCGTCCATCGGCGCGATCTCGGCGATCGGCGACTCGGCATTGAGCGCGTTGCGCAGCCGGACCGACAGGGTGGACTTCCCCACACCGGGCGGCCCGACGATGCCGAGCAGGTATCGGCCGCCGCGGCCGTCCGCGTGCTCGCGCACCCGCCGGACCAGCGCGCTCAACGATGTTTCGGCATACGCCCTGTCCACCGCGCCACTGTACTGCCGGGTCGCCGAGACCGCGCTCCTCGATGGCTGCCGCATCCATGCCGATCACGCATGCCGCGCATGCGGGATTGTCGCTTGTCGCACGGACAAGGCGCTCCTACCGTCGATCGAGTGAGTGCGATCGAGAACAAGAAACTGCTGGAGCACATCTTCGAGCAGATGGCCGCGGGCAACACCAGCGCGCTGAGCGAGGCGATGGCGGACGAATTCCGCTGGGTGTTTCCCGGAAGTTGGTCATGGAGCGGCACCTGGGAGCCGAAAGCCGTTGTGCTGAAGGAACTTCTGCGGCCGTTGATGGCCCAGTTCACCGAATATCGGGTCGCCGCCGACTTCGTCATCGCGGCGGACGACCGAGTCGTCGTCCAGGCCCGCGGGTACGGCGACACCATTCGCGGCGACCGTTACCACCAAACCTACTGTTTCATCTTCCGGGTAACCGACGGGCAATTGACGGAGGTGATCGAGCACTGTGACACCGCACTGGTCGAGCGAGTGCTGGAAACAATCGCGCCCTAGCGAACAAAAGAACAACTCACCGAGCTCGAGATGAGCGCGGTGAGATGTTCGGTTCTAGCGATAGCGATTGTTAGTCGCGGGTCGCTAGCTGCGGCAGCTTGGTTGCCTTGGTGGCGTTGGCCACCTGGACGCAGTCAGCGGCCGTTGTGCCCGCGGTGTTGTTGCGGACATTGGTGTTGCACGCGTTCTTCAGCGCGGTGGACAATGCGCCGTAATTGGAGTTCGACGACAGCAGGGTCTGCGTCGTCCAGTAGAGCGCGGCGACCTTCGGGATGCCGAGCGCGGTGACGGTCACGCCATTGAGGGTGCCACCGTCGACCATGATCGACGCGGTCCGGTTGCCCACGCCGCTGTTGGTGTGGACGCCGCCACTGTCGCCACTACCGGCGTACCAGTACTGGCCCTTGTAGGTGTCGGGATCTTGGTATGCCTTCGGGTTCTTCATATCCCGGATCACGCCGATCGAGCTGCAGACACCGAGCTTCCACCGATTGGCGGCGGTGTTGCACGGGTTGGCGGTGTCAACCAGGAAGGTGAGCTCGCCGAAGACGTCCGACATGGACTCGTTGATCGCGCCAGGCTCATTGCGGTAGACCAGACCGTTGGTGTGCTGGGTTACGCCGTGGGTGAGCTCGTGTGCGGTGATGTCCTCGGTGGTCAGACCCGTGCCGTAGGCCATGTAGCTGCCGGACCAGAACGCGTTCTGGTAGGGGCATTCGGTGGTGGTGCAGAGACGGACGGTGCCGCGCAGCGCTTTACCTTTGCCGTCACCGGTGTCCGACCCGATCAGGTTGGTCAGGTTCGCCACCTTGGTGTACTGCGCGTAGAACTGCTCGGTCTTGCCGAAGTAGTCGTAGATCTTGTCGACGTCCGCGATTCCGCTGGGGGGCTGGCCTTCCGACCTGGTGGAACGAAGGCTGCCGGTGCCACATCCGGCCCGGTTGGGGTCGATCCGCCGGTTGGCGTTGTCGCACACGACACGGTTGAGGTTCTTGGTCTCACTCCAGCTGTCGAGCACCTTGCCGGGATTGTTCGCGTCGACGAAGACGACCCAGGTCGCGGGCTCGCCCTTCTTCTCGGCGGCCGCACCGATGATGTCGACCTTGAACGCGGGCACCGCGATGCTCTGTGCCTCGTCCTTGGCTGCCAGCTTCGAGTCGTACCAGAAGGCCTTCGTGTCGCTCACGGACAGCTTGTCGATTGCCGTCTTGCTCTGGTCGGCAACCTTTTTCAGCGCGGCCTGCTGCACCTGGGCGGACGGTTGAGTCGTCGCGAACTTGCCCTGCGACTTCTTCGACAGCGAACCGGTCACCGAGATCAGTGAGCCGTCGGCGGTCAGCGACTGCGCCGCCGATGCGCCGAACACCTGTACCTTGTCAATCTCCTGACGCAGTCGGACCGTGGATCCCTCACCAACCTGGAACACCGACTCCACGACCAGATTACCGGCGGTATCGCCATTTCCGCCGAGCGCCTTCTGCACACCGTTCGCGTGCGCCTCCGCCGCGGCCGGCGCTTCGGCAGCCGTTCCCGCCGGAGCCTTGATCGGCTCCTTGGGGACCACCTGCTGGACGGAGCCTTGCGCATCCGTCGTCACTTCTTTCGGTACGGAGGAAAGGTCGGAACCCGCCGGTGCGGATGGACTGGCCGGCGGCTGACCGCTGGCGCCAGGGCCGGACGCGAAGATCATTGCCCCGACAGCAATTATCGCAAAGGCGGTATTTCGACCCGCCCGTTTATGTGTGGGTTTCATGACCAAGTAGAACCACAGACGGGCGGTCAACTCGACTGGAGACGAGTACTGGGGAAACAGATGAATGGGCTGGGAATCTTTGAGCTATCGCCGAATTCGGGCCGTGAGAAGTTATGCGCGAATATCTTTCGAATGCATGGATATCCAGCAAAGAGGCGCCTTACACCGCGTGGCATGCCGAACCATCAATTACATTGATCTACCGGCGATCCCGAGACACCGCAAGCTAACTCGCTCAGCGAGAACAGCTTTCGATGGCCAACCCATTGAGGTACGCCACTGTACCCACGACAAAGATCAACAATTGCACCAATAACTCAGCCAGAACTATTGCTACCCAACCCATTCCGGCCGACGCGGCGAACTCACACCAACGCGCGCCCCAGGATCGCTCCGGTATCCACACCGGTCGGCAAGGTGCCGAAAGCGATGCCCCAATCGTCGCCGAGCCTGGTGGCACAGAAGGCATCGGCGACCGCCGGGTGACCGTGCCGGACCAACTGCGCACCCTGCAGCACCAGAGCCATGAGCTCGACGACGCGCCGGGCCCGGAACTCGATGTCGCTGAGGTCGGACAGTTCCTTGCCGACCCGCGTGATGGCGTCGTCGAGCCGCGGGTTCTCGCCGCGGGCCAGCGAGACCTCGTTGAAGTACGCCTCGACCGTCTCCGGCTGACGCCCCATGGCGCGCAACGCGTCCAGCGCCGCGACATTGCCGGAACCCTCCCAGATGGACATCAGCGGGGCCTCCCGGTAGAGCCGCGGCATGCCCGACTCCTCGGCATAACCGTTGCCGCCGAGGCATTCCAGCGCCTCGGCCGCATGCGAGGGCACCCGCTTGCACACCCAATACTTGGTCACCGCCAACGCGATGCGCCGCAGCGCCGCCTCGGCCGGATCATGGCCGGCCCGGTCGGTCGCACCGGCCAGCCGCATCATCACCGTGGTGGCGGCGTCGGACTCGATCACCAAGTCCGCCAGCACGTTACGCATGGCAGGCTGATCGATCAGCTTGGCGCCGAACGCTTCTCGATACCGCGCGTGGTGCGCGGCGAACACCACGCCGGTCCGCATGTTGGTCGCCGAGCCGATCACGCAGTCCAGCCTGGTCATGTTCACCATCTCGATGATGGTCTTGACCCCGGCGCCCTCCGCACCGACCAGCCAACCGGTGGCGTTCTCGTATTCGATCTCCGAGGAGGCATTGGACTTGTTGCCGAGCTTGTCCTTGAGCCGTTGGATGCGAATGGGATTGCGCGTTCCGTCCGGCAACACCCTGGTGAGCAGGAAGCAGGACAGGCCGCCGGGCGCCTGGGCCAGCGTGAGGAACATGTCCGACATCGGGGCCGAGGTGAACCACTTGTGCCCGACGATCCGATACGAGCCGTCGGGCTGCGGTGTCGCGGTCGTGGTGTTGGCGCGGACGTCGGAGCCGCCCTGCTTTTCGGTCATCGACATGCCGGCAATCAGGCCCGCCTTCGACGACGGCTCGCGCAGACCGAAATCGTAGACCCGGGACCCGAGCAGCGGTTCGTATCGCGCCGACAGTTCCTTGTTGTGCCGCAACGCGGGCACCACGGCGTAGGTCATCGAGATGGGGCACATGTGCCCGGCCTCGGCGGCACCCCAGGTGAAGAACTTCGCGGCGCGCGCGACGTGCGTACCGGGCCGGTCGTCCAACCACGGCGAACCGTGCAGGCCATGCGACACAGCGACATTCATCAAGTCGTGCCAGTGCGGATGGAATTCGACCTCGTCGATCCGGTTGCCGTAGCGGTCGTGCGTGTGCAGCACCGGCGGGTTCTCGTTGGCCAGGCGTCCCCACTCCTGCGCCTCGGATCCGCCTGCCAGCACCCCGAGTTCACGCACCTCGGCCTCGGCCCAGCCCGCGCCCTCCCGGTGCAGACCCTCGATCAGCGCCGGATTGCGCGCGACGTCGAACGGCGCGATGTCGGGTACCTGGTTGAAGACTTCATGCGTCTGCATCGGACACTCCTGATTCCTGCCGAGCGATCGACTCGCTCGGCTCCGCGCGCACCCCGAGTGCGCGCAATGCGAAGGTAATGAGTTCGGGGACAACGGATTCCCCGTGCGGCGCCGAGGCGAGCGGGCCGACGAGCACCTCGCCGATCGCGCCGACCAGCGCGGCGGCACTGGTCCGCGCATCCTGTGCGGGCAGCTCGCCACGCGAAACACCGTCCGCGACAGCCGATTCGAAGGCCTCGGCGAAGGCGCGGCGGAAATGCAGCCGTTCCGCGTCGACCACGGTGTCGACGGGCTCGACGAGCAGCACGTAGGCGAGCTTCCGATTCTTCAGCGCGCGTCCGGCGAAGGTCTCCACCGCGGCGGTCACCCGCTCGATCGCGGTGCCGTCGACGCTCGCGGCGACCACCGCGGCCACCTCCCAGGCGACCACTTTGCGGAATACCGCGCTGACCAGTTCCGCCTTGCCCGCGAAGCTCTTGTAGACGGTTCCAGTGGCCACGCCCGCCTCGGCCGCGACGGCCGCCATGGAGAGCCCGGCGTAGCCCGCACTGGACAAAACCTTGGTCGCGGCCTGCACGATCAGCCCCGCCTGGGCGTCCAGACGGGCCTGCACTGCGGGGGTTCTGCGGTAGGCCACACAAGAAGTGAACCACGAATTCATTTCTTGCCACAAGAGGGGTTTTACGGCGTATGGTCGGGGTCGTGTCCGAGCGGACCAGTGAGGTGGAGTCATGAATGTACGAATCGAGCGCCAGGGTCCGGTGACCACGGTGATCCTGCATCGGCCCGAAGCGCGCAACGCCGTCGACGGGCCCACCGCCGCCGCGTTGGCCGACGCCTTCCGCGAGTTCGATGCCGATCCCGACGCGGCGGTTGCCGTGCTCTGGGGTGACGGCGGCACCTTCTGCGCGGGCGCCGACCTCAAGGGCCTCGGCACCGAGCGGTCCAATGTGGTCACCGAGGAGGGCGACGGCCCGATGGGTCCCACCAGGATGCGGTTGTCCAAGCCGGTGATCGCGGCCGTCTCCGGATACGCGGTCGCGGGCGGGCTCGAGCTCGCGCTGTGGTGTGATCTGCGAGTTGCCGAGCAGGACAGCGTCTTCGGCGTGTTCTGCCGCCGCTGGGGGGTACCGCTCATCGATGGCGGCACGCTGCGCCTGCCGCGGCTCATCGGCAGCAGCCGCGCCATGGACATGGTGCTCACCGGCCGCCCCGTCGACGCCACCGAAGCCCTGCACATCGGCCTGGCCAACCGTGTCGTCCCGACCGGCGAAGCCCGCAGTGCCGCAGAACAACTCGCCGCCGAGCTGGCCGCGCTGCCGCAAGCCTGTCTGCGCTCGGACCGCATGTCGCTGCTGGAGCAGGACGGCATGGACGAGGAGGCCGCATTGCGCAACGAGCTCCGACACGGCATGACCGCGCTGACCAACGGCGCGCTCGACGGGGCTCAGCGTTTCGCCTCGGGTGCGGGTCGGCACGGCGCACGGGCGTGAGCTGGTGAAACGACCGCACAGCGCGTGCCGCGCACGACGGAGCCGAGCGCTAGCATCGACCAGCGACACAATGCGGGCAGCAGGCACGATGGCGCCGAGCGGTGGCGAGTGGGAGACGTGAACGCGCACCACGAAACAACCATGGGCGCGGCGCGGCGCGACCGAGCGTAGTCGAGAGCGAGGGGTAATCGTGCGCCCGATGGGCCGCTTGAGCGTCGTCGACGAGATCTTCCTGCGTACCCACCGTGGCCTCGGCACTCCCATTGCCCTGCAAGGCTTGTGGCGCACGGCCGACCGTATCGACCCCGCGCTGTTGCGCGAGGTGCACGAGGCGCTGCGCACCGGTCCGTTGGGTCGGCGGGTGGTTCGGCCGCAGGTACCGGGTGCCCGGCGTTCCTGGCAGTGCAATACCCGCGCCTACCCGCTAGCACTCACCGATCAGCTCCTTGCCGCCACCGCGCTCATGACTTGGGCGGATGCACAGGGCGCCGACCTCGACCCTGAATTCGGTCCTGGTTGGCGACTGGCCGCTATCGCACTGGACGATGGCGGTTCCCTTGTCTCCCTGACCTGTTCGCATTCCGTCGCCGACGGTAGGGCACTGATACTCGCGGCGGATGCCGCCCTCGGCGGTACGTCCCTGACCACCGATTCCGACTCGGGCCGCCCGTCGGCACATCGCGGCGCCTCGGGCTCGGCACCACGCCTGCCGCGGACACGTTCGACGACACCGGAGTCGGACTGGGCTGATGCGAGCAAGCAGTGGTCGATCGTATTGCGCGGTACCGCAAAAGCGTTGCGTCGCGGGATTCCCGCCCAGCCGAGCCGAGCGACGGGCCGCACTCGCACCGACGCGGCGTCTCGCGTGCAGACGTCCGGCGCGATACTGCAATGCACTGCGGCCGAATGGGACCGCGTGGCCGCCGCACAGGACGGCACTGCCAACAGTCTGTTCATCTCTGTTGTCGCAAACATGCTGTGGACCAGTGGTTTTCAGCACGACACGATCGACGCCAGTCTTCCGGTCGACACTCGCGACGAACCCAGGGTCGACAACGACCTGGCGATGACCGACATCACGATCGATCGCACCGACACCCTCGCGACCATCCGGCAGAAGTCACGCGCCGCTTACGAGTGCCGGATGACCAGTCCCGGCGGCATGCCCGAGGAACTACTCCAGGTGATACCCGACCGTTGGGCCTACGCGTTGTCCAGGGGCGCCGGTGAGCGAGACATCCTGTGCTCCAACATCGGAACCCTGCCCGCCACCCTGCGCGCGCTGGGCCCGCATCGCTGCCTCGGCGTCGCCGCCCGCGCCATCCACCCTGGCCTGACCGTCGCGCGGCTCCCGAGGACTCGGCTGTCCGGCTACCTCTGCCGCATTGCCGACGACTACATCCTGTCCCTGGTCAGCCTCGACCCGTCGAGCATCGAATCATCCGCCGCACTAACAGATTTGGCACAGCAAACCTTGCTGCAATCCGGAATTCCCGTTCGCGCTTGGTGATACCGCACCGTCATTCGATCGCGTCGATATCGCTTGCGGTAAGCGCGGCCGCGAAGAGCTGGGCATGGTCCGGCCGATTGGGGTCGTAGCCGGTCACCTTGCCTATTCGATTGAGGCGGTAGTTGAGCGTATTGCGGTGCACGACAAGGGCCGCGGCGGCCTGCTGCCGGTTTGTAGTCGTTGGCGATGAGCGCACGCAGCGCGTCCAACAGGTGAGGCTGGTCGCGAAGCGGGTCGAGCAGCGTGAGCAGCCAGGAGCGCGCCGGACCGGGCCGAGCGAGTTGGTATTGCAAGGCCAAGTCCGCCATCCGATACACCGCCGTCGGCCGCCCGAGTTGATAAGCGAGCCTGGCGATTTCGCCCGCCTCCTCCGCCGCCGCGGGCACGTCCTGCACACCAACCGCGGTCGCGAATCCGGCGACCGCCCGCGCCCCGGTGCTCTGCGCGACCCGGGTGACGAAAGTGTCCAGCACAGTGCCGAGTTCGCCCTCCCCGCCGGGCACCAGCAACACGCCACCCCCGCGCTCGACCGTGCTCAGCACCCGGCTGGACACCGCGTCGATCTCGGTCTGCACAATGCGCAGCACCGGCCGATTCCCACCGGCCGAATCCGCCTCGGCCACCCGGAATACGAGCACGTCGAACCCGCCGTCCAAGGAGATCCCGAACCGTTCGGCAAGCAGGTCGGCGGGCGTTCCGTGCACCAGCGCCTGCGCCACCGCACGTTTGGCCTCCCGCTGCTCCCAGTGCAGATCCTGACGCTCGCGCAGATACCCGCCCGCGACCCCGGGCGTCACCGCCCCGAGATAGCCGAGCACGTAAGGTACTGCCGCCAAAAGCTGTTCACGCTGCTCGGGTGTCGTCGCCAACGCGGACACCGAATTCCAGGCGGCGATCGCGCCATGGTGATACACCGAAAGCACCGCGTCGAGCGGGATCCCGGCCCTGGCTCGCCGCACCGCGATGTCGATCAGTTCGGTCAACTCGTCCGCACGCGGCGCCCGCCCCTCGGCCAGCGACCGCAGAAACAGTCGCAGATTCGCCTCGGCGGCCAGCGGCAGGTCCCGCTCGACCATGTCGGCGGACAACTCCCGATACGAGGGCACTTCACCGAACACCCCGGACAGCACGTCGCGGGCGATCCCGGGCAACGCTTCCCGCAGGTAGTCGGAAAAATCGGCCAGCGCGGCGGGATCGGGGGCAGCAGTCACCCGCACATTGTTTGCATAACCAAACCGGTCCGCACAATAGGCAGTTCCAGCCAACATTTTTAGTGCATGCGGCCAAGGCACTACCCCGTCCGATGCACAAACACCCGGCCGAATTTCTTGGCTGCCGAACCTTGACCTACCGCACCGGTACGAGGCTGGACGCGGACCGCTCGAGCACGTCACTCGGCACTGTGCGCCCCGGCTCGAGGTCGGCCGAATCGATCGGCTCGCCCCATACCTGGCGCATCGGCAGCACGCCCGCCCACACCCCACCGTTCTCGATATCCGCAGGGTCGTCCTTGGGACCACCGGCGCGGACCTTCACCGAGGCTTCGGTGAGATCGAGCGCGAGCACGACCGTGGCGGCCAGCTCCTTCTTGTTCGGTGGACGCACTCGCGACCAAGCACCCGGCGCGGCGTGTTCGGTGATCACCTCGAGTGCGTGCAGCCGATCCGCGGCGTCGGTGACCTCTATTGCGCGTCCGTGCACCACCGCCGAGCGGAAGTTCATCGAGAAGTGGAACGCCGAGCGGGCATAGACGACGCCGTCGACCAGGGTGACCGCGACCGAGACGTCCCCAGCCAGCGCGGCGCGCAGATTGCCCGCACCGGTCGAGCCGTGCACGTACATGGTGTCGCCGTCGCGTCCGTAGATGGTCGGTAGCACCACGGGCGCGCCGCCGAGCAGTACGCCGAGGTGGCAGACCAGACCTGCGTCGAGGACCGCGTCCAGGTCTGCTCGCTCGTTCCGCCCTCGTTCCTTCGACCGCGTCAGCGTGCTGCGCGGGGTCGGCGAGAGCGGGGTCCTTGGGTTGGCCGATGGGGTCATATGACCAGCATCGGGCGACGAGTGGCACTATGAAAGTGCCAATTCAGGGAGATTATTACAGTCCATTCGTGAGGTGACCGTTGCTCGACGAACTACCCCTTGTCCTCGATCGCGCGCTGCCCGAGCCACTGTCTGTGCAGGTCGCCGACGGCCTGCGGGCCGCGGCGAGCAACGGGCTGCTGCGTGGCGGCGACCGATTGCCGTCGTCGCGCTCCCTTGCCGGGCGCCTCGGCGTGAGCCGCACTGTCGTGGCGGCCGCCTTCGACCAGCTGCACGCCGAGGGCTGGATCAGCGGCAAGCGCGGTTCGGGCACCTACTTGACGACCACCCCGCCCGCCGCGCCGCCGCACACGTTTCAACCCGACGGTGCAGGCGCCGGTCCGGCCCTGCTCGATCTGGAGCCCGGCGCGCCGTGCGCCGACGCGATCGACCGGCCCGCGTGGCGGCGCGCCTGGCGGGCCGCCGCCGACCTGTCCCCGCTGGTACGCAAGGACCGCGCGGGCGAGCAGGACTTCCGCGCGGCCATCACCGAACATCTGCTCCGCCATCGCGGACTCGGCGCGGGCAGCGAAACGGTGCTGCTCGCGACGGCCGGAACCAGTTCCGCCGTAGGCGAACTCGCCGCCGCGCTGCTGTCACCCGGCGACGCCGTCGCCATCGAGGACCCCGGATATCAGCGCGCCGTCGGCGCTTTCGTGGCGGCAGGGGTCCGGGTACTGCCCGTCCCGGTCGACGCGCACGGCCTCCGCGTCGATCTGCTGCCGCCGCACATCAAGGCCGTGTATTGCACACCGGCACACCAGTTTCCGCTCGGTGCGCGACTGCCCGCCGCGCGCCGGGTCGAGCTCGTCGAGCACGCCCGCCGCGCCGGGCTGCTGATCATCGAGGACGACTACGACGGCGAATTGCGTTACGACACCGCACCATTGCCCTTGCTGGCCGCGATGGCACCGGACGTGGTCGTGCATCTCGGCACCACAAGCAAGATCCTCTCACCGAGCCTCGGCGTCGGCTGGCTCGTCGCCGCGCCGGAGATCGCCGACGCGGTCGTCGCGCATCGGCAGCGGACCGGAACCAGCCCGAGCCCGGCGGGCCAGCAGGTGTTCGTTTCCCTCGCCGCGCACGGCGACCTGGCCAGGCACCTGCGCCGGCTGCGCCGCGCGCTGCCGCCGCGCCGGGCGCTCATGGTGACCGAGCTGCGCAGGCGCGGGCTCGACGTGCTCGGCGACGACGCGGGTTCCCATGTGGTCGTGCCGCTCGCCTCGGCCGAAGCCGAGCAACGCAGCGTCGCCGCGGCCCGCGCCGAGGGCGTCGCGCTCGACCCGCTCGCCCGCTACCACCTCGGCCAGCGGCGTCACCACGGCGTCACGCTCGGCTACACCGCGCTGTCCTGGCCCGACCTGGCCAGGGCGGTGCCGATAGCCGCCGACTGCCTGGCGCGGCCGTAGCATGGTCGCCATGACCGAACAGGACGTTTTGGCCCGCATCAAGGCACTGGTCGACCAGGAGCACGAGCTGCGCGCGCAGGCCGCCAAGGGTGACCTGGACCCCAAGGCGGAACGCCAGCAGCTCGCCGAGCTCGAGGTGATGCTCGACCAGGCGTGGGACCTGCTGCGGCACCGCAGGGCGCGCATCGACCAGGGCCAGTCGCCGGACGGCGCCGAACCGAGCTCTCCCGGTCAGGTCGAGGGCTACCTGCAATAACCGCCATGCCGAGCACCGAAAGCTTGCGCGCCGCGGAAGGCCGCACCCCTGCCGAATACGACGTCATCGTGATCGGTGGCGGCCCGGCCGGCGAGAACGCCGCCGACTACGCCATCGCCGGCAGCGATCGCACCGCCGTGATCGTGGAACGCGAACTCGTCGGCGGCGAATGTTCCTATTGGGCCTGCATTCCGAGCAAGGCCCTGCTGCGGCCCGGCCATGTGCTTGCCGCCGCGCAGGCCATGGACGGACTCAGCGCGACCGGCCTCGACGTCGAGGCGGTGCTGCGGCGACGCGACCACTTCATCAGCAACCAGGACGACGCGTCGCAGGTGAAGTGGGCTCGCGACCACCGCATCGAGGTCGTCCGTGGCACCGGGCGGCTGGTCGGCGAGCGTCAGGTCGAGGTCGACGGTCGGCTGCTGCTGGCCAGGCACGCGGTGGTGCTGGCCACCGGCACCCGGGCGAGCGTCCCGGATGTGCCCGGCCTGCGTGACGCGCTGCCGTGGATCTCCCGCGACGCCACCAACCTGCACGAGGTCCCCGGGCGCGTGGTGATCATCGGCGGCGGTGTGGTGGCGTGCGAGGCGGCGACCTGGTTGGCCACGCTCGGCGCGGACGTCAGCATGATCGTGCGCGGCAAAGCCGTGCTCGCCTCGGCCGAACCGTTCGCGAGCGAGCGCGTGCTCGCGGCGTTGCGGGGCAGCGGTGTGCAGGTCCTGCTCGGCACCGAACCCACGAGCGTGCACCGGCCCGATGCCAAGGACACCGGCGAGGGGCGGATCCACGGCGGCCCGGTCACCGTGCGGCTGCACGGCGCGCAGGGCGACACCGAGATCGAGGCCGACGAGATCATCGTGGCGGCCGGCCGCACCCCGGCGACCGAGGGCCTCGGCCTGGACTCCGTCGGACTGCAGGACGGCTATGTGCAGGTCGACGACCAGCTGACGGCGCGCGGCGTGGACGGCGACTGGCTGTACTGCGTCGGCGATCTGAATCACCGCGCCGCCCTTACCCATATGGGTAAGTACCAGGCCAGGGTGTGTGGCGACGTCATCGCGGCCCGCGCGGAGGGCAAGCCACTCGACGACGCCAGGTTCACCGCGAGCGCCGACCACGGGCAGGTACCGCAGGTGGTGTACACCGCGCCCGAGGTCGCCTCCGTCGGACTGACCGAGGCCGCGGCCAGGGACGCGGGCCATGCCGTCGAGACCGTGGAGCTCGACATCGCTGTCGCCGGTTCCTCGTTGGCGCGCAACGACTTCGCGGGCCACGCGAAGCTGGTCATCGACACCACCTCCGACACCATGCTCGGCGCCACCTTCGTCGGGCCGGAGGCGGGCGAACAATTGCACGCGGCCACCATCGCGGTGGTCGGCAAGGTGCCGCTGGCAACCCTGTGGCACGCGGTGCCCGCTTTTCCCGCGGTGAGCGAGTTCTGGTTACGCCTGTTGGAGACACGGCGCGCGTAAGTATCATTGGCGGATGGTGGCATCGACAGATATCCAAACCGCCGACGGAGTCGTTCGCGGTCGTCGTGGCCGCCGGGTATTGCGCTGGCGGTCCCTTCCCTACGCGGCCCCACCGGTGGGCGACTTGCGTTTTCGGGCACCGCAACCGGTGCAGCCATGGGCGGGGGTGCGGGAGAGCACCGAGTTCGGATTCGCCGCGATGCAGCATCGGGCCGGCGCGCGGATCGGGCCGCGCCAGTACCAGCCGACCGACGAGGACTCGCTGACACTGAATGTCACCGTGCCCGTGACGCCGTCGGACAAGCCGCGCCCGGTGCTGGTGTTCATTCACGGTGGCGGCTACCTCACCGGGACGTCGGCGCTCGGCCTGTACTCCGGCGCTCGGCTTGCGGTGCGCGGCGACGCGGTGCTGGTGTCGCTGAACTACCGGCTCGGCGCGTTCGGGTACGTCGATTTCGGTGAATTCTCCACGCCGGAGCACGTTTTCGAGTCAAACCTCGGATTGCGCGACCAGGTGGCCGCATTGGAATGGGTGCACACCAATATCGCCGCGTTCGGTGGCGATCCGGCCAATGTCACCATCTTCGGCGAGTCCGCGGGCGCGCACGCGGTGCTCAGCCTGCTCGCCGCACCCGCCGCGAAAGGGCTGTTCCACCAGGCGATTTCGCAGAGCCCGCCCGCCGACTGGGCAATGACCGCCGACGACGCCCGCCGGTTCGCCAGGCGCTGCGTCGAAGCGCTCGGCAGCACGCCGGACCAGGCCGCCAACGCATTGCGCACCGCGAGCGCCAACGACATTCGACGCGCGGTCGACCGCACCAGCAATCGGGTCCTGCGCGAACGCCGGGGCCTGTTCCCGATCGCCCCGGTGGTCGACGGCGAGGTGCTGCCGCAGTCGCCGATCGATGCGATCACCGACGGCAACGCCCATCGGGTGCCGCTCATCATCGGCACGAACCGCGACGAAGGCACCCTGTTCGCGAAGTTCGCCGATTCGCTGCCGACCACACCGGACCGGCTGCGCGCGGCGCTGGCCGATGACGACTCCGAATCCCGGATCGCCGCAGCGTATCCCGGCTACCCGGACGCCAAGGCGGCCGTGCGCGCCGGTGGCGACTTCGTCTTCTGGCGTCCGTCGGTCACGGTGATGGCGGGGCACAGCCGCTACGCCCCCACCTATGCCTACCGCTACGACTTCGCCCCGCGCGCAATGCGTCTCGCGGGCCTCGGCGCCACCCACGCCTCGGACCTGATCCCGGTCTTCGGCGGCGGCGATTCGCCGTTCGGCCGTGCCATCACCGCCGCGGGCGGCCGACGCGGACTCCAGTCCGTCACCCAGCAATTCCAGGACAACTGGCTCGCGTTCGCCCGCACCGGCGCACCACTACCCTCCTGGCCCGCCTACTCCGAATCGCGCCGCAGCACCTTGATCATCGATGCGACCACCCGACTGGAACACGACCCGGACAAGGCGAAACGCCTTGCCTGGCAAGGCGTCCGCGTACCGACGATGACCTGAGCCGGTAGCTCTTATTTGAGCAGCCGCGACATCCGCCGGTCGGCAAGGATCTTGCCGCCGGTCTGACAGGTCGGGCAGTACTGGAAGGACCGCTCGGCGTAGGACACCTCGCGCACGGTGTCGCCGCAGACCGGGCACGGCAGCCCGGTGCGGGCGTGCACCTGCATGCCGGAACGCTTTTCGCCCTTGAGCCGGGCGGCGGCCTGACCCGACGAACGCAGCACCGCATCGGTGAGCACCGAGCGCATGGCCGCGTACAGCTCGGGACCCTTATCTGCCGCAAGGGTTTTCGTGTTGGCGAACGGAGAGATCTTCGCCGTGTGCAGGATCTCGTCGGAGTAGGCGTTGCCGATGCCGGCCAGCAGGGTCTGGTCGACGATCGCGGTCTTGATCCGCTGCGAGGTGCCGCGCAGGATCTCGATGAACTCCTCCTCGGTCACCGCCAGGGCGTCCGGCCCGAGCCGGGCGATGCCGGGCACCAGCTTCGGGTCGTCGACGATGTACACCGCGAGCCGCTTCTTGGTGCCCGCCTCGGTGAGATCGAAGGCGGGTGTCGCGCCCTCCGGGGTGAAGAAATGCACCCGCAGCGCCAGCGGACTCTTTCCGCCGGGCCTCGGCGGCGTCTGGCTTGGTTCGTCGATCCACCGCAGCCAGCCGCCTCGGGACAGGTGCGTGATCAGCCACAATCCACCGCAGTCCAGCCCGAGAAACTTTCCCCAGCGCCCAGCCCCGGTCACGTCCCGGCCGGACAGCGCGGTCACCGGCGGGTCGAACGTCTTCACGGCGCTCAACGCGGCCACATCCACGCGCCCCACCACCGCACCGACCGCGTGTTCCCGCAGAAACTGCGCCAGCGCCTCTACTTCCGGTAGTTCGGGCACCTGCTCAGGCTACCGGCCCGCACCGACAAGAGCAGGGCGGTCAGCGCCGACTGAGCAGGTAGATGTCCATGATCCAGCCCTTTTCGGCGCGCAACCCGGCGCGGCGTTCGACGATCCGCTGCTCCACCTCGCGCAGCGGTCCCTCGATCAGCGTTTCGTCCGGCATGCCGAGATACGCGCCCCACCAGATGTGCACGTCGTCCCCCGGAACCTCGGTGAACGAGCAGTCGCCGTCCAGCATCACCACGGCGGCATCGGCGAGCCCTTCCTCGCGCAGCCGTCTGCCGGTGGTGATGTGCACCGGTTCGCCGATGCGATGCAGCACTATCCGATGCCGCGCGGCCAGCGCTTGCACGCTGGTCACGCCGGGGATCACCGTGTAATCGAAGGGCGTCGTCCCGCGCGCGAGCACCCGCTCGATCATCCGCAGGGTGCTGTCGTAGAGCGACGGATCGCCCCACACCAGAATCCCGCCGACCCCGTCGACCTGCGCGAACGCCGCTTCCAGCACCGCAGAGCGCCGCTCGTGCCAGTCCTCGACGACACCTTGATAGTCGGCGGGCGCCCGATCGCGGGGCGGGTCGGCGATCTCCACGATCCGATACGGCCGATCGACGTGCTCGGCCAGGATCGCGGTCCGCACCTCGACCAGCTCCCGTTTCTCCGCGCCCTTGCCGATGACGAAGAACACCTCGACCTGCCGCATCGCCTTGATGGCCTGCACCGTCACCTGCTCGGGGTCGCCCGCGCCGATGCCGATCACGTAGAGCTTGCGCATGCGGCGAGCTTGCCAGGTGGCGCGAAGACTAGTGTGAGCAGTCGTGGCGACCGATACCCAGTACGAGGATCTGCTCCGGCTGGTGCTGGAGTCCGGCACCGAGAAGCCGGACCGCACCGGCACCGGAACGCGCAGCATCTTCGGCCATCAGCTGCGCTACGACCTCGCGGCGGGCTTCCCGTTGATCACCACGAAAAAGGTGCATCTGAAGTCGATCGTCTACGAGTTGCTCTGGTTCCTGCGCGGCGATTCCAACGTGCGCTGGCTGCAGGAGCACGGCGTCTCCATCTGGGACGAATGGGCCGACGCCGACGGCGAACTCGGCCCGGTCTACGGCGTGCAGTGGCGGTCGTGGCCGACGCCGGACGGCATGCACATCGACCAGATCTCCGAGGTGCTGCACACCCTGCGTACCAACCCCGATTCCCGGCGCATGCTCGTGTCCGCCTGGAACGTTTCGGAGTTGGACAAGATGGCGCTGGCCCCGTGCCACGCGTTCTTCCAGTTCTATGTGGCCGACGGAAAACTGTCCTGCCAGCTGTATCAGCGCAGCGCCGACCTCTTCCTCGGCGTGCCGTTCAATATCGCCAGCTACGCGCTGCTCACCCAGATGGTCGCGCAGCAGACCGAGCTCGCGCTCGGCGATTTCATCTGGACCGGCGGCGACTGCCACATCTACGACAACCATCTCGACCAGGTCCGCGAACAGCTCAGCCGCGATCCGCTGCCGTTCCCCACGCTGCGCCTTCGGCCGGCGACGACGCTGTTCGACTACGTCTACGAGGACGTGGAAGTGGTTGACTACCAGCATCATCCGGCTATCAAGGCCCCGGTTGCGGTGTGAGCGGCCACGCTGGAGGACCCAGCTTGGGTAACCATGGAGGGCCAAGCGAACACCGAATCGGGCAGGGCGTGACGCGCACGATCGGACTGATCTGGGCGCAGACCCCCGACGGGGTGATCGGCGCCGAGAACACCATCCCCTGGCGGGTACCCGAGGACATGGCGAACTTCAAGGCGGCCACCATGGGACATCCGGTCGTGATGGGCAGGCGCACCTGGGATTCGCTTCCGCCGAAATTCCGCCCGCTGGCCGGCCGCCGCAACATCGTGGTGACCAGGCAATCGGACTGGGCGGCCGAGGGCGCGGAACGCGCCTCGTCGATCGACGAGGCACTCGCGCTGAGTGGACCGGACACCGTGTGGATCGCCGGTGGCGGCGAGATCTACCGCGCCGCTATGGATTTCGCGACCGACCTGCTCGTCACCGAGGTGGACACCGCCGTCGCGGGCGATGCCTACGCCCCGGCCATCGGCCCCGAGTGGGCAGCCGACGAGAACGAGCCGTGGCACGAGTCGACCTCCGGTCTCCGGTACCGGATCCGGCGCTACACCCGCCGCGAATCCGACTAGTCGGCTAACTCTCCGCATCGATCGTTGCGGCCGCACAACACCGTTCGATCACAGAACGCCACGGCCGCGCAAACCCGTCTCGAGACCAAGCACGGTCGGGCATACTTCTCGAGTAAGCGGGGTCGGCCCTTCGTCCGTCCGGACCCCCGAGCCGGTGCGACCAGCCCCCGCACCGGCTGTTGTCATTTGCGAAAGGTGGTCCATGGACAAGAAATCGCTGACTGCGGTTGCTCGACAACAGCTCAAGATTGCGAGCACCGCCACCAGCGGGCGTAGTTCTCAAACGATCTACGGTGGTCACGCGAATTCACTGCGCCAGACCGTGGTCGGCCTCAGCGCGGGCCAGAGCCTGGCCGAGCACGACAACGCCGGCGAGGCCACCCTGCTCGTGCTCAGTGGCACGCTGACGCTGATCACCGGGACCAAGGAATGGAAAGGCTCGGCGGGAGACCTGCTCGTGGTGCCCAAGGAACGGCACAGCGTGATGGCCGTCGACGACGTGGCCTTCCTCATGACGGTGGCCAAGTAGTAGCCACGGTGCCCGTGCCACCTGGTCTGTCCTTGCGCGCCGGGCATTAGGCTGAAGATCATGAGTGAGCCGCAGCCGATCCTCGACCCGCTCACCCCGGCCGCGATATTCCTCGTCGCCACCATCGACGAGGGCGGCGAGGCGGTTGTCCGGGATACCCTCGCCGATATCCAAGGTCTGCGCCGCTCGGTCGGCTTCCGCCTTCCTGGTGCGGGCCTCAACTGCGTCACCTCGATCGGCTCCGCGGCCTGGGACCGGCTCTTCACCGGACCACGGCCCGCCGAACTGCACGACTTCCCCGGCTTCGTCGGCAAGCACCACACCGCACCCGCGACGCCGGGCGACCTGCTGTTCCACATCAGGGCCGAAAATCAGGACGCCTGCTTCGAGCTGGCCATGACCATCGGCGACCGGCTGGCCGGCGCGGCCACGATCGTCGACGAGACCGTCGGGTTCCGCTACTTCGAGCAGCGCGACCTGCTCGGCTTCGTGGACGGCACCGAGAACCCGGAGGGCCAGGGCGCGTTCGCGGCCGCGCTGGTCGGCGACGAGGATCCCGACTTCCGCGGCGGCAGCTACGTCGTCGTGCAGAAATACCTGCATCCGCTGGCGGACTGGCGGGCACTGTCGGTCGAGGAGCAGGAGAAGGTGATCGGGCGCACCAAGCTCGACGATTTCGAGCTGTCCGACGCCGACAAGCCCGCCGACTCACACGTCGCGGTGAACACCATCGTCGACGCCGACGGCACCGAGCGCGAGATCCTGCGCGCCAACATGCCGTTCGGTAGCGTCAAAGACGGCGAATTCGGCACGTACTACGTCGCTTACGCGGCAACACCGAGCGTCCCCGAGTTGATGCTCACGCGCATGTTCGTCGGCACCGAGGAGGCGGCCTACGACCGCATCCTCGACTTCTCCATCGCGGTCACCGGCACGTCGTTCTTCGCGCCCGCCCTCGATTTCTTCGATGAACTTCCCCCACCACCCGACGAAGCCCGCGCGGCGCAAGACGTGCGGCCTGCCGCCATCGGCTCGGGCTCACTCGGTATCGGCACGTTGAAAAGGAGCACGCAAAGATGAACAACCTCTATCGCGAACTCGCGCCGATCACCGCCGAGGCATGGTCGGCGATCGAAGAAGAGGCGACGCGCACCTTCAAGCGGCACATCGCCGGGCGCCGCGTCGTCGACCTGTCCGGTCCGCACGGACTCGACTACTCCGCGGTCGGCACCGGGCACACCACCCCGATCGCCGCACCCGACGAGGGCGTGCAGGCCAGGCAGCGGGTGGTCGCGCCGCTAGTCGAGCTGCGGGTGCCGTTCCGGCTGTCCCGCGAGGAACTCGACAACGTCGAACGCGGCGCGCTGGACCCCGATCTGGACGCGGTGAAGGACGCCGCGAAGAAGATCGCGTTCGCCGAGGACCGGGCCATCTTCGAGGGCTATCCGGCCGCGAATATCACCGGTATCCGGGCGAGTTCGACCAATCAGGCGATCGCGCTGCCCAGCGATCCCCGGCTGGTGCCGGAGTCGGTCACCCAGGCGCTCACCGCGCTGCGGCTGGCGGGTGTCGACGGGCCGTACTCGGTGCTGCTCAGCGCGGAGCTGTTCACGGCGGTCAGCGAGACCTCCGATCACGGGCACCCGATCCGCACCCACATCGAGCGGCTCATCCCGGACGGCGAGATCATCTGGGCGCCCGCCATCGACGGCGCGTTCGTGCTCACCTGCCGCGGCGGCGACTACGACCTGCGGATCGGCCAGGACCTGTCGATCGGGTACCTGTCGCACGATGCGGAGTCGGTGCAGCTGTACTTCCAGCAGAGCCTGACATTCCTGGTGTACACCGCCGAGGCAGCGGTCGCGCTGGAAGCTTGATCAAGCCGCGCACCTTCTGATCTCCCGCACACCGATCGTTGCGGGAGATCAGGAGATGTGCGGCGCTGCGGCGAGCGGTAGCGTGTGCCGCAGCACGCCGGATGTAGGTAGGTGAGATGGCAATGGTGCGGGCGGGTGTGGTGCCGACGCGGCGCGCGGCGCTGTACAGCTCCCTCGGCATCCTGGCGACCGTCGGAGTGTGCGCGGTGGTAGTCGGCCTGTTCGGGGTGAACCGGGTGTTCACCGGCTTGCTGGCCGGTGCCGTCGCGGGCATCGCCGTCGTGGCGGCGCTGTTCACCAGGGATGCCGTGGTGCTCACCGAACGGGCGATCTTCCGGCGCACCCCGTGGACCGAATCGAGCATCGACTGGGACCGGGTGGTCGCCGGACGCTTCACCCTCGACGAACGATCCCGCTGGTCCTTGGCGCTCGACCTGTCCGGCGGGGACGAACAGCACGGCGAATTGGTGCTGCTGTCCATTCCGCCGGTGCTGCGCCCCGTCTCCGGCGCCTACGATCTGCGCAAACGCGAGCAGGTGAACGAGATCCGGGCGTTGTTGCGGCGCAAACGGATTCCGGTCACCGTGCTCCCCGAAATCGCGGGCGCGCTGCAGCAGCACTGGGAGATCGCGCCGCCGACGCGCTGATCAGGTACCCATTCGGGGCGTTTGGCGATACGTTGGCAAGTGTGTCGATGTCGAAGGGCGCCAACGTTGCGGTGCCGGTATCCGCCGTCCGGATCGAACTGGGCTGGCAGAGCGGCCCCGGCGTGCCCGACGCCGACGCCTCGGCGCTGCTGCTGGTGTCCGGGAAGGTGCGCGGCGACAACGACTTCGTCTTCTACAACCAGCCCGTGCACCCGTCCGGTGCGGTCCGGCACGAGGGTAAGCGGCAGGGACCGATCGTGCTCGACGTGCTGTCGGCGAATCTCGCGCAGGTCGAGGCGCAGATCGACACGATCGTGATCGCGGCCTCCGCGGACGGCGGCACCTTCGGCCAATTCCGTGGCCTCCATGTGCGTCTGGTCGATCCGGGCAGCGGCGCCGAGGTGGCGCGGTTCGACAGCGTCGGCGCGACCACCGAGACCGCGTTCGTGCTCGGCGAGCTCTATCGACGCCAGGGCGCGTGGAAGTTCCGCGCGGTCGGGCAGGGGTACGCCGCCGGATTGGCCGGTCTGGCCACCGATTACGGCATCTCGGTGGACGACGCCGCGGCACCCGCCGCGCCGCCGCATCAGTTCACCCCGCCACCACCGCCCGCCGTCCCACCGCATCAGTTCACCGCGCCGCCGCCCCCGGCGCCGCCCGCCCCGCAGTACGCCCCGCCTCAGCCGCAGTTCCCACCGCCGCCGCCCGGATATCCGCCGCCGCCCGGCACCTACGGCTCGCCGCCGCCGAACATGGCTCCGCCACAACAGTTTCCGCCGCAGTCCGGCGCTCCCGTCAATCTCGGCAAGATCTCGCTGACCAAAGAGTCGCCCTCGATCTCACTGACCAAGCAGGGCGCGACCGGCGGCGTCATGCGGATCAACTTGAACTGGACCGGAGCCGCGGCTCCCGCGCCGCGCAGGTTCGGCAAGCGCAAGAGCGCGGGCCTCGACCTTGACCTGTGTTGCCTCTGGGAGATGACCGACGGAACGAAGGGCGCGATCAGCCCGCTCGACAGCTTCGGTTCGCTGCGCAAGGCGCCCTTCATCCAGCTCGATCAGGACGATCGGACCGGCGCCGTCGCCACCGGCGAGAACCTCGACATCAACCTGGACCACACCGCGAAGTTCCGCAGGATCCTGGTGTTCGCCTCGCTGTACGCCGGCGCGGACGACTTCCGTGGCGTGCACGCCACGGCCACGCTGTACCCGGTCGGCTCGCCGCCGATCGAGATGCTGGTCGGTGGCTGCGCCGACAATTCGCGGGAGATGGTGCTCGCGTTGATCGAGAACATCAACGGCGAGTTCGTGGTGCACCGCCAGGGTGTCTTCATTCGGCCGCCCGCCGGTCGCCCGCTGTGGGGCAAGAAGGAAGTCGACCAGGCCTACGGCTGGGGCCTCGAGTGGGGACGTAGCGCAGGCAAGTAGGTCTCAGGCGGTGTCGAGCTGATCGAGCAGCCGTTGCGCCTGGTCGCGCAGTGCGTTCAGATCGCCGGGCCAGCCGAGCACGCGCAGCGCCGCCTCCGGGATCGTCCGCTCCGCGTCCTCGGGGGCGTTGCCCTCGTCCGAGCGCATGCTGATCACCATCTCGACCAGCCGGAACGGCAGCGCCGCCGCCCCGACGATGCCCGCGCCACCCGCCTCGGCCAACACCGTGGCCGCCAATGTCTCGTAGTGCCCGCGTAGTTCGTCGCGCCGCAGCCGGAACGTCGCGAACCGTTCGGTGCGCAGCTCCGGAAGCAGGTACAGCGCACCGAGATTCCAGCGCGCGGCGCACAGTTGCCGAACGTCGAAGTGGGCCAGCGCGTAAAGCCGTATTGGCGCGGGCTGCGACACATTCCCCAGTCGCTCGGCGAGTTCCAGTGGGGCGGCTATGGTTTCGGCAAGCAGCGCATCGAGGATGTCATCCTTGGCGGCGAAGTGGTGATACAGCGATGCCTGACGGATGCCGACCGCGTCGGCGACCACACGGGTGGAGGTGTTCGCATAGCCATTGGTGGTGAACAGCTCCCCGGCGGCATCCAGTATCTCGGCGCGCGGCGTCTGGCCGCGACGGCGTCGCTGCTCCACACGAGGACGGCCGGGGCCGAGGTTTGCCACAGGGCCCATTCTGGCAGGTCCGCGCCGGACCGATCCGCATCGGCCGGTCCTCCGGTGACCGGTGGAGAGATTTCTGTCATTCGATAGAAACTTCGGCAACGCAGAATTAACCAGGGTTACCGCAAGCGATACACGCGGGTCACCGAAAGCGCGATCGCCATCGCAAAACTGTCACCTGATAGGTATTGGCCACTCGCCGAAGGACCCTCATGGCCACGATGTTCGCCCCCGCCCCTCCGCCCGACACCAGCCGCGACGGCGCCGATCTGGCCCGATTCGGCTATGAGCCCGTGCTACGTCGAAAGCTCGGCCGCTACGCCTCGTTCGCGGCGGGCTTCTCGTTCGTCTCCATCCTCACCACGATCTTCCAGTTCTTCGGCTTCGGCTATTCGTTCGGCGGTGCCGCCTTCTTCTGGACCTGGCCGATCGTGTTCGCCGGGCAGTTCCTCGTCGCGCTGAACTTCGCCGAACTGGCTGCGCGCTATCCGATTTCGGGCTGTATCTACCAGTGGTCGCGTCGTCTCGGCGGCGAGCTCGTCGGCTGGTTCGCGGGCTGGATGATGGTCATCGCGCAGATCGTCACCGCCGCCGCCGCGGCCATCGCGCTGCAGGTGGTGCTGCCGTCGATCTGGAGCGGCTTCCAGCTCGTCGGCGACGACACCGCGCTCACCTCGTCCGCCGGTGCGACCAATGCGGTGCTGCTCGGCAGCATCCTGCTGGCGGTCACCACGATCATCAATGTGCTCGGCATCGACCTGATGTCGCGGATCAACTCGATCGGCGTCACCGTCGAGATCGTCGGCGTGCTGGCGATCATCGCGCTGTTCTTCACGCACACCGAGCGCGGGCCCGGCGTGGTGCTGGACACCGATCAGGCTGTGCCCGGCTCGTATTGGGCCGCCTTCCTGGCATCCGGACTGATGGCCGCCTACGTGATGGTCGGGTTCGATTCCGCCGGTGAGCTTTCCGAGGAAACGAAGAATCCGCGCCGGGTGGCGCCGCGCACCATCCTGACCGCGCTCGCGGTGTCCGCGCTCGGCGGCGGGCTGTTGCTCCTCGGCGCGCTGATGGCCGCGCCGAGCCTGTCGGATGGCTCGCTCGGCACCGGCGGCCTGGCCTACGTGCTCACCGCGAAGCTGGACAGCCCGGCGGGCACGGTGCTGCTCTGCTGCGTCGCGGTGGCGATCACGGTGTGCACGTTGGCGATTCAGACGGCGGGCGCGCGGCTGATGTTCTCGATGGCCAGGGACGGGCGGTTGCCGTTCGCGCGCAGGCTCGCCGCGGTGCACCCGCGCTTCGGCACCCCGGTGCTGCCCTCGGTCATCATCGGCGCGCTCGGCATCGGCCTGCTGCTGCTGAATCTCGGCAACGCCGCGATCTTCGCGACCCTGGCCAGTGTCTGCATCGTGACGCTGTACCTGGCGTATCTGCTGGTTACCGTGCCGCTGCTGGTGCGGCGGAGCAAGGGAATGCCCGCGGACGAATCGAGCGAAGCAGGCCTGTTCAGCTTGGGCCGCTTGGCGATTCCGGTGAACGTGCTCGCCGTGCTCTGGGGTGTCGCCATGGCGGTGAACCTGGCCTGGCCGCGCGCCGCGGTCTACACCCCGAACGGCGGCGGCTGGTGGATGCTCTGGGCCGCACCGCTGTTCGTGGCGCTGGTGATCGCCACCGGCGTTGTCGTGCATTGGTTCGTCGCCCGCACGCCGGGCACCACCGAAAGCCCGGTGCCCGCAACGAAATCCGCCTGACCGGTGGCGCGGTGGTGGCGCCGGCCACCACCGCGCCCTCGTTCCTATCCGACCGGCCGTTCCCACCGAAGGGGGCACATAATGACCAGCACCGCATCCACCGAGGGCGCACGCGCGCACGCGCGATCGCAGGCTGCCACTGCGGCCGTCGAGGGACCCGCACTGCCCGCGGACATCGAAACGGCGAGAATTACCTTCGCCCAGCGTATTCCGCGAGATGGCTACGCGAACGTCGTGCTCGGGCGGGGCACTCGGATCCGGCTTTCCGATCCGGCGGGTGCCGCCTGCGCGCATCTGCTGCTGGTACGCCCCGACGCGCCCTGGGAACGGCTGAATGTCGCCGACACCGTCAAGGTTCCGTGGCAGGCCTATCTGGGCGACGGGCATCCACTGCTGTCCGACCAGGGCCGCATTCTGGCCACCGTGCTCGCCGACACCTCGGGTAGCCACGACACCCTGTGTGGACCGGCCGCCGAGGCACGGCAGCTGCTGCGCCTCGCCGGCGCCAAACACGGCCTCGAGCCCCGCGACATCGGCCCGACGGTGTCGTTCTTCCGTGGGGTGCGGGTGGCATCCGATGGTGCACTGACCGCCACCGGCAGCGCCGCACCCGGATCCTCGGTCGACCTGCTGGTGCACCTCCCGGTGATCCTGCTCGTCGCCAATGCCGCGCACCCGCTCGACGACCGCGCCACAACGGATCTCGACATCGTCGCCTGGGCCGCACCGGAGGATCTCGGCCGCACCCACAGCAGCGACCCGGAATACCAACGGGCCGTAAACAACACCGAACGCGCCTGGACGGCCGCACTGACGCTGGAGGCAAGGCCATGAGCACCGTCGTTCTCGACGAAACCGTCCCCGCCCGCGCCCCCTGGTCCGCGGTGGTCAAGGCGGGCGAGCAACTGGAGATCGTCGATCTGCACGGCAACCAGGCGGTGGACTGCCTGCTGTATTCGGCGGCGGACCACACCGACCGCTACAGCGCGCAGGCCACCATCGCCGCGCAGCGCAATATCTTCCTGACCACCGGCAGCGTGCTGCTGACGGACGCGGGAACCGCTCTGATGACCGTCCTCGCCGACGAGGTCGGCAATCACGACACCATCGCGGGCGCCTGTTCCCAGGAGTCGAACACGCTCCGCTACGGCCAGCACACCCGGCATCAGCACGCCTGCGTGGAGAACTTCCTCACCGTGGCGCTGCGCTGGGGTCTGGGGAAACGGGATCTGGTGTCGAACATCAACTGGTTCATGAACGTTCCGGTGGAGGCCGACGGCACGCTCGGGATCGTCGACGGATTATCCGCTCCCGGAAAGAAAGTCACCCTCCGCGCCGAGATCGACACCCTCGTCCTGGTCTCCAACTGCCCCCAGATCAACAACCCATGCAATGGTTTCGATCCGACGCCGGTGCGCATGGTGGTGACGAAATGACCAGCACCGAGCTATCCGGCGAAACGGCCTTGAACGCCGAAGCCCGCTCTAAGACACCCGGAATGGGCGCTGTGGCCGGCTCCAGCGTAGCTCCGACGGGCATCACGAACTCGGCGCGAGCCGGACGCGAATCGCCGGGCTCCGTCTCTTCGTTCACGTCCGTCGAAGTTATCCGGTCCGGAATGCTGACCACAGTGCAGGATTGGCCCGGGCGAACCGGATACTGGCATGTCGGGGTGCCGCCGTCGGGGCCGATGGACGATCTGTCGTTCCGGCTCGGCAACCGAGTGCTCGGTAATCCTGAAGGCGCGGCCGGGCTGGAGTGCACCCTCGGTGGTCCCGCACTGAGGTTTTCGGCAGCCACCTGGGTGTGTGTCACGGGTGCGCCGACCGACGTCACGGTGAACGCCGTTCGAGTAGCGCAGTGGCGGACCGTACAGATCCCGGCAGGCGGCGTCCTCGATATCGGCGCCGTTCGCGGGCCGGGCATGCGCTGCTACCTGCTGTTCGCCGGGGGCATCCAACTGCCCGAATACCTGGGCAGCACAGCGACATTCACCCTCGGCCGATTCGGCGGCAGCAACGGCAACGCACTGCGGGTTGGGGAGACCTTGTCGCTCGGACCACAGCACGGCCCTATCGCGACCGGGGTCCCGATGGACGACCAGCCGGTGCTGACCAAGCGCTGGGAACTGGCGGTGACCGAAGGCCCGCACGGCGCACCGGAATTCTTCACCCGCGCCGACTTCGACACCATCATCGGCACCGACTACGAGGTGCACTTCAACTCCGACCGCACCGGCGTCCGGCTGATCGGACCGAAACCCGACTGGGCCCGCACCGACGGCGGCGCGGCGGGCCTGCACCCGTCCAACATCCACGACACCCCGTATTCGGTTGGCGCGCTGGACTTCACCGGCGATACCCCGATCCTGCTCGGCCCCGACGGACCGAGCCTCGGCGGCTTCGTCTGCCCGATCACCGTGGTCGCCGCCGACCGCTGGAAGCTCGGGCAGTTGACACCCGGCGACGCGGTGCGTTTCGTGCCGATCCGCAGCGAACGCGCCGCCTCGATTCGAGAACTCGGCGCCGGGCGAAGGGCGTCCTGGCCGACCGTGCTGTCGTCCGGCGGCGATGCAGATGACGGCGTCCTGCGACGCACCGAGGTCGACGACGAGACCGGGGTGACCTATCGCCGCGCGGGTGACGACGCGGTGCTCGTCGAATACGGCACCATGACACTGGATCTCGCGCTGCGCGCCCGGGTGCACGCGCTACATCAGCACCTGCTCGCCGCGGGTGCGCGCGGTGTGACCGAGCTGACCCCGGGCATCCGTTCGCTGCAGATCCGAGTCGACCCGCACGTCCTTTCCGTGTCGGCCCTGCTCGATTTACTGGCCGAAGCCGAACAGCATCTGCCCGCCGCCGACCAGCTCGTCGTCCCAAGCCGCACGGTGCACCTCCCTTTGTCCTGGGACGACCCGGCAACCCGCGAGGCCATCACCCGCTACATGCATGGCGTCCGCGCCGACGCCCCGTGGTGCCCTTGGAACATCGAATTCATCCGCCGCATGAACGGATTAGCCTCGGTAGCAGACGTTTACGACACCGTCTTCAGTGCCGAATACCTCGTTCTCGGCTTGGGCGATGTGTATCTCGGCGCCCCCGTCGCCACCCCGACCGACCCGCGCCACCGCCTGGTCACCACCAAGTACAACCCAGCCCGCACCTGGACTCCGCAGAACGCGGTCGGCATCGGCGGTGCCTATCTGTGCGTCTACGGCATGGAAGGCCCCGGTGGTTATCAATTCGTCGGCCGCACCACCCAGGTGTGGGACCACCGCGCAGGTCCGCTCGCCGGTCGGCCCGGTGCGGACCGCCATCCCTGCGGTGCGGAAACCCCCTGGCTGCTGCGCTATTTCGATCGCATTCGCTGGTATCCCGTCGGCGCGGACGAATTGCTCGAGCTACGCGCCGATTTCGCCGCGGGTAATGTCCAGGTGCGGGCCGAGGACGGCGAATTCCGGCTCGCCGACTATCGCAAGTTCCTCACCGCCAACAACGCGTCCATTACCGAGTTCCGCGCCGTGCAGGCGGCAGCCTTTGCCGCCGAACGCAACTCATGGCAGCTCGCCGGTGAACTCGCGGCGGGTTGACGCCGTCAGGTCATCGTCGTCGGTACGACGGGTCCGCTCCAGCCGCACGGCAATCCACAGGTGGCGACCACCAGTTGCTCGACGTCGTCGTCATCGAAGTGCGCGGTGATCGTCGACGCGTGCGCGGGATACCCGCACAGCGGACACTTGCCGAAATAGTTCAGGACCGGATCCACCCGCGATGAAACCATCGTGCGATCCCGGTGACTCGGTAACCCCGGTGTGGTCATGCTCGTTCCTCCCGACCTGATGGTGCGCCTCCGGCCGGGCAACGGCAAGCCCCGAATTCACCAGCCGAAAAGTTCCGCCAGATCGATCGAATCGTCGTCCCACGCGCGTTCGATCGCCGCGCGCTCGGCCTCCGGAAGTTCGGGCGACCACCCGCAGCGGCGCCAGAACTCTTCCCGGTGTTCCTGAGTGAATGGTCTGGGTTTATCCATGGGCTGCACCTCGCCGACGGTCCGCTCCCCCGATTGTGGGCCTGCTCCGGCGGCGACATGCCGGAACAGGCCCACAGACTTCAATTTTCAGCGCAGATCGCGGAAGAACTCGCGGACATCGGCGGTCAGCAGCACCGGCGCTTCCAGCGCGGCGAAGTGACCGCCGTGGTCGGCCTCGGTCCACCGGGTGATGGTGTTCTCAGGTTCCGAGTAGCGCCGGATGCCGACGTCGTGAGCGAGAATCAATGCCGCGGTGGGCACTCCGGAGTTCGCCTTCGGCGCACCCCACGCATCGGAATGCGCGTAGCCGACATACGCCGCCGAACCGGCGGTTCCGGTGAGCCAGTACAGCATTACGTTGGTCAGCAGCCGATCCCGGTGAATGATCTTGTCCGGGTCTACGTTTCGCGGATACGTCCACTCGCGGAACTTGTCCATAATCCAGGCGAGCTGTCCCACCGGGGAATCCACCAGCCCGTAGGCCAGCGTCTGCGGACGGGTGGACTGAATCGCGATGTAGCCGAACTCTTCCTGCATGAACGCCTCGATCCGGCGCACCCGATCGCGCTCGACCTCGTTCAGGCTCGCCAGCTCCGCCTCGGACAGTGGCAGCCGCGGCATGGGGCCTGGCCCGCCGTTGACGTGCACGCCCACCACACTTTCCGGCGCGATCCGGGCGGTCTCCGGGCTCACTCCGGCGCCGATGTCACCGCCCTGCACGCCGTAGCGCTCGTACCCGAGCCTGCGCATGAGTTCGACCCAGGCCTGCGCGGTTCGCTCGATCCGCCAGCCCGCCTCGGCGACCGGGCCGGCGAAACCGAAGCCTGGCAGCGACGGGATCACCAGGTGGAAAGCGTCTTTCGGATCGCCGCCATGGGCGGTGGGATCGGTCAGTGGCCCGATCACGTCGAGGAATTCGACCACCGAGCCGGGCCACCCATGCGTCAGCAGCAGCGGCAGCGCCGCCGAGTGCGGCGAACGGATGTGCAGGAAGTGGATGTTCTGTCCGTCGATCTCGGTCGTGTACTGCGGGTAGGCATTGAGCTCCGCCTCCGCCGCACGCCAGTCGTACTCGGTCCGCCAGTAGTCGACCAGCTCACGCAGCCAAGTGGTCGGCACGCCGGTGTCCCAGCCGTCGCCGGGCAGCGGCGCGGGCCAGCGCGCGCCATCGAGCCGAGTACGCAGGTCATCGAGCTGCCGCTGCGGGATGTCGATGCGGAATTCGTTGATCTCGTTGGTCATGAATTGAACGATATGACCCGCCTAGGACACCTATCGCCCTAGGTTTCCGGCAGACTGAAACCCATGTTGGAAACCTCCGCGCGACTACTGCGACTGCTCTCGCTCTTGCAGACTCCCCGCGACTGGACCGGCACCGACCTGGCCGAACGTCTCGAGGTGGACGTGCGCACGGTCCGCCGGGACATCGACAAGCTGCGCAACCTCGGTTACCCAGTGGATGCCACGCCGGGCGTCGCGGGTTATCGGCTCGGCGCGGGTGCGAAGCTGCCGCCGTTGCTGCTGGACGACGACGAGGCGGTGGCGGTCGCGATCGGTCTGCGCACCGCGGCGGGTGGCACTATCACCGGGATCGAGGACAGCTCGCTGCGCGCGCTCACCAAACTCGAACAGGTGCTGCCGTCCAGGCTGCGCCACCGCGTCGGCCTGCTTCAGTCGATCACCGTCACGGTGCGGGCCGGCGGAGCGACCGTCGACCCGGACACGCTCACCGCGATCGCCGGCGCCATCCGCGACAGTCACCGCCTCCGCTTCGACTACCGAAGCCACGACGGCACAACATCTTTGCGCACCGCCGAGCCCCACCGCCTGGCGCACACCGGGCGTCGCTGGTACCTCATCGGCTGGGACGTCGACCGCGCCGACTGGCGCACCTACCGATGCGACCGCCTGCACCCGCGCATCCCGACCGGCCCCCGCTTCACCCCGCGCGAGGCACCCGACGTGGACCTGTCCGGCTATCTCTCCCGGGGAGTGACGAGTTCGCCGTATCGCTATGCCGCTCGCGTCACCCTGGGCGTGCCTGCCGAGATCGCCACCGATCGCATCGCGCCCACCATCGGCGCCGTCGAGGCTGTGGACGCCGAAACCTGCGCGCTGCGAATAGGTTCGGACTCACTCGACGAATTGGCCGTCTATCTCGCCACTTTCGGCTTCCCGTTCCGCGTGCACGAGCCGCCGGAACTGATCACCCATATCCGCGAGCTGACCGCCAGGCTCGCCCGATCGGTCGATTAGGCAACTGGCACGGCGGCAACCGCCTCGACCTCCACCACCGCGCCGGGCACCGCGAGTCCGGCGACCAGCGCGACGGTGATCGCCGGCGGATTCGGTCGACCCGCCCACACAGCCATGAACGCGCCGAAGCCCTCCTGGACCGATTGGCCGTCCACGATCAGGATCGTCCACTTCACCACGTGTTCGATCGACGCACCCGCCGCCGCGAGGCAGGTCTGCAGGTTGGCCAGCGCCTGCCGTGTCTGTGCGGCGACATCGGGTCCAACGAGGCGACCGGAACCGTCCACCCCGTTCTGCCCGCCGACGTAGACGGTGTCCGCCGCCGCGGCGACCCGCACCACCTGGGTGAACGCCGAATTGCTCGGCAACGTTTCGGGATTGAGGTATGTCGCGATTGTCATGTTCGTACTGTAGGCACCGCTCGCCCATGCCTCGACAGGAAGCGGCGCGGCTCAGACGACGAGCAGTGTCTTGCCTTGGGCGTGCCCGTCCAGGACGTGCTGCACCGCGGCGCCCGCCTGGGCCAACGGATAGCGCTTTTCGATCAGCGGCCGGAGTTTGCCTGCCGCGGTCAGCCCGGCGAGGAACTCCAGATCGGTGCGACGCGGACGCATGAGCAGGATGCCGATCTGCTGGCCGACGAACAGGTTGGCCAGCACAATCTTCCCCATCCACACGATCGGGCCCGCCCAGTCTCCGCCGGGTGCACCGGCCGAGGAGACGAAGCTGCCTTTCGGGGCGAGCACTCGTCGGCAGTGCCGCAGTGACCGGTTGCCGATCAGGTCGAGCAGCACGTCGTAGCGCCGGTCGCTCGCGGTGAAATCATCGGTGGTGTAGTCGATTACGTGGTCCGCGCCGAGCGATCGCATCGTCTCGATATGACGAGTGCTGCACACCGCGGTGACCTCGGCGCCGAGCGCCTTGGCGAGCTGGATCGCGGCGGTACCGACCCCGCCCGAAGCTCCGTTGACGAGTACCGACTGCCCGGCCGTCAGCTGACCGACGTCGCGCAGCCCCTGGAGTGCCGTCATCCCCGAATCCGGCAGGGCCGCAGCCTCTTCGAGGGGTAGTCCGGTTGGCGCGATGGCAAGCCGCTGCGCCGAGACACACGCGTACTCCGCGAAGGCTCCCGAATTCACCGAGCCGAAAACCGCGTCACCGGGCCGGAATCCGGTCACCTCGCACCCGACCGCCACCACTTCCCCCGCCAGGTCGTGCCCGATGATCGGATCTTTCGGTCGCCGCAGGCCGAAACCGAGCCGCAGCAGGTAGGGCATGCCGGTGAGCAGATGGGCGTCGCCCTGGCAGACCGACGCGGCACGCACTCGCACCAGAATCTCGTCGGGGCGCGGATTGGGCCGGACCACCACCTCGGTCCGCAGCACCGAACCGTCGCCGTACCGCGGCGCGCCTATCGCCGTCATCGTGTTGACATCGACCGTTGATTGCGGGCTCTTGGCCTCGGACATGGGATTTCCTCGCCTGAAAACATGTACTTACAGCGTAATTGGAAGGCGGCCATGCGCGCGCGGGCCATCGCCGCGCACGAGGTACTGCTGCGGCACCCGTGGGCCAACGGACTGATCGGCACCCGCCTCAACGTCGGCCCGGCCATGCTGCGCTACGTCGACGCCACCATCGGCTGCCTGCGGGCCGCGGGCTTCTCCTACCCGCTGGCCGATCGGGCATGGAACGCGCTGGACAGCCACATCTACGGATTCACCTTGCAGCAGGTGAACTTCCCGCTGCAGCCGGACGAATACGCCTCCGCCGCACAGCAATTCCTGCCGCTCATCCCGGCGGATCGGTTTCCGTACATGAACGCGTTGTCGCGGTTGGTGATCGACGGAAAGCACACGGGTATAGCGGATTTCAGCTTCGGCTTGAACCTGATTCTCGACGGGCTCGAACGACTCCTCGGCGAATCCACGGACTGAGTCTCACACCTTGGCCGATCGGTCGATACCCACCGTCGCCCGCCCTCAACTACCGACTCGGCCACGGCTGGGTCGTCAACCAGGGCATCGGCGGAAATCGCCTGCTGACCAACGAGATCGGCGTGCCCGGCCTGGACCGCTTCGACCGCGACGTCCGCAACGTCCCCGGCGCGAGCACCGTCTTGATCAATTTCGGCATCAACGACCTCATCCTCGGCGGCATGTCCGGCGAACCGCCCGCCACCACCGCCGAACTGATCGCCGGCTTCACCGAGATCGCCCGCCGCGCCCGCGAGGCGGGCCTGACCATCCACGCCGCCACCATCGGCCCATACGCAGGCTGCATCTACCCCGGCATGCCGCTCGAGGAAACCCAGCAGACGCGCCGCGAAGTGAACGAATGGCTGCGCACCACCGACGTTTTCGACTCGGTCTTCGACGTGGCCAACGCCGTCGAAGACCCCGACCGCCCCGGCTTCATCGCCCCCCGCTACGACTGCGGCGACGGCATGCACCTCAACGACGCGGGCCATCGCGTCATGGCCGAAACGATCGACATCACCGCCCTGTTCGGCTGAACTCTTACCGAGAGCCGTTGCGCGACACCGCGTAACGGCTCGCACCGATCACGGCGCCAACCCGCGCAACACGATCTCGAGGCCGCCGCGGAACTCCTCGTCGACCGACATCTTCCTGGCCTGCGCCGCGGTTTGCGTGAGCATCGGGTACTCCTCGGGGGAGAGTTGTGCGATGGCGGTGGTCGCGGGGGCGTTGATCGATGCGTAGTGCTGGTTCTCCAACGACCCGAGCAAGAACGCGACCAGGGTGCGCTGGGCGATCACTCGATCGGGACCGTCGAAGCCACCGTCGGTGAGCACCGACAGCATGGCCTCCATCCAGCGCAGCGTGCCGGTCGACGACTTCCGGTGCCGAGGGACCAACGGGACCGTCGGGGGGTGGGCGGAGATGGCGGCCCGCATCCGTCCGAGCAAGGTGGTCAGGCGGTCTCGCCAGTGCGCGTCGGCCGGGGTCGATACGTCGATCCCGGCCAGCACCTCGTCCACGACGAGGATCTCCAACTCCTCCCGGTCCGATACGTAGCGGTACAACGCCATCGTGGCCATGTTCAGTTCTTTCGCCACCGCCCGCATGGTGAGCGCGGCCAGCCCATCGCGGTCGATCACCGCCAGCGCGGCGACGCCGAGATCGCGTTTCGTCAGCGAACGAGGACGTGGCATGGGTTGACAGCGTACAAGCTACGCGCATACTGGTCGTAGGTGTACAAGGTACGCCTACGAAAGGAACCGCTCATGCCTTTGCCGACGTCCGTCTCCGATCGGGTATTGACCACCATCGCCGGTGCCGCCGTGCCCATCCCCGATCCGAACCGCCTGATCCACCTGCAATTTCGCCGATTCGCCGGCTGCCCGGTCTGTAATCTGCACCTGCGCTCGATAGTCGCCCGCCATCCCGAAATCGCCGCCGCGAACATTCGCGAGGTAGTCGTATTCCATTCCAGCGCAGCGGAATTACACACCTACACCGAGGACATGCCGCTCGACCTGATCGCCGATCCCACCCGCGAGCTGTACCGCGAATTCGGTGTCGAATCGTCACCGCGAGCCCTACTGAACCCACGCGGCTGGCCCGCCATCCTCCGCGCCGTGACACACGCGGCCACCGCCGCCCTCCGCAAGCAACAACCCGCTCCCCCAACAAAACCCGAGGGCGGCAACCTCGGCCTCCCCGCCGACTTCCTCATCGCCACCGACGGTCGCGTACTCGCGTCCAAACACGGTACACACGTCTACGACCAGTGGTCGGTCGACGAATTGCTGTCCCTTGCCACCGTTTCGGAGCCACGTTGACCACCTTCGAAAAGCCCACCGTGGCAAGAGCATCCGCCCTGTGCTTCGGTGGCCTGCTAGCAGGCGCGTTCGGCTACGGTGCCGTCAACGTTCTCTACGCGTTCCGCGAAGTCCCGCTGAACGTCCGCTTCACCTTCCACACCGCGCTGATGTCCGTGAACGGTCCCGTCATGCAGTCGCTGATGGGCCTCACCATCCTCAGCTGCCTGGTGCTCGCGTTCCGGACAACCGCCCGCGACCGCTGGTTCGCCGCAACCGCGGCCGCACTGGCCATCGCCTCGTTCCTCATCACCCGATTCGGCAACGTCCCGATCAACCAGCACATCAAGGTCTGGGCGGTGACGTCCCCGCCACCCGACTACGCCGAGATCCTCAGCCGGTGGGAGGCATTCCATTTCGCCCGCACCGCCTGCGCCCTCCTGGCTTTCCTCCTGATCGTCACCCGCACCCTCACCCCCACGAAAAGAGCGACGCCATGACGACCGTCGAACTGTTCATCCGCAGAGATCAGTTGCCCATCAGGGCAGCAACGTTCCGGGATCGAAGGTGAATTCGAACGGACTGCGCAGGGTGACGACGTCTCCGGCCGCCACCCTGTGGGTCAGCTCGTAAGTCTGGTCACCGCCGAGTTCGTAAGCGAACAGAACCGGCAGGGACTCGCCCGGCAACTGGCCTTTGAATGAGTTGATCTCGAGACGCCAGTAGTGGGGGATGCCTGCCTCGGCGTAGACGACGGGCTTGACCATCCGGTCTTGCAGGGTTGTCGACTTGGACACCACTTCGACAACTAGTTTCACCTGGCCGGCTGGAATCCCGCGGCCGTCCCATTCGATCGGACCGATGGCCGCAATTAGGTCGGGGATCGGCTCGTCCTCGCCGATCAGGACGCCGACGCCGGGAAGTGTGACGAGCCATGGCGGCACAGCGTCGTCGAGGGCACGTCCCAAGCCTTGGATCAGCAACTGGTGCCGAATGTTCGGCGCTGCGGTCACGACCAGCAGGCCATTCACCACTTCGTAGCGCAATCCGTTTTCAGGCAGTTGGTCGAGGTCTGTCGCTGTCCAACGGCCACCGCGCGGAACCGGCAGCACCATGGGACGACCTCCAGCGCGAAGGTGGCGAATCGGAGTCCGCCGATCCCGTACCAATCTAGGTCACGGCGGCAGACGAAACCGCCGGTGCAGAGTGCTGGTTGGCGCTCTGCACAGGCGGATTGCCGTTTCGTTCTACTCCGCGATCACGATCTTGACCTCGGGGTCCGCCGCATCGGTTGCCTCGCTCGGGGTGACGAACCAGTGGGTGACTTCGCCGTCGGCTAGGTCGTTGGCGACTTCGCCGGTCGGGAGGACCGAGAGGGCGCCCGCGGTGGCGGCGGCCAGGAACTCGAGCATGGCGGCGCGGCCGGAGCGGGCCGTGGTGTACGTGGTCGACTCGTAGTCGATGCCGTACTCCTCGCGGACGTGTTCGGCTCGGGCGAGGGCCTCGGTCTGCGAGATGGCGAGGACGCCGTCGCCGGTCGGGACGACGAAGGCCGGATGGTCCTCGCCGAGCGGGCGGACCCGGTCGGCGTAGGAGACCGGGTGCGACGGTGCCGCGACCAGGTCGGCCTGCATCCGCGGCTCGGACGGGACCAACCACTGAATCGGGCTGTCCGGCAACGCATTCAGCGCGATACCGAAAGTCGTTCCGGCACCGACCATGTCGTCGACGGTGAGATCACCGGCGAACAGCAGTGCCGCACCGGCCTTCTGCACCGCCCAGGCCGCGACCACCGCGTCCAGCGAACGCGGCAGCGCCACCGCGACGATGTCGCCCGGCCCCGCACCCCGATCGATGAGCACCCGCGCCAACTGTGAGGAGCGTCGATCCAGCACGTGGTAAGCGATTTCGTCGCCGTCGGCGAGCAGCGCGGGCGCCTCCGGATCCTCCTCGACCACCTCGGCGAGCACCTTGGCGACCGTGTGCGCGCCGACCCGGCCGGTCGGCTCCGGCGCGGAAGTGGTTGCCGTGATGCCGGATTCGACGAGCAGGCGAGCCCGTTCACCGGCGTCGAGGATGTCGATGTCGCCGACGAGTCCGTCCGGATCGCCGAGCAGCGCTTCCAGCACCCGGATCAACCGCGCGGACATGATCTCCACCTCGTCCGCGGAGAACCGGCTGCCAAGGTACTTGAGCGTCAGCTCGATCGTCGCCTCGGCGGTCACCAGCAGCGTCAGCGGGTAGTGCGTTGCGTCGTTGACGCCGACACCGGTCACCGACATGCCGTCGATGGAGCTGGCGGCCGAAATGGCCTCCTTGTCCATCGGATACGACTCGAACACCAGCAGCGTGTCGAACAGCGATCCGGTGCCTGCCACCCGCTGGATGTCGGTGAGTCCCACGTAGTGGTGCTCGAGCAGATCGGCCTGATCGTGCTGCACCCGCTCCAGCAGCTTGCCGATGGTCTGCCGATCGTCGATGCGCAGCCGCACCGGCAGCGTGTTGATGAACAGGCCGACCATCGACTCCACGCCCGGCAGCTCGGCGGGCCGCCCGGAGACGGTGGCGCCGAACACCACATCGCCACGGCCGGTGAGCCGTCCGAGCAGGATGCCCCAAGCCGCCTGCACCAGCGTGTTCACCGTGACGCCCAATTCGGCGGCGTGCTTGGTGAGTTGGCGGGTGCGGTCGGTGTCGAGCTCGGTGACCAGCTTGCCGATCTCGTACTGCTCGGCCGAACGCGGCTGCGGCGCAAGCTGAGTCGGCTCACTGACGCCGTCGAGCGCGGTCGCCCAGGCCCGCAGCGAGGCCTCGCGGTCCCGTCCGGCCAGCCAGCCGAGGAAGTTGCGGTACGAGGCCACCCGGGGCAGCGCCGCCTGATCGCCGCGAACCGCGTACAGCACCAGCAGATCCCGCATCAGCAGCGGCATCGACCAACCATCCAACAGGATGTGATGGGTGGTGATCGCCAGGTGCCACTGGCTCTCGTCGGTGCGGAACAGGGTGAACCGCAGCAGCGGCGGCACCGCCATGTCGAAGTGCGTCGCCTGATCGGCCGCGACCTGCCTGCGCAGTTCCGCGGTCCGCTCGTCGGCGGGCAGCGCGGTGAGATCCACCTCGCGCCACGGCGCCTCGATCCGATCGAGCACGACCTGCACGGCCTGCCCGTCGGAGTCGGTGACGAACGCGGTGCGCAGGTTCGGGTACCGGTCGATGATGCCCTGTGCGGCCGCGTGCAGCCGCTCGACATCGAGCGCGCCGCCGAGGTCAACCACGGCCTGCATGGTGTACACGTCGACCGTCGCCTGGGTCATCATCGCGTGGAACAGCAGACCGGACTGCAGCGGCGAGAGCGGCCACACCTCGGCCAGCGCCGGGTAATTCCGTTCCCACAGCTCGATATCGGTCTGCTCGACCCGAACCAGCGACATGTCGGACGGCGTGAAGCCACCCGCGTCCGGCCGCCGCGCGTGCGTCGCCAGCGCGGTGAGCGCGGCGACCCAGTGGTCGGCGAACTCCTGCACCTGTTCCCGCGTCAACAACCCGGTCGGGAAGGCGAACGCGGCGCCGAGCTCCGGACCGTCCGCGCCGTCGGTGACGATCGCGTTGATGTCGATCGTCGCGTTGGCGGGCATGTCCAGGTCCATGTCGCCGTCCAGCTGACCGAGGTCGGCCACCGGCACCCAGCCGATTTCGGCGAGTTGCTCCGGGATCTCCCCGGCCGACATGCGACCCAGATAGTTGAAGCTGATCTGGCCCGAGGCACCGAGCCGCTGACCGGTCGCCGAGTTCAAGTGCCGCAGCAGGCCGTAACCGAGGCCCTTGTCCGGCACCGCGAGCAGCTGCTCCTTGATCGACTTCACGATCTCGCCGAGCGCGGCACCACCGGCGAACGCGTCGGTGAGGTCGGCGCCGCCCAGATCGAGCCGGACCGGGTAGGCCGTGGTGAACCAGCCGACGGTGCGCGAAAGATCCGCGCCGGGCACGACTTCCTCTTCACGGCCGTGACCCTCGAGCTTGACAAGGGCTGAACCCATGCCCCGCCAGCGCGCGACCGCCATGGCCAGCGCGGACAGCAGTCCGTCGTTCACCCCGCCGCGGTAGAGGCCGGGGATCGCGGTGAGCACCGCGTCGGTGACCTCGGCAGGCAAGGTGACCTCGACCCGCTCGACCGTGGCGAACGTATCGACCGCGGGGTCGAACGGCCGCGCGCCGAGCAGCGGATCCGGCGTCGTCGAAACCTGCTGCCAGAACGGCAGTTCCGCGACCCGCTCGGCCGAGGTGGCCGCCTCGGCCAGACTGTGCGCCCAGCGCCGCATCGAGGTTCCGTTGGCGGGCAACGCAACCTGCTGACCGGCGGCCAGCTGCGACCACGCGACCGCGAAGTCCGGAATCAGGATGCGCCAGGACACACCGTCGACCACGAAGTGATGCGCCACGATGAGCAGCACATCGCGCCGCTCGCCCTCGAAAGCGAACCAGATGAACTGCGCCATCACGGCATTCGCCGGATCCAACCGGCCGAGCGCGGCGTCGAACGCCTCGCTGCCGACCCGCTTGAGCTCCGCGTCGTCGACGTCGGCGGCGAGCTCGACCCGATGCACCATGGCGTCCACGTCGACCGCACCGGTCGCCAGCGCCTCGAAGGCCCACCGATCGTCGTTGCGGCGCAACCGAGTACGCAGCACGTCGTGGTGGTCGAACACCGCCGCGATGGTCCCGACGAGCGTCGCCCGGTCGATACCGTCCGGCAGCCGCAGCGCCATCGTCTGCGAGAAGCGGTCGTAGGCCGAGCCACTCGCGAGGATCTGCGTCATGATCGGCGTCAGCGGAATGTCGCCGACCCCGCCGCCGGGCAGCTCCTCCAGCTTCACCTGCTCCGAACCCGCACCGAGCGTGGCGATTTCGGCAAGCGAGGCCACGCTGCGCCGCTCGAACACCTCGCGCGGAGAGAACACCACGCCGCGCGCCTTGGCCCGCGACACCAGCTGGATGGACAGGATGCTGTCGCCGCCGAGCGCGAAGAACGAGTCGTCCAAACCGATCTGCTCGACCCCGAGCACCTCGGCGAACACCTCGGCGATGACCGCCTCGATCTCGCTGGCCGGTGCCCGGAACTCGCGCGGCGCGAGCACCGGCTCGGGCAGCGCCTTGCGGTCCAGCTTGCCGACCGGGGTCAGCGGGATCTCGTCGAGCACCATGATCGCCGACGGCACCATGTGCGGCGGCAGGCTGCGCGCGGCGTGCTCGCCGAGCCGGACCGTGTCGATCTCGTGGCCGGGCACCGCGAGCACATAGGACACCAGAATCGTGGCGCCCGCCGCGGTCTGCTTGCCGAGCGTGATCGCGAACTCGACGTCGGGATGGGCCGCGAGCACCGTGTCGATCTCGCCGAGCTCGATGCGGAAGCCGCGGATCTTCACCTGGAAGTCCGAGCGCCCGACGTAGTCCAGCTCCCAGCGCACCTCGGGCACCGCGGCATTACCCGCGCGCTCGCCCGGCTCGGCGAACCAGCGCACCACGTCGCCGGTGCGGTACATCCGCGCGCCCTCGTTGCTCCACGGGTTGGCGACGAATCGTTCCGCGGTGAGGTCGGGGCGGTTGTGATAGCCACGCGCCACCGCGCCACCGGCGAGGTAGAGCTCGCCCGCGACACCCGGCGGCACCGGGTTGAGCCGGTTGTCGAGCACCAGCGCCGACATGCCGCGTACCGGCAGGCCGATGGTGACGTGCCGTCCCGGGGTCAGGCTGGCGTACGACGAGATGATCGTCGTCTCGGTCGGACCGTAGGCATTGAAGTACTTCCGGCCCGGGTACCACTTGGCCAGCAGTTCCGGCGTGGTGACATCGCCACCGACCGAGGCGACTTCGAGCGCCTCCATGCCCGCCGGATCGACCGTGCCGAGCACCGCGGGGGTGATGATCGTGTGCGTGACCCGCTCGGTGCGCAGCAGCTCGGCCAGGTCCGGCCCGCCGATGATGGTCGACGGCACGATCACCAGCGTCGCGCCGGTGTAAGCGGCACACAGCCATTCGAGCACCGACGGGTCGAAGCTCGGCGAGCAGATGTGCAGGAACCGGTGGTGCGCCTCGAGCTGGTAGAGGTCGGTGGCGACGCCGACCAGACCGCCCATGCCCGCGTGGGTCACGGTGACGCCCTTGGGCATACCCGTCGAACCCGACGTGTAGATGACATACACCGGGTGCCGCATGGCCAGCGACGAGATCCGATCCGCGTCGGTCACCGAGTCCGGCGACTTGGCCTCGATCAGCTCGCCGAGCGCCGGATCGTCCAGCCGCAGCCATTCGACGTCGCGCGGCAGGCGATCCACGTGCTCGGTCGCGGTGATGCCGATGACCGCGCCGGAGTCGTTGATCATGTGCCGCATGCGGTCTTCGGGGTAGGTCGGGTCGACCGGCACGTGCGCGCCACCGGCCTTCGCTACCGCCCAGAACGCCGCGACCATCTCGTAGGAGCGCGGGAAGGACAGCGCCACAATGCGTTCCGGACCGACACCGCGTTCGATCAGCACCCGTGCCAGTCGCGACGAGTACTCGTCCAGCTCGCGGTAGGTGATCGAGCGCCCCTGGTAGCGGACCGCGATCTGCTCCGGGTTCAGCTTGGCGCCGCGCTGCAGCAGATCCGGCAGCAGCCCGGTGGCCATCACGTCTTCGCCGTGCACGTGCGTGAGCAGCTCGTACTCGTCCGCGTCGAGCAGCGGCAGGTCACCGATCGGCAGCTCACGTTCGGTGGCGATGGCGTCGAGCAGCCTGGTGAACCGCTGCGCGAAGACCTCGACCGTGGCGTCGTCGAAAAGGTCACGGGCGAAGGAGAACTCGGCGTACATGCCCGCGTCGCCGCCGGCCGCGGCCTCGCGAATCGTCAGCGACAGATCGAACTTCGCCGTCTCGACCTCGAAATCGACCGCCCCGACGTGCAATCCGGGCAGCTCGAAGCTCGTCTCCGGCAGGTTCTCGAACGACAGCGCCACCTGGAACAGCGGGTGCCGCGCGGTCGAGCGCTCCGGGTTGAGCAGCTCGACGAGCCGCTCGAACGGCAGGTCGGCATGCGCGAACGCCTGTAGGTCCGCGTCCTTCGTCCTGGCGAGCAGCTCGCCGAAGGTGAGGTCGCCTTCCACGTGCGAGCGCAGCACCAGCGTGTTGACGAACATGCCGATGACGTCGTCGAGTTCGGCCTCGCCACGACCCGCGATCGGGGTGCCGATGGCGATGTCGTCGGTGCCCGACATGCGCGCGAGGAACAGCGCGAGCGCGGCGTGCACCAGCATGAACATGGTCGCGTTTTGTTCCCGCGCGATCTCGGTGAGCTTGCCGTGCAGCTCGCCGTCGATCGGGAACACCACGCGTCCACCGTTGAACGACTGGGTCGTCGGCCTGGTCCGGTCGGCGGGCAGGTTGAGCTCGTCCGGCAGCCCGGCCAGCGCGGCCCGCCAGTATTCGGCCTGCTGCGAGATCAGGCTCGCCGGATCGGCCTCCGAGCCGAGCACGTCGCGCTGCCAGAGGCTGAAGTCCGCGTACTGCACCGGCAGCGGCGCCCAGCCAGGGGGCACGCCGTTCGAGCGGGCCGCGTAGGCCAGCATCACGTCGCGGGTCAGCGGGCCCATCGACCAGCCGTCCGCGCTGATGTGATGGACAACGAACACCAGCACGTATTCGCCGTCGGTGATCCGGAACAGCTTGGCCCGCAGCGGAATTTCCGCCGTGACATCGAAGCCCGCGGTGATCACGTCGACGATCCGCTGCTGAATGTCTTCGACGGCAACGGTTTCCGGCGTCAGGTCCGGCACCGACTGCTCGGCGGGCATGATCACCTGGCTCGCGGCACGCCCCTGCTCCGGGTACACCGTGCGCAGCGTCTCGTGCCTGGCGATGACATCGCCGACGGCGTCCTGCAGCGCGGCGACATCGAGGTCGCCGGTGAGGCGCACGGCAACCGGGATGTTGTTGACGGCCGACGCGGTGTCGAACTGGTTCAGGAACCACATGCGCTGCTGTGCCAGCGACAGCGGAACCTGTTCCGGACGCGGCCCCGCCACCAGGGCGCGACGGCCACCGGCACCGGCGTGCTGTTCGACCTTCACGGCCAGACCGGCGACGGTGGACGCCTCGAACAGCGCGCGCACCGGCACCCTGGCATCGAGCGCGGCGCCGATGCGGGCGGCGACCTGAGTAGCCAGCAGCGAGTTACCGCCGAGACCGAAGAAGTCGTCATCCGCGCCGACCTGCTCCACACCGAGCACCTCGGCATACACCGACGCCACGATCTCCTCGATCGGCGTCGACGGCGCACGGAACGCCTGCGCCTCGAACTCCGGCTCCGGCAACGCCTTTCGATCCAGCTTGCCGTTCACATTCAACGGCAACGCATCCAGCACCACGAACGCCGACGGCACCATGTACGACGGCAAACCAGCGGTCAACGCCGACTTCACCTGCACCACATCGACATCGGCGCCCACCAAGTAGGCAACCAACCGATCACCAGTCTTCGGATCAGACTTGGCGACCACCGCCGTCTGCGCGATCTCCGGCAGCGCAAGCAGCGCCGCCTCGATCTCACCCAGCTCAATGCGGAAACCACGGATCTTCACCTGGAAGTCGGTGCGGCCCCGGTACTCCAACTCACCGGAGGCGTTCCACGCCACCAAGTCACCGGTCCGGTACATCCGCGCACCGGGCTGGAACGGGTTGGCCACGAACCGATCCGCGGTCAGATCCGCGCGACCGAAGTAACCACGCGCCAGCTGCGCACCCGCGAGGTACAGCTCACCGGCGACACCGTCGGGCACCGGCCGCAGTCGCGAATCCAGCACGTAGACCTGGCTGTTCCATTCGGGCAGACCGATGGACACCGAGGTCTCGTCCGCCCTGGTCACCCGATGGCTGGTAATCGAAACCGCGGCCTCGGTCGGGCCGTACAGGTTGAACAGCTCGGTACGCGAGTGCTCGCGCACGAACCGCTGCGCCAGCGCGCCCGGCAGCGCCTCACCGATGGCCAGCACCCGCCACAGCGAGTTCGGGAAGTCACCGGCCGTGAGTGCGTCGAGCATCGAGGGCACCACGTGCAGCGTGGTCACCCACTCGCGGGCCATCAGCTCGTTCAGGTACGCCGGGTCCTGATGACCGTCGGGCGCGGCGATGACCAGCCGGCCACCACAGACTGCCGCGGACCAGAACTCCCACACCGAAAGGTCGAAGGTGGCAGCGGTCTTCAGCAGAATCGCATCGGCGGCATCGAGACCGAACTCGGTGACCTTCCACTGCAACTGATTCGCGATCGCGCCATGCGAAACCGCAACACCCTTCGGACGACCGGTCGAACCCGACGTGAAGATCACGTACGCGGTGTTCTCCGGACGCAACGGCGCCACCCGGTCAGCATCGGTGATCGAGGTCTTGTCCACCTCGGCCAGATCCAGCTGATCGATCCGGACCAAAGGCGCGACATCGGTAGCGAACTCGGCATCGGCATTGGTCAGCACACACACCGGAGCCGCGGTCTCGAGGATGTAGTTGGTCCGCTCGGCAGCCTGCGCCGGATCCACCGGCACATACGCACCACCGGACTTCGCCACGGCATACATCGCCACGACCAAATCCACCGAACGCCGGAACGCCAGCGCCACCCGCGACTCCGGCCCCACACCCATCGAGATCAAATGCCGCGCAAGACGATTCACCCGTGCATCGAGATCGCCATAGGTGATCGACGCGCCGTCCTCGGTGACCAGCGCGACTTCCTTCGGCCCGGCCGCCACCGAGGCGTCGAGCAGCGAAACCAGCGTCGCCGCCGTGTCCACCGCGTTGTCGGTCGCATTGCGGCCGGTCACCAGCCGCGCGCGTTCCGCGACGTCGAGCAGTTCGATATCGCCGACCGAGGTGCGCGGCGCGGCGATGATCTCACCGATCAGGCGCGCGAACCGATCGACGAAGCCCTGCACGGTATCCCGCTCGAACATGTCGGTGGCGTAGGTGAAGAACCCGGTGATGCCCTCGGGCTCGCCCGCGTCGCTGTAACGGTCGGTCGCGATCAGGTGCAGATCGAACTGCGACAGCGCGGTGTCGATATCGAGCCCGGACACCGCAAGACCCGGCAGCTCCAGTCCGGCCTTGGCCAGGTTCTGGAACGAAAGACCCACCTGGAACAGCGGATGCCGCGCGGTGGACCGGACCGGGTTGAGTACCTCGACGAGGCGCTCGAACGGCACATCGGCGTTGGCGAACGCCTGGATGTCGGTCTCGCGTTGCCGCGCAAGGAGTTCGGTGAACGGCTCACCGGCGTCAATCTTGGTGCGGAACACCAGCGTGTTGACGAACATGCCGATCAGGTCGTCGAGGACGGCCTCGCCGCGACCCGCCATCGGCGTGCCGATGGCGATGTCGTCGGTGCCCGACAGCCGCGCGAGCAGCACCGCGAGCGCGGTGTGCACGACCATGAACAGCGTCGCACCCTCGGTGCGGGCCAGCTCGATCAGGGCCTGATGCGTCTCGGCGTCGATGCGCAGCTCGACCTTGCCACCGGCGAAGGACTGCACCGCGGGACGCGGCCGATCCGACGGCAGATCCAGCTGATCCGGCAGCTCGGCCAGCGCCTGGCGCCAGTACGCGACCTGCTTGGCCGCCAACGACTCCCGGTCGTCCTCGCTGCCGAGCAGCTCACGCTGCCAGATGCTGTAGTCGGCGTACTGCACCTCGAGCGGGGCCCAGTTCGGCGCCTCGCCAGCCGACCGCGCGGCGTAGGCGATCATCAGGTCACGGGTCAGCGGGCCGACCGACGAACCGTCACCGGAGATGTGGTGCACCACCATCGCGAGGACGTATTCGACCTCGGCGGGAGCGGAGCCACCCGACGAAACCGCGTCCGGATCCGTTGCCTCCCCGGCGATCTGGAACAGCGCGACCTTCATCGGCACCTCGGTGGTGACGTCGAACATCGTCGAAGTCAGTGCCACCACGGCGGATTCGATCTGTGCCGGCGCCACCACGCGCACGTCCAGCCGCGGCACGGCCTGGGCGGGCGGCAGGATCACCTGCACCGGACCGCTGTCGGTCTGCGGGTAGATGGTGCGCAGGATCTCGTGCCTGCTGACCAGGTCCGCGATCGCGGCACGCAGCGCGGCCACGTCGAGGGCGCCGGTGAGCCGCACCGCGATCGGCACGTTGTAGGCGGCCGACTGGGTGTCGAACCGGTTGAGGAACCACATGCGCTGCTGCGCGAGCGACAGCGGAATGTGTTCGGGGCGTGGCGCCGCGGTCAGCGCCTTGCGACCACCGGCGTCGGCATGCTGCTCGACCCGGACCGCAAGCGCGGCAACCGTGGACGCCTCGAACATCAACCGGACGGGCACGCGAGTGTTCAGCGCCTCACCGAGGCGGGCGGCGACCTGCGTGGCCAGCAGCGAGTTACCGCCCCAGGCGAAGAAGTCGTCATCGAGGCCGAGCCGCTTCGATTCCGCCCCTTCCCGATCCGAGATTCGCAGCACGTCGGCGAAGGTGTTCGCGACGATCTGCTCGATCGGGGTGACCGGCGCGCGGAACACCGCCTTCTCGAAGGTGGGTTGCGGCAACGCCTTCCGGTCCAGCTTGCCGTTGGCGTTGAGCGGCAAGGCGGCCAGCTGGATGAGCACCGACGGCACCATGTACGACGGCAGCTCCGCGGCGAGCGCGGCCTGCAGCCCGCGCTTGTCGAGCTGACCCGCCCGCGGCACCACGTACGCCACCAGACGGTCGCCGATGCTCGGATCGGTATGCGCGAGCACCGCGGCCGCCGTGATCGCGGGCTGACGCAGCAGCGCGGCCTCGATCTCGCCGAGCTCGATGCGGAAGCCACGGATCTTCACCTGGAAGTCGGTGCGGCCGCGGTAATCCAGTTCGCCGGTGCCTACCCACCCCGCCGGCTCCGCCGGCTGCCGTCCCCTAGTGGCATTCCAGGCCACCAGGTCGCCGGTGCGGTACATGCGCTCGCCCGCCGCGCCGAACGGATCGGCGACGAACCGGTCGGCGGTCAGCTCGGCCTTGCCGAAGTAGCCGCGCGCCAATTGCGCACCGGCCAGGTACAACTCGCCCGAGACGCCGACCGGGACCGGCCGCAGCCTGGCGTCGAGCACGTAGACGCGGCTGTTCCATTCCGGCGCGCCGATCGATACCGACAGCTCGTCGGCGTCGGTGACCAGGTGGCTGGTGATCGACACCGCAGCCTCGGTCGGGCCGTACAGGTTGAAGAGCTCGGCTGTGTTGTCACGGCGGAACCGCTGCGCGGTCGCGGCGGGCAGTGCCTCACCGATGGCGAGTACCCGGCGCAGCGAATGCGTCAGGCGGCCAGCGGATTCGGTGAGCAGCGAGTCCAGCATGGACGGCACCACATGCAGCGTGGTGACCCCGGTGGTGCGCATCAGCTCGTTGAGGTAGGCCGGATCGCGGTGACCGTCGGCCGCCGAGATCACCAGGCGCCCACCCGACGCGGCCGCGGTCCAGAACTCCCACACCGAGAGGTCGAACGTCGCCGCGGTCTTCAGCAGGATCGCGTCGTCGGCGCCGAGGCCGAACGTCGCGATCTCCCACTGCAACTGGTTGACGATCGCGGCGTGCGGAACGGCGACGCCCTTGGGCTGGCCGGTCGAGCCGGACGTGAAGATCACGTACGCGGTGTTCGCCGGGGCGAGCGTGCCGCGGCGTTCGGTGACCGGCCCGGCCGCGAACACGGTCAGGTCGAGCGCGTCGATCTGTACGACCTCGGTTGCGGCGGTGCGGAATCCGTCACGACCGGTGGTCAGCACGCAGACCGGTGCCGCCGTCCCGAGGATGTAGTCGGTCCGCTCGGCAGGCTGATCCGGGTCGATGGGCACATAGGCCGCACCCGATTTCGCGACCGCGTACATGGCGACCACGAGATCGGTGGAGCGGCGGAGGGCCAGCGCCACCCGGTCTTCCGGACCGACGCCACGCTGAATCAGGTAGCGGGCCAGGCGGTTCACCCGAGTGTCCAGCTCGGCGTAAGTCAAGCTCGCGAAGCGAATCCGTGAGGGGGGGTGGTCGGGCGACGGGTGGGCCTGGTGCTGACCGGTCGGCTCGTCGGCGACGAGCGCCACCGCGTCCGGCGTCGCCGCTACCGTGGCGTCCAGCAGCGACACCAGCGTCGCGGTCGTGTCGACCTCGTGCGCGGTGTCGTTCCAGGTGCTGAGGATGCGGGTGTGCTCGTCATCGGCGAGCAGGTCGATCTCGCCCACCGGCAGGGTGGCATCGGCGACCACGGCGTCCAGCACGCGCACGAAGCGGTCCGCGAAGCCCTGGACCGTGTCCTCGTCGAACAGGTCGATGGCGTAACCGAATTCGGTGATGATCTCGGCGGGGGTGCCGTCCTCGGCGTAGCGGTCGTACAGCGTGACGTGCAGGTCGGTCTTGGCCAGCTGCGAGTCGAAGTTGACCGCGCTCACCGAAAGACCCGGCAGTTCGAAGGTGGTCTCGGCCAGGTTCTGGAACGAAAGGCCCACCTGGAACAGCGGATTGCGCGCGGTGGAGCGGACCGGGTTGAGCACCTCGACGAGGCGCTCGAACGGCACGTCCGCGTTGGCGAACGCCTCGAGGTCGCGTTCCTTGACGTCGGCGAGCAGGTCGGCGAAGCGGTCGCCCGGCGCGACCCTGGTCCGGAAGACCAAGGTGTTGACGAACATACCGATCAGGTCGTCGAGTTCGCGCTCACCGCGACCCGCGATCGGGGTGCCGACCGCGATGTCGTCGGTGCCGGACAGCCGCGACAGCAGCACGGCGAGCGCCGCGTGCACCACCATGAACAGCGACGCGTTGTTGGCGCGGGCCAGTTCGTGCAGGCGGGCGTGCCGCTCCGGGGATATCTCGAAGCGAATCGCCTTGCCGTGGAACGACTGTGCGGGCGGGCGCGGCCGGTCGGCGGGCAGTTCCAGCTGATCGGGCAGCCCACCGAGCGCGGTCCGCCAGTAGGCGACCTGCTGGGCGGCAAGGGATTCCGGATCGTCTTCGGACCCGAGCACCGCGCGCTGCCAGAGCGCGTAGTCGGCGTACTGCACCGACAGCGGAAGCCACTGCGGCGCCTCGCCTTGCACGCGGGCCACGTACGCGGCCATCACGTCGCGGGCCAGCGGGCCCATCGAGGAGCCGTCGGCCGCCACGTGGTGCACGGTGAACGCGAGGACGTGCTCGTCCGGCGCGATCCGGAACAGCGCGACAGCTAGCGGCACCTCGACGGTGACGTCGAAGGTGGTCAGCGCGAACGCGATGACCGCGTTGAGCAGATCGGCCTCGGTGACCTCGACCGGGGTGAGCGCGGCCGCGGACTGTGCCGCGGGCCGGATCACCTGGTGTGGCCCGTCCGCGGAGCGCGGGTAGGTGGTGCGCAGTACCTCGTGGCGGGCGAACACGTCGCCGATCGCCTGTTCCAGCGCGGCGACATCGAGCGCACCCGACAACCGCACCGCGAGGGGGATGTTGTCGACGGCCGAAGTGGTGGTGTCGAACTGGTTGAGGAACCAGTAGCGCTGCTGGGCCGGCGACAGCGGGATCCGCGCGGGACGCTCCCCCGTCTCCAGCTTCGGCCGCTGCCTACCCGATCCGGCGTTGCGCTCGACCCGGGTGGCCAGCGCGGACACCGTCGATGCCTCGAACAGGTCGCGGACCGCGAGCCTGGTGTCCAGCGCGGCACCGAGCCGCGCGGTCACCTGGGTGGCCAGCAGCGAGTTGCCGCCGAGTTCGAAGAAGTCGTCGTCGAGACCGACCCTGGCGACACCGAGCACGTCGCCGAAGGTGCCTGCGACGATCTCCTCGATCGGGGTGGACGGTGCGCGGAACACCTTGGCCTCGAACACCGGCGCGGGCAGCGCCTTGCGGTCGAGCTTGCCGGAGGCGTTGAGCGGGAACTGCTCGAGCACCACGAACGCCGAGGGCACCATGTACGCGGGCAACTCGCCGCCGAGTTCGGCGCGCACGCCGTCGATGTCGATCGCCCGACCGGTGGTCGGCACGACATATCCGACGAGTTGATCGCCGAGGCGGTCGTCCGAGCGCACGACCACCACGGCCTGCGCGATGGAATCCAGTGCGGTGAGCGCTGATTCGATCTCGCCGAGCTCGATCCGCAAGCCGCGCAGCTTCACCTGGAAGTCGGTGCGGCCCAGGTACTCCAGCTCGCCACGCGCCGTCCAGGTGACGAGGTCACCCGTCCGGTACATGCGCTGGCCGTCCGCGCCGAACGGGTTGGCCACGAATCGATCCGCGGTCAGCTCCGGACGCGCGACATAGCCGCGAGCCAACTGCACACCCGCGAGGTACAGCTCACCCGCGACGCCGACCGGCACCGGGTGCAGCCGCGAATCCAGCACGTACACCTGAGTGTTGAACACGGGGGCACCGATCGGCACCGACACCGAGTCGGCCTCGTCCACCTCGTGGAAGGTGACGTCGACGGCGGCTTCGGTGGGGCCGTACAGGTTGTGCAGGCGAGCGCCGGTGAGTTCCTGCATCCGCTGCGCGGTGGCCGCGGGCAGTGCCTCACCGGAGGCGAAAACGTTGACCAGGCTGGTGCACTCGTCCGCACGCTGCTCGGCGACGAACACCGAGAGCATCGACGGCACGAAGTGCGCGGTGGTGACCTCTTCGGAGGTGATCACCTGGACCAGGTACGCCGGATCCCGGTGACCATCGGGCTTCGCGACGACCAGGCGGGCACCGATCTGCAAGGGCCAGAAGAACTCCCACACCGACACATCGAAGGTCGCCGGAGTCTTCTGCAACACCACATCAGTGCGTTCCAGACCATACTCGGCCTGCATCCACACCAAACGGTTGACGATCGAACCGTGGCTGACCGCAACACCCTTCGGACGACCCGTGGAACCGGACGTGAAGATCACGTAAGCGGTGTTCGAAGGCCGCAGCGGCGCACGACGATCCGCATCAGTAACCGGCGCCTCGGAGTAACCCGACAGCTCGAGATGATCGATCTCGACGGCAGGGGTCTTCCCCGCGTCGAACTCATCGCGCGCTGTGGTCAACACGCAGACCGGTCGCGCCGTATCAAGCACATAGTGCGTGCGATCGGCCGGGTGATCGGGATCCAACGGCACGTAAGCACCACCGGCAACGCTCACCGCGTACATGCCGACAACCAGCTCGATCGACCGGCGCATACCGAGCGCGACCATCGAATCCGGGCCGACGCCCATCGAAATCAGATGACGCGCAAGACGATTCACCCTGGCCGAGAACTCGGCATAGGACAGACTCGTCCCCTCGAACGTCACAGCGATCGCGTCAGGCGTCCGAGCAACCTGCGCCTCGAACATCGACACCAACGTCGCCGAATCATCCACCGCATGCGCGGTGTCGTTCCAGCGCGCGACCACCTGCGCGTGCTCGGCGGAATCCAGCAGCTCGACATCGCCGATCGCCACGGACGGATCCGCGACAACAGCGGTCAAAAGCCGGACGAGCCGATCCGCGACGCCTGCGATGGTGTCCGCGTCGAACATGTCCGTCGCGTAAGCGAATTCCGCGGTCATGCCGTCGGCGGCGCCGTCGGCGTCGAACCGGTCGGACAGGCTCAGGTGCAGATCGAACTTGGCCGTCACCACGTCAAGGGGCACACCGGCGACCTCGAGACCGGGCAGCTCGAACGAGGCCTCCCCGGTGTTCTGGAACGACAGCATCACCTGGAACAGCGGGTGCCTTGCCTGCGAGCGCGCCGGGTTCAGGATCTCGACCAGCCGCTCGAACGGCAGGTCCGCGTGCCCGAAGGCGGCCAGGTCGCGGTCCTTGGTGTGCGCGACCAGGTCCGCGAACGGAGCCGCGGGGTCGACCTCGCTGCGCAGCACGAGGGTGTTGACGAACATGCCGATGGCGTCGTCGAGTGCGGCCTCACCGCGACCGGCGACCGCGGTGCCGATGGCGATGTCGTCGCTGCCGGACAGCCGGGCGAGCAGCGCGGCGAACGCGGCGTGCACCACCATGAACAGGCTCGCGCCGTGCTCCCTGGCCAGCGCGTTCAGGTCACGCAGCAGCTGCGCGTCGAGCGAGAACTCGTATACCCCACCGCGATTGGACGCGACGGCGGGCCGCGAGCGGTCCGACGGCAGGTCGAGCTGGTCGGGCAGTCCGGCCAGGCTGTCGGACCAGTAGGCGACCTGCTGCGCGATCAGCGAGGACGGATCCTCTTCGGAGCCAAGGGTTTCCCGCTGCCACAGCGCGTAGTCGGCGTACTGCACCGGCAGTGGCGGCCAGGCAGGCGCGTCGCCGCGGGAGCGGGCCGCGTAGGCGATCATCACGTCGCGGGCCAGCGGGCGCACCGACCAGCCGTCGCCGGAGATGTGGTGCACCACGAAGACCAGCACGTGGGTGTCCGGCTGTGAGCCGTCCATCGAACCGGCCACCCGGAACAGCTGGGCCCGCACCGGCACCGCGGTGGTGACGTCGAAGCCGGTCAGCACCAATTCGCGGACGCGGTCCTGGATTTCGGTCTCGGACACCTCGATCGGGGTCAGGTCGATCGGTTCCTGCCCGGCGGGCAGCACCACCTGAACACCTTGACCGTCGGCGGTCTCCGGGTAGACGGTGCGCAGCACCTCGTGCCGGTCGACCACGTCGGCGACGGCCTGGCGCAGCGCGTCGGTGTCGAGCGAGCCGGTGAGCCGGACGGCCAGGGGGATGTTGTTGACCGCCGAGTCCGTGTCGAACCGGTTGAGGAACCACATCCGCTGCTGTGACAGCGACAACGGAATCCGGGCCGGACGCTGTCCCGCGACCAGCTCGCGGCGGCGTCCGGTGCCCTGGTTGGCTTCCATCCGCGCGGCCAGCGCGGCGACGGTCGGCGCCTCGAACAGCATCCGTACCGGGACACGGGTGTCGAGTGCGGCGCCGAGCCTGGCGACCACCTGGGTCGCGATGAGCGAGTTGCCGCCGAGCTCGAAGAAGTCGTCGTCGATGCCGACGGCGCGTTCGCCATCGGCTGCGGTGAGGCCGAGCACCTCGGCGAAGGTGTTGGCCACGATCTCTTCGATCGGGGTGGACGGCGCGCGGAATTCCCTTGCCTCGAAGGCGGGTTCGGGCAGCGCGCGCCGATCCAGCTTGCCATTCGGGTTGAGCGGCATGGCGTCGAGCACCACGAGCGCGGCGGGCACCATGTACGACGGCAGTCGGCCGGCCAGGTGCGTCCTGAGCTCGTCCACGTCCACCGTGGCACCGCTGACCGGCACCACATAGCCGACCAGCTGATCGCCGGTGTGCCCGTCCGCGCGCACCATGGCTACGGACTGAGCCACCGAATCGTGTGCGGCGAGCGCGGATTCGATCTCGCCGAGCTCGATGCGCAGGCCGCGCAGCTTCACCTGGAAGTCGGTGCGGCCGATGTACACGATGGCGCCGTTGTCGCCGCGGGTGACGAGGTCACCGGTGCGGTACATCCGGGCGCCCTCGGCACCGAACGGGTTGGCCACGAAGCGATCCGAGGTCAGGTCGGTGCGGCCGAAGTAGCCGCGCGCCAGCTGCGCGCCCGCGAGGTACAGCTCGCCCGCGACACCCGACGGCACCGGCTTCAGCCGGGCGTCGAGCACATACGCCTGGGCATTCCACACCGGAAGACCGATCGGCACCGCACCGGTGACGTCGTCGGCCACCGGGCCGTGCGTGGCGTGCACGGTGAATTCCGTTGGGCCATAGAGGTTGTAGAGCTCAGCCGAGCTGACCCGGCGGATCGCGTCGACCGCTTCGGCGGTGAACGCCTCACCGGCGATGAACAGCGTCCGCAGCGAGGCGAGCGCGTCGCTGCCGTCGGTGATATCGACGTTTCCGGCGAACACCGTCAGCATCGACGGCACGAACGAGGTCATGGTGACGCGTTCGGCGGCGATCACGTCGGCGAGGTACTGCGGGTCGCGATGTCCGTCCGCGCTGGCCACCACGATGCGGCCGCCGGTGGTCATCGAGCCGAACAGTTCCCACACCGACACGTCGAAGGTCGCGGGCGTCTTGAACAACACGATGTCGTCGGCGCCGATGCCGTATTCGCCGGTGATCCAACGGATCTGGTTCACCACGGCCGCATGCGGCACCGCGACACCTTTGGGGCGACCGGTCGAGCCGGACGTGAAGATCACGTACGCCGGATGCTCCGGGCGCAGCGGCGCGAGCCGGTCGGCGTCGGTGAGCGGCGCGTCCGAGTAGCCGGACAGATCCAGTTCGTCGATCGACAGCGTGGTCCGGCCATCCGCCTCGAACCCGTCGCGGGACGTGGTCAGCACACACACCGGATCGGCCGACTCGAGCACGTAGTTCACCCGGTCGGCGGGCTGGTCGAGATCCAGCGGCACGTAACCGCCACCGGCCTCGTGCACGGCGTAAGCGGCAACCACGAGATCGACCGAGCGCCGCAGACCCAGAGCGACCAGAGACTCAGGGCCGACTCCGGCCTCGATCAGCTTGTGCGCCAACCGATGCACGCGAGCACTGAACTCGGCGTAGGTCAGCGAATCACCGGTGGCAGGGTCGACCACGGCGACCGAGTCTGGGGTGGCCTGCGCCTGAGCGGCGAACTCCGCGACCAGCGTGCTGGGCGCGCCGAGATCACGCTCGGTGTCGTTCCAGCCGCGCAGCGCCTGCTCGGTCTCCCGCTCGTCGAGCAGCGCGATATCGCCGATCGGCCGATCCGGTTCCGCCGCGAGCGCGCCGAGCAGTCGGTTGAATCGCTGCCCGAGCTCCGCCATTGTCTCCGGATCGAAAAGATCCGTGGCATAGATGAATTCGGCGCTGATCCCGGCCGGAGTGGCATGGGCGCCGTTCGCCGCTTGGGTGGCGTTCTTCTCCGACAGTGTCAGCTGCAGATCGAACTTCGCCGTGTCGATCGGCAATTCGACGCCGCTGACCGTCAGGCCGGGCAGTTCGAGGCTGTTCTGGCCGAGGTTCTGGAACGACAGCAGCACCTGGAACAGCGGGTGCCTTGCCTGCGAGCGCGCCGGGTTCAGGATCTCGACCAGCCGCTCGAACGGCAGGTCCGCGTGCCCGAACGCGGCGATGTCGGTGGCGCGCACGGTGCGAAGCAGGTCGGTGAACGTCGCGCCGCGCTCGATCGGGGTCCGCAGCACCAGGGTGTTGACGAACATGCCGATCAGGTCGTCGAGGGCGCGCTCGCCACGACCCGCGACCGGCGTGCCGATCGCGATGTCGTCCTCGCCGGACAGGCGGGCGAGCAGCACGGCCAGCGCGGTGTGCGTGACCATGAACAGCGTCGCGCCCCTGGTGCGGGCGAGTTCGGTGAGCTTGGCGTGGGTGTCGGCGTCGATCTCGAAGCTGTGCGTCGCGCCGCGACCGGAGGCGACCGCGGGCCGCGGCCGGTCGGTGGGCAGGTCGAGCTGATCGGGCAGCCCGGCCAGCGAGTTCGACCAGTACGCGATCTGCTGGGCGATCACCGATTCCGGATCGTCCTCGTCGCCGAGCACCGCGCGCTGCCACAGCGCGAAGTCCGCGTACTGGACTTCCAGTGGCCGCCAAGCGGGTTCGCCACCCTCGACGCGAGCGCCGTAGGCGGTCATCACGTCTCGGGTCAGCGGGCCCATGGAGAAGCCGTCGGCGGAGATGTGGTGCACCACCAGGGCCAGCACGTGCTCGGTCGGGCTGACCTCGAAAAGCCTTGCCCGGAACGGCACCTCGGTGGTGACGTCGAAGGCGGTCAGCACCAGCTCGGAAAGCCGTTGCGGCAGTTCGGCCTCGGTCACCTCGAAGGGCGCGAGATCCGGAATCACCTTGGCGGTCGGCACCGTCTGCTGGTGCGCGGTGCCATCGACCTCGGGGTAGAACGTGCGCAGCGACTCGTGCCTGGCCAGCACGTCGGCGACCGCGATCTGCAGCGCCTGCCGGTCCAGCAGACCGGACAGCCGGACGGCGGCCGGGATGTTGTCCACCGCCGAGTCCGGATCGAAGCGGTTGAGGAACCACATGCGCTGCTGAGCCAGCGACAGCGGAACCAAGGCGGGTCGCTGCTGCGGCGCAAGGGCCGCCCGGGCACCGGCACCGGTGTGCGTCTCCGCCCGGGCCGCGAGTGCGACCACCGTGGACGCCTCGAACAGTTCCCGGACACCGAGATCGGCGTCCAGCGCGGCGGACAACCGCGCGGCCACCTGGGTGGCGGTCAGCGAGTTACCGCCGAGCGCGAAGAAGTCGTCGTCCAGGCCGACCCGCTCCAGGCCGAGCACCTCGGCGAAGGTGGCCGCGACGATCTCCTCCACCGGCGTCGTCGGCGCGCGGAACACCGCGGCCTCGAAGACCGGGGCGGGCAACGCCTTGCGATCGAGCTTGCCGGAGGCGTTGAGCGGGAACTCGTCGAGCACGAGCACCACGGACGGCACCATGTACGCGGGCAGCCGCTCGGCCAGGTCCTCACGCAGCAACTCGGTGTCCACCCGGACATTCGGCGCGGGAATGATGTAGGCGACGAGCTGATCACCGGTGTGCTGGTCACCGCGGACCACCACCACCGACTGGGCGACCTCGTCCAGCGCGGTCAGCGCCGTCTCGATCTCGCCGAGTTCGATGCGCAGACCACGCAACTTCACCTGGAAGTCGGTGCGGCCCAAGTACTCCAGCTCACCGGCCGAAGTCCACGCCACCAGGTCACCGGTGCGGTACATGCGCTCGCCGGTAGCACCGTAGGGGTTGGCGACGAACCGGTCGCTGGTCAGATCCGGACGCGCGACGTACCCGCGAGCCAGCTGAGTACCCGCAAGATACAGCTCACCCGCGACACCCACCGGAACCGGGCGCAGCCGCGAATCCAGCACGTACACCTGGGTGTTGAAGACCGGAGCACCGATCGGCACGGTGTCGGTATCGGTATCGATGACCTCGTGGAAGGTGACGTCGACCGCGGCCTCGGTCGGGCCGTACAGGTTGTGCAGCGCCGCACCGGTCAGCTCGCGCAGCCGGTGGGCGGGCTTGGGCGGCAACGCCTCACCGGAGGCGAACACCAATCGCAGCGAATCGCACTGGGCCGCGGCCGCGTCGGCGACGAACACCGCGAGCATCGACGGCACGAAGTGCGTGACGGTGATCCGCTCGGCGCTGATGATCTCGGCCAGGTAGGCCGGGTCCCGATGTCCGTCGGGCTTCGCGACGACCAGTCGCGCGCCGATCTGCAAGGGCCAGAAGAACTCCCAGACGGACACGTCGAAGGTGGCTGGAGTCTTCTGCAGCACCGCGTCCGTGCCGTCCAGCACGTAGGCGGACTGCATCCACACCAGGCGGTTGACGATCGCGGCATGCGAAACACCGACGCCCTTGGGGCGGCCGGTGGAACCGGACGTGAAAATCACGTACGCGGTGTTCGACGGCCGCAACGGCGCCCAGCGATCCGCGTCGGTGATCGGCGCTTCGGACAGTCCGCTCAGATCGAGCAGATCGATGCGCACCTGCGCGGTATCGATGTCGAGATCGCTGCCGGAGGTCAGCACACAGACCGGATCAGCCGTGGCCAGAATGTATTCCGTGCGCTCGGCCGGGTGATCCGGATCCAATGGCACGTACGCGCCACCGGCAACCGCGACCGCGTACATACCGACGACCAGATCGATCGAGCGCCGCATACCAAGCGCCACATACGATTCCGCGCCGACACCACGGGCGATCAGCCAGCGGGCCAGTTGATTCACCCGACCGGCGAACTCGTCGTAGGAGAGACTTGTCCCCTCGAACGAAAGCGCGGGCGCATCGGGCGTGCTCGCGGCCTGCTCGTAGAACTTCGAGACGAGCGTCGCGGCCGAATCCACCTCGTGCGCGGTGTCGTTCCAGCCGGACACCACGAGCTCGCGCTCAACGCTGTCGAGCAGCTCGATATCACCCACCGGCACAGCCGGTTCGGTGGTGATCGCGGTCAGCACTCGGATGAGGCGATCGGCGATCCGCTGCACGGTCTGCTCGTCGAACAGATCACGCAGGTAGCCCGCGCGAATCCGCAGCTTCGAATCCAGCTGGGCGATCAGTGTCAACGGGTAGTGCGTGGCATCGGCCGCGTCGAGACCCACGACCGCCATGCCGTCGATGTCGGCGGCCTGCGCCTGCAGTCCCTCGGCGTCCATCGGGTAGGACTCGAACACCACGAGCGTGTCGAACAGGCCACCGATGCCCGCCGCGGACTGGATGTCCGCGAGCCCGACATAGTGGTGATCGAGCAGGTCCGCCTGCTCGCCCTGGGTCCGGGTCAGCAGTTGGCGCGCGGACTCCGCAGGGTCGAAACGCACCCGCACCGGCACGGTGTTGATGAACAGGCCGACCATCGACTCCACGCCGGACAGGTCGGCGGGACGCCCGGACACCGTGGTGCCGAACAGCACGTCGTCGCGACCGGTCATCCGGCCGACCACGATTCCCCACGCGGTCTGCAGCACGGTGTTCGGCGTGACGCCGAGTGAACCGGCCAGCGCGGTGAGCCGCGTGGTGACCGTCTCGTCGAGTTCGAAGAAGTATTCGCCGGACAGCGAGGTGATTTCACGTCCGGCGTCCGGGCGGGCCAGCAGCGTCGGCTCGGTGACACCGCGCAGCGCGGTGGTCCACGCGGCGACCGAGGCCGAATGATCCTGCTGCGCGGTCCATTCCAGGAAGTGCCGGTAGGACCGGACCGCGGGCAGCACGCTGGTGTCCGCGTGTGCCGCGTAGAGCACAAGCAGGTCCTGCATGAGCAGCGGCATGGACCAGCCGTCGAGCAGGATGTGGTGGTTGGCCACCACGAACTGCCAGCGGTCGCGCGCCACCTGGATCAGCGTGAAGCGGATCAACGGCGGCTCGGTCAGGTCGAAGCGCGTGGTGCGGTCCGCGGCGATGAGGTCGTCGCCGTCGCCCTGCTCGATCCGGTCGTGCTCGGACCAGGCGACCCGGACACTGTCCAGGACCACCTGCACCGGGCTGCCGTCCCGGTCGGTGACGAACGCGGTGCGCAGGTTCTCGTAGCGGTCGACCAAAGCCTGTGCGGCCGAACGCAACCGGGCCGCGTCGACCCGGCCGGTGAGGGTGAGCACCGCCTGCGCGGTGTACACGTCCACCGAGCTGGCGGCGAGCCTGGCGTGGAACAGCAGACCCGACTGCAGCGCCGACAGCGGCCAGATGTCGGCCAGGTTCGGGAAGCGCCGCTCCCAGCCGTCGATATCGCCCTGCGCGCTGCGCACCAGCGCGAAGTCGGACGGCGTGTGCCCACCGGCGCCGGTCGAATTGGCGTGCCGGGCAACCGCTTCCAGCGCGGTCGTCCACAGCTCGCCGAATTCGCGGACGGCGGCGGCGTCGAGCAGCGTCGACGGGTAGCCGATGTTCGCGGTCAGCTTGTCGCCGGTGACGATCGCGTTGATGTCCAGCGGCGCCATCGCGGGCATGTCCGCGTCGTAGGCACCGCCGAGCGCGCCCAGCTCGGCGGCCGGGATCCAGCCGAAGCCGCGCAGCGACTCTGGCACATCACCCTCGGACACGCGGCCCAGGTAGTTGAAGCTCACCTGGCCGGGCAGCTCGACGGGCAGTTCGGTGGCCGTCTCCGGGTTCAGGTAGCGCAGCAGTCCGTAGCCGACGCCCTTGTCTGGCACCGCGAGCAGCTGCTCCTTGATCGCCTTGACGGCCTGGCCGAGCGCGGGCCCACCGGCCAGCGCGGCGTCGATGTCGATGCCGGACAGGTCGAAGCGGACCGGGAAGATCGCGGTGAACCAGCCGACGGTGCGGGACAGGTCCGCGCCGGGCACGATGTCCTCTTCGCGGCCGTGGCCCTCCAGGCGGATCAGCAGTGAGTCGCCGCGCGCACCGGCCCGGCGCGCCCGCCATTTCGCGGTCGCCAGGGCCAGCGCGGTAAGCAGGCCGTCGTTCACCCCGCCGTGGAACAGCGCGGGGACCGTGGTCAGCAGCGCCTTGGTGACCTCGGCGGACACCTCGACCTGCAGCTTCTCGATGACACCCGAGGTGTCGATCGCCGGGTCCATCGGACGCTCGGTGAGCAGCGGATCGGCCGCGTCGACCACCGAACGCCAATGGTCGAGCTCCGCGACGCGTTCGGCACTGCGTGCCTCGCGTTCGAGCCCGTGCGCCCAGGCCCGCATCGAGGTGGCCGGTGCGACCAACTCGGGCTGCTGGCCCGCGGTGCGCTGGCCCCAGGCCGCGACGAAGTCCGGCACCAGGATGCGCCAGGAAACACCGTCGACCACCAGGTGATGGCCGACGACGATCAGGCGCCCGGCCCGGTCACTGCTCGACGGCTCCAGCCAGACGAACCGAATGACAACGCCCGCAGCGGGATCCAGCCGATCGAGCGAGGAATCCAGTGCGGCCGAAGCGATCTCGATCAACTCGGCATCATCGACACCGGCATCGAAGCTGCGGTGGTCGACCAACGCGTCCACGTCGACCGTGCCTGCCGCGGCGGTTTCGAGGATCCACTCCCCGTCGACCTCACGCAGGCTCGACCGCAGCATGTCGTGGCGGTCAATGACCGCGCCGACCGTCGCGACGATGCCCGCCCGGTCGATACCGACCGGCAGCTCCAGTGCGAGGGTCTGATTGAACCGGCGGAACGAACCGCGCCGCTCCGCCATGAACCGCACGACCGGGGTCAGCGGCATCGTGCCGACGCCACCACCGGGCAGCTCGGCAAGCACCACGGCCGAGGCCGCCGCGGCATCGGCGGTGCCCGCGACCGCGGCCAGCCCGGCCACGGTGCGCTGCTCGAAGACATTGCGCGGCGTGAACACCACGCCACGCGCCTTGGCCCGCGACACCAGCTGAATGGAGACGATGCTGTCGCCGCCGAGCGCGAAGAACGAATCGTCGACGCCGACCCGCTCCACGCCGAGCACCTCGGCGAACACCTCGGCGATGGCCTGCTCGACCGGCGTGCGCGGTGCACGGAACACGACCTCGGTCGCGAACACCGGCTCCGGCAACGCCTTTCGGTCCAGCTTGCCGACCGGAGTGAGCGGCACCCGGTCGATCACCATGATCGACGACGGCACCATGTACGCGGGCAACCGATCCTCGACGTGCGCGGTCAGCGCCGCCACATCGATCGTCCGGCCTTGCGCCGCAACCACATAGGCCACCAGCGAGGTGGCACCGGCGGCACCCTTGTGCCCGACGGTGACCGCGAAGTCGACGTTCTCGTGCGCGGCCAGTGCCGCGTCGATCTCACCGAGCTCGATACGGAAACCGCGCACCTTGACCTGGAAGTCGGACCGGCCGACGTATTCCACCTCGCCGATGCGCGTCCAACGGACCACGTCACCCGTGCGGTACATCCGCGCACCGGCCACATACGGATTCGCCACGAAGCGGTCGGCGGACAGCCCGGCGCGCGCGTGGTAGCCACGGGCCAGCTGGACACCCGACAGATAGAGCTCACCCGCGACACCCACCGGAACGGGCCGGAGCTGGGCGTCCAGGATCAGCGACTGCATGCCGCGGGTCGGGCCACCGATGGTGACCAGATCGCCCGGCGTCAGCGCGTCGCTGATGTTGGTCATGATCGTGGTCTCGGTCGGACCGTAACCGTTGTGGAAGCGCCGCCCGGAACCGTCCGGCGCGCCACCCCACTTGGTGACCAGATCGGCCGGGACCGCCTCGCCACCGGCCACGATCACCCGCATGCCGGCCAGGGCGGCCGGATCCAGCGAGGCGAGCACGGACGGGGTGATGAACGCGTGCGTGACGCGCTCGGTGCGGATCAGCTCGGCCAGCTCGTCGCCGCCGTACACACCGGGCGGGCAGACCACCAGGGTGCCGCCGCGACCGATCGCAAGCAGGAACTCCAGGATCGACGCGTCGAAGCTCGGTGACGCGAAATGCAGTGCGCGCGTTGATGAATCGACGTCGTAGCGAGCGTTCTGCTCGTCCCGGAAGTTGGCGAGACCGGTGTGGGTGACCACGACGCCCTTGGGGACGCCGGTGGAACCGGAGGTGTAGATGACGTACGCCGGATGCTCCGGCCGCACCGGACGCACGCGCTCGGCATCGGTGATCGCGGCCGCGTCGACGCCGGTCAGATCCAGCTCGTCGAGGACGAGCCATTCGACCGAGTCCGGCAGGTCGCCCCGCACCGACGTCACGGTGAGACCGACCGGGGAACCCGAATCGGTGACCATGTGCGCGATCCGATCGGCCGGGTAGGTCGGGTCGATCGGCACGAACGCGGCACCGGACTTGGCGACCGCCCATTCGGCGAAGTAGGAGTCGTCCGAGCGTGGCACGGCGACCGCGACCAGATCTTCGGTGCCAAGGCCACGCTCGATCAGCAAGCGGGCCAAGCGGTTCGAGCGCTCGTCGAGCTCGCCATACGACGTACTGCGTCCCTCGAACACCACCGCGGGTGCGGCCGGGTCGATGGCGGCGGCCTCGGCGATGAGGTCGGGCAGCGTCCGCGCGACCGTGGCCCGCTGGCCGGTGCGAGCGGTCAGGTCGGCCCGCTCCGCGGCATCGAGCACGTCGATCCGACCGACCGCGATGGCCGGGTCGGCGACGATGGCCTCGAGCACCCGCTGCCACCGCTGCGCGATCTCCGCGGCGGTCGACTCGTCGAACAGCTCGGTGGCGTAGGTGAGCGCCAAAGCCATTCCGGCCGTGCCGGGTTCACCCAGCTCCGACAGCGTGAACTGCAGGTCGAAGCGGGCGACGTTCTCTTCGAGGTCGAGCGCGGACACCGACAGCCCGGGCAGTTCGAGGCTGGTGCGATCCAGGTTCTGGAAGGCGAGCATCACCTGGAACAGCGGGTTACGCGCCTGCGAGCGTTCCGGCGCGAGCAGTTCCACCAGTCGCTCGAACGGCACGTCGGCGTTGCCGTACGCGTCGAGGTCGGTGCGCCGCACCCGATCGACGAGTTCGGTGAACGATTCGGCGGCGTCGATGCCGGTGCGCAGCACCAGGGTGTTGACGAACATGCCGACCAGGTCGTCGAGCGCCTGCTCGCCGCGGCCCGCGATCGGCGTGCCGACCGCGATGTCGTCCGCGCCGGACAGCCGCGCCAGCAGCACCGTCAGCGCGCCGTGCATCACCATGAACAGCGACGCACCGCGTTGCCGCGCAATGTCTTCCAGCCCGGCGATCAGCTCGCCGGGCAGCTCACGGTGCAGCGTCGCGCCGCGGAACGAGGCGATCGCCGGACGCGGGCGGTCCGCGGGCAGCGTCAGCTCGTCCGGCACCCCGTCGAGGACCTGCTGCCAGTGCGCCACCTGGCGCGCCATCAGCGAGTCCGAATCGTCTTCGGTGCCAAGGACTTCGCGCTGCCAGACGGCGAAGTCGGCGTACTGCACGGCCAGGGGTGCCCAGCCGGGCGCGCTGTCCTGGGTGCGCGCCGAGTAGGCCAGCATCACGTCGCGGGTCAGCGGCCCCATCGAGAAGCCGTCCGCCGCGATGTGGTGCACCACCACGACGAGCACGTGCTCGTCGGGGCCCGCGCTGTAGAGCCTGGTGCGCAGCGGAACCTGTTCGGCCACATCGAATCCGGTGGTGACGAAGTCGGTCACCACGGCGGTCAGCTCGGCCGGATCCACCGGCACCGGGTGCAGGTCGAGCGCGATGTTCTCGGCGGGCACGATCACCTGGACCGGGGTGCCGCCGTGCTCGGGGTAGCGGGTGCGCAGCGACTCGTGCCTGCGCACCACGTCGGCCACCGCGAGCCGCAGCGCGGCCACGTCGAGCGCGCCGGTCAGGCGGATGGCGACCGGCAGGTTGTAGGCCGCCGAGGAGGTGTCGTACTTGTTGAGGAACCACATGCGCTGCTGCGCGAATGACAGCGGCACCAGTTCGTCGGCCTTGCGCGGCCGCGCGACCAGCCTGGCCCGCGCGGCACCGTCGGCGTGCGATTCGACCCGCGCGGCCAGGGCGGCCACGGTGGGCGCCTCGAACAGCGCGCGCACCGCGACGGTGGTGCCGAGCGCGGCACCGATGCGGGAGACGACCCTGGTGGCGATGAGCGAGTTACCACCGAGATCGAAGAAGTCGTCGTCGACGCCGACCCGCGGCAGATCTAGGACCTCGGCGAACACCGCGGCCACCGTCTCCTGCACCGGGGTGACCGGCGCGCGGAAGGCACGGGACTGCACGGCGGGGGCGGGCAGCGCACGGCGATCGAGCTTTCCGTTGACCGTCAACGGAATCCACTCGAGCCGCACCAGCGCGGCGGGCACCATGAACGACGGCAGCCGCTCGGCGGCACCGTCACGTACCCGGTCGAGTACCGGCACGACGTCGGGCTCGGCGACCACGTAGGCCACGATCCGCTGATCGCCCGGCTGGTCCTCGCGCACGATGACCGCCGCTTGGGCGATGCCGGGCTGGGCCAGGATGGCGGACTCGATCTCGCCGAGTTCGATGCGGAAGCCGCGGACCTTCACCTGATCGTCGGCGCGGCCCAGGTATTCGAGCTCGCCGAAGCGGTTCCAGCGCGCCAGGTCGCCGGAGCGGTACAGGCGCGAGCCCGCTGCGTCGGAGCCGCCGAGCGGGTTGGCGACGAAACGGGTGGCCGACAGGTCGGGACGGCCGAGGTAGCCGCGCGCCAATTGCGGTCCGGCCACATACATTTCGCCCGCGACACCGACCGGGACCGGCCGCAGCCGGTTGTCGAGCACATACACCCGCAGACCGGCGATGGCCCGGCCGACCACGCTGCCGGAGGCGGCGGCGATGGTCGCGGCGTCCAGCGCACGGTAGGAGACGTGCACCGTGGTCTCGGTGATGCCGTACATGTTGACCAGCAGCGGAGACCCCGCTGCGGGGCCCGCGGTGGCGTTCTCGGGCCCGGCGCCGTGGCGGGCAACCCAATCCGAGAGCCTGCGCAGCTCGAGCGCCTCGCCACCGAACACCACGTAGCGCAGGGCCAGCGGGGTGGCGTCGGGCGCGGCGTTGCGATCCGCTTCCGCCAGTTGATAGAACGCGGACGGGGTCTGGTTGAGCACCGTAACCCGCTCTGCGCGGAGCAGTTCCAGGAACTGCTCGGGCGAGCGCGAGGTGTAGTAGTCGACCACCACGAGGGTGCCGCCGAACAGCAGCGGGCCCCACAGCTCCCACACCGAGAAGTCGAAGGCGTAGGAGTGGAACAGCGTCCACACATCGTCGGGGCCGAAGTTGAAGTCGCGATCGGTATTCGCGAACAGGCGCACCACATTCCGGTGCGTGACGGCGACACCCTTGGGGCGGCCGGAAGAACCGGAGGTGTAGATCACGTACGCGACGTGGTCGGGCGAGAGCGCCGCGTTGCGGTCCGCGTCGGTGATCGGCGCGTCGTCGGCGTCCTCGACATTGCCGGTTTCCACGGCGAAGCCGTCCAGCACCACGCTCGGCAGGTCTACCGGCACCGTCACCTGGACCGTCGAGTCCAGGATCACGCTGGTCGGCTGGGAATCCCCGAGCACGTAGGCGATGCGATCCGCCGGGTAGGTCGGGTCGACCGGCACATAGCCCGCACCGGTCTTGACCACCGCGACCAGCGCGACGACCAGGTCGAGCGAGCGCGGCAGGATCACCGCGACCAGCGATTCGGGTCCGGCGCCGTCCGCGATCAGCCTGCGCGCCAAGATGTTCGCGCGCCGATCCAGCTCGCCGTAGGTGAGTGTTTCGACGCCGAAGCGGGCCGCCGTCCGGTTCGGATGCGCGGCGACGGCCGCGTCGAACACGGTGACCAAAGTGGCCTCGGACTCACCGAAAACGCCCGCGCCGCCGTCCATTCCGGAAGACACCCAGCGCTGCGAGACATCGAGGCGCTCGGACTCGCCGAGCAGATCGATGTCGCCGACCGCGATCTCGGGATCCTCGGCGATGGTGTGCAGCACACGCACCAACCGGTCGGCGAACGAAGCCACCGTCTCCGGATCGAACAACTCGGTCGCGTAATTCCACGACATCGCCAGCGCGCCGTCGGCGGTCTCGCCGACGGTCAGCTGCACATCGAACTTGGCTGTCCCCGCGTCGAATTCGACGACATCGAGATCGAGGCCGGGCAGCTCGACGGTCCCCATGTCGGCGGCCGAGGCCGCCTCGAAGGTCAGCGCGACCTGAAACAACGGATGATGCGCCTGCGAGCGAGCCGGGCTGATGACATCTACAAGGCGCTCGAACGGCACATCGGCATTGCCGAAGGCCGTCAGATCGGTCCGGCGCACCTGCTCGAGCAGCTCGCTGAACCGCGCGGCGGGATCGATCTCGCTGCGCAGCACCAGCGTGTTGACGAACATACCGACCAGGTCATCGAGGGCCCGCTCGCCTCGTCCGGCGACCGGGGTGCCGATGGCGATGTCGGAGCTGTTGGACAGCCTGCCCGCCCACGCGGCCAGCGCGGCGTGCACCACCATGAACAGCGTGACCCCGCGACGACGGGCCAGTTCGGCCAGCGCGGCGTGCAGTTCGGCGTCGATCGAGAAGTTGTGCGTGCCACCGGCATTGGAGGCGATCTCCGGACGCGGCCGGTCGGCGGGCAGCTCGATCTGATCGGGCAGATCGCGCAGCTGCTCGACCCAGTACGAGATCTGCTGGGCCGCAACCGATTCCGGATCGTGCTCGACGCCGAGCACGTCGCGCTGCCACAGCGCGTAGTCGGCGTACTGCACATCTAGGGGTGCCCAGGACGGCGTCTCGCCGCGGGTGCGCTCGCTGTAGGCGACGACCACGTCGCGCAGCAGTGGCCGCAGCGAGAAGCCGTCGGCGCTGATGTGGTGCATGACCAGCACCACGACGTGATTGCGCTCGTCCAGGCTGAGCAGGCTTGCGCGGAAGGCGATCTCGCTGGTCACGTCGAAGTGGTAGCTGGCCAGCTCGACGATGCGCGCGGGCAGCTCGTCGGCGGTCACCGGCTCGGCGACGACCGGGGACGACACCTCCGAAACCGGCAGGATGCGTTGGTAGCCGGTGCCTTCCACCTCGGGGTACACGGTGCGCAGCGCCTCGTGGCGGGCCAGTACGTCGCCGATGGCGGCGTTGAGCGCTTCGATATCGAGTTCACCGGTGAGCCGGATGGCGACCGGGATGTTGTTGACCGCGGTGCGGTTGTCGAACCGGTTGAGGAACCACATCCGCTGCTGCGCCAGCGACAGCGGCACCAGGCCGGTGCGCTCCTGCGGCACCAGCGGCGCCCGGCCGCCTTGTCCGGCAGCCGATTCCACGCGTGCGGCCAGCGCGGCGACGCTCGACGCCTCGAACAGCGCCCGTACCGGAACCTGGGTATCCAGCGCCTCGCCGAGGCGCGCCGCCACCTGGGTGGCGACCAGGGAGTTGCCGCCGAGCTCGAAGAAGTCGTCGTCCAGACCGACGCGCTCGACACCGAGCACCGCGGCGAAGGTATCGGCGACGATCTCCTGCACCGGGGTGGCCGCCGCGCGGAAGGTCTTGGCCGCGAACGTCGGTTCGGGCAGCGCCCGGCGATCCAGCTTGCCGGACGGGTTCAGCGGGAACTCGTCGAGCTCCACATAGGCCGATGGCACCATGTACGCGGGCAGCTGCTCGCCGAGCGCGGTCTTGACCGACTCGACGTCCAATGCCCGATCCGGGTTGCCGACCACATAGGCGACCAGCTGATCGCCGGTCCGCTCGTCGGTGCGTACCAGCACGACCGCCTGCGCCACGGATTCCAGTGCGGTGAGCGCGTTCTCGATCTCGCCGAGCTCGATCCGCAGGCCACGCAGCTTCACCTGGAAGTCGGTGCGGCCCAGGTACTCCAGCTCACCGTCCTCAGTCCAGGAGACCAAGTCGCCGGTGCGGTACATGCGCTGGGCATCGCCGAACGGGTTCGCGATGAACCGGTCGGTGGTCAGGTCAGGGCGGGCCACGTACCCGTGCGCCAGCTGCGCGCCGGCCAGGTACAGCTCGCCGGGCACGCCGACCGGAACCGGCCGCAGCCGCGAATCCAGCACGTACACCTGGGTGTTGAACACCGGGGCGCCGATCGGCACCGAGCTGGTGTCGGCCTCGGTCACCTCGTGGAAGGTGACGTCGACGGCGGCCTCGGTGGGGCCGTACAGGTTGTGCAGCCTGGCACCGGTCAGCGCGCGCAGTCGCTGCGCGGTGACGGCGGGCAGCGCCTCACCCGAGGCGAAAACATTACGCAGGCTGACGCATTCGCCCGCGCGCTCCTCGGCGACGAACACCGAAAGCATCGACGGCACGAAATGCACCGTGCTGACCCGCTCTTCGATGATCAGTCGCGCCAGGTACGCGGGGTCGCGGTGGCCGTCCGGCTTCGCGACGACCAGTCGCGCGCCGACCTGTAAGGGCCAGAAGAACTCCCACACCGACACGTCGAAGGTGGCTGGCGTCTTCTGCAGCACCACGTCGTAGGCGGCGAGGCCGTACTCCGCGTGCATCCAGACCAGCCGGTTGACGATCGCGGCGTGCGAGACCGCGACACCCTTCGGCCGACCGGTCGAACCCGAGGTGAAGATCACGTACGCGGTGTTGGCCGGGCGCAGCGGCTTGTGCCGGTCCGCGTCGGTCAGTGGCGCGTCGGAGAACTCGGACAGGTCGAGCTCGTCGATGCGCACCTGCCGGGAGCCCGTGGACGCCAGGTCGGTGCCGGAGGTCAGCACGCAAACGGGGCGCGCGGTCTCCAGGATGTAGTCGGTGCGCTCAGCCGGGTGGTCCGGGTCAAGCGGCACGTACGCGCCACCGGCGGCGTTCACCGCGTACATGCCGACGACGAGGTCGATTGAGCGCCGCATGCCAAGGGCGACATAGGATTCCGGGCCGACGCCGTTCTGCTTGAGCCAGCGTGCCAGCCGGTGCACTCGTGCGGCGAACTCGGCGTAGGACAGAGTTGTCCCCTCGAACGTGACCGCTGCCGCGTCGGGTGTCCGTGCGACCTGCGCTTCGAACAGCGAGACCAATGTCGCGGCGGCGTCGCCGACCGGCGAGGTCAGCGCCGCGTCCACCGGGAATTCGGTGTCGTTCCACCGCCGCACGACCAGCTCGCGCTCGGCCACATCCAGCAGCTCGATATCGCCGACCGCCGCGGTCGGCTCGGCGGCGACGCCGCCGAGCACGCGAAGGAAGCGCTCGGCGAAGGTATTCGCGAACGCTCCGTCGAAAAGGTCGGTGGCGTAGAGGAGTTCGGCGTCCATCGACGCCTCGGTGCCCTGCACCTCGCTCAGCGTGAGCTGGAGGTCGAATTTCGCGGTCGGCTGATCGATGCCGAGCTCGGAGACCAGCAGGCCGGGCAGTTCGAGCGACGCACGGCCCAGGTTCTGGAACGACAGCATCACCTGGAACAGCGGGTGCCGCGCCTGCGAACGGGCCGGGTTGAGCACCTCGACAAGCCGCTCGAACGGCACGTCGGCGTGCGCGAAGGCCTGCAGGTCACGCTCGCGCACCTGCGCGAGCAGTTCGGTGAACGACGCGTCGGTGTCGACCTGCGCACGCAACACCAGGGTGTTGACGAACATGCCGACCAGGTCGTCGAGGGCCTGCTCGCCACGACCCGCCACCGGGATGCCGATGGCGATGTCGTCGGAACCGCTCAGTCGAGCGAGCAGTGCGGCGAAGGCGCTGTGCACCACCATGAACAGCGTGGTGCCGTGCGCGTGCGCAACCCTGTTCAGCTCGTCGATCAGCTCGCCGGGCACCCGGAATCGGTGTGTCCCAGCCTGATACGACGCGACCGCGGGCCGGGGGCGCCCGGCCAGGCGCAGCTCGTCGGGCAGACCGTTGAGCGCGTCGCGCCAGTAGTCGAGCTGCTCGGAGATCAGCGAGGTCGGATCGTCCTCGGAGCCGAGCGTTTCCCGCTGCCACAGCGCGAAGTCCACGTACTGGACCGCGAGCGGCGGCCAGCCGGGCTCGGACTCCGAGGTGCGCGCCACGTATGCGGTCATCAGGTCGCGGACCAGCGGCCGCATCGAGAAGCCGTCCGTCGCGATGTGATGCACCACGACGACCAGCACGTAGTCCTGCTCGCCGAGCTGGTAGGCCCGCAGCCGCACCGGCGGCTCGGCCGTCACGTCGAAGCCGCGCTCGACGAATTCGTAGAGCGCGCCGAGCAATTGGCCCTCGGCGACCGGGAAGACCTCCAGGTCCGGGATCGCCCTGGTCGCGGGCAGCACCCGCTGGTAGGCGACGCCGTCCTGCGACGGATAGACGGTGCGCAGCGATTCGTGCCGCGCGACCACGTCGGCGACCGCGCCGCGCAGCGAGGCCAGATCCAGCGCGCCCTCCAGCCGCACCGCGGCCGGAATGTTGTTGGCGGCCGAGTCGGCGTCGAAGCGGTTGAGGAACCACATCCGCTGCTGAGCCAGCGACAGCGGCGGCCGCTCGGGTCGCACCTGTGCCGTAAGCGCCTGCCGCGCACCGGTTCCCGCCCGCGATTCGACGCGGGCAGCCAGCGCGGCCACGGTGGGCGCCTCGAACAGCGCGCGCACCCCGACCTCGGTGTCCAGCGCCGCGCTCAGCCGCGCCACCACCTGGGTGGCCACCAGGGAGTTGCCGCCGAGCTCGAAGAAGTCGTCGTCGACGCCGACGCGCGGCAGCCCGAGCAGCTCGGCGATGACCTCCGCCACGATCTCCTCGATCGGGGTGGCGGGCGCACGGAAACGCTTGGCCTCGAACACCGGAGCGGGCAGCGCTCGGCGATCGAGCTTGCCGCTGGCGTTGACCGGGAAGGCGTCGAGCACGACCAGCGCGGCCGGAATCATGTAGCCGGGTAGCAATCCGGCGAGTGCGGCCTTGACCGCATCGGTGTCGATGACCGAATCCGCTTCGGCGACAACGTAACCCACCAGCTGATCGCCGGCGTGCGCGTCGGTCCGCACTACGACAACCGACTGCGCGATGCCGGGCTGGGTCAGCAGCGCGGCCTCGATCTCGCCGAGTTCGATGCGCAGGCCGCGCAGCTTCACCTGGAAGTCGGTGCGGCCCAAGTACTCCAGCTCGCCATCCGCTGGCGCACCCGTCGCCCGACCACCCCTCATCGAATCGCTTCGCGATGCGGTCGTCCATCGGACAAGGTCGCCGGTGCGGTACATCCGCGCGCCCGGAGCCCCGTACGGATTGGCGACGAACCGATCCGAGGTCAGGTCCGACCGGCCGAGGTAGCCGAGCGCGAGCTGATCGCCCGCGAGATAGAGCTCACCCGCGACACCCGGTGCGACCGGGTGCAGCCTGGCGTCGAGCACGAAGACCCGGGTGTTCCACACGGGGCGGCCGATCGGCACCGAGACCGAATCCGCGTCCGTCACTTCGTGATACGTGACGTCGACGGCGGCCTCGGTCGGGCCGTACAGGTTGTGCAGCTTGGCACCGGTCAGCTCGCGCAGACGCTGCGCGGTTTGCGCGGGCAGCGCCTCGCCGGAGGCGAACACCTGCCGCAGCGACGACGGGTACCCGTCCGCGTCGCCGTTCTCGTTGCCGAGGGTGGACACGAACACCGACATCATCGACGGCACGAAATGCGCCGTGGTGATGCCGTGTTCGGCGATGAGCTGCGCCAGGTACACCGGATCGCGATGCCCGTCCGGCTTCGCGACGACCAGTCGCGCGCCGGTCTGCAAGGGCCAGAAGAACTCCCACACCGACACGTCGAAGGTGGCCGGCGTCTTCTGCAGCACGGCGTCGCCGGGCCCGATCGGGTACTCGTGCTGCATCCACAGCAACCGGTTGACGATCGCGGCATGGCTCACCGCCACACCCTTCGGGCGACCGGTCGACCCGGAGGTGAAGATCACGTAGGCGGTATTGCCCGGCCGAAGCGGTTGGGTGCGTTCGGCATCGGTGATCGGCGCGCCGCTGGAGGCGGCGATGCCGGGCACACCCTCGATGCCCTCGATCGCGATGACCGAGACCTCACGCTGCAGGTCGATGCCGAACCCGTCCGCGGAGCGGTACAGGATCATCCGCGGGCGTGCGGTGTCGACGATGTGGTTGATCCGGTCGGCGGGCTGATCCGGGTCGAGCGGCACATACGCCGCACCCGTCTGCAGCACCGCGTACATCGCGATGACCAGCTCGTTGGAGCGGCGGATGGACAGCGCGACCAGCGATTCCGGTCCGACGCCCGCCTTGATCAGCTGCCTGGCGATCCGGTTGGCCCGCACCTGCAGTTCGCGGTAGGTGAGCCGTTCCTCGTCGAAGACCAGGGCGGTCGCCTCCGGCGTCGCGGCGGCCTGCGCGTCGAACAGCGAGACCAGCGTTTCGCCGGACACCTGCTGCGCGGTGTCGTTCCAGTCGACCAGCACCTGCGCGTGCTCTTCGGGCACCAGCAGGTCGATGTCGCCGATCGGCACGTTCGGGTCGGCGGCGACCGCCGCGAGCACCCGGTCCAGCCTGCGGGCGAACGCGGCGACCGTGTCCTCGTCGAAAAGGTCTTCGGCGTAAGAGAATTCGGCCGACATGCCAGCCGCGTCGCCCAGCTCGTCCTGGGTTTCCTGCAGGGTCAGCTGCAGGTCGAACTTGGCAAGGCGCGCGTCGTAGTCGACGCCGTTGACCGAGAGCCCTGGCAGCTCCAGGCTGGCCTGCCTGGTGTTCTGGAAGGTCAGCATCACCTGGAACAGCGGATGCCTGGCCTGCGAGCGGGCCGGGTTGAGCACCTCGACGAGCCGCTCGAACGGCACGTCCGCGTGCGCGAACGCGTGCAGGTCCTTCTCCCTGGCCTGCGCGAGCAGATCGGCGAAGCTTGCCGCGCCGTCCACCTCGGTGCGCAGCACGAGCGTGTTGACGAACATGCCGATCAGATCGTCCAGCGCGGCCTCGCCGCGGCCGGCCACCGGCGTGCCGATGGCGATGTCGCCGGTGCCGCTGGCACGGGCGAGCAGCACGGCGAGCGCGCTGTGCATCACCATGAACAGCGAGGCATTGTGCCTGCGGCCCAGGTCGACCAGCGCGCGCTGGGTCTCACCGGAGATCACGAAGGGATAGGTGCCGCCGCGATAGGACGCCGCCGCGGGCCGCGGGCGGTCCGAGGGCAGCACCAATTCGTCTGGCAGATCGGCGAGTTCGCGGGCCCAGTAGCGAATCTGATTGGCGATCAACGAACTCGGGTCGTCCTCGGAGCCGAGCACCTCGCGCTGCCACAGCGCGTAGTCCGCGTACTGCACGGGCAGCGCCGACCAGGCGGGCGCCTCCCACGAGGTGCGCGCGGCGTAGGCCACCATCACGTCGCGGGCCAGCGGGCCCATCGACCAGCCGTCGGCGGAGATGTGGTGCACCACCATGCCGAGCACGTACTCGGTCTCGCTGACCTCGAAAAGCCTTGCGTGCAAAGGCACTTCGTTGGTTACATCGAAGGCCATCGAGGCGAGCTGGACCAGGTGGTCGATCAGGTTGTGCTCGGTCACCGGGATCGGCGTCAGGTCGGGCACGATCTGCGCCGCGTCCAGGACCACCTGCACCGGCCCGGTCTTGGTCTCCGGGAACACGGTACGCAGCGACTCGTGCCGGTCGATCACGTCGATGACGGCGACCTGCAGCGCGGCCACGTCGAGGTCGCCGGAGAGCCGGATGGCGACCGGGATGTTGTTGACCGCGGACTCGGTATCGAACCGGTTGAGGAACCACATGCGCTGCTGCGCAAGCGAAAGCGGCACTTCCTCCGGACGGACCCGGGCCACCAGCGCCTTGCGTGCGCCGTCACCGGCGTGCGATTCCACCCGTGCCGCGAGCGCGGCGACGGTGGACGCCTCGAACAGCATGCGCACCGGAACACGGGTGTCCAGCGCGATGCCGAGGCGCGAGGCGACCTGGGTCGCGATCAGCGAGTTGCCGCCGAGTTCAAAGAAGTCGTCGTCGACACCGACTCGGTTGATGCCGAGCACCTCGCCGAAAATCTGCGCGACGATTTCCTCGATCGGCGTTGTCGGCGCACGGAATTCGCGCACCTCGAACATCGGCGCGGGCAGCGCCTTGCGGTCCAGCTTGCCCGACGGGTTGAGCGGGAGCGCCTCGAGCACCACGATCGCCGACGGCACCATGTAGGCGGGCAGCGTGCGGTGCAGCGCGTTCTTGATGTTGTCGATATCGACCGGGCCCGCCGGGGTGACCACGTAGGACACCAGCTGATCGCCGGTGACGGTGTCCAGCACGAGCACGACCGCCTGGGTGACGGCCGGGTGGTCGAGCAGCGCGGCCTCGATCTCGCCGAGTTCGATGCGCTGACCGCGGAACTTCACCTGGAAGTCGGTGCGGCCGATGTATTCCAGTACGCCGGCGGCGCCGACCTCGGGATCGTGCGGCTCGACCCAGCGGACCAGGTCGCCGGTGCGGTAGAGGCGGCTGCCCGGCGCGCCGAACGGGTTGGCGACGAAGCGTTCCGCGCTCAGGTCGGGGCGGCCGTGGTAGCCGCGGGCGGTCTGTACGCCGCCCATGTACAGCTCACCTGGCACGCCGACCGGGACCGGATCCAGGCCCTCGTCGAGCACGTAGGCCTGCGCGTTCCACACCGGGCGCCCGATCGGCACCGAGGTGGGTGCGACCTCGTTGAGGTGCCATGCGGTGGCGTGCACGGTGAATTCGGTCGGGCCGTACAGGTTGTGCATCGCGGCGGTGGAGAACTGCCGGAACGCGGCGACGGTGGCCGGCGGCAACGCCTCACCGGCGACGAGAACCGCACGCAGCGAGGCGCATTCGGCGGTGGACGCGGCGCCGGCGAACACCGAGAGCATCGACGGCACGAACGAGGTCATGGTGACCTGATGCCGTCCGATGATCTCGGAGAGGTACACCGGATCACGATGCCCGTCGGGCGCGGCGATGAGCATGCGGGCACCGACGGCCAACGAGCCGAACAGTTCCCACACCGACACGTCGAAGGTGACCGGCGTCTTCTGCAGCACCACATCGGCGGGGCCGATCCGGTATTCGCCGGTGATCCAGGCGATCTGGTTGAGCACGCTGGCGTGGCTGACGGCCACGCCCTTGGGCCGGCCGGTGGAACCGGAGGTGTAGAGCACGTACGCGGTGTTCGTCGCGCGCAGCGGTGCGCGGCGCTCGGCGTCGGTGATCGGCTCGTCGCCGAATTCGCTCAAATCCAAGGTGTCGAGGGCGATCACCGGGCAGTTGTCGGACGTGACGTCGTCGGACAGGGTGGTCAGCACGCACACCGGCGTCGAGTTGGCCAGCACGTAGTCGGTGCGTTCGGCCGGGTGATCGGGGTCGATCGGCACGTAGCCGCCACCCGCGGTCATGGTGGCGTAGATGGCGATCAGCATGTCCACCGAGCGGCGGATGCCAACGGCGACCAACGTTTCCGGGCCGACACCCTCGGCGATCAGCTTGCGCGCCAAGCGATTGACCCGTGCCGAAAACTCGGCGTAGCTGAGCTGGACTTGCGGGCCGAATTCACCGGCGCTGCGGGTGCCGCCGTCGAACAGGACGGCGATATCGTTCGGGCGCAGGCGGACCTGTTCCTCGAACAGATCGAGCACGGTCGCCGCGGGTAACTCGTGCGCGGTCTGGTTCCAGCCGGTGAGCACGAGCGTGCGCTCGGCGTCGTCGAGGATGTCGATGTCGCGCACCGCGGACTGCGGTGTGGTGACGGCGGCTTCGAGCACCCGCAGGTAGCGACGGCCGAATTCGGCGACGGTCGCGGCGTCGAACAGATCGGTGGCAAAGGAGACCACGGTCGCCATGCCCGCCGGTTCGCCTTGCGCGCCACGCTCTTCGGTGACGGTCCACTGCAGGTCGAACTTGGCGATGTCGACGTCGAGCTCGTCGGCGGTGACCGAGAGGCCGGGCAGTTCCAGTGTCGCGTGCGACATTTCCTGGAACGACAGCATCACCTGGAACAGCGGGTGCCTGGCCTGGGAGCGGGTCGGGTTGAGCACCTCGACGAGGCGCTCGAACGGCACGTCGGCGAACGCGAACGCGGCGAGGTCGGTTTCCCTGGTGCGGGTGAGGAACTCGGTGAACGGCTCGCTGCCGTCGACCTCCGAGCGCAGCACCAGCGTGTTGACGAACATGCCGATCAGGTCGTCGAGTGCCTGCTCACCACGCCCGGCGACCGGGGTACCGATGGCGATGTCATTGGTGCCGGACAAACGAGCCAGCAGCACGGCCAGGGAAGCGTGCATGACCATGAACAGGCTGACGCCCTGTGCGCGCGCCAATGCCGAAAGCCGCTGGTGCAGTTCGGCGTCGATGTCGAAGCTGACCCGGCCACCGTTGAAGCTCTGCACCGACGGGCGCGGGCGATCCGCGGGCAGGTCGAGCTGATCGGGCAGCCCTGCCAAAGCCCTACGCCAGTAGGCGATTTCGCGGGCCGCCATGGAGCCGGGATCGGATTCGGCGCCGAGCAGCTCACGCTGCCAGACGCTGAAGTCCTGATACTGCACCGGCAGCGGCGCCCAGCTCGGCGCCTGCCCCGCGGCACGCGCGAGGTAGGCGGCGGCGACATCGCGGGCCAGCGGGCCGAACGAGAAGCCGTCCGCGGCAATGTGATGCACCACGAACGCGACCGCGTAATCGGCGGTGCCGTTGTGGCCGCTACCGGTCACCGCGTAGACCCGGACCCGGATCGGCAGTTCCCGCGACACATCGAAGCCGGTGGACGCGAACGCGGTGAGTACACCGTGCAATTCGGCTTCGTCGATCGGCTCGATCGCGATGCCGAGGTCTACCTGATCGACCGGCAGCACCTGCTGGTAGCCGCCGTCGCCGGACTCGGGGAAGATCGTGCGCAGCGACTGCTGGCGCGCGACCACATCGATCAGCGCGGCCTGCAACGCGTCCAGGTCGACCTCGCCGCGCAACCGCACCACGAACGGCAGGTTGTAGGCGGGCACGGTCGAGTCGAACTGGTTGATGAACCACATCCGCTGCTGCGACAGCGACAGCGGCACCCGCTCTGGCAGCTGCTGGGCTACCAGCGGCGGCCGGGCGCCCTCGGTCTGGCTGGCGTTCTCCGCGCGGGCGGCGATCCCGGCCACGGTCGGCGACTCGAACAGCGCGCGCACCCCGATCTGGGTGCCGAACGCGACGCCGATCCGCGACACCACCTGGGTCGCGACCAGCGAGTTGCCGCCGAGATCGAAGAAGTTGTCGTCGATGCCGATGCGGTCCTGGCTCAGCACGTCGGCGAAGATGCCAGCGACGATCTGCTCGGCCTGGGTGCGCGGGGCGCGGAAGCTCGTCGCGTCCACGCTGAACACCGGCTCCGGCAGCGCTTTTCGGTCCAGCTTGCCGGAGGTGTTGAGCGGGAAGGCGTCCAGCACCATGACCGACGCGGGCACCATGTAGCTCGGCAGCTTCTCGGCCGCGAACCTGGTCAACTCGGTCGGATCGACCGAATGTCCGGGCGCGGGAACCACATACGCCACCAGCTGCTGACCGGTGGCGGTATCCATCACCAGGACAACGGCTTGACTGACCGCCGGGTGGGCGAGCAGATCGGTCTCGATCTCGCCGAGCTCGATGCGCTGGCCACGGAACTTCACCTGGAAGTCGGTGCGGCCGATGTATTCCAGCGTGCCCGCGTCGTTCCAGCGCACCAGGTCGCCGGTGCGGTACATGCGTTCGCCGTTGTCGGACAACGGATTCGCGACGAAACGATCCGCGCTCAGGTCAGGGCGGCCGCGGTAGCCGCGGGCCAGCTGACGGCCACCGAGGTAGAGCTCGCCGGGCGCGCCGATGGCGGCCGGTCGCAGCCGCGAATCCAGCACGTAGACCGAGACATTCCACTCCGGGATACCGATCGGCACGGTCACCGTGTCGGCGGCGGTCGCCTCCCAGTAGGTCACCGAGACCGCGGCCTCGGTCGGGCCGTACAAGTTATGCAGGCCTGCCGTGGTGATCGCGCGGAAACCGGCGGCGGTCTCCGGCGGCAGCGCCTCACCGATCACGAAAACCGCACGCAGCGTGGCACATTGCGCCTGCGTCGCGTGCGAGACGAACACCGTGAGCATCGACGGCACGAAGTCGGTGACGGTGACACCGTGCCGCTCGATCATGTCAGCGACATACAGCGGGTCGCGATGACCGTCGGGCGAGGCGATGACCAGCTTCGCACCGACCAGCAGCGGCAGGAAGTAACCCCACAGCGACACGTCGAACGTGGTCGCGGTCTTCTGCAGGTACACATCGGCCGCGGTGAGCCGGTACTCGTCGAGCATCCACAGCTGCTGGTTGACGATCGCGTGATGGGTGACCGCAACGCCTTTGGGGCGTCCGGTCGAACCCGAGGTGTAGATGACGTAGGCGGTGTTGTCCGGACGCAGCGGCGCGAGCCGGTCCGCGTCGGTCACCGGCGCGGCGGAGAACTCCGACACGTCCAGGGTGTCGATCCGCACCTGCCGCACCGACTCCGGCAGTTCCACCTCGTCGGCGGACAGCGTCAGCACACAGACCGGTGCCGCGCTGTCGAGGATGTAGGCGGTGCGATCGGCCGGATGATCCGGATCGATCGGCACATACGCGCCACCGGCCTTCAGCACCGCGTGCATGCCGATGACCAGCTCCAGCGAGCGCCGCATACCCAGCGCGACAAGCGATTCCGGGCCGACACCGTCGGCGATCAGGAACCGGGCCAGCCGGTTGACCCGCGCGTCGAACTCCGAATAGGTCAGCGTCGCGCCCTCGAAGTCGAGCGCGATGTTGTCCGGCGCCAACGGCATCTGCGCACCCAGCAGCGCGGACAGCGTGGTGTCCGGCACGTCCTGGTCGGAGTCGTTCCACTCCAGCAGCGAGCGCTCCCGCTCGTCGGCGGTGGTGACGTCCAACGCCCAGATCGCGGCGTCGTCGTCGGCCGCGAGGAACCGGTCGAAGAACTCCAGGAAGCGCGAATGATGGCGCCGCGCTTCGTCTTCGGTGTAGAGGTTCGGGTTGGTCTCGAAGTCGATGTGCGAACGGGTGCCCGCCACCGACTGATAGAAGTTGACGCCGAGATCCTCGATGCTGCCGGTGGACAGCACATGCAGCTGACCGACCATCGGGCCCATCACCAGCTCGTCGTGGAACAGCATGATGTTGACCCACGGACCGAAGAATTCCGTGGTCACCATGCCGTCGCCGGCCGAGTCGCGGCGGATGTCCTCGTGCCGGTATCGCTGATGCCGCAGCGCCCCGGACACCTCGACCGTCACCTGCTTGAGCAGTTCGCTGACCGTCGTGTCGTGGCCGACGTGCAGCCGCAGCGGCACGATGTTCGACGAGACACCGCCGGAGCGACGCATCGCCGCGGTGGTGCGCGCGGTCACCGGCAGGCTCAGGATGACGTCCTCGACGCCGTTCCACTGCGCCAGGTACCCGGCAAACGCGGCAAGCAACAGCCCGGCGGGCGACGAATCACGGCGCCGCACAGCCGCATCCAGCAGCGTGTTCTGCTCATCGGACAGCGCGGCGCTGGCGATCCCGTTGATCGCGGCGGGCGGGGCGGACCGGCCGGTCAGGCTGGTGCCTTCCTCCAGCCCGGCGACCCGTTCGGCCCAGTACTCCTTGTCGGTACCGAAGCGCTTGCTCTCCCGGTAAGCCATCTCCTGCTCATAGAGCGTGTGCAGGTCGGTGGCCTTGGAGGCGGCTGGCTCGGTGCCGTTCGCGTACGCGGTGTACAGCTCGGCGATCCGGTTCAGGTTGGTCATCGCGCCGAAGCCGTCGAGCGTGACGTGATGCGCCCGCGAGTACCAGTACCAGTGATCGTCGGCCAGTTGCAGTGCCGCGACCGCGATCAGGCGGTCGGTCGTCAGATCCATCGGACGGCTGTACTCGGCGCGCATCCACGCCATCGCGGCCGCGGCCGGATCGGCCTCGGCGCGCAGGTCTACATAGGTGACCTTGTCGTAGTCGGCAATGCTGTGATCGACGAACTGCAGCGGCTCGCCGTCGCGTTCGATGATGCGCAGGAAGCCCGAACCGAGCTCGTGCGACGCGTCGATGCTGGCCTGTTCCAGGATCTCGACATCAAGCGCGCCGTGCAGATCCACGTACTGCGCGATGTTGACCGGCACCTGCGGGTCAACGTGCTGCGCGTACCAGATGCCCAGCTGCGCAGGAGACAGCGGGAAGTAGCCCGAACCAGCGTGCGCCCGTTCGTCACCAGCTTCGCCGTTTCCGCCGAAATCCAGCCGGTCCAACCGTAACCTCGCTTCCGGAACACCACGCAAGCGCTCCCCGACGACACCCGGACAGGACGCTCACCTATCCCAGCGTGGCGCCCGCGTCTCGGGGTTCAGTTCTCTAATCAATCAGGCAAAAAAGCTCATTGGCACTATCTGTCCGCCAGGGTGACCTTGTTACATAGGCGCAACCGCGCCCACTACCCACCGACCGGCAATGCCGGGAATCTCGCTGCAGATCACCGAACCAATCTACCGTCGTCGTCCGCACCGAACCAACCAACCTCGATAGCTGACCGACATCATCACAGGCAGCGGAGGTGTCAGTACTTTGCGGCCCTCATGTTGCAGACCTCACATCCTGCGCGACGCGCTGCGCGGGCGGCGCGGCGGGTCACCGATGACGGGTACGAGCCGGGTCGTAAAGGTGCGATTGCGCACAGGGCATCGTGCTCGCGAGGGCCTTGCCCACCAGGATGATCGCGGCCTGCCGCAGCCCGGCGGCCTCGACCTGATCGGCGATATCGGTGAGGGTGCCGCGCAGGATGAGCTGATCGGGCTGGCTGGCGCGGTACACCACGGCGACCGGACAGTCCGCGCCGTAGTCGGCGACGAGCTCGGCGGCCAGCGTGCGGACGCGGGTGATCGCGAGGTGCAGCACGAGAGTGGCGCCGGTGACGGCGAAGTTGGCCAGCGCCTCGGTGCCGGGCATGGCGGTCGAGCGGGCCTGGGTTCGAGTCAGCACGACCGACTGCACTACCTCGGGGACGGTGAGTTCGGTGCCGAGCAGGGCGGCGGCGGCCGCATAGGCAGGAACGCCGGGGGTGACGTCCCACGAAACCCCGTGCGCGTCGAGCCTGCGGGTCTGTTCGGTGAGGGCCGAGTAGAGCGACGGGTCACCCGAGCACAGCCTGGCTACGTCCTTGCCGGATTTATCGGCGCGCACCAGATGTTCGGTGATCTGGTCGAGATCCAGGTGCTGGGTATCGATCAGTTCGGCGTCGGGCGCGCAATGGCCGAGCACGTCGGGGTCCAGATAGGTGCCCGCGTAAAGGCACACCGGTGCGGCGCCGAGCAGGGTGACCGCGCGGACGGTGAGCAGGTCGGCCGCACCCGGCCCGGCTCCGATGAAGTGCACGGTCATGCGGGTGAGTGTAAAACGCGGTCCGGGTCAGGCCGTCGCGTCGAAGTGCGCGAGCACCTTGGTCGGCCGCAGGCGAACGACGAGCTCGCCGGGCACCCCGTTGCGCTTGCCGAATTCCTCGGCACGGTCGGCGCCCATGTAGCGGCCGCCGATCTCGGTGGCCGTCCGCACCAGCTCTTCCGGATCCTCGGACAGGGTCACGGTGCCCTGCAACTGCACCGACGGGTACGGCACCGCCTCGACGTCGACGATCACCGCGATCCGGCCGTCGCGCGCGAACGCCTTGCCCTTGGCGGTGGTCTTGCCGGTGTTGAACACCAGTTCGTCACCCTCGAGCACGAACCAGACCGGGGTCACCACCGGCCGGCCGTCGGCGGCGACGAACGCCACCTTGGCCGTCCGCGTGCCCGCGGAGAGGAACTCGCGCACCTGAGGATCCGACAGAGTTGCCATTGGCTCACCCTAGAGCCACGCGGGCGGTCGAGCGGGGCAGCTGCGAGCGCATGTCGCAAGATACGAGCGCTGCCGCCGAGTACACGCTTTCTTTCAGATCGCACCGTGCTCGCGGGCGCGGGCGACGGCCGAGGTGCGAGAGCGGACACCGAGTTTCGCGTAGATGTGCACCAGGTGCGATTTGACGGTGGTTTCGCTGAGAAACAGCTCCTTGGCGATCTCGCGATTGGAGCGGCCGTCGGCGACCAGCCGCAGCACCTCGATTTCGCGCGCGCTCAAGGTGGTATCGGCGCGGCGCACGCGGGTCATCAGCTTCGAGGCCACCGCGGGCGAGAGCACGCTCTCCCCTGCCGCGGCGGAGCGGACGGCGGCGAGCAGTTCGGTGGGCGGGGTGTCCTTCAGGATGTAGCCGCAGGCGCCCGCTTCGATGGCGCCGAGGATGTCGGCGTCGGTGTCGTAGTTGGTGACCACCAAGACATTCGGCGGTTGCGGGAGTGCGCGCAGCTCGGCGGTGGCGTCCGCGCCGGAGCGGCCAGGACCGAAGCTCAGATCCATCAGCACCAGATCCACCGGGGTGGTCGCGCAGAACGCGACGGCGGCCTCGCCGGTCGGCACGTCGCCGACGACGGTGATGTCGTCACCGCCGTCGAGCAGCGCGCGCAGGCCCGCGCGGACGATGGCGTGGTCGTCGGCCAGCAGCAGGCGGATCATGCGCGCTCCCCCGGTTCGGCCGAATCCGGCTCGGGCGTGGCGGGTTCGAGCGGGAAGGAGACGGTGACCGCGGTGTGACCGGGCTCCGATTCCACCGCCATGGTGCCGCCCTGCTGCTCCACCCGCGACCGCATGGCGGCGAGGCCGAACGAGCCGGACGGTGCGTGCGCGAGGACGTCGGGCTCGATCCCGACGCCGTCGTCCACCACGTCGAGCAGGACCTCGGCGTCGGCGTAGGTCAGCGTCAGGCGCATCCGGCCGGCCTTCGCGTGCCGCACCACATTCGAGACCGCGCCCTGCGCGATGCGCACCAGCGCCGCCTCGATCGGCATCGGAAGGCGTTCAGGGGTGCCCTCGACCACGAGCTGCGTGGCGAGCCCCGGGGCATTGGCGCGCAAGCAGATTCGCTCCAATGCTTGGGCCAGCGACTGACCGTCGAGCGCGGCGGGCGCCAATTCGGCGATGAGCCTTCGTGTTTCGGCGAGATTTTCCGCGGCCGTTTCCCTGGCCAGCTGAATCCGTTGCAGCGCGGGGTGACCCGGGGCGGACTGTTCGGCGGCGTGCAGAAGCAGCTGAATGCTGCTCAAGCCCTGGGCAACGGTGTCGTGGATCTCCTGCGCCAAACGCTCGCGTTCGGACAGCTTGCCCGCCGTGCGCTCCTTATCCGCGAGTATCGCTCGGGTACTGATCAATTCGTCGATCAGCCGCTGTCGTTCGGCGGACTCGCGGAACAGCGCTTGATAACCGAGGCCGATGCCGACGGCCACCGCCGCGCCGAAGATCGGGCCGATCGCGCCTGCCACCGACCATCCCCGGTGCGCACCGAAACCCAGGACCGCGATCGCCGTTGCCGCCGCCACCGCGAGCAGGCTCCATGGCCGCGGCAGCAGATGTAGATAGAGGAAGAAGAGGCCGAAGGCCAGGTATCCGGCGTCAGGGGCGAGCAGCACGAGGCAGAGCCACCACACCGTCAGCGCGGTCAACCAGATCGCGATACCGCCGCGCCGCCCGCTCAGGACGGGACCTGCGAAGTAGGTCGCCAGGAAGCCCGCCGTCAACACCACCACCGGGATCGGATGCGGTGCTCCGGGCAGCAGCGCACGCACGGCGATCACCACCGCCAACGCCGTCACCAGCACATGCAGGCCGAGCCGCAGCGCGGTGAAGACAGGCGTGAGCGGGGACGAATGCACCCTGCCAGCTTATGTGCGGCTACCCGGGCGGCATCCATCGAAAGGTGTAAACCGCCACCCACCGTTCGATGGTGCGCCTTTCCTTCCCGCGTGCGATGGCCGCGGGCGCCCCGCGCGGAACAGTGAAGGCATGTTCGTCGCACTCCGAGATCTGCGCGCCGCCCGCGGCCGCTTCCTACTCATCACCCTGGTCGTCACCCTGGTGGCGCTGCTGGTGAGTTTCCTGAGCGGGCTCACCGCCGGACTCGCGCACCAGAACATCTCGGCCGTCGAATCGTTCCCCGGCGACACCATCGTCTTCGCCGACACCGGCGCCGCCCCGTCCTTCGACGCCTCGACCCTGACCACCGAACAGGTCGCGGCGTGGCAGGCCGCGGCGGGCAAGGGCGGCACCGCCGACCCGATCGGCATCAGCCACGGCAAGGTCGACCCCGGCGGCCGGGCCTCGGTGCAGGTCGCCTTCTTCGGCACCACCGGAACGGCCTTTGGCAACCGCTCCGCAACCGAGAACGGCAGCGTGGTGCTCAGCACCGGCGCGGCCAAGGATCTCGGCGCGGCCGCAGGCGACTCCGTCACCATCAGTGGGCGCGCCTTCACCGTGGCCGCCGTACGCGGCGACGACTGGTACAGCCACACACCGGTGGTCTGGACCACCCTCGCCGACTGGCAGGCGATAAGCCCTCGCGCCGGCGCCGCCACCGTGCTCGCGGTCTCCGGCGTCGCCGATCAGGCCGCGGTGAACATTACCGCGCACACCCAGACAACCGACCCATCCGGCGCACTGTCGGCACTCAGCGCGTACCAGGCCGAGAACGGCTCACTGACCCTGATGACCGTGCTGCTGTTCGCCATCTCGGCGCTGGTGATCGGCGCTTTCTTCACCGTCTGGACCGTCCAGCGCATGCCCGACATCGCCACCCTCAAAGCACTGGGCGCCACCTCCGGCTCCCTGGTCCGCGACGCCCTCGCCCAGGCCGCCATCGTGCTGACCGCCGGCGTCGCGGTCGGGCTCGGAATCACCGTCGCCGCAGCCGCTTTCATGGGCGACGCCCTCCCATTCGTCCTGAGCCCCGCCACCACACTGCTGCCCGCACTAGTCCTGATCGTGCTCGGCCTACTCGGCGCCGCCTTCGCCCTCCGCTTCCTGTTCACCACCGACCCGCTGACCGCACTCGGCGCGGGACGCTGACCCATCAGCATTGAGCCACTGGAGTTTTCGAGCATGACCACCGCGATCCGCACCGGCACAGCCCTCACCGTCGAGAACGTGACCCTCACCTACCCCGACGGCGCTGGCCGACTCACCGCCCTCGACCAAGTAAGCCTCCACGTCACCGGTGGCACCATCGCCGCCATCACCGGCCCCTCCGGCTCAGGCAAATCCAGCCTCCTGGCCGTGGCCGCCACCCTCATCCGCCCCGACTCCGGCCAGATAACTCTCGAAACCCCCACCGGGACCACCGATCTCGCCACCGTAGGCCGCCGCGAAGCCGCCGAGCTGCGCCGCTCCGCCATCGGCATCGTTTTCCAACAGCCGAACTTGATACCCGCCCTCACCGCCCTAGAACAACTCGAGGTGATGTCCCACCTCGGCCAACATCTGCGCACCTCCGCCCATCAACGCCGCGAAACCCGCACCAGGGCAATGGAACTCCTCGACGCCGTCGGCCTAGCCGACCAAAAGTCCAAACGCCCCGCCCAACTCTCCGGCGGCCAACGCCAACGCATCAACATCGCCCGAGCCCTCATGAACAACCCCGCCCTACTCGTAATCGACGAACCCACCAGCGCTCTCGACACCGAACGAGGCTCCGCCATAATCGATCTCATCCTCACCATCGTCCAGAACCACGGCGCCGCCACCCTCCTGGTAACCCACGACAGCACCCACCTCCACCGCATGGACGCCGTCTACACCATGACCGATGGCCACCTCACCCAAACCGCCCCCGCAACCCCGTAGCACTCGCGCATCAATTGCCGAAAAGTGGAACGTTCCAACATGATTCGTTCCAAAGGCACCGAAAATACGAGCTTGTTTTCTGTCATTGGCCACTGATAGCTTCCCTGCATGCCCGGCAAACTGCATGAAAGAATCATCGATCTGTTCAGGCAACGCCCGCAACTCGCAGCCGACCTATTGACCGTGCTGGACACCCCGCTGCCCGAATTCGACCACGCACGTTTGGAATCAGGCGACTTCCCCGATATCGATCCGACGGAATACCGCGCCGACGCCGTGGTGGTGTTAGCAACGGGAACGAAACCAGCGCTGGCGGTGATTATCGAAGTCCAACTGAAACCGGACAACCGCAAGACTTGGAGTTGGCCGGTATACGTGACCACTCTTCGAGCACGGCTGCACTGCCCCACTGTCCTTCTCGTCATCTGCCCTAACGAACGCACCGCCGCTCGATGCCGTAGCCCGATCGACATCGCCCCCGGGTGCAGACTCGCCCCCATCGTGCTCAGCCCCGAACACGTCCCCGTAATAACAGATCCAGCTGTCGCGTCGGCAAACGTCGAACTGGCCGTGTTATCGGCGATCGCCCACCGCAACGATCCGGAACGAGACGCGATCCTGACCGGTCTGGCCGCGGCCATAGTCGACGTCGCGGACTACGAAATGTACATTGACCTGGTAATGGCTGTTCTGCCCAAAGCTGGCCAGCACTTCCTGGAAGGCCTCAAAATGCGCATCGGAGCATCCAAGTACATCAGCGACTTCGCCCGGAACTACTACACCGCAGGAGAGGCTGGAGGAGAAGCGAAAGCGCTACTGACGGTGCTCGAAGCGCGAGGGCTGCCTGTCCCCGAGGCGATCAGAACTCGGATCGACGAGTGCACCGATCTCGAGCAGTTCGACAAGTGGCTCCGCCGCGCCGCCGGTGCCGACTCGCTCTATGAGGTGTTCGACGACCGAAACGCATGATCACGACCCGGCAGGACCTTGGCCATCAACTGTCTCTCACCACAGAATGTCCGTATAGAACCGACTTCATCAGGAAGGCCTACTTCGAAGGCCTACTTCGAAGGCATGGTCGAGAGCCTGCGCCATAGGTTGCTGCGGGCCCTCATCGATTCAGGGTTCACTTTGCCAGCAGCTGAGTCGGTTCGGATTGCCGACTGTTGGGATCCCGACCTGCTCTGTGCGTGGATAGGCAACGCCGTTACCGCCGAAACGCTGCACGACGTCTTCGTTGATTTGAATCAGCCAAGTTGCTAACCGCCTAAAAGCGCCGAGCGTTCGTGGTGGACCTTTGCGCGGAGGGCGTCTACGAAGGCGGATACTTCGGGGCGGCGGAGGGTTTCGGCTCGGGCTACGAGCCAGTAGGTGAGTTTGACGGAGACCTGGCCGGGGAGGATGCGGGTGAGGTCGGGGTGGCGGTCGGCCATGAAACATGGGAGTAGGCCGATGCCTGCGGCGGCTCGGGTGGCTTCTACGTGGACGAAAACGTTTGTGGAGGTTACGGATTCGCGCATGGCGGGGACGAAGCTAGAGGCCAAGTCCAGGTCGTCTACTTGGAGCATGGAGTCGATGAAGTAGACCAACGAGTGCTGGGCCAGGTCATTGATGGTCGCGGGGGTTCCATGGTCGCGCAGATAGTCCCGGCTGCCGTAGAGACCGAGACAGTAGTCGGAGAGGCGGATTGCGGTGGCGCGGTGGACTTGTGGTTCGCCGACGACCACCTCGAGGTCCAAGCCCGAGCGCTGGGTGCTCGCTCGTCTTGTGGTGGCGACGATTTCGACGGTGATCTTGGGGTGTTGGCGTTGCACCTCGGCGGCGGCGGGCGCGGCGAGGTAGGCGCTGAAACCGTCGGTTGCCGAAATCCGTACTACCCCTTCGAGGACTCGGCTGCCGTCGGCGTCGGCGGCGAGCGACTTGACGGCCGACTCGATCGCCTCGGCGGCCGCCAGCGCTTCCTTGCCGAGTTCGGTGAGCTCCCAGCCGCCCGCGGCGCGCGTGAGGACCCGGCCGCCGAGGGTGTGTTCCAGCGCGGCGATGCGGCGGGAGATGGTGGTGTGGTTGATGCCGAGCTCCTCGGCCGCCGACACGAAACGCCCCGATCGGCCGACTGCGAGCAGCACCAGCAGGTCGTCCGCGCTCGGCCGACGGGCAGACCCCGCGGAACCGACGTTCATATCTGCATCCTCGCAGATACCTACTGCACATCTAGCCATTGCGGACAAACCCATCTGCACTAATACTTCGTTGCAGCCGAGATTTGTGGGGGCCATCACATCTACACCCTGATGTGACCCCTGGCACGAAGGAGAGTTCGATGAGCGTGCGCAGTGCATTGTGGTCAAGCGACCCCGGCGGGGTACCGACCGGCTTGAGACGGGTGGTCGCCGCGTCGATGGCGGGCACGGTCGTCGAATGGTACGAATTCTTCCTCTACGGCACGGCCGCGACGCTGGTGTTCAGCAAGGTGTTCTTCGCCAAGGGCACCAGCGATCTGGACGCGATTCTCGCCGCCTTCATCACCTACGCCGTCGGCTTCGCCGCGCGCCCCCTTGGCGGCATCGTGTTCGGGCACTTCGGCGACAAGTACGGACGCAAGAAGCTGCTGCAGTTCAGCCTGATCCTGGTCGGCGCTTCGACGTTCCTGATGGGCTGCCTGCCGACCTTCGGTCAGGTCGGCTACTTGGCGCCCGCACTGCTGGTTGTGCTGCGCTTCATCCAGGGTTTCGCGGTCGGCGGCGAGTGGGGCGGCGCGGTTCTTCTTGTGGCCGAACACAGTCCGAGCCGCAGTCGCGGCTTCTGGGCGAGCTGGCCGCAGGCCGGGGTGCCGATGGGGAACCTGCTTGCGACGGTCGTGCTGCTGGCACTGACCACCTGGCTGTCGGACGCGGCCTTCCTCAGTTGGGGCTGGCGCGTTGCCTTCTGGCTGTCGGCGGTGGTCGTGCTGATCGGCTACTACATCCGCACCAAGGTCACCGATGCGCCCATTTTCGTTGCCGCGCAACAGGAATTGGAGCAGATCAAGGCGACCTCGCTGAGCGTCGTCGAGGTGCTCAAGCGCTACCCGCGCGGTGTGCTCACCGCCATGGGTCTGCGTTTCGGCGAGAACATCCTGTACTACCTGGTCGTCACCTTCACCATCACCTACCTCAAGGTGCAGGTGCACGTCGACACCAAGGTCATCCTCTGGTGGCTGCTCGCCGCGCACGCGGTGCATTTCGTGACGGTCCCGCTGGTCGGTCGGCTCTCCGACCGCTTCGGCCGGCGACCGATTTACCTGATCGGCGCGCTCACCGCGGGTACCTGGGGTTTCTTCGCCTTCCCGATGATGGACAGCGGGCACAACGCGATCATCCTGTTCGCCATCATCCTCGGCCTGATCTTCCATGCCTTCATGTACGCGGGCCAGCCCGCGATCATGGCCGAGATGTTTCCGACCCGCATGCGGTATTCCGGTGTGTCCCTTGGCTATCAGGTCACCTCGATCGTCGCCGGATCGCTTGCGCCGATCATCGCGGTCCGGCTGCTCAACACCTACAAGTCCGCGGTACCGATTGCCATCTACCTGGCCATCGCCGCCGCCATCACCGTCGTCGCCGTCTTCTTCGCCCGGGAAACGAAAGGTCTGGATTTGGCAACCGTCGACCTCGCCGATGCGGAATACCTAGCAGGCAAGCCCACGGCGGTGGCCGCCAAATGAGCGATCTGACCGGCCGTTCCGCCCTGATCACCGGCGGCGCCAGCGGTATCGGCGCCGCCTGCGCGCGGGCGCTCGCCGCCCGCGGCGCGCTGGTCACCATCGCCGACATCGACGAGGTGGGCGCCAAGTCACTGGCCCGCGAACTCGACGGAAAGTCCTGGGCGGTGGACCTGCTCGAGATCGAGGCGCTGGAAACGCTAGAGCTGGACGTGGACATCCTGGTGAACAACGCAGGGGTGCAGAGCATCAGCCCGATCGAGGACTTCGCCCCGCGGCAGTTCCGCGACATGCTCACCCTGATGGTCGAGGCGCCGTTCCTGCTCGTCCGCGCGGCCCTGCCGCACATGTACCGCCGGGGATTCGGCCGGATCGTCAATATCTCATCGGTACACGGGATTCGGGCATCGGAGTACAAGTCCGCCTATGTGACGGCCAAGCACGGCTTGGAGGGTCTCTCCAAAGTCACTGCACTGGAGGGCGGCCGGCACGGCGTCACCAGTAACTGCGTCAGCCCCGGCTACGTCCGAACCCCGTTGGTGGACAAGCAGATCGCCGACCAGGCCAAGGCACATGACATCCCCGAGCAGGAGGTGCTGGAGAAGATCCTGCTCACCGAGAGCGCGATCAAGCGCCTGGTCGAGCCCGAAGAGGTTGCCTCCTTGGTGAGTTGGCTCGCCTCGGCGGACGCGGGCATGGTGACCGGCGCCTGCTACACCATGGACGGTGGGTGGAGCGCTCGATGAGGGAGCGCTCACCCCAAGGCGGACAAGGCCATTCGGCGCAGGATGGGTCTGGCGCGCGCGGCGGTCGCCGTGGTCGCGCTGTGCGGGGTGGAGTTGATCAGCCCGAAGGCGGCGTGGGCCTGCACCCGCGCCGTCTCCTCGGGTAGCCCGGGATGCAGCTCGCGCAGCACCGTGACCCAGATTTCCACGTACTGGCGCTGGGTGCGGCGCAGCTCGCGCCGGGCGGCGGCGGGCACGTTCTCCAGATCGCGATCCTGGATGCGGATCAGGTCCGGATCGCCGAGCGCGAAGTCGAGATGGAAGTCGACGAGCCCGTCCAGGGCCTCGGCCGCGCCATCCGTGCGCGCGACCACCGCCTTGCCGCCGTCGAGCAGCCGCTGGCTGACGCCGACGAGCAGTTCTACCAGCAACGCTTCCTTGTTCGGGAAATGGCGATAGACCGCGGGCCCGCTGATACCAACGGCCGCGCCGAGGTCGTCCAGGCGCATCCCGAGGAACCCGCGGTCGGCGATGAGCCGGGCACCTGCATCGAGGAGCTGCTTCCGTCGCTCCGCCTTTAGCTGTTCACGGCGGGTGAGCGTGACAGGGTCAGTGCTGGTCACACGCGCTCCTTTCGCCTGATGTGGACATCTCGGTTAACCAAGATTAACCTGGATTCCAGTTATCGGCGACTAACTGGACACCCGTCACCCGACCACCACCCCTTCATCGAGTCGCTCGTCCACCCGTCGCCCGACCGCCATCTCATCGAGTCGCTACGCGACGCTGACCAACAGGATGACGCCATGACCGTTACCGAAGAGGCCGTCGACAACCGGGTCGCCCACAAGGCACTGGTAGACGACCTGGGCGCCCGGCTTGCCGCCGCCGCGCTCGGCGGACCCGTGAAGGCACGGGATCGCCACGTGGCGCGCGGCAAGCTGCTGCCCCGCCAGCGGGTGGACCAACTGCTCGACCCCGGCAGCCCATTCCTCGAACTCTCCCCCCTCGCCGCGACCGGCATGTACGGCGACGAATCTCCCGGTGCGGGCATCATCACCGGGATCGGGCGGGTGTCCGGCCGCGAGTGCGTGATCGTGGCCAACGACGCCACCGTCAAGGGTGGCACCTACTACCCGATGACGGTGAAGAAGCATCTGCGCGCCCAGGAGATCGCGCTGCAGAATCAGCTGCCGTGTCTGTACCTCGTCGATTCCGGCGGCGCGTACTTGCCCGAGCAGGACGAGGTTTTCCCCGACCGGGAGCATTTCGGGCGCATCTTCTACAACCAGGCGACGATGAGCGCCAAGGGAATTCCGCAGATCGCCGCGGTCCTCGGCTCCTGCACCGCGGGCGGCGCGTATGTGCCCGCGATGAGCGACGAGGCCGTGATTGTGCGCAATCAGGGCACCATTTTCCTCGGCGGCCCGCCGCTGGTGAAGGCCGCGACCGGCGAGGTGGTCACCGCGGAAGAGCTCGGCGGTGGCGAACTGCATTCGCGCACTTCGGGTGTCACCGACCATCTGGCCGAGGACGATCAGGACGCGCTGCGCATCGTGCGCCGGATCGTCGCGACGCTTGGCCCGCGTCCGGCGAGTCCGTGGGCGGTGCTGCCGACGGTGGCGCCCGCCGCACCGGAGTCGGAGCTGTACGACGTGGTGCCGGTCGACCTGCGCACCCCGTACGACGTCCGGGAAGTCATCCGTCGCCTCGTCGACGGTGCTACGAACGGGGACAGCGCCTTTCACGAGTTCAAAGCCGAGTACGGCAAGACCTTGGTCACCGGTTTCGCGCACATCCACGGCCACCCGGTCGGCATCGTCGCCAACAATGGCGTGCTGTTCAGCGAATCCGCCATGAAGGGCGCGCATTTCATCGAGCTGTGCGACAAGCGCAAGATCCCGCTGCTGTTCCTGCAGAACATCACCGGGTTCATGGTCGGCCGCGACTACGAGGCGGGCGGCATCGCCAAGCACGGCGCCAAGATGGTCACCGCCGTGGCCTGCGCGCGGGTGCCGAAGCTGACCGTGGTGATCGGCGGTTCGTATGGCGCGGGCAACTATTCGATGTGCGGGCGGGCCTACTCGCCCCGCTTCCTGTGGATGTGGCCCAACGCCAGGATCTCGGTGATGGGCGGCGAGCAGGCCGCCTCCGTGCTGTCGACGGTGCGCGGCGATCAGCTCGACAGCTCGGGACAACCGTGGTCGGCGGCGGACGAGGAAGCGTTCAAGGCACCGATCCGCGACCAGTATGAGAGCCAGGGCAACCCCTACTACTCGACGGCCCGCCTCTGGGACGACGGCGTGATCGATCCCGCGGACACCAGAACCGTCCTCGGACTTGCCCTTTCGGTGTGCGCGCAAGCGCCGCTCGAACCCGTTTCCTACGGCGTCTTCCGGATGTGAGTGCGATGTTGAATAAATCTCATCCTGTCGGGTTCGACACCATTCTCGTCGCCAACCGCGGCGAGATCGCGGTGCGTGTCATCCGTACCTTGCGCGCCATGGGGATTCGCTCGGTCGCGGTCTACAGCGACGCCGACGCCGACGCCAGGCATGTGCACGAGGCCGACACCGCGGTGCGGCTCGGCCCGGCCCCCGCACGCGAAAGTTACCTCGCCATCGACAAAGTCGTGGCCGCCGCCGTGCGTACGGGCGCACAGGCCGTGCATCCCGGGTACGGATTCCTCTCCGAGAACGCCGCTTTCGCCGCGGCGCTCGCCGACGCGGGCATTGTCTTCCTCGGCCCGCCCGTCCGCGCGATCGAGGTGATGGGCGACAAGATCGCGGCGAAGAACACCGTGTCCGCCTTCAATGTCCCGGTCGTGCCCGGCATCGCCAGGCCGGGTCTGACCGACGCGGATCTGATCGACGCGGCACGCGAGGTCGGTTACCCGGTGCTGGTCAAGCCCTCGGCGGGCGGTGGCGGCAAGGGCATGCGGCTGGTCGAGGATCCCGCGCAGCTGCCCGACGCGCTGCGCAGCGCGCGCCGCGAGGCCGCCGCCGCGTTCGGCGACGACACGCTGTTCCTGGAACGCTTCGTCACCCGCCCACGGCACATCGAGGTGCAGGTCCTCGCCGACCAGTTCGGCAATGTGCTACACCTCGGCGAACGCGAATGCAGTCTGCAACGCAGGCACCAGAAGGTCATCGAGGAGGCGCCGTCGCCGCTGCTCGACGCCGCGACGCGGGCCAGGATCGGCGCGGCCGCCTGCAACACCGCGCGCAGCGTCGATTACGTCGGCGCGGGCACGGTCGAATTCATCGTCTCCGCCGATCGGCCCGACGAGTTCTTCTTCATGGAGATGAATACCCGGCTGCAGGTGGAACATCCGGTTACCGAGCTGGTCACCGGCATCGACCTGGTGGAATCCCAGATCCGGGTGGCGGCCGGGCAGAAGCTCGCGGTGGAGCAGGACGAGATCCGGATGATCGGGCACGCCATCGAGGCCAGGGTGTACGCCGAGGATCCCGGCCGTGGGTTCCTGCCCACCGGTGGCACGGTGCTCGATCTGTCCGAGCCCGAAGGCGTTGGCGTCCGGGTCGATTCGGGCTTGCGCGTGGGCACCGTGGTCGGCAGTGACTACGACCCGATGCTGTCGAAGGTCATCGCGCACGGCGCCGATCGGACCGCCGCGATCGCGAAACTCGATCGGGCACTTGACGATACGGTGCTGCTCGGGGTAACCAGCAATATCGAGTTCCTGCGCTTCCTGCTCGCCGACCCGAATGTCGCGGCAGGACACCTGGATACCGGGCTGCTTGACCGCCGGGTCGCCGACTTTCACCCGGCTCCGGTCGACGACGCGGCGTTCCTGGCCGCTGCCACTTATCGCTGGCTGCGACGGTGGCCGACGACGCAGCAGGATCCCTGGCACATTCCGTCCGGCTGGCGCATCGGCGACGCAGCGCCGACCAAGATCCGGCTGACCGGCGGTGATCGGACCGAACACGTCTACCTCACCGGCACTCCCACCGATGCGACGGCTCGCATCGATGGGGGCGAATCGACCTCTATTACAGCCGCTTTCGATAACAGCGTGCTGACGCTGACGCTGGACGGCATCCGTCACGAATATCGGATCGCCGAATACGACGGGCAACTGTGGCTGTCCGGCCCCTCCGGCAGTGCGCTGCTGCGCGAGATCCCCGAGGCGAGCGTCCGCGGCGGGACCGAACACGTCGGCGACGCCGAAATCAAAAGCCCCATGCCGGGTTCGGTGATCGCCGTGCAGGCCGACACCGGCGCCACCGTCGCCGCGGGCACCCCCGTGGTCATCGTCGAGGCGATGAAGATGGAGCACTCCCTCACCGCGCCCATCGCCGGAACCGTCGAAATCCTGGTCACACCCGGCACCCAGGTCCGCCTCGACCAAGTGCTGGCCCGCATCATCGCGACGCCCGTCGCCGAAACCCCCGAGACCGCCGAGCGAGAAGGAACCCCAGCATGACCGACTTCCTGTCCACCGGCGCATTGCCGCAGGAGTACCGCGACCTCGCCATGACCGTGCGCGATTTCGCGCGGACGGTGGTCGCACCGGTGGCCGCCGAGCACGACGCGAAGCACACCTTCCCGTACGAGGTGGTCTCCGGCATGGCCGACATGGGCCTGTTCGGCCTGCCGTTCCCCGAGGAGTACGGCGGCATGGGCGGCGACTACTTCGCGCTCTGCCTGGCCCTGGAGGAACTCGGCAAGATCGACCAGAGCGTGGCCATCACCCTGGAAGCCGGTGTCTCCCTTGGCGCCATGCCCATCTACCGCTACGGCAACGACAAACAGAAGCAAGAATGGTTGCCGCAGTTGACCAGTGGGCGTTCGCTCGCGGCGTTCGGGCTCACCGAACCCGGCGCGGGCAGCGACGCGGGCGGCACCAAGACCACCGCGATCGCCGACAGCGGTGATTGGGTGATCAACGGCAGCAAGCAGTTCATCACCAACTCCGGCACCGATATCACCACGCTGGTGACGGTGACCGCGGTGACCGGCCAGAGCGGCGGCAAGAAGGAGATCTCCACCATCCTGGTGCCCACCGACACCCCTGGCTTCGTCGCCGAACCCGCCTACAACAAGGTCGGCTGGAACGCCTCGGACACGCACCCGCTCAGCTTCACCGACGTCCGGGTGCCCGAAGAGAACCTGCTCGGCGAGCGCGGCCGCGGCTACGCGAACTTCCTGCGCATCCTGGACGAGGGCCGCATCGCCATCGCGGCGCTCGCGGTCGGCGCCGCACAGGGCTGCGTCGACGAGAGCGTGCGCTACGCCACGGAGCGCGAGGCATTCGGCCAGGTCATCGGCCGCAATCAGGCCATCGCCTTCAAGATCGGCCGGATGGAGGCACGGGCACACACGGCCCGCACCGCCTACTATGACGCCGCGGCCCTGATGCTGGCGGGCAAGCCGTTCAAGAAGCAGGCGTCCATCGCCAAACTGGTGGCCAGCGAGGCGGCGATGGACAATTCCCGCGACGCCACGCAGATCTTCGGCGGCTACGGATTCATGAACGAATACCCGGTGGCCAGGCACTACCGGGACAGCAAGATCCTCGAAATCGGCGAGGGCACAACGGAGGTGCAGTTGATGCTGATCGGACGGGAACTCGGACTGTGACGGATACCGATAACTTGCGCCGGGTCGTGCAGACCGGGATGTGGTTCGAGGAACTCGAAACCGAGGTGCTGTACGAGCACCGGCCCGGACGCACCATGACCGAGACCGACAACGTGCTGTTCAGCACGCTGACCATGAATCCGCAAGGGCTGCACATCGATGCGGCCTACAGCGAGGCTCAGGAGCCGTTCCATCAGCGCCTGGTCAACTCGCTGTTCACTCTCGGCACCATGGTCGGCCTCGCGGTCGCGCACCTGACCCAGGGCACCACCGTCGCCAATCTCGGCTTCTCCGAGGTGAAGTTCCCGGCGCCGCTGTTCCACGGCGACACCGTCTACGCCGAGACCGTCGTGCTGGACAAGCGGGTGTCGAAGAGCAGGCCGGGCGAGGGCATCGTGACCTTCCGCCATACCGCGCGCAACCAGCACGGCACCGTCGTCGCGGTCGCCGTGCGCAACGCGATGATCCGCCTGCGTCCCGAATCCGGAAAGCCATGACCTGGGAGATGCCGGGACCCGGGTGGCTGTTCTGTCCGGCGGATCGACCGGAGCGCTACGAAAAGGCCGCGGCCGCAGCGGATGTGGTGATCCTCGATCTCGAGGACGGTGTCGCCGCCGGGGACAAGGCGGCGGCGCGCAAGGCGCTCGTCGAGACGCCCCTCGACCCCGATTCCACGTTCGTCCGGGTCAATGCCGTCGGCACCGACGAGCACACCCGCGATCTGGCTGCCTTGGCCGACACCAGGTACCGGCGCATCATGCTGCCGAAATGCGAGTCGGCCGAACAGATCACCACGCTGGCCGAGTTCGAGGTGCTCGCGTTGATCGAATCCCCGCTCGGCGCACTGACCGTCGGCGACGCGATGACGGCGGACAACGCGATCGGCGTGATGTGGGGCGCCGAGGACCTCGTCGCCGGGCTCGGCGGCAAGTCGAGCAGGCACGCCGACGGCAGCTATCGCGACGTGGCCCGCCATGTTCGGTCCACTGCGCTGCTCGCGGCCAAGGCGTACGGGAAGTTCGCGCTCGACTCGGTGTATCTCGATATCGGTGATCTCGACGGCCTTCGTGCCGAGGCACTGGACGCGGTCGCCGTCGGATTCGACGCGAAGGTCGCCATCCACCCCAGCCAGGTAGCGATCATCCGCGCGGCGTACGCGCCGTCGGACGACGAGATCTATTGGGCTCGAAGGGTACTCGACGAAGTTCCGAAGCATCGTGGTGTGTTCGCCTTCGAGGGCCGCATGGTCGACGCCCCCGTCCTGCGGCACGCCGAGCAGATTGTGCGGCGCGCGGCGCGCGCCTGACCACCAGTTCGAACAGCCAGGAGGATCGCGGTGCAACCACAGTGGGTGCCGACCGAGCAGGATATCGCCGACGCCAGGATCACCGACTTCGCGAAGTTCGTCGAGGCCCGTACCGGCCTCGTCGCAGCCGACTACCACACGCTGTGGCAGTGGTCCGTCGATGAGCTCGCCGATTTCTGGCATGCGGTATGGGACTACTTCGAGCTCGGCGAGGTCGCCGGCGAGGTGCTCGCCAAAGCCGAAATGCCGGGTGCGCAATGGTTCCCGGGCACCCGGCTGAACTATGTCGATCAGCTCGTCCGCCAGTTCCGCAGCGACCGGCCCGCGATCATCGGGATCACCGAGGACGCATCGCCGCGCGAGGTGTCCTGGGCCGAATTGATCGACGACACAGCGGCATTGGCGCGCACCCTGCGATCGTTGGGGGTACAGGCGGGCGATCGGGTCGCGGGTTACCTGCCCAACATCCCCGAGACGATCGTCGCCCTACTCGCAACGGCCAGCATCGGCGCGGTGTGGAGTGCCTGCGGCCAGGACTACTCGGCCAAGGCCGCACTGGACCGGCTAGGCCAGCTCGAACCCACCGTGCTGATCACCGTGGACGGCTACCGATTCGGCGGCAAGGCGCACGACAAGCGCGCCGACATCGCCAAGCTGCAGGCCGGTCTCGGCACGCTGCGCGCCACGATCGCCGTTTCCCAGCTCGGCCTCGACGTCGCGGATGCGACCGCGTGGACCGACGCGATCGCCTACGACGAGGCCGCGCCCGCCGTGATCACCACGGAGTCGGTCGATTTCGACCATCCGCTGTGGATCGTGTTCTCGTCCGGCACTACCGGACTGCCGAAGGGCATCGTGCACGGCCACGGCGGGGTATTGCTGGAGCACCTCAAAGCCGTTGCGCTGCAATCCGATATCGGGCCCGCCGACACGTTCTTCTGGTACACCAGCCCGAGCTGGATGATGTGGAACTTCCAGGTCTCCGGCCTGCTGGTCGGCGCGACCATCGTCTGTTACGACGGCAGCCCTACCTATCCGGCACCGGATGGGTTGTGGCGCATCGCCACCGAGACCCGGACGACCGTGCTGGGCACCAGTCCCGGCTACGTGCTCGCCTGCATGAAGGCGGGTGCCGTGCCGCGCACCGAGCACGACCTGTCCGCGCTGCGCACGGTCGGCATCACCGGCGCGTCGCTGCCGACCTCGTCGGCACTCTGGTTGGGCGAGAACACCGGTGAGCACGTCCAGGTCAATTCCATCAGCGGTGGCACCGACGTGGTGTCGGCCTTCATGGGCGGCGCCCGCACCGTGCCCGCCTGGCCGGGAGAGCTGTCGACCCGTTTCCTCGGCGCCGCACTGGAATCGTTCGACGGCACCGGAGCGCCGGTCCGTAACGAGGTCGGCGAGCTCGTGATCACCAAGCCGATGCCGTCGATGCCGGTGCGTTTCTGGCACGACGAGGACGGAAAGCGTTATCACGACGCCTATTTCGATATGTACCCCGGCGTGTGGCGGCACGGCGACTGGATCACCATCACCGACCGCAACTCCGTCGTCGTGCACGGCCGCTCCGATTCCACCCTCAACCGGCACGGCATCCGGATGGGCAGCGCCGACATCTACCAGTCCGTCGAACGCCTCCCCGAGATCGCCGAGGCCCTGGTCATCGGTGCCGAACAGCCGGACGGTGGGTACTGGATGCCGCTGTTCGTCGTGCTCGCCCCCGGCGCCGAACTCACCGAGGACCTGAAGACCCGCATCAACAGCACCATTCGCACCGAGGTCTCCCCGCGCCACGTCCCCGACGAAATCCTCGTCGCCCCCGGCATCCCGCACACCCGCACCGGTAAAAAGCTCGAGGTCCCGATCAAGAAGCTGTTCCAGGGCGCCGAGGCGGCGCGCGTCGTCGAACGCAGCGCGGTCGACAACCCGGACCTGCTCGACTGGTACTCCGCGCAGCGACCCGGCACCGCAAGTTAGCGGCCCGCAGGTCAGGGGCCGCTACGCGCGTGCGTCTCGGTGGTAAGGATGCCGCGGCTGACGCACGCGCGTCGCGGCACCAAATCGGACCACCGCGTCAAGTACGGTTGATTACCTGCCGCGTTATAGACCCCACGGCATAGATCTCTTAGCGTGGTATGAAACAGGTTCGTCTCATACTCAACGAAGGTGGCATCGTGGCCGCACAGGACGTCCGGGAGCGTGACGAGACCACCGCCGCCTATCCGCCGGGGTCGCGGCTACCCGCCTTCGTGCAGAGCCTGCTGTTCCAGCTCGATCGCCAGCGCTTCGTGCCCGCCGTCGCACGCCGGTACGGCGACGTCTTCACGCTGCGCATCCCGCCGCTCGCCGAGCATGCGGTGGTGTTCTCCCGCCCGGAGCACATCAAGGAGATCTTCGCGGGCAACCCGCGTGACCTGCACGCGGGCGAGGGCAACCAGATCCTCGGCGTCGTGATGGGCCAGCACTCCCTGCTGCTGACCGATGAGGACGAGCACGCGCGCGCCAGACGGCTACTGATGCCCGCGTTCAACGGCTCGGCACTGCGCGGCTACCGCGATCTGGTCGCCGGTATCGCCGTCGCCGAAATCGACCGCTGGACACCGGGTTCCACGCTGATCACGCTCGACCGGATGAACGCGCTCACCCTCGAGGTGATGATTCAGGTGGTGTTCGGGGCCTCCGACCAACAGACCCGCGCCGAGCTCGCGCCGCGACTGCGCCGGATCGTGCACCTCAACCCGCTGGTGTTCCTCGGGTTCAAGTCGGGCGTGCTCCGCCGGGTCGGGCCGTGGAAGCGGTTCGCCGAGAATATGCGCGCGGTCGACGCCCTGCTCTACGCCGAGATCGCCGCGCGTCGAAGCGCGCCGGATCTGGCCGAACGCACCGATGTGCTGTCCCGGCTGCTGCACGCGGGCACCGGCGACGATCACGACCCGCCGCTCACCGACGCGGAACTGCGCGACCAGCTCATCACGCTGTTGCTCGCCGGCCATGAGACGACCGCGTCGGCGTTGTCCTGGGCGCTGTACGAGATCGCGACCCACCCCGACATCCAGGATGCGGCCCTGGTCGCCGCGCGCACCGGCGACGACAAGTACCTCGAAGCCGTCATGAAGGAAGCCATGCGGCTGCGCGTCATCATCAACGGCACCAATCGAAAACTGACCAGGGACATGACAATCGGCGGCAGGCGGCTGCCCGCGGGCACGGTGGTGAACACCTCGATCCTGCTCGCGCACCGCAGCCCCGACAACTATCCCGATCTCGCGGTCTTCCGGCCGGACCGCTTCCTGTCCGGCGAGGTGGCGCCGAACACCTGGCTGCCCTTCGGCGGTGGGGTACGGCGCTGCATCGGCGCGGGTTTCTCGCTGATGGAAGGCACCGCGGTGCTGCGGGAAATCATTGTGCGACATTCTCTTTCACGCCCTGATGGCGCGAGTCCGGAACGCGCGAAGACCAGGAACATCACCACGATCCCCGAAGGTAAGGCGCTACTGGTCATCACGCCGCGCGACTGATCGGGCAACGGCGTTCGAGGCCGCCGTGGCCGATCGGCTGTGGTGGCCCTCACCTGCGGCGACCCGCGCCTACGGGTCGCGGCGACGGCCGCGGGCTTCCGGCAGGTGCCGCCCCGATTCCGGGTGACCTGGCACACCCAGCCGGTCCGGCAGGCGCCCCGCACCGAGCCGTAGCCCGTCTCACCAGCCCTGATCAGTACGATGTCCGCATGAGTGTCGACAATCGCCGTACGGCGCGGAAGGCGAGCACCGGCGACTCGGCACCCCGGGAGGTCCGGCGCAGGCCGAAGAATCGGCGGGCGCAGATCGCCGCCGCCTCGGCCGCCGCGTTCGGCGCGCTCGGCTATCACGGCGTCAGCATGGAGGACATCGCCACCGGCCTCGGCATCAGTTCAGCGGCGCTGTACCGCCACTATCCGAGCAAGTACGCGCTGTTCCGTGAGGAATTGCTGCGGGTCGGCCGGGCGATGACCGAGTCGGTCGAGCTGCCGGAAGAGGCGGCTGCGTGGCCGCCCGAGCGGCGGCTGCGGCACGTGCTCGACGCGCTCATCGCCGTCACCATCGAGAACCGGCCGACCATCACCCTGGTGCGCTGGGAGGGCCGCTACCTGGAGCCCGACGATCTGACGCTGCTGAACGATCAGCAGTTCGCCGTGCTCGGCGCGCTCGGCAGCCAGCTCGCCGAGCTGCGGCCGGAGCTGACCGAGGACGACACTCGAATATTGCGCATGGCACTGCTGAGCACGATCACCAGCATCGCCGACCACCACGCCACCCTCCCGGCGAAATCTCTTGCCCGGCTGTTGAGTTCGGCGTGCCAGCCGATCATCGGCACGGAACTGCCCGCGGAGCGGGCCGCCGAGCCGGTCCAGGTGGTCGAGATCCCGGACTCCTTCAAACACGAACTGCTGCTGCGTAAAGCGGTCGAGCTGTTCCATGAGCGCGGGTATCCCAATGTCAGCGTGGAGGATATCGCCACCGCGGCGGGACTGTCCGCCGCCTCGGCGGTGTACCGGTTCTACCGCGGCAAGAGCGACCTGCTCGCCGCCGCGTTTCGCCGTGCCGCGGAACGGGTTTCGGGTGCGGTCGGTCCGGCGGTCGCGACCGCGGCGAGCCCGGAGGCCGCACTGACCACGCTGATCGACCAGTACGTCGCGGGGTCGTTCGCCGAGCGTGCGCTGACCTACGTGTATTACACCGAGTTCCAACATGTTCCGGCGGAGGAACGCACGGTGCTGCGAAACATCCAGCGGCTCAGTGTCGAAGAGTGGGCCCGGCTGCTGCGCGAGGTGCGCCCGGAGCTTTCCCCCGCCGAGGCGCGCTTCCTCATCCACGCCGCGTTCGCGTTGGTGGTGGATCTGGGTCGCGCGTTCGACAACCAGCCGATGGCGGCGCAGTGCCGGGTCCGGCTGTTGATGCAGGTGGTTCTTTTCGGTCGTCCCGCGGCCGCCTAGACCTCCCAGATCGGCGCGATCGAGGTACCGACCGGTCGTTTATGTTACTCGACATTCCAGACAGATGAATCGGAATAGCTAAAGGTAGCGGGCAGAATAGTACCCGCATTGTGATCTTCGATTCAGTTTGGTTTCCGGGGTCCAAGGCCCCGCTGCCGAGCGTCCGGTTCGGCTACCATCGCGGCATGGGTGCCCAGGAAGGCCGCGCCGCGGACAAGGCGTCCGACGGCACCGCCGCGCGCGTGGTTCGGCGGCGGCCGCGTGATCGACGGGCCCAGATCGCGGCGGCCTCGGCGGAGGCGTTCGGATCGGTCGGGTATCACGGCGTGAGCATGGAGGACATCGCGTCCCGGCTCGACATCAGCTCGGCCGCGCTGTACCGCCACTACCCGAGCAAGTACGCGCTGTTCCGCGAGGAGGCTTTGCGACTCGGCACACTCAGCGAGGCCGCGGTGCACCTGCCGGACCCGGTCCGCAGCCTGTCCGCACAGGCACGGCTCGGCCACGTCATCGACGCGCTCATCGCCTCCTCGATCACCAACCGCCGTAGTGCCGCGCTGCTGCGCTGGCAGCGCCGCTATCTCGAGGACGCCGACGCGGCGATCCTGGACGGTCAACTGGCCAAGGTGAATTCGGTCCTGATGTCGCTGCTCGCCGAGACCCGACCGGAGCTGGACCGGGCCGACCGAGCCGTGCTGTCGGCCGCGGTGCTGAGCGTGCTCAGCAGCATCGGCGATCACCACGTGTCGGTTCCGGTGCGCGCCTTGGCCACCCTGCTCGGTACCGCCTGCCGGTCGGCCGCCGACTGTGTGCTGCCTGCTGCCGCCCCGCACACCGAAACCCTTGCGGCCACCGAAATTCCGCTGACGTTCAAGCACGAGCTGCTGCTCGCGCGGGCGATCGAACTGTTCCACCGACGCGGTTATCCGAATGTGAGCGTCGAGGACATCGCCACCGCGGCCGGGCTGCCCGCCTCGTCGGCGGTGTACCGCTTCTACCGCGGCAAGGGCGATATCCTCGCGGCCGCGTTCCGCCGTGTCGCGGAACGGGTTTCGGCCGCGATCGGCCCGGCGGTCGCGGCGGCGGACGGGCCGGAGCAGGCGCTGACGACGCTGATCGAGCTATATGTGGCGGGCTCGTTCGCCGAGCGCGAGCTGACCTTCGTCTACTTCGCCGAGATCAGCAATGTGCCCGCCGATGATCGGACGGTGCTGCGAAACATTCAGCGGCTCAACGTCGAAGAGTGGGCCAAGCTGCTCGTCGGGGTCCGGCCCGAGCTGTCCGCCGCCGACGCCAGGCTGCTGGTGCACGCGGCCTTGGCCCTGGTCGTGGATCTCGGTCAGCGCTTCGGCTCCGACGACCCGGTGTGCTCGCGGCAGCGGGTAATTCACCTGATGCGGGTCGTGCTGTTCGGCCCCGACGGCGGCTGACTACGGCTGCGGCGGCGGTGCCAGCGGTGAGTTCACCTTGTTCACCAGCCAGCGGCCGTCCACCTTCTCCAGCCGCATCACCATGGACAGCTGGCCGGGTGCGGGCTTGCCCTGGGTGCCCATGCTGGTGATGGTCTGGCCGATCACCACGATGGCCTCGGCGGAGTTCTCGTCGCCGGACTTGATCGCGCACTGGACGTCGTTGACCTTCGACACCACCTCGCCCTGGGTGAGCACGTCGCGCAATTCCTTACTGGTGCTGTCGAATTGCTTCTTCCAGTCGCCGGTCGCGCCGCCGAGGACGGCGGCGAAGTAGTCGTCCAGTTTCTTGGCGTCGTAGTCGGCCAGGACCGGGGCGTACTTGCAGGCGGCGGTGCGCGCGTCCGCGTTGGCGTCGATGATCGCCTTGTTGCCCTTGTTCTGGAGGTAGAACACGACGGTCGAAGCAACTGCGGCGCAGAGCAATACGGCCGCTGCCGCACGGAGCGCGATCCGTCCGGCTCGGCCAGGGACCAGCCGGAAACGCATGGCCGCGAGCGGCGGTGTGTCCTGTTCCGGTTCGGCCGAAACTTTCTCTGCCGCAAGGCCGCTCGATTCAACAGGCGTCGGATCCTCGGTCGGCGTTTCGATCTCGCCCTCGGTGTCGTTCATCAGATGTGCTCCTATCTACCAGGTGCCGGTCGGGACAGCTCATTACCGGTGACGCCGGGCGGCGGGCCGGATCCGTTGTCCGGCACGTTCGGTCGCGGCGCGTTCGCCGAACCACGAACCTGCAGCGCCGGATTGTCGGTGACGCAGTAGTTGTAGAGCCGCACCCTGGTGTCGACGGTTTTATTGGTCGGCACCACGGGGATCGTGTCGTAGTCACAGCTCGGTCGTGGCCAGGGATCGACGAGGGTGTGATAGGCGTTGTCGTGCGCCGGAACGCCGATCGCCTCCGACCCCGTGCGCAGCGCGGGGAACAGCGCCGCGATGGCCGGTGCCCGCAGCTTCACGGCCCTGGTGATCGCGACGAAGTTGGTGACCAGGTTGGTCATCGGGTCCTCGGTGTCGCGCACGATGCCGCCGAGGGTGGCCAGCTGGCCCGGTCCGAGGTCGAGGAACTTGCGTACCTCCTGATCCGCGGCGGTCATCTGCTGGAACAGCGCGCTGGAGCCGGTGGTCAGCGTGGTCAGGTCGGGTTGCGCGTGCGTGGTGGTGTCGGCGATCACCTGGAGGTTCTCGATGAGCTGCCTGGTCTGCGGTAGCAGATCGGTCAGCCCGGCCATTGCTCTGCTCATGCCGGAGATCATGTTGCGCAACCGATCCGGGCCACCGGCGAGAGCCTTGTCGAGTTCGTCGACGATCACATTGAGTCGCGCCGGATTCATCCCGCCGATCAAGCCGCTCATGCTGCCGAGCACCGACTGCACCGTCACCGGCGTCGTCGTCCGTGCGCGCTCGACCACCGCGCCGTCGGTGAGATACGGCCCGCTGTCCACGTCCGGCCGGAAGTCGAGATACTGCTCCCCCGCCGCGGAGAGCCGGCCGACGGCGACGGTGCCGCCCACCGGAATCTTTGCCGTCTTGTCGATTTCGGCGATCGCCGCGATGCCGTCGCCGGATATCCGGACGTCGTCGACCCGGCCGACCCGGGTGCCTCGGAAGGTGACGTCGTTGTTGGCCGCCAGCCCGCCGGAGTTGCGCAGCTCCACCCGCACCGTGTACGTGCTCGGCAGCGGATTGATCCGCAGCACGTTGACGCCGAGGTAGGACACCCCGAGCACGAGCACCAGGATCAGGCCGACATTGGCCACCGCGACCCGACGCCGGACCAGCCATTGCCACAATGGAGGATTCATCGCCCACCGCCCTGCAGCCGGCCGATGACCTTCTCGATGACCTGCGCGAGACTGCCGACAAACGCTGGCACATCACCGATTTCGGGCGGCCTACTGCCCTTCGGATCGGTCAGCGCGCCCACGCTGAGATAGGACACGGTGGCCGCGACCGCGAGCACCGGGCCGTCCAGGCTGGCCGAGATCGACGGGTAGATGGCGTGTAGCCCGTCCAGTGCCCCCGCGAGATCGTCACCCATCTGGGCGAATCCGGACATGAGGCGCTGAATGCTGTCGAACAGGCTGAGGAAGTCCGGGCCGGTGGTGTCGGTGAAGTCGCCGAGCGCGGCCATGGTCACCGAGACCTTGGCGATGAGATCGGCGATGGCCCTGTTGTTTTCGGCGACCAGCCCGATGAGCGGCGGGAAGGTGTCCGCTGCGGCACCCAATTCGGCTTTGCGCCTGGCCAATTCACCGGTCAGCGTGTTGAGTCCGGACAGCACGCCGTCGACGTCGGCGGTGCGCCGGTTGAGCGCGGCGAGCACGTCGGTCATCTCGGTGATCAGATGCGACAGCTCCGGCGCGCGACCGGCGAACATGGAGTTCATCTCGGAGGTGATCCGCGCCGCCTGGTTGAGGCCACCGCCGTTGAGCAGCAGCGAGACCGACATCATCAGCTGCTCCACCGAGGCGCCGGTGGCGGTGTGGTCGGGGGCGATGGTGTCGCCGGACCGCAGCAACTCGGCGCTGTCCTGCTTGGCGGGCAGGGTCATCGCGACGAACATGTCGCCGAGCGGGGTGGCTTGGCGCAGCTCGGCGGTGGTGCCGCGGGGCAGCTGGATGTCCTCGCGGATTCGCATCTCCACGTCGGCGAGGAAGTCGGTGGTGCTGATCGCGGAGACCATGCCGACGTCGGTGCCGCCGATCTTGACGTGCGCGTTCGCCGGCAGGTTGAGGGCGTCGCGGAACACCGCGTGCAGGGTGTAGCTCGGGCCGCCGATACCTGGCTTTGGCAGTGGCACATTGTCCACCGTCACCGCGCAACCCGAACTCGCGCCGACCGCCACCGCGACAGCGATCGTGAACAGCATCGCGCCGCGATTCCGTGCGGTGCGGTGATCGGGCGACGGGCGGGCCGAGCTTCGCGTCCTCATTTGGTCAGTCCGAGCAGCGCGGCGGTGAGCCCGAAGTCCGGGCCGAAATCCTGGATCTTGCCGGTCCGGCAGCCATCCAGACGCATCTGCACCCGCTCGCAGAACACCGACAGTGCTTCGCCGTCGAGGACCGACTTGTCCAGCAGGCCGTGCAGGCGCAGCGCCTGATGTTCCTTGCTGGTCGCGTTGGCGAGATTCTGGAAGAACAGCGGTGTGACGTCGGCGATTTCGGTGACCGAGCGCGCGTTCGCCCGCATCTGCGCGGTGAGGTTGGTGAATCGGGTGAGTGCGCCGAGCAACTGCTCGCGATTGGTGCCAACCACCGTGGAGGTGTTGGTGACGAAGTCGTTGAGCTGGGTCAGCACGGCCTGCAACCCGGGCGCCTGATCACCCATCAGCTGAACCATGTCGGTGAGCCTGCCGCTGAAATCGCGCACCGTCTGGTCGTTCTCGGCGATGATCTGAGTGATCTCGTTGAGTTTCACGATGGTGTTGGAGATCTGGTCGCCATTGGCCAGGCTCACCTCGAACGCCGAGGACATCGCGTCGAGCGTCGCGCGCAGTTTGTCTCCGTTGCCGTCCAGCAGCGGGAAGAGCACCCGGCTCGCCATCGGCCCGGTCTTGTTGTCGCCCTGCAACGCCCGGCCGAGCTGATCGAAATTGTCCAGGATACGGTCGAGTTCGACCGGGGTGCGGGTGTGTTCGAGCGGGATGTGCGCGCCGTCGGCGAGCACCGGGCCGTTGCCCTCGTAAGCGGGCGCGAGCTCCACGTGCCGGTTGGTGATCAGTTGCGGCGAAACGAGTGCCGCGATCGCGTCGGCGGGCACCTTGACGCTCTTGTCGATGGACATGGTCACCTCGACATAGCTGCCCTTGGCGGTCACCGTGTCGACCCGGCCCACCGGGACGCCAAGGATCGCGACGTCGTTGCCCGCGTACAGACCGGCGACGTTCTCGAAATCGGCACTGATCCGCAGATGTTCGCCGAGATACTGATCTGGCAGTCCGCTCAGGCTGTCCGGCAGCAGCGAGCAGCCGGAGGCCACCGCGGCGACCCAGCACAACACGGCGGTTTTCAGGAAAGTACCTATTTTCATCAGTTGCACCCCTGTACCGCGCCGGCGAAACACAACCAGTTGTCCGGGAAGATCCACGGCGCCCACACATCGCCGTAGGGGCCGTTGCCGAGCGCATTGTTGAACTGCCGCAGGGCGACCGGCATGATCTCGTAGAGCGAGTCGAGGTGGTCCCGGTTCTTCTCCAGGCCCTCGGACATGGTGTTCAGGCTCTGGATCATCGGCCCGAGCTGATCGTTGTTCTCCAGGCCCATCTGCTGCAGCAACCTGGAGAGCTCGGCGACGTTGTCCAGCAACGACTTCAGCATGGTCTGGCGCTGCGCGACGGCGTTCCCGATCGCCTCGCCGCGGGTGAGCAGTAGCAGCACGCTGTTGCGATTGTCCGACACCAGCTGGGAAACCTGATCCATGCTCTTCAACAGCACGTCGACCTCGTCGCGGCGATCGTTGATCACCTTGGCGAGCGCGCCGACGCTGTTCAGCGCCGCCACGGTGAGCTGCGGTGAATCACCCATCTGCGTGCTGAGCAGGTCGAGCGACTGGCGCAGCTTGACCGGATCGATGCGCTCGATGTGCTCGAACGACGACTTGTACACCGGATCACGAATGACCTTGCCGAGGTTGTACGGCACGGACGTATTCGCCAGCGCGATCCTGTTGTCCGGCAGCCCTTTTCCGTTGCCGGGCACCAGCTCGACGTGCAACTTGCCCAGAATGGTGGTCATCTTGATGGCCGCGTGCGCGTCCGGGCCGAGCCGCAGATCCCGGCGTACCCGAAGGGCCACCACAACTTTCGCGCCGTCGAGCCGCACCGCGCCCACCGAACCCACTTCGATGCCCGACACATCCACCGACGCGCCCGCCCGCAGTCCCGCCGCCTGAGCGAACTCCGCTTGAATCGTCTTGTCCCCCAGGCGAGCCTCGGACAGCACGCTGGAACCCACCAGCAACAACACCACCGACCCCGCGGCGAGCAGGCCGAGCCACAGCAACCTGTTGCGTGGCAATCGGACGCGTCCGACCAGCGATCGCGCTCGTGTCATCACCGGCACACCTCCGATTGCGAATTGCCGCCGACCTGCGAGAAGAGCCCGGGTGGCAGCAGCACGCCCCACAGCGAGACATCGAGGCGGCAGATGTAGGCATTGGCGTAGGCGCCATAGCTGGTGAATCTGGCGATGCCATTGAGCAGACTCGGCAGCTCGACCGCCGCCTGATCCAGCGAGGCGCCGTTGAGCAGCAGCAGCGCCACCCCGCTCGTCCCATCGTTCTGCGCCCGTGCGATATTCGGCTTCACCTGGCCGATCAGCCGGGCCAGCGAGTCGGTCGAGGTGGCCACCTGGTCGACCGAGCCCTTCAGCGACTCACCCTGCGCGTACAGCGACTCGACCAGCGAACGTGCCTGGGTGATCAGTGTTTCCAGCTCGCCGCTGCGATGCGCGAGCCCGGCGATCACACTGCTCAGGTTGCTGATCACGTCGCCGAGAATCTTGTCGCGCTGGCCGAAGGTGCCAGCGAGCTCGGCGGCCTGGGTGATCAACGCGCTGAGCGAGACATTGTTGCCCTGCAAGGCTTGGATCAGCGTCTCCGACAGCGAATTGATCTGATCCGGTTGCAGCACACTGAACAACGGCTCGAATCCGGACAGCAGCGCGGACACATCGAACGAGGGCTCGGTGCGCTCGAGCGGTATCGCCGAACCCGCCGCGAGCGCCTGCCCGCCGCCCGCGCCCGGCACCAGCGCGATATAGCGCTGCCCGATCAGGTTCTGGTAACGCACCAGTGCCTTCGTGGTGGTGGTGAGCCGCTGCCTGCGCTGGATGCGGAATTCGATGCGGGCACGGTAGTCGCCGTCGAAGTCGATGCCGTCCACCCGGCCGACCCGCACGCCCGCCATCCGGACGTCGTCGCCGACCCGCAGGCCGAGGACGTCGGAGAAGGTGGCGGAGTAGGAATCGGTGTCACCGCTCACCGAACGCTGCAGGGTGGACCAGATCGTGTACGTCAGCACGACAGCGACCACGGCGAAGAGGCTGAAGCCGATCAGCGCCTTACCTGATTTCATGAGCACCGCCCTGGTCCGCCGGGGTCACCGAGCCACCGGCCAGCAGCGGCGAGAGCAGCAGGTACTGCGCGGCGGTCGGCTTACCGCCGACAATCGCCGCAACCGCGTCCGGGCCGCGTAAACCACTGGGTCCTTGGCTATTCGGCGCCGGGTCTTTCGCGGCGGCCGGAGCGGTGAGTCCAGGAATCATCGGAATGCCGGGGATGGCGGGCAGTGCCGGCACCGTCGGCGCTGGGCCGGCCGCGTCCAACCACTTCGGTGTCAACTGTGCCGGATACTCCTGTGGCGGAGCGACTTCCGGCACCGAGGCGCCGCCGCAGCGCGGCCCGGCCATGCTGCCGTAGCGCGGGCAGTCGGCGGCCGTGTACTGCTGGAACGGGGTGAAGGACACGTCCATCTTCCAGATCATCTGGCGACTCGGCCCGAAGCCGAAGACCGAGCGCAACTTCTGCAGGGAGACATTGAGATTGGCGGCCGTCTGCTGTAACGCCCGTGGATCCTCGGCCAGGCTGCCGAACAGTTCGCCGAGGCCGGAGACCACTTCCTTGCCCGCGTCGGGGTTGCGGGCGAACAACGAATTCACCGAGTCGACCGCGCCGCTCGCGTTGGTCAGCAGCGCGACGAGCTGGTCGCGCCGTTCGGTGAGCGTCCGGGCGGTGGTCACCGAATCCGACAGCACCCCGACCAGATCGGGCGCGGACACGCTCAATGCCGTCGTGGCACGGCCGAGATCGCCGAGCAGGTTGCCGATCCCCGGAATGGCATGCATCTGGGTAAGCCAGAGGTCCAGGCGTTCGATGGTGGAACCTGGTACCCGCACGGACGGGTCGAGCGCGTCGGCGAGGGTGGCGAGTACCCGGCCGAGCTTCTCCGGCTGGATATGGTCGAGCACATCCCGCAGCACGCTGAGCGTGGTCTGCAGCGCGACAGTGCCCTCGCTGGTGTCCTCGGGAATCTCCGCTCCGGCGCGCAAGGTCTCGGTGGTCTGTCCGTTGTCGACGAGCTCGATCGCCGTCACGCCGAAGATGTTGCTCGGTATCACCCGCGCCGTGACAGCAGCCGGAATCAGCGACGCCACAGCCGGTTTCAGATCGATCTCGGCGCGCTGCCGCTCGCCCTTGGCGACCACCTGCACACCGGCCACCGAACCGACGGTCATGCCGCGGAACTTCACGTCGGCGTGTTCGGGTAGCCCGTCGCCGGTGCTGGTGAGCAGGGCGACAACGCCGACGTTGTCCTCGAAACGGCCGGTGTAGCGCAAACCGAGCAGGAACAACAGCAGCAGTACGACGGTCGTGAGCGCGATGCCCGCGAGCGAGAGCTGCCTCGGGCTCGGTCCGCGGCCACTGGGATCGATGATCATGTCGCCGCCTATCCCGAGATCCGGATGCCGGGATCGATGCCCCAGATCGCCAGCGTGAGAAACAGATTCGCGAACACCATGACAACGATCACCATCTTGATCGCGCGTCCCGCCGCCTGCCCGACCCCCTCGGGCCCGCCGGTGGCGACGTAGCCGTAGTAGCACTGCAGGAACGTCGAAATCAGCACGAACACCACCACTTTGAGCACCGAATAGAAGACATCGGTGCCGTTGAGGAACTGGAAGAAGTAGTGGTCGTAGGTGCCCGCCGAGGTGCCGCCGAGAAACAGCACCGACAGCTTGGTCATCAGATACGCGACCGCCAGTCCCACGCTGTACAGCGGGACGATGGTCAATGTCGCCGCGATCATTCTGGTGCTGATCAGGTACGGAAGTGGGCGGATGGCAATGGATTCCAGCGCGTCGATCTCCTCGGATATCCGCATCGCGCCGAGCTGCGCGGTGAATCGGCAGCCCGCCTGAATCGCGAAGGCCAGGGTCGCCAGGATCGGCCCGATCTCGCGGGTGGTGGCGAACCCGGAGATGGCGCCGGTCAGCGGGTTCATCGTGAGCAGGTTCAGCGCAGTGTAGGACTCCATGCCTACGGTGATCCCGCCGAAGCCACACAGGATGACGACGACGCCGACGGTGCCGCCACCGACGATCAGCGACCCGTTACCCCACCCGACGTCGGCGGTGAGCCGAAGTACTTCCTTGCGATAGTGCTTCAGCGCGAACGGTATTGCCGCGATCGCCGCGACGAAGGTGATGGCCTGATGACCGAGCCGCTGATTGGCCCGCACCGGGCCGCGGACAGCGCCGCCGACCATCCGGAAGGGTTGCAACGCCGGTGGCGTATAGCGCGAGCCCATCTCAGAGCACCTTCGCCGGGAACAGCGTGTTGTAGACCTGGGTGATGATGATGTTGGTGGCGAACAGCATCAGCGCGGAATTGACCACCGCCGCGTTCACCGAGTTCGCGACGCCGCCCGGCCCGCCCCTGGTGTGCAGGCCGATATCGCAGGCGATGATCGCGGTCAACGCGCCGAAGATGGCGGCCTTCAGCAGCGCGACGATCAGATCGTTCGCGACGGCGAAGGAGGCGAACGTGCTGATGAACGAGCCCGAGGTGCCGCCCTGCGCGTAGACATTGAACAGATAGCCGGTGGCGAAGCCGACGAAGACCACGAATCCGCACAGCAGCATGCTCACCAGCACCGCGGCCGCCAGCCGGGGCGCGACCAGCCTGCGGATCGGATCGACGCCCATCACCTTCATGGCGTCGATCTCCTCCCTGATGGTGCGGGAGCCGAGGTCGGCGCAGATGGCCGAGCCGACCGCCCCCGCGATCATCAGCGAGGTGACCAGCGGTGCGCCCTGCCGAATGATGCCGAGCCCGCTGACCGCGCCGATGAAGGTGGTCGCGCCGACCTGACTCACCAACGCGCCCAGCTGAATCGAGACCACCACCGCCACCGGTATCGCGACGAACACCGTCGGCGCGGCCGACACACTGGCCATGAACGCGCACTGCTTGATGAATTCCTGGAACGGGAACCGGCGCGTGAGCAGCGCGCGCAGCATCTCGATTACCGCGTCGCGGCCGAGCCGCACCTGCCTGCCCAGCGTCTCCAGCGAGCGCTGCGGGTGCCGCTGCCACAGACCCCGCAGGTCGTCGACGGCTTTCTCCAGATCGGTCCGATCCGGCGGTCGTTCGGTGCTGGTCACGAGTTACTGCCTCTCCAACGCACGACTCCGCGTCGCTGACGCTCGTTCACGCGGCGCCGCTCAACTGCCGCTGCAGCAACACGAGGAGGTAGCCGACGACGGCGATGCCCGCCACGACGGTGCTCAGCACGGCCAGCCACAGGCCGAACCGCAGCACCGGATTGACCCGCCTGCGGCCGCCGAGGACCTGCACGCCGATCACCACGATGTCGATGAGCCAGACCAAGATCATCATCAGGTCATGCACACATTCGAGAAGGTGAGCACCGGCCAGCACACGATCGACCCCAGGAACGAGATGACCACGTCGATGCCGTGCATATCGCGGAGGTGGCCGGTGTGGGTGAGCGTCCAGACCACACCGATCAACCCGTACGGTATGCCGAGAATGATCAGCGTTCCGAGGAACTCCGAGACCTTCATCTCGTAGCTGAATATCCGATCCAGCCTCTTGAGCATGCGCGTCCTTTCGCGTGCCGGTCGAAGACGACCGGCCGCCCACGGCAGCACCCGAATAGGGACCCACCGTTGGATCCAGCCGGACACCTCGCGGTCCGGTATGGGCCCGTATGTTACGCACGATTCCGGACTTTGCGGAAGTCTTTCGCGTACATTCACTGCCAGACAGCCAGGAATATCCCCACGCAGCCCGACTCGTTGACGCACAGGTCCCGATGGACTTAAGTTATCAGTAGTTCACATACTATTTACGCCTTGCGGAGTCGATTCCGGACACGAGAGGACTCCCCCATGACCGCCGCCGCTCACCCCTCGGAACACACCGCCGCACTGTCGAAGGACCGCACGCGGATCCACATCGGCACCGCCCACCGCCCGGTCACCAAGCGCCCGCTCGCGCTGACCGACGCGCTGGACTTCTGGTCCTTCGCGGGTGCGGCGGCCAACGTCGCAATGCAGATGGCGCGGCCCGGCGTCGGATACGGCGTCGCGGAGAGCAAGGTCGAGTCAGGCTCATTGATGCGGCACCCATGGAAGCGGGCCCGCACCACGACGCAGTATCTGGCGGTCGCGATTATCGGCACCGAGCAGGAGCGTCTCGCCTATCGAGAGGCGGTGAATGTCGCCCACCGGCAGGTACATTCAGCGCCAGACGCCCCGGTGAAGTACAACGCGTTCGACCGGGATCTCCAATTATGGGTCGCCGCTTGCCTGTACATCGGCTTCGAGGACACTTACCAACTGCTGCAAGGCCGAATGAGCGACGAGCAGGCCGAGGCGTTCTACGTATCGTCCTCGACGCTGGGCACCACCCTCCAGGTGACCGAACAGATGTGGCCCGCCACCCGCGCGGAATTCGATCAATACTGGAACAAGGCCTGCGAGCAGGTCGTCATCGACGAGTTCGTGCGCGATTACCTGAATGACCTGCTGAACCTGCGAATGATCCACTGGGGTTTGCGCCTGCCGTTCCGAAACCTGTTGAAGTTCCTGACAATCGGCTTCCTGGCCCCAATCTTCCGCGAACAACTCCAGGTCGAATGGACGTCCACCGATCAACGCCGCTTCGAGCACCTCTTCGTCTTCGTCGCTTTCGTCAACCGATTCATCCCGCGCTTCCTCCGCCACGCCGGAACCCACAGCCTGATGGCGGACGTCCGCCGCCGAATCCGCAAGCACAAGAACCTCATTTGAGCCGGGGACCGAACATGACACCGCCGTCCGGACGCTGAGCGCCCGGACGGCGGAGACCCCTCGAGGAAAGCCCTACGGGCACAACGCGTGGCCGAGCATGCCGACCAGGTCGGGCATCGAATCCAGTCCCTTGTTGAAGGCGAAGGTGACCGCGCGGCCGTCCGGTGTCGCGCCGGATACGGTGTTGTAGCCATAGATTCCGCCAGAATGACCGAAATACTCTGCACCGCATGGCAATTTGACGTATCCGAGGCCTAGTCCGTAATGCATCTGAGTGCCTTCGTCCATCAGCACGCCGTCGCGCATCTCGCGCAGTTCCGCGTCGGGAACTATCTGACCGGCGAGCAGGGCCGAGTAGAAGCGGTTCAGATCGGCGCCCGTCGAGATCAGCGCGCCCGCCGCCCATGGCACCGATGGTTCGACGCGGGTGACGTCGGTGAGCGTACCGTCTACTACCGCATAGCCTTTGGGATGCGGGCCGCGGATTTCGTGATCACCCGGGCCGGGTAGATAGGTGTCGGCCAGCCCATGCGGCTGCAGGATACGCCGATTCAGTTCATCGACATACGGCGCGCCGGTTACCTTTTCGACCAGCATGGCCGCGACGTAGTAGTTGGTGTTGCTGTACTCGAAGCGGGTGCCTGGCGCGAAGTCGGCGGGACGGCTCAGCGCGATCGCCATTCCCTCGGCGGGAGTCATGATCCGGTTCTCCTGTGCCGCCTGGTATTCGTCGACGCGTGGATCCTTGGCGAACTCCGGCAATCCGCTCTGGTGGCGCAGGACCTGGCGAACCGTGATGGCACGGCCGTCGATCCCGTCCCCCTTCAGCAGGCCGGGCAGATAAGTTTCTACCGGCTCGTCCAGCCGCACCTTGCCCTCCGCGACGAGCTGCAAAACGATCGAGCTCACAAAGGTTTTCGAGATGCTGCCGATCCGCACGCGCTGCGCCGTATCCGCAGGCATCTTCGCGCCCGCGGCGATATCGGCGACACCGCTGGCGAGCGCGACCGTCTTACCGTTATCGGTGACGGTGGCAATCGCCCCGGTCGCCCCCGACGCCACGATGGTGTCGATATCGGCCTGCACGGCTCGAATCTTGTTGTCCGGCACGCCAGCAGGCGCGGCATCCGCCTGCCGATCCGACGTGCACCCGGCGAGCAGGGCAACCGCGGCGAGGGCGACGATGTTCGGTCCGTATCGCATACCTGAACGCTATGCAGCGGACGCCGCCACCCACATCGGGGACGCACCCCGAGATTTTCCCTGATCTCACCTACCCTTCGAGGATGAGTCGGCCGCTGCACTTGCGCTGGAGCGCACTCCAACTTCTACAGTCGTCCCCATGACCAGCACTCAGCACTCCTCCGGCCAGCACGATCGTTTCGAGCGCGGACTCGCGCTGCTCCGGCAAATCGGTGGGCAGGAACGCCCAGCGGTGCTGGACAGCCTCGCCGATATCGCTCCCGATCTGGGCCGCATCACCGTGGAATTCGGCTACGGCGACATTCTCTCCCGCCCGGGGCTTACCCTGCGCGAGCGACAGCTGGCCACCGTCGGCGCGCTGGCCGCCCTGGGCAACGCGGCACCCCAGCTGCGGTTCCACATCGACGGCGCGCTCAACGTCGGCAGCACCCGGACGGAGATCGTCGAGGTGCTCATCCACGCGAGCGTCTACGCGGGCTTTCCGGCGGCGCTGAACGGCCTGAACGCCGCCAAGGAGGTGTTCGCAACGCGTACGGATCTGGCCGCCGAGCCCGCCGCGCCCGGGACGCCGGACGGCGACCGATTCGAGCGTGGTTCGGCCACCCTGGCCGAGGTCGACGGGCACGCGGGCGAGCAGGTCATCGCGTCATTGCAGGACATCGCGCCCGACTTCGCCCGGTTGCTCATCGAGTTCTCCTTCGGCGACATCTACTCCCGGCCGGGTCTCGATCTGAAGACGCGCGAGATCGTGTCGGTGGCCATGTGCACCGCGCTCGGTGTCGCCCCGCAGCTCGGCGTGCATATCCACGGCCTGCTCAATGTCGGCGGCACGGAGACCGAGGTGGTCGAGGTGCTGATCCAGATGGCCGGGTACGCCGGATTCCCCGCCGCGCTCAACGGAATCGCAGTGGCACGCACGGTCTTCGCCGAGCGCAAGACCCATCAGAATTCCGAAGTCTGATATCGGCGATCCCATTGGCCCACCCGTCGCCCGACCGCCACCCCTCATGGAATCGCTATGCGATGCTGTTTTTTTACGGAGACAGTCCTAGTGTCGTTGACATGGCGAAACTACTTTTTGTACTGACCGGTGCCGACACCTGGACCCTGGCCGACGGCACCCCGCATCCGACCGGATTCTGGGCCGAGGAATTCGCCGTGCCGTATGAGGCGGCGAAGGCCGCGGGCCACGAGGTCGTCGTCGCCACCCCCGGCGGCGTCGTGCCGACGGTCGATCAGGGCAGCCTGTCCCCCGACTTCAACGGCGGCCAAGAAGGCGCCGACAAGCGCGCCGCGGTGCTGGCCGCCAGCACCGAGCTGCGGCACCCCGTCAAACTGTCCGAGGTCGACCTCGCCGACTATGCCGGCGTCTTCTATCCCGGCGGTCACGGGCCGATGGAGGATCTCGCGGTGAACGCCGAGTCCGGCGAACTCCTTACCGCCGCACTGCAATCCGGCAAGCCGCTGGCCATCGTGTGCCACGGCCCCGCCGCGCTGCTCGCCGCGGTCGGCCCCGACGGCAGCAACGCCTTCGCGGGCTACACCCTCACCGGCTTCACCAACCTGGAGGAGCAGCAGGCCGGCCTGGCCGACAAGGCCAAGTGGTTGCTGCAGGATCGGCTCGTCGAGTTCGGCGCCGACTTCCAGGAGGGCGAGCCGTGGGCGCCGAAGGTCGTCGTCGACCGCAACCTGATCACCGGGCAGAACCCGGCCTCGTCCGCGTCGGTGGCCGCGGAATTGCTGCAAGCGATCGGCTGAGGTTCCGCTCGCTAAGAACACAACTCTCGTGTGGGGAATCGACGGGGCGGTAGAGACGTTGCTTCCCGAAGCAACGTCGCCGCGCGACGTCGTACCGGCTCGTCCGCTTTCGCGTAATTCTACTTTGGAAGGAACCGAACTCATGAGCGAACGAAGTGAGCGAATCATGTGCCAGTGCGCCTTGCGCATGACGGAGCCGAGCGCTAGCGAGGCGGAGTCATGAGCACCAACCTCCACGCACGGCCCGCCGAAGCGTCCGGCACCTTCGCGCTCGGCGGTGACCTTCCCGTCCACCGGCTCGGCTACGGCGCCATGCAGCTGACCGGTCCCGGCGTCTGGGGTGATCCGAAGGACCCCGACGAGGCGGTCCGGGTGCTGCGCCGAGCCGTCGAACTCGGCATCAATTTCATCGACACCGCCGATTCCTACGGGCCGTTCGTCAGCGAACAGCTCATCCGGAAGGCCTTGCATCCCTACAGCGATGACCTGGTGATCGCCACCAAGGCCGGGTTGACCCGCAGCGGGCCCGGCGACTGGCGTCCGGTCGGCAGGCCCGAATACCTGCGCCAGCAGGCCGAACTCAGCCTGCGCAATCTCGGCGTCGAGCAGATCGGCCTCTACCAGTTGCACCGCATCGATGCCAAGGTTCCACTGGCCGATCAGCTCGGTGAGCTCGTGCTGCTCCAGCAGGAAGGCAAGATCCGTCACATCGGCGTATCTCAGGTGAGCGTCGAACAGCTGCGGCAGGCGCGCGAAATCGCCACCATCGTCTCGGTGCAGAACCTCTACAACCTGACCAACCGCACCGACGAGGACGTGCTCGACTACGCCGAGCGGGAGAACATCGCGTTCATCCCGTGGTTCCCCATCGCCACCGGTGAGCTCGCCAAGCCGGGCGGCCCGCTCGACGCGATCGCCAAGGAACACGGCGCGACCCCGGCACAGCTCGCCCTGGCCTGGCTGCTGCGCCGGTCGCCGGCGATGCTGCCCATTCCGGGCACCTCCAGCGTCGCGCATCTGGAGGAGAACACCGAGGGCGCGCGGATCACGCTGACCGACAAGGAGTTCGAGGCGCTGTCCGCGGCTGCCTGAATCAACCCCGGCACACAGCGGGCTCGGCTTCGGCCGGGCCCGCCTTTTTACTTGTCGGCCGCCCTGCGGAAGCAGTAGGCCGAGGCGGCGAGGTATTGGTGGCAGCGGGCGCCGTGGCCGCCGTGCACGGTAAGGATGAATCGCGCTCGGTCGTAGCTGAGACCCACCGGATCCTGTGCGCAGTCGCGGCTCTGTACCAGCCACAATTCTGGTACATCCGAGCGCAATACGTCCATTGTTCACCTCCGAGTAAAGTCTGTGCACCCGGCGCCTAAAGGCGCCCCCGGATTCACGCGCGACACGGATGGATCGGGCCGTGTCGGGACCGTGCATCGGATTCCGGAATGCCGGCGCCCTGGTAAGGGTTTGGGCAGAACCCCGGCGCCGGGTGCTGATTCAGCGTGCATGTTGCGATTCGGTGGATAACAGACCCGAATGCGGTAATTGCGGGTAGTTTCCGTTTGTATCAGCCTGGTGCGAGGAGTCAGGACCTATGGTTGAGATCGACTGGACGGGCGAGGATGTCCGTGCGCTTCGCGCCGCGATGCGGCGAAGTCGTTACGAATTCGCGCGTCTGGTGGGCGTCACCCCGCGCACCGTGGTCTTGTGGGAAAACGGCCGGACAACCCGGATGCATGCCGCAAGCCAACGTCTGCTCGACCAGGTCGTGTCAAAAGCCGATCCGGTCGTCGTCGCACGATTCGAGCGTGCCGTCACCGCGGGCCGGGACTCCGGCTTCGATCCCGAAGCCGCCGCCTCGGCGCCCGATACGGATACCCAGCTCGGTAGGGACATCGGGCTCGACAAGGAAGTCGAGGATGACGACGTGAGAAGGCGAGAGTTATTGGCCTGCATCGGGATCGGCCTGACCGGCAAGGCCGCGGACCTGGTCGCGGGCGAGCCGGAGAAGATGCTGGCCACCCTTGATGCCGGGTCGATCAGCGAACGGCGGCTCGGGCTGCTCGAGCAGTCCGCGGCGGCGCTCGGCAAACGCGTGGTGCAGGTGCCGCCGCACGAGCTGCTACACACCACACTCGAGCAATTCCGTACCGTCCGTGGCACTCTCGCGCAGCGACAGGCCACCCACCATCAGGTCCGGCTGGTGCGCACCGCGGGCAGGCTGGCCAATGTGGTCGGCGAAATCCTGTTCAACGAAGGACATTTGGGACAGGCCAGGATGTGGTACGGCACCGCGATCCACGCCGCGCAAGACATCGGCGATCGCTATTCCGAGGATATCGCGCTGGCCGGTCTCGCATATTTACCGACGTATAGTGACAAACCGAGGGAAGTCTTGAACTTGCTCGGTGGGCGTCTCGAAGAAAATCCGGCGCACGGTCCCGCCGCGGCCTGGCTGTGGGGAATGGCGGCCAGAGCGCACGCCAGCTTGGGAAATGCCGTCCAGTTTGCTCGGTGTATCGAGAAATCCGGCCGCGCATTGGAAAATGTTGGGCAAGAAGAGCTTACGGTGGGGATCTTTTCCTATCGCCCGGAAAAACTCGCCTTCTATCAGGCGATCGGCTACTCCAATCTCGGCCACGCCACCGAAACCGCCAAGGCCGCGGCCCGCGCGCTGGCCCTCTACGACCCACAGGAAACAATGGAGCCCGCCCTTGTCCGCTTCGAACACGCCACCGCGTTGCTGAGCGCAGGCGAGATCGACGAAGCGTGTTCCGTTGCGACACAAGCGATCACCAGCCATCACACCTATATCGGCCTGACCGTCACCAAGCGCGCCAGGCAGTTCGACGCGGCGCTCACCGGATTTCGCGGGCGCACAGTGACGGAGTGGCGTCAGCATGCCCGCTCGGTGATCGAGTCGGCGCGAGTGAAGGCATAGCGGACCGCGGCGCCGCGGCGCTATGACTTCGCGGTGTCCTGTGGGTGGCCGCGGTGCATGATGGCGTCCAGCCAGCCGCTGATCTGTTGCGTTTGTGCGTGTGTCGGACGTCCGGCCGCCCAGCGGCGGGCAGCTTCGATCAACGTCTCAGGCAGTGTGGGGGTGAACCGTTGATTCGTCATACGTCCATGATGCACTGGGGCGCAGCGAAGTACGAGTAGGGGGCGGGGCGCGCCGGTCAGCAGGGGGGATGTGGACCGACGCACCCCGCCTATACGGGTGGTTTCGGGTGGTTCGGTGAACCTCAGGGACTTTCGTTGGACATGGCCTCGATGAGTGACTTGGGTCGCATATCGAGCCAATGGGTTTCGACGTAGTGCAGACACGCTTTACGGGCGGCGGCGCCGTAGGCGATGGTCCATCCGCCCGGCACGGCGGCGAAGATCGGCCAGAGGGAGTGCTCGCCCTCCTCGTTGATCAGCACATAGAACTGCGCGCCATCGTCATCGAAAGGGTTGTTCATCGGGTTTCCTTCTTCCTGGTTGGGTCAGGTGTGGGGGGTCTCAGGTGCGGTCAGCGTGCTCCAAGAGGGTGGTGCGGACGTGGCCGATCCCGGCCGAGCAGCCGGGTGGCGAGCAGTGAATTGCCGCCGTGTTCGAAGAAGTTGGCGTCCAGGCCGATCCGGTGGTCGCCGAGGACCTCGGCGAAGCAGGTACAGAACTGCCGCTCCAGTTCCGTCGCGGGAGCGCGGAACTCGGTGGCGCGCGCCTCGGGCTCGGGAAACGCGGCCCGATTGACCTTGCCGTTCGCGTTGCGCGGCAGGGTTTCCAGGTGGCGAAGCACGGCGGGAACCAGGTAGCTGGGCAGCAGATCCGCTACCGCGGCCCGGCCAACCGGCATGCACACCACATCGACATCGGTCACCTCGTGGCAGGTGACGTCGACGGTGGCCTCCGTCGGTCCGTACAGGTCGTGCACCCGCGCTCCGATCACCCTCACGCGCCCGCTGCGCGGCCAGCGCGGGCAATGCCTCTCCGGAGGCGAATACGTTGCGGAGCGTAATGCACTCCTTTGCCCTTCGCTCGAGAATGAACATCGACAACATGGACGGTCCGACCTGCAGCGGCCAGCAGAATTCCCACACGGAAACGTTGAAAGTGGCGGGTGTCTTTGCAGTCCTACGTCGTCGGCGCCGAGCCGGTAGGTCTGCGGCATCCACAGCGGCCGGTTCACGGTGGCGGCGTATGGCACGGCGACGCCCTTCGGGTGACCGGCCGAGCCGGAGGTGAACAGTACGCAGGCGGTGTGCGCCGAGGTCAGCGCGCCGATCCGGTCCACCGACGTCAACGGTGTCGACGCATAACCGGTGCGGTCGAGCCGATCGGTCCGGATCTGCCGGGCCGCACCATGTTCCAGATCCCGCCCGGAGATGAGCACGCGCGCCGGTCGGGCCCTGGCGGGGATCAACCGCGCCTCGAAGTCCCTGAGCAACGCGCCGTCACTCGCCTGGCGACGATCGCGCCCACCTTCGATGACCCGGTGTGCGCCCGCGGCATCGAGCGGCGGCAGATCGCTCACCGTGCTATCGATGTCGTCGATGATCGCCCGCAGTAAACGAACGAACCAGTGCGCGTAATCGGCGATGGTGGCTTCGTCGAATAGATCCGTGGCGTAGGCGAATTCCGCCCGGATCCCCGCCGGTGCCGAACCTTCCCTGAGTCCGGCACCGGCGAAGCTTTCCGTGACCGCCGTGCGTGCGGCAACCCCCGAGCTTTCGGTCACCGTTGAGCTCTCGGTCACCGTGAGCAGGAGGTCGAACTTGGTCACTCCGGTGTCCAGGGTACTGGTCAGCACCGACATGTCGGGCAGTTCGAACGTGATTGGTCCGGCATTGTCGAAGGCGAGCATGACCTGAAACAGCGGATGCCGTGCTCGCGAGCGTTCCGGGTTGATGGCATCGACTAGCTGCTCGAACGCGAGTTCGGCGGGTCCGAGGGCGGCGAGGTCGACTGCACGGACCCGGGCGAGTAGCGCCGAAACGGGCGCATTCTCATCGATCCGGGTGCGCAGCACCAGCGTGTTGACAAACATCCCGACGAGTTCGTCGAGTGCACGGTCGCCGCGACCGGCGACCGGAGTGCCGATCACGATGTCGGTGCTGCCGGACAGCCGCGCCAGCAACGCCACAAGCGCGGCATGCACCACCATGAACGGCGAAACACCTTGGGCGCGGGCGAGGCTGGCGATACCGGCGGGTAGCTCGAAGCCGAACACCGCACCACGCCCGGAGCTGACCGGCGGCCGTGGCCGATCGCCGGGCCTGCCGAACGGCTCGGCCACCAATCGCGCCGCGGTCAGTCCCGGCTGCGCCACATAACCCCGGGCGAGCTGTACCCCCGACAGATACAGCTCACCCGGCGCCCCGACCGGTACCGGCCGCAGCAGCGAATCGAGCACGAAGAGCCGGGTGTTGAACACCGGCGCGCCGATCGGCACCGAGAGGGTATCGGTGTTGATCACTTCGTGAAAGGTGACGTCGAAGGTGGCCAGAGTCTTCTGCAACACAACGTCTTCGGTGCGCGGCCCGAAGGCGGCCTGCATCCGAACGAGCCACGGCTCGAGCATCTGCGCGTACCAGATGCCCAGCTGCGCGGTGGGCGGAAACGATTCCGGGGGCGCGGACTCGGCGATTTTCGGCGGCGGTGTGCTGAATCCACCCAACTCCGTACCGCGCACCCGAGCCTCCTGAATTGGCGAAACAACAGCTGGCCGAATGGTTTTGGGCAGGGCGAATAAGCCACTGCGTCGGCGGGACGATCCCGGACGCATGGCGTCGACCATCACAGGCGATTCGGCTCAAGCGCGTAACGCGAAGGCGTCACCGCGCGCGATCCGACAGATTCCCGCCGTCGGCCTGACTCTCGCTCGTTCCTCCAACTTCACTGCCGCTCGACGGGCGTCGCGGCGGTGTCAGCTACGTCACACGGGAGTGATCCGTGCATTGCGAACACTAGGCGCTCGATCAATAAAAAGGAACTTTTCCCTTAAAAGCTTTGGGCGCCCGTCCAGGGCGGCTACCAGCGCCCGTCTCCCACATCACCGCCCGAGGTAGTCCGCGACGTTTTCCGCGATCATCACCGTGGTCGCCTGCGGGCCGCGGCTCAGCGGCACCGGGACGACGGAGAGATCTATCACCGATAAACCGGCCACGCCGTGCACTCGGCACAACTCGTCCACCACCGCTCGCTCGTCGTCCGCCGAGCCCATCCGGCAAGTTCCGGAGAGATGTTGCGAGGTAGCCAGATTCGCGTACAGCCAGGCATCGGCGGCTTTCGGCGGCCCTGGCACCGGGGTGGTCCGTGCTCGCGCGGACATCCGGTGCAGCACCTCTGATGCCGTCGCGACCGCGCCGCGCAGCCGGGCTCGATCGTGCTCGGCCGCGAGATATCGGTGCTCGATCAGCGGCGGTATCGCCGGGTCGGCCGAGCGCAGCCGCAACGCGCCCGCGGACTGTGGTCGCATCAGGGCGACACCGAGGCGCTGTATGCCGGGCGTGAAAGCGACCGTGTACGGCCGGATTTCGATGTCGTCCAGCTCCAGCACGTATTCCAGTGGGACGGTTGCCCGTTCGGGTGCGTCGAGTCGGTATTCGAGACCGACCTCGGGGTGGTCGGTGAACCAGGCGCCGACCGGTGCGGGATGCACGACCGGGATATCGAGTGCCCGAAGATGTCCGGCATCGCCGATGCCGGAACGCAGGAGCATCGCGGCGGATTCGATCGCGCCCGCGCTGAGCACGATGTGGTCCGCCCAGAGAGTCTCGGCCCGGTCTTCGCGCACGACATCGACGCCGATCGCGCGCGTACCGCGAAAACGAAGGCGTAACACCGTCGTTGCGTCCTGAACAGTGAGGTTCGGCCTGGACAACGCGGGCAGTAGGTAGCCGGATGCGGTGCTTACGCGCCGGCCGTCATCGATATTGCATGGCACCGCGCCGACACCGTCCGAGGCGGAGACCGCGTTCAGATCGGGTACTACCGGAAAGCCAACTGCCGCACAGGCACTGGCGAATTCTTCACTCAGCGGCACCGGATTCGCGCTGCGGCGCACCGGAATCGGACCGGCCGCACCGTGCCAGGAATCCTCACCGAAATCGAGATCACGCTCCGATCGGCAGTACGTGGGCAACACCGCATCGAAGGACCACATCTTCGACGAACCCAGCTCGCGGCTCCATGCCGCGAAGTCCGCCACGGTGGCCCGCACGAAGTAGCTGCCGTTGACCGCGCCGGACCCACCGATCACCTTGCCGCGCACGATGTTTCCCGCGACCGCGACCCCATCGTCGGCGAGGGTGACCGGATAACGCCACAGCCATGGCACGTCCGCGCCGACTGGCAGCCGGGTGGCGTCGAGCAGCTCCGCGGGAAAGCCGTCCGGCGCGCGCCACAGCTGTCCGGCTTCCAGCAGTCGGACGGTGTGGTCCGGATTCTCGCTCAGCCTCGCCGCGAGCACGCAGCCCGCGGTACCGCCCCCGACGATGAGCGTGTCGGTCATCCGAACCTATCCGATCAGTGTGACCGCGCCGATCAGTGTGACGGCGCAGTAGGTTTCAGCGATTCCGGGCTGCGCGCGCGGAACGCGCCGACCCAGAGGCCGGTGCCGTAGGCGATGTCATCGAGCCGCTTGTATGCCACGTAACGCACCGGATCGAGGCCACCGGCATCGCGATGGGTGAACCAGTCGGCCAGGCCGTCCGCGACGGCCATGGTGATCGCGACGCGCCGAATACGCCGCGAGGCAAGCATCGCCAGCAGCGTCACCGGCCAGTAGTGCCTGCACATCGCCGAGGCCAGCCGCCACAGACCGGCGAAGAAACCACGGGACAGATAGATCGCGGCGATCCGCGTCGGGTTGTCCAGCTCCGCGAAGACCCGGCGTAGTCGGACCAGCGCGGTGACCAAGGTGATCACCCCGCCGATCAGTCCCCACTTCGACAGCGTGGCGAACAGGAACGCGGCCAGCATCGTCCAGGAGGGCAGTGACAGCGGCGAGACCATTCCGGGATGGCGCTCGCCGAGCGGCGCCGCGCCCGTGCCGTAGAACATCTTTCGGCCGAACCAGGCGCGGAAGGAGACCCGGTGGTCGTGCGCGACATGGGCGGCGGGCTCGTAGCGCAGCCGCCAGCCCGCCTGCTCGAGCCGCCAGCACAGATCGACATCCTCGGCGACCAGCATCGACTCGTCGAAGCCGTCCTGAGCCAGCAGCGCCCGGCGGCGCACCAGCAGCGCGGCGCTCGGCACGTACGAGACCAGACCATGCGACTGCACGGCCGCCTCCCGCCTGCCCAGGTCCAACGAGGAGCGGGTGTGCTCGTAGCGGGCGAGGGCATTGGACTCCGGGTCCAGCGCGACGATCCGCGGGGCGACCAGCGCCACCTCCGGATCGCTGAAGTGCCCGAGCATCACCTCCAGCCAGCCGCTGCGCGGCACCACATCGGAATCGAGGAACGCGACGAAGTCGGTTGTCGCGGCCTTCAATCCGGCATTGCGCGCGGCGGCGGGGCCCTGCTTCTCGTCGTGCCGCAGCACGGTCACCCGGCAGCGGGTGCCGCGGTCGCGCGGGATCTGCACCGGCTGGTCCGAGCCGTCGTCGACCACGATGACGTTGTGCCCGCGCAGTGCCGCGAGCAACCGGGCGAGGCCGTCGGCGTTGTTGTGCAGTGGCACGATGACGGTGACGTCCTCGGGGGACGGGAGCAGCCGGGGACGCGGGTTGGCAACTCCGGAGTCGAGCAGCCGTCTGGCAACGGTCGCCGACTTCGGTCCGGTCACCTCGAGGTACCCGTCGCCGATCATCTCGGCGGCCTCCGGGGCAAGTCGCAGCAACCGGGCGGGCGAACCGCCGATCAGCACTCGCCCTCCGGAGTATGCGCGTACCCGTGGATCAATCCGCACCCCGAATCCGTCGGGCAGGCGATCATGGCGCATTCCTGGCATGCTAGGCGGAGATTCGCGCGCAAGCATCATCAGCTCGGTTAAAAGGACAGAATTCCGCACGAAACAGCGTCGCTCGAGCCGCTGACACGTGTTGCGGCAGACGATGAAGCGCAGGCTTCTGCTCGAATCCAGCATCCGGCAACGCGGCGGCAACCGGCCGGTCGGGACCGGCAGGCGGCCGCCGCGCGAGGGTTAGCATCCGACTGGCTATTCCCATGGCATCAGGCGAGCGGGTTCTCGTCACAGGCCCGAGCCGGGGGACGAACAGGGGGAAATACGCTCGGGCGCGTCACGGACAGCGTCAGTGGCACCGGCGCGGGTTTGCGCGCACTCGCGCGCGGCGTCACCCGCCGCGAGTGATCGACCGACGAGCGCGGGATCAACCGCGCGGTGTCGGCCAGCGCCGCCTCGCCGTAGCCTTGGACGCATTCCGGGTCCGGCCCGTCGGCGGGCAGGCCGGTGAAGAACTTGGCCGCCATGCAGCCGCCCCGGCAGGAGTCGTAGTGGCTGCACGACGCGCACGCGCCGCCGCCGCTCGGCTCACGCAGCTCGGCGAACAACGCGGAGTCGTGCCACACCGCACGAAAACCACCGTCCGACACCACATTTCCGGCATGGAACCGGTCATGAATGGCGAACGGGCAGGCGTACACGTCGCCGAGCGGATCGACCAGGCAGACCACCCGGCCCGCGCCGCACATGTTCAACCCGGGCAGCGCCTGACCGAACGCGGACAGGTGGAAGAACGAGTCGCCGGTGAGCACGCCGTCGCCGTTGCGCACCAGCCAGTCGTAGAGCACGCGCTGCTGATCCTGGGTCGGATGCAGGTCGTCCCACACGTCCGCGCCGCGACCGGACGGGCGCAGCCTGGTCAATCGCAAGGTAGCGCCATACTTTTCGGCGATGGCCCGGAATTCGTCGAGCTGACCGATGTTGTGCCTGGTCGCCACGACCGACACCTTCGCATCGCGGAAGCCCGCTGCCGCAAGGTTTTCCAGTGCGCGGATGGCCATGTCGTAGGAGCCGGGCCCGCGCACCGCGTCGTTCACCGCCGCGTCGGCACCGTCCAACGAAATCTGTACGTCGACATAGTCACTCGCGGCCAGCCGGGTCGCGACCTCCGGGGTGATCCGAACTCCGTTGGTGGAGAACTTCACTCCGACGTGGTGCGCCGTCGCGTAGTCGACCAGCTCCCAGAAGTCCGGGCGCACCGTCGGTTCGCCGCCGCCGATGTTCACGTAGAAGATCTGCATGCGCTCGAACTCGTCGATCAGCGCCTTGCACTGCTCGGTGCTCAGCTCCCGCGGGTCGCGGCGGCCGGACGAGGACAGGCAATGCACACAGGACAGGTTGCAGGCGTAGGTGAGTTCCCAGGTGAGGCAAATCGGTGCGGCCAGACCGTTTTCGAACCGATCGACCAGGCGCACCGCCGTGTCGGACGGCGGGACCACCCCCGCCGTCGACGGCGCCTGCGCCGCGCGAACGGCGGCGGGCGCCAGCGGAGCATCGGCGGGCGCACCGATGATCATGTCGGAATCGACAAGCTGTGTCAGCGCTTTCACGTACTGCGCGGCATTCGCGTCGGTGACGCCCGCCGCCTCGATGGCCGTGCGGGCCGAGGTGTGCTCCGGCAGCGACCGCACGATCTCGACGATCCGCGGGCTCTTCAGGAAGGAGAGCTTGCGGGTGCCGAAGTGGTAGAGCAGCGCGCCGAACGGTTCCGGCCGCAGGGCCACCCTCGGATGTAGCTGCCATCGGGTATCGAGATCGAGCATGGTCTCCACCGCCTGTCAGTAAACGCCGCACATGCCGTCGATGGACACCTCTTCGATGAGGGTCTCCTCGATCAGCGGTGTGGCGTCGTCGCGTGCCTCGACTGTGCCGACCGTTCCCGAGTGGTCGGTGTCGGCGTGTCCGTTGGATCCGTATTCCGGCATCTCTACCTCCGAGCGAGCGATCCGTTGCCTGCGGACACCAGCTGGTGGCCGCGATCACACGATAACGTCATTCACTGACAAAATGGAACCTGTTCTAGCAAACGGAGCAACATCTGGACAGATACTGCTGGTCGATGGTTCCGCCCAGCGGCACGCACACCGAACCGGCGACAGCCGCGCCCTCTAGACTTCGGATGGAAAGCAGCTGAACAGGACGTGACGGGCGACACGCGCCCGCGGTGGTAGAGGTGGCATGGGAGTCGGACGAATGCAGGCGAGCGGAGGCGGCAATACCCTGTCGGAGTCCGAGATCGTCGAGGCCGCGCTGCGGGTGGTCCGCGAAGACGGCGTGGAGAAGCTGTCGATGCGGCGGCTCTCCCGCGAACTCGGGGTCTCGCCGATGGCGCCGTACTACTACGTCGCGGACAAGCGCGAGCTGCTCGACCTGGTCGCCACCGCCGCACTGACCGGAGTGCGCACCCCACCAGCGGAATCCGGCCCGTGGCAGCGCAGGCTGCGCGACCTGATCGACCAGATCGACGACAAGCTGCGCAAGCACCCCGGGCTCGGCGACGTACTCATCGAGCAGATGCTCGGCAAGCAACTCGACCTGATCGCGGCCATCATGGAGATCCTGTTCGAGGCGGGCTTCAACGATCGCAATGTGCTCGCCGCGTACGCGACGATCCACACCTACCTGTTCGGCCGCAGCCGGGTGAATCCGCGCGATCGCGCGCCGCTGTCCGACGTCGCGCTGCCCGAGGCGGTCGAGCGCGCCACCAAGCACATGGCCGACCTGCGCGGTAAGTACGCATACGACTTCGGCATGGAGGTGCTGATCTCCGGTCTGGAGGCTCAGCTTGTCCGGCAGCCGCAGTCCGACGTACGATAAAACTGAAACACGTTCTAGTTTTGGCAGGGTGTAGGTCCCCTGCCTGGTTCGAAAGGACGACATGACGACTGTCGAGGTTCCACATGGTTCGCGTTCGGTGGTATTGCGGGTGGCCGCGGTCATCACCGAAACGACCGATACCTGCTCGCTGGTCTTCGACGTCCCCGACGAGATGACCGAGCGCTTCCGCTACCAGCCCGGCCAGTTTCTCACCTTACGCATCCCCAGCGAGCGCACCGGCTCGGTGGCGCGGTGCTATTCGCTGGCCAGCTCGCCGTACACCGACGACCGGCCGAAGGTCACCGTGAAGCGGACGGCGGACGGTTACGGCTCGAACTGGTTGTGCGACAACCTGAAAGCGGGCGACTCGCTCGAAGTACTACCGCCCTCAGGCGTTTTCACGCCCAAGGATCTCGACGCGGACCTGCTGCTGTTCGGCGCGGGCAGCGGCATCACCCCGGTGATGTCGATCCTGAAGTCGGCGCTGGCGCGCGGCAACGGCCGAATCGTGTTGGTGTACGCCAATCGTGACCACGAATCGGTGATCTTCGCCGCCGAATTGCGCGAGCTCGCCGACAAGCATCCGCAGCGGCTGACCGTGATCCACTGGCTCGAACACCTGCAGGGACTGCCGACCGCCGACGCGCTGGCCACCCTGGTCGCCCCGTACCAGGGCTACGAGGCGTTCATGTGCGGGCCGAAGCCGTTCATGGATCGGGTGCACGACGCGCTCGGTCAGCTCAGCGTGCCGCGCTCGCGCACGCACGCCGAGGTGTTCAATTCCCTTGCGGGAGACCCGTTCGCGGATCAGGCGCCGGTCGAGGTGTCCGAAGAGGAGGCAGCCGGTGCGGCGACGGTCGAGGTGGAACTCGATGGCGAGGTACACGAGCTGAAGTGGCCACGTAAGCAGACACTGGTGGACATCATGCTGGCCAAAGGCCTCGACGTGCCGTACTCCTGCCAGGAGGGCGAGTGCGGTTCGTGTGCGTGCACGGTGCTCGAGGGCAAGGTGGAAATGGACAGTGCCGACATCCTCGACCCGGAGGACATCGAGAACGGCTACATCCTCGGCTGCCAGGCGCATCCGGTGACGGATCACCTCAAGATCCAGTTCTGATTTGCTACTTCGCGCGATAGTGCGCGCGGACGGCGGGGTCGAGGTGCTCGGTGGCGTAGCTGAGGGCGGTGCGGCCGAGGGCCGCGGCGTGCTTGTCGAGAAAGCCGGTCAGCAGTTGCTGATCGATGCGTTTGCCGACTTCGCGCAGCATCCAGCCGAGTGCCTTCTGGATGAGTTCGCGGCGGTCATCGAGCAGGTACTCGGACAGCTCGAAAGTGGTTGTCGCGTCGCCGGATTTGATGAACGCGAAAGTCGACAACAGGGCAACGCGGCGCTCCCACAACGACTCCGCGGCCGCCAGATCGAAGAGCAGCTCGCGCGGCTTGTCCAATAGCCATGGGCCGATGATGTTTTCGGCGGATACGTCCACCAGGTCCCAGTTGTTCACTCGGCCACGGCGTACGGCGGCCAGATAGCGATCGACCATCTCCGCGCGGGCCGCGTCATCGAAGGTCTTCGGCTTGGATGCCCGGGCGAACGTGGCGTTGAGGATGATCAGACCGGCCAGCCGGTCCTCGTGCACCCCGCTGTCCAGCAGCGCATCGATCTCGTCGAGCGGCAGTGCCGCAAAGCTTTTCGCTACGCCACGGGTCGCTGGCACGCGCACGCCGAGGAAGACGTCGCCTTCGCCGTACTCCCCCGGGCCGGTCTTGAAGAATCGCTGCAGCTGGATCGCGTCGGCGGGATTCGCGATCGCGCGAAGGGCGGACTGCACGTCCGCGGCGGTCGGCGCTGCCTCGGTCACCGGACGGCTCGGCACTTCACCCCTGGGCGCCCAGAATCCGGCCGGATTCGAAACTGGCCGCACTGGCTGGTAATTCGCCCGGCCGTCCACTGTTGCGCACGATCACCTCGCCATTGCCCGGGGTAGGGCGGCCGAGCGCGTCCATCCGCCGGATGGTCTGTGCGGCAACGGCTTGCGCGCTGTCGAAGAGGCGGACACCGTCGGGCAGTGACGCGACGATCGAGTCGATCACCAGGGGGTAGTGGGTACAGCCGAGCACTACGCCTTCGACATCGCCGGGGGTTTGCTCGACGGCGCGAGCGATGGATTCGCGGGCCGCGACCAGGTCGCCCCGATCGATCGAATCCGCGAGACCGTGGCAGGCCACGCCGACCACGTCCGCGTCGCCGCCGAACTTGGCGATCAGATCAGCCTGGTACCGGCTGGCGGTGGTCGCCGCGGTCGCCCAGACGGCCACCGAGCGGCAGACGGCGGCCGCCGGTTTGATCGCAGGCACGGTGCCGATGACCGGCACATCGGGACCGACTTCCACCCGTACATGTTCCAAGGCGGTGACGCTGGCGGTGTTGCACGGAATCACGATCACCTCCGCGCCCAACTCGATCGAGGTGCGCGCGGTTTCCACCACGCGGTTGATCGTCCACCGGTCCGGCTTCGGCCCCCACGGTGCGCCGTCGGGGTCCAATTGCAGCAGCAGATCCACATCCGGCCGCAGCTTGCGCAGCCAAGCGGATGTGGGCAGCAGCCCGAGACCCGAATCGATGAGCGCGACGATCACAGAGACAACCGTATTACAGTGCTCCGACGCGACTTGCGCGGCAGCGGTTCGAGCGGCCGTGGCGGCGACGTCCGTGCCGGCCGAATGGCGAACTCAGCTGGGAGTGAGCAGTTCCGACACCGGAGCGGCCGCGGCGATCTTGGCCCTGGTCTTCATCACTCCGGCCGTCATGCCCGCGCCGACGACGCCGGTGAGTTTGCCGTCCTGCGCGTAGTAGGCGAGGAATTTGCGGCCGTCGTCGACGACGAGGTGCACGTCGTCGGTGGCGGTGGGCGTGCCGAGGGCTTGGATCTTCACCTCGTACTGGTCGCTCCAGAAATACGGGACCCTGGCCGCGGTCGGCGCGGCCGCGCCGAGCAGGGCGCAGGCCACCAGGCGGGCCTGTTCGCCCGCGTTGGTCCAATGTTCGATCCGCTTGCGGTCGCCGGTCTGATGCAGCCAGGCGGCGACGTCGCCGACCGCCCAAACGCGTTCGGCGGAGGTGCGACCCACCTCGTCGGCCACGATCCCGCCGCCCGCCGCCGGATCGGCGAGGGCGATGCCGGACTCGCCGAGCCATTCGGTGACCGGGCGCGAGCCGACGCCGATCACCACCAGGTCGGCGGCGACCTCGGTGCCATCGGAGAGCAGGGCGCCGCGCACCCGGTCGCCGTCGGCAAGCAGGGTGTCCAGGCCGGTCCCGCAGCGCAGATCGACGCCTTCGTCGCGGTGCATCCTGGCCACCAGCGCGCCGACCTGTTCGCCGAGGACCGAGGCGAGCGGGGTCGGCTGCGGCTCGACGAGAACCACCGGGACGCCGCGGGTGCGGAAGCTGGCCGCAAGCTCGCAGCCGATGAAACCGGCGCCGACCACGAGCGCCGTTGTCGCCTCGGCCAATTCGGTGCGCAGCGCGGTGGCGTCGGCGTGGCCGCGCAGCACGTGCACGCCCTTCAGGTCGGGCAGGCCAGGCAGGCGGCGCGGGCGCAGGCCGGTCGCGATGATCAGCTGGTCGTAGTCGAGGGCCGACCCGTCGGCGAGGCGCACCTGGCGCGCTGCGGTGTCGACGCCGATCGCCTCGGTGTCGAGCCGCACGTCGATCCGCTTCTCGGCGAAGAACTCGGGGGGCCGCAAGGTGGTGTCGTCGGTTTCGCCGCGGACGAATTGCTTGGACAGCGGCGGCCGGTCGTAGGGCAAGCGGGACTCGTCGCCGAGCAGGATCAGCGCACCCTCGTATCCGGCGCGACGCAGTTCCTCGGCGGTGCGCAGACCGGCGAGCCCGGCGCCGACGATGACGATCGGCGCGGAATCTGTTGCTGAAGGTGCCACGCGCCTCACCCTAACGTCTGCTTGGTTCAGTTCTCGAGTGAGCCCGATCACTCGATATTTGCCGTGCAATCGTAGCCGTTCTGCTATTGATCGGGCGGTCAATCAGGTCTATACCCAAAGACAGGACAAATTCCCGAGCCCAAGGAGGCACATCATGTTCACCGAAAGCCGCGCGCAGGATTTCCTGGCAGTAGTGCTCGGAATCTTCGCCGCGCTCTCACCCCTGTGGTTGGAGACCACGGACAAAGCGATGTGGTCACTGGTCGTACTCGGCGTGCTCATCGCGCTCACCGGCCTCGCGCAGATGTACCGGCCCGCACTCGGGGCGAACGCCGACTACGCGATGGGTTTGTTCGGCGTACTGCTGTTCATTTCCCCCTGGGCGATGGACTTCACCGATTACCGCGGCGCATCCTGGACCGCATGGGTAGTCGGGGTAGTGACGGCGGTGGTCGCGGTAGCGGCGCTGCCGACGGTGTCGGGACGTCTGCACGGCGCGGCGACACCCCACTGATGCAGATGCCGAAACCCGGTCGCCGGGCAGCAGCCCAGCGACCGGGTAAGGAACCGAGGTCAGGGCGGCGGCGCAGCGCGAAGGTGGACGGCGATGCCCGGCAACTCATCCTGGACGCCGCCGAAAAGCTCTTCGCGGCACAGGGATTCGACGCCACCGCGACAGCCGCCATCGCCGGTGCGGCCGAGGTGCCGAAAGGTCTTGTCTTCTACTACTTCCCGACCAAGGACTCGATCCTTTCGGCGCTGATGGACGAACGAGTGCCCGCGCACCCGATCGACGACATCGACACCGTTGTCGCGCCGGGCGATCCGGCCGCCAGCCTGGTCGCCCTCGACGCCGCACTCAATCTGCGTGACCATCACTCCTCGGTGCTGCGGGTGATCATGTGGCGCGAGGCCGACACCCACCCCGACGTGCGCCGCCAATTGCGCCGGTTGCGCGATCAATTGCTGGACGTCACCGCGCGGGTATTGCAGGCCAGCGCAACGGTTCCGGTCCGGCCGGGCACGCTGCGCGCCTGTGCCGCCGCCTGGGTCTCCGCCATGTTCGCCATCGCGAGCACCGACCGGCTACACGCGCTGGACGGCGTGCCCATCCCCACCGCCGAAGACCTCCTCAACGTTGCCCAGGTGGTCGCCGCGGGCATGACCCAGCTCGGCTGAGACCGAAAGTTATCCACAGGGTGCGTGTTATCCACACTCGCCGGGCCGGGGGATGTTGCCGAAGTCGGAGTTCGGTCACGATCTCGATATGGACGCACCGCAACTGATCTCACGTCGGCAGGCGCTGGCAGCCGGAATATCGGACGGCGAATTGCAGCGGCTCTGTCGTTCCGGACAATGGCGGCGGGTACGCGCCGGGCATTATGTGAATGCGCCTGCGCCTGCGCTCACCCCGGCGGGCCGCCATCTGATGCTCGCGATGGCGACGTGCGAGGCGATGTCCGAAGATGCTGTCGCCAGCCATTGTTCCGCGGTGGTGATTCACGGGCTGCCCACCTGGTCGCTGCCGCTGGACCGAGCGCACATGACCCGCAACCGAACCAACGGCGGGTTTATCAAGAAACAGCACGTCCTGCATTCAGCACAGCTGGAACCGGACGAGATCACCCTCGTCAACGGTCTTCGAGTCACCACCGTGCCGAGAACCATCGTCGACATCGCGCGCTCGGCGAGTTTCGAGCAGGCCGTCGCTATCGGCGACAGCGCGCTGCGGCAAGGACTCACCACCGCGAGTGAACTACGCGAACAGGTGTCGCACCGGCGGCGACGAGGTTCGCAGCAGGCCACACGGGTGATCGACTTCCTCGACGGCCGCAGCGAAAGTGTCGGCGAGTCCCGGAGTCGCGTAGCGTTTCAACAGGCTGGGTTGCCCGCGTCCGAATTGCAGGCCAGGATCTTCACCGATGACGAAATATGCGTAGCGCGAGTCGATTTCCTATTTACCGGCCTGGGTGTGATCGGTGAATTCGACGGTGACGTCGAGTATCGTCGCGAGTTAGCAGGGCCGCGGCCGGCTGCACGGCTGATGGCGGAAAGGAACCGCGACGATCGGTTGCGGGCGCTCGGCTGGATGGTGGTGCGCTGGACCTGGGACGACTTGGCCGATGCCACACAACTGATCAGGCGCATCTTCGCTGCCGCCGCTGTGGCGGCAGATGTTCGCCGCACCGGGCATTGGACTTCGACACCGAGGATCTGAACCGTACTCAGCGGGCGAGTGGGGAATCGGCGGTGAGGAATTCGGTGACGTCGGTGGCGAAGCGCGGGTGCTTCGGGACGCCCATATGACTGGTGCCCTGGTAGATGAGCAGGCGGGAGTTGGGGATGCCGTCGGCGGTGTAGCGGAAGTTTTCGGTGCTGTAACCCGCGTCGCGTGCGCCGCCGATGACCAGGGTGGGCGCGGCGATCTCACCGAGGCGGTCGGTGAGATCGAAAGCGTCTTCGGCGCGGAGGAAGGCGAGGGTGTCCGCGGGGTTCTTCGGGCGCGCGAGTGGATCGATCAGCCACATGGCGGCACCGGCCACTCGGGCCAGCAGTGGCGACGAGACGGTAGTCGAGGCCATGAGATGCAGCGCACGGCGGCCCGCGAATGCCGCTTCGCCGTAGCGGATCTGGCTTTCCTTGGCGAGCGGATCCAGCCGATAGCCCGACGAGGCGATGATCAAGCGCCGGACGACGGAAGGATGGTCGGCCGCGAGCTGCAGGGCCACCGATCCGCCCGACGAGACGCCGAGCACATCCACCGGTTCACCGAACTCGGCCCGCAACGCGTCCGCGTGCTCGGCGGCGATATCGGCCATCGTGGTGCCCTCGGCCATGCCCGGTGCCCGGTTGACCGCGTAGACGCGGAAGTGCCTGCCGAGTGGCGCCAGCATTTTGAGCTCGGACTCCCGCATCCATCCGTGCGGATTCGCGTGATCCGGCGTGAACCACCGCAGGAACACCAGCGGCCGCCCGGCACCCATCGCCAGATAGGGCATCCCGTGGTGCAGTGCGCCCGAGGTGACATCGAGCTGGGTCGCGAGGCTGGACTTACCCATGCGTTCTCCGAATCGTCTGGTCTTGTTCTCGTTTCCGACGCTAACGGAGCAGACCACGGCTCCGCGATAACCTCCGAGGTCATCGAATCACCTCGCCGCCGAACCACCACCGGAATACGTTGCGACACAACGACTAGTGTTGTGGCCATGCGAATCGCGGCACTCGCTGCCTTAATCCTGGCGCTGAGCGCCTGCGCCCAATCCACCTCGGGTCGGCCACAGCCCTCCCCCGACCAACCGTCGGTCACGACGGTCAAACCCACCCCCACCGCGACAACCTCCAGCCCGGAAAGCCAGCTGAAGGACCGCATCGCGTGGGCGCAGGCGGGCAGCGCGGCCGACGTTAGCCACTACCACTCCGCGAGCACCGGCGGGGGGTCGGCCGCTGATTTGAAGAGCGATATCGCCTTCGTCAGCCCCTCCGGAAAGATCAGCTGCATCACCGGAACCGAATACCAGATCGACGGATTCAACTGCACCGTCAAACTGAAGAACCCGATCCCGAAGCCCGGTGAGGGGTTCGGCAACTGGGACGGCGGGTTCGTCAGCTACTCCGGCCAGCACCTTTCGGTCGGCCAATTCCGCGGCGACCCGGGCCTTTTCATTCACGGCGACGGGCAGACACTGCCGTACGACAGCAAGCTGACCTTCGGCAACTACGTCTGCCGCATCGCGACCAGCGGCCTCACCTGCGTCAATCCGTCCACCCGGACCGGCGTGCAGATGAGTGACGACGGCGTCGTCCCCTTCGGCTGCCTCAAGGAAGTCTCGGCAGCGGAGCGCGAGGTCTCCGTCGGCAGGGCCTTCAGCTGCTGACCGCCGAACCCCACAGAAACTCGGAGGACGGGACTAGGGTTGCCATATGCGCGGCACTGCATTGGTCATCCTCGCTGCGGCACTACCACTGACCGCATGCGGAACTCCCCCGCCGGAACCACCGACCACGGCCACCAGCCCACCCGCGTCGGCGTCCGGTCAGCGGACGCCGATTGTCGCCACCACACCGACGACACCGGTCATCGCCGCACCCGACGGCGTACCAACCTGCGCGCCAGGTGATCTCACCGTCTCCCTAGGTCAACAGGGCGGGGCGGCAGGCTCCATCTACATCCCCATCGTCTTCACGAACACCGGCACCGCCCCCTGCGCGCTGTCCGGCTACCCCGGCGTGTCCCTCGCCACCGGCACCCCACCGACCCCGATCGGCCCACCCGCCGAGCCGGACACCGCCTCTGCCACCCCCCAACCGGTCACCCTCGCCCCCACCCAAGCAGCCCACGCCATCCTCCGCTACTCCCAAGCAGGCAACTACGACTGCGACCGCGCCCCCGCCCACTACCTCCTGATCAACCCCCCGAACCAAGCAACCCCAAGCCCGCACCCCTTCACTGCCGAAGCCTGCGTAAAACCCGCCTACCTCCTCCTCCACGTCGACTACATCAAGCCCGGCAAGGAGATCTAGCTCGGTGACAAAGTTGGAGCAGCTCCGAAAAGAGGGGCGGACTGATCCTGCACGAACCCCGAAGCAACCCGCACCCGAACCGATCCGCACAGGTGGCATGGTGAGCGACCTCATCGACGAGCAACGCGGTGACCCGCCTACCCCACCTCGAGCAGCATTCTGATCAGTCGGTGGCTTTCGGATGTCCGGTGCCCGCGTAGACGATCCAGGCAGTGCGCTGATCGTCATCGATGAGGTACCAGATTCGACCACTGCCGGTTACCTCGTACTGCCAGCGCTCCAGGACGTTTCCCTTCCAGGTCGCCGAACTGAGGGAACCTTTGAGCCGATGTTGCCGATCGGGATTCGTTTTCGCTCTCGGATCGGCTCTGATCGTCTCGAACGCGCGGCGCAGATTGGTCGGCGCCTGAGCTGCCAGTTGATCCCATCCGACACAGGATTCGGTTGTTGCCAAGCGGATTTCGAATTCGCCAACTACTGCGGGCGGCGCGGCACGGTCGCCGCGCTTCGGGCTCACCGGTCGCGCTCGGTGGGATCGGGCATCGGGGCAGGTCCGAAATCGCCCTCCGGCTCATTCGTGACCAGTTCCAGCAATACCGGGTCGGCATACACCTCCGCGGTGTGCCGCCACTGGGTGAGCAAGCCAGCCAGCGGGGCCAGATTCTCCAAGGCGGCCGCACCTTGGGCCACTGCGACGAGCTCGGTCAGGAACTTGTCGACGTCCGCCGCGGGGAGGAACGTGACCCAGGGAACCGCATCGGGCAGCACATCGCGCACGGCTTCCGCACCGATACGGCGGAGCAGCCCGGCAAGGAGGCGCGCGGTGAAATCGACCACCGCGCCTTCGGCGTCCAGCTGCTCGATCCGCATCAACGCCAGATCGCCCGCATCCCGACGCCGCAGGCGGACAGCACGGACTTGATCGAGGAGCCCAGCGGTGACGGCGGGTCTGTGTAGCAAGTCGCTGAACGGAACCACGTCATACGCTGCAGTCATGACATCCACACTACCTTGGATGTCCGGGATAATCTGCGGCTTACTTCGCGGCCAGCCCTGAAATGCCGAACGGCGCCGCTCCTTTCGGAGCGACGCCGTTCGGGTCAGTGATTCAGGGAATCACTTGATGATCTTCGTGACGCGACCGGCGCCGACGGTGCGGCCACCTTCACGGATCGCGAAACGCAGGCCCTCTTCCATGGCGATCGGCTGGATCAGCACGACCGACATTTCGGTGTTGTCGCCCGGCATGACCATCTCGGTGCCCTCGGGGAGGGTCACAACGCCCGTCACGTCAGTAGTACGGAAGTAGAACTGGGGACGGTAGTTGTTGAAGAACGGCGTGTGCCGGCCGCCCTCGTCCTTGGACAGGATGTAGGCCTGGCCCTCGAACTCGGTGTGCGGGGTGGTGGTGCCCGGCTTCACGATGACCTGGCCACGCTCGACATCTTCGCGCTTGATGCCACGAACGAGCAGACCGACGTTGTCGCCGGCCTGGCCCTGGTCGAGCAGCTTGCGGAACATCTCGATACCGGTGACCGTGGTCTTGGTCGAGGTCGGCTTGATGCCGACGATCTCGACTTCCTCGTTCACGTTGACGATGCCGCGCTCGACACGACCGGTGACGACGGTGCCACGACCGGTGATCGTGAACACGTCCTCGACGGGCATCAGGAACGGCTTCTCGGTGTCGCGGACCGGGTCCGGGATCGACTCGTCGACGGCGTTCATCAGCTCAACGATCGACTCGGTCCACTTCGGGTCGCCCTCGAGCGCCTTCAGACCGGAAACACGCACGACCGGCGCGTCCTCGTCGAACTCCTGGGCGGCCAGCAGTTCGCGGACCTCCATCTCGACGAGCTCGAGGATTTCCTCGTCGTCGACCATGTCCGACTTGTTCAGCGCGACCAGGATGTAGGGCACGCCGACCTGACGGGCGAGCAGCACGTGCTCGCGGGTCTGCGGCATCGGGCCGTCGGTCGCGGCGACCACGAGGATGGCACCGTCCATCTGCGCCGCACCGGTGATCATGTTCTTGATGTAGTCCGCGTGACCCGGAGCGTCGACGTGCGCGTAGTGGCGCTTCTCCGTCTGGTACTCGACGTGGGAGATGTTGATCGTGATACCACGAGCCTTCTCCTCCGGCGCCTTGTCGATCTGATCGAACGCGAACGCCGCGTTCAGATCCGGGTACTTGTCAGCCAGCACCTTGGTGATCGCTGCAGTCAGCGTGGTCTTGCCGTGGTCGACGTGACCGATGGTGCCGATGTTGACGTGCGGCTTCGTCCGCTCGAACTTCGCCTTCGCCACTGTGGTGTCCTCCTGGACTTGTTGGTGCGTGCAGTTGCAGCAGTGCGGTTATTACTGGGGTCGTGCTGACTCCCGGCTGATGTTGGGGCAAGTCTTACACTTGCCCCAAAATCGGTATTACTCGCCGGTCGCCTTGGCGATGATCTCCTTCGACACGTTGGCCGGAACCTCCGCGTACGAGTTGAACACCATGGAGTAGTTCGCCCGGCCCTGGGTCTTCGACCGCAGGTCACCGATGTAACCGAACATCTCCGAGAGCGGAACCAGCGCCTTGACGACACGGGCACCACTGCGTTCCTCCATGGCCTGAATCTGGCCACGGCGGGAGTTCAGGTCGCCGATCACTTCGCCCATGTAGTCCTCGGGCGTGATGACCTCGACCGCCATCAGCGGCTCGAGGATCACCGGACCGGCCTTACGAGCCGCTTCCTTCAGTGCCTGGGAGCCGGCGATCTTGAACGCCATTTCCGACGAGTCGACGTCGTGGTATGCGCCGTCGAGCAGGATCATCTTCAGGTTCACCAGCGGGTAGCCCGCGAGCACACCGTACTGCATGGCGTCCTGCGCACCGGCGTCCACCGAAGGGATGTACTCGCGCGGAACGCGACCACCCGAGACCTTGTTCTCGAACTCGTAGGTCGCGCCGTCTTCGCCGACGAACGGCTCGATGGCGATGATGACCTTCGCGAACTGGCCGGAGCCACCCGTCTGCTTCTTGTGGGTGAACTCGAGCTTCTCGACCTTCTTGGTGATCGTCTCGCGGTAAGCCACCTGCGGCTTGCCGACGTTCGCCTCGACCTTGAACTCGCGACGCATGCGGTCGACGAGGATGTCGAGGTGGAGCTCGCCCATGCCGCCGATGACGGTCTGGCCGGTCTCCTGGTCGAGCTTGACCGAGAACGTCGGGTCTTCGCGCGCCAGCTTCTGGATCGCGGTGCCGAGCTTCTCCTGGTCGGACTTGGTCTTCGGCTCGATCGAGACCTCGATGACCGGGTCCGGGAAGGTCATCGACTCGAGCACGACCTGGTTCTGCGCGTCGCTGAGGGTGTCACCGGTGGTGGTGTCCTTCAGCCCGATCACGGCGTAGATGTGACCGGCGGACGCGGTCGCGACCGGCATCTCCTTGTTGGAGTGCATCTGGAACAGCTTGCCGAGCCGCTCCTTCTTGCCCTTGGTCGAGTTGACGACCTGGGCACCGGAGGCGACCTGGCCCGAGTACACGCGCACGTAGGTGAGCTCACCGAAGAACGGGTGCACCGCGATCTTGAACGCCAGCGCCGAGAACGGCTCGTCGACGCTCGGCTTGCGGGTCAGCAGCTCGTCTTCCTTGCCGGGAACGTGGCCGGTGGTGGCCTCCACGTCCAGCGGCGAGGGCAGGTAGTCGATGACCGCGTCGAGCATGGGCTGCACGCCCTTGTTCTTGAACGCGGAACCACAGAGCACCGGGTAGAGCTCGGAGGCAACCGTCATCTTGCGGATGGCGGCCTTGATCTCCTCGATCGTGAGTTCTTCGCCGCTGAAGTGCTTTTCGAGCAGCGCCTCGTCGGACTCGGCGACCGTCTCCAGCAGTTCCTGGCGGTAGATCTCGGCCTGATCGGCGAGGTCGGCCGGGATCTCGATGACCTCGTACTCTTCGCCGAGCTTGGTCTCGCCCTTCCAGACCTTCGCGTTCATCTCGACCAGGTCGACGATGCCCTCGAAGTCGTTCTCCGCGCCGATCGGCAGCTGGATGACCAGCGGCTTGGCACCGAGGCGGTCCTTGATGGTCTGCACGGTGAAGTAGAAGTCCGCGCCGAGCTTGTCCATCTTGTTGACGAAGCAGATTCGCGGCACGTCGTACTTGTCGGCCTGACGCCACACCTGCTCGGACTGCGGCTCGACGCCTTCCTTGCCGTCGAACACCGCAACGGCGCCGTCGAGCACGCGCAGCGACCGCTCCACCTCAACGGTGAAGTCGACGTGCCCGGGGGTGTCGATGATGTTGATCTGGTTGTCTTTCCAGAAGCACGTGGTAGCCGCGGAGGTGATGGTGATACCACGCTCCTGCTCCTGCTCCATCCAGTCCATGGTGGCCGCGCCATCGTGGACTTCACCGATCTTGTAGGTGATGCCGGTGTAGAAGAGGATGCGTTCAGTTGTGGTCGTCTTGCCCGCATCAATGTGGGCCATGATGCCGATGTTGCGGACCTTGTTCAGGTCGGTGAGCACGTCCTGTGCCACGGAAATCTTCCCCGCTCGTAGCTAGATGGGATTTTCGGGGACGACCCTGTGGTCGTCTCTGTTCAACGCCGGCTGCGGCAGGTTGGTGCCGCGGCCGACTGTGCCTGCCGACCCGAAACAACGGGCCGGGCAGACGTCACCAGCGGTAGTGCGCGAAGGCCCGGTTCGACTCGGCCATCTTGTGGGTGTCCTCACGACGCTTCACCGAGGCACCGAGACCATTGCTGGCATCGAGCAGCTCGTTGGCGAGACGCTCGACCATGGTCTTCTCGCGGCGAGCGCGGGAGTAGTTGACCAGCCAGCGCAGGGCCAGCGTGTTGGAACGGCCGGGCCGAACCTCGACGGGCACCTGGTAGGTGGCGCCACCGACGCGGCGAGGCTTCACCTCGAGGGCAGGCTTGACGTTGTCCAGCGCGCGCTTGAGGGTGACGACCGGATCGGTACCAGTCTTGTCGCGCGCCTGCTCCAGCGCGCCGTAGACGATGCGCTCGGCGGTGGACTTCTTGCCGTCCAGCAGGATCTTGTTGACCAGCTGAGTGACCAGCGGGGACCCGTAGACCGGGTCGTTGATCAGCGGACGCTTGGGTGCGGGGCCCTTGCGTGGCATATCAGCTCTTCTCCTTCTTGGCGCCGTAACGGCTGCGGGCCTGCTTGCGGTTCTTCACACCCTGGGTGTCGAGCGAGCCACGGATGATCTTGTAACGGACACCGGGAAGGTCCTTCACACGGCCGCCACGAACGAGCACCATCGAGTGCTCCTGCAGGTTGTGGCCCTCGCCGGGGATGTACGCCGTGACCTCGACCGCGCTGGTCAGGCGAACGCGCGCGACCTTACGCAGCGCGGAGTTCGGCTTCTTCGGGGTCGTGGTGTACACGCGAGTGCACACGCCACGACGCTGCGGGCTGCCCTTGAGCGCCGCGGTCTTCGTCTTGGAGACCTTGTCGCGGCGACCCTTGCGGACCAGCTGGTTGATGGTTGGCATAGACCGGCTTTCCTTTTTAGTTACGCGGTGTCTGGAACTTCATGTCTGTGTCATCGAGCCTTAACTCGCACGTCCGGCCACGTTTCACGTGCCCCGAGGTCGGGCGTGTCGCGCGCGGCGTAGGGCCCGAATTGCGGGCACGCTGGAGGTGTCAGCCGCTTTCGCTGGCCTACGGTCACGCACGAACTTGCCCGTATGCTTCCGGGCACAGCGATCCACGATACTCGTGGTCGCGACACAGGGTCAAAGCGGGGTGTCTGGCGACCCCGCTACCTGGCCAGGTTCAACGTCAACTCTACGAGTTTCTTAGCGCCCGCGCACGGATCCGGGTGCGCGGACCCCGGCCGATAATTGATCCAGAACCCGATCACGCCTTGATCCGCCGCGCCCGCGCTGACCCCGCAGGAGTCCGGATCATTCGGCCGCCGCGTCTCCAACCCGCGCCGACCCTGCACGGTGACGTTGGTCGTCGAGTAACCAAGCTTGTCGTTGTTGGTCTTCTCGTTGTTCAGCGAGCCGATCTCGTACCAGTTCAAGGTGATCATGGCGGCGCCGCCGGGTGCATTGAGCGCGTACCACATGCAGACCGCGCCGTAGAAGGACGGCTCCGGGGCGGGGGGCCCCTTGGCGCCGATCGCATCGGCGATCTGGTCGACCGTTACAATTTCGCACTCGCGCAACAACTTGTCGAAGTTGCTGTTGACTGTGCCGCCAGTACTCGAACCCGCAGGATGAGCTGATCCACTTACCGTTTGCCCACAGCCGGAGGCGGTGACCGCAAACATCAACACAGCGACGCTGCACAGTATTCCGCGCACCGAACTACGACCTGGTCTCATCTCGCACCTCCTACTGCAGCCGTTGCACGGTCAACTCGGCCATCTTGCGAACTCTGTCACATGGATTGTCATGAACCGAGTAACGCTCAAAAGCCATAGACCATTCGAAGAAGTCATCACCGAGCTGGGTAGCGAGGTCACAGATGTCTCCACTAGGGTCCAGCGCCTGGAATCCGGTGCGACCGCCGACATCGATCGTCTCCGGGTCGCGCCCTTGGTTGGACACCCACGCCTTCTCGCGAGCGATCGGGCTGCCGCGATAGGAAGCAAAAGTGACGCTGGTCGAGCCGTATCCGGCGGACTGCCAATTACACCCGACCGAAGTTCTCATCACCTGCGAGATCTGGACGACGCCTGCGAGACCACGCACCTCGTCGTCGGTGACGTGTCCGCACTCGCCGACGAACGGGCCGAGCGTGGCCACCTTCGGCGGCGGGCGCAACGGAGTGCTGGTGTCCGAGTCGCCGCCCGAACCGCACGCGGAGAGCAGCAGCGCGAAGACCGTGCCTGTGACGATCGCCCACTTGGTCCGCATGCCCGAGACTCTACCGGCGCGGCGACCCGTGCGACCTGCACAGGCGACCACGCGAATGGAGCTCAGGTGTCGGCATGGCAAAGATTTTGTGGCACAAAGGGGATCGGCCCCTCGCGGCGGGAACGGCGAGAACACGGTCCGCGCCGCGGTCGACGCCGACTGCCACTATCCGCCAGGGACGCGGAGTTCGTAGCCGCCGATCGCATCGATATAGGTGCACTGGGCCGGGCCGGTCTTGTATTTCGACATGGCGACCAGGCAGGCGTCGAGGGTGGAGTAATAGGCGGGCGCCGGGTCGGCGTGGGTCGTCGCGCTCGCTATGAGGGCGAGCGCGACGGCCAGTGCGAGGGTGGCGGCAGATCTCTCGAGCACTGCGACAGTCCCCTAAGCATCCGGCGAATGCCAAGCAGCGTACTGCCGGATACTCAGGGCCACAACCGATCACAGGTTGCCGCGGGCGTCCTGTTCGCGTTCGATCGCCTCGAAGAGGGCCTTGAAGTTGCCCTTGCCGAAACCGAGCGAGCCGTGCCGCTCGATCAGCTCGAAGAAGACGGTGGGGCGGTCGGTGATCGGCTTGGTGAAAATCTGCAGCAGATAGCCGTCTTCGTCGCGATCGACCAGGATGCCGCGGCTCTGCAGCTCTTCCACCGGAACGCGTACGTGGCCGATCCTGGCGCGCAGTTCCGGGTCCTCGTAATAGGAGTCGGGCGCGTCGAGGAACTCGATGCCTTCGCGGCGCAGTGCGTCGACACAGGCCAGGATGTCGCCGGTGGCGAGCGCGATGTGCTGGACGCCGGGACCGCGATAGAACTCGAGATACTCGTCGATCTGGGACTTCTTCTTGCTGACCGCGGGCTCGTTGAGCGGGAACTTCACCCGGTGGTTGCCGTTGGCGACGACCTTGCTCATCAGGGCGGAGTATTCGGTGGCGATATCGTCGCCGACGAACTCGGCCATATTTGTGAAACCCATGACGCGGCGGTAGAACTCGACCCACTCGTCCATCTGACCGAGCTCCACGTTCCCGACGACGTGGTCGATGGCCTGGAACAGCCGGTTCCGCGCGCCTTCCCTCGGCTGGTAGCCCGCGCGACGGGTGATGTAGCCGGGCAGATAGGGGCCGTTGTAGCCGGAACGGTCGACCAGGGTGTGCCGGGTCTCGCCGTAGGTGGCGATGGCGGCGGACCGGACGGTGCCGAATTCGTCTGTCTCGTCGCGTGGTTCGACGAGGACGGTGGCGCCGTGCGTGCGCGCCCATTCGATGCAGCGGTCCACATCGGGCACCTCGAGCGCGATGTCGATGACGCCGTCGCCGTGCCGATCGTGGTGCGCGACCAGGGGGCTGTCCGGGTCGACCGCGCCCTTGACCACGAACCGGGCGCCGCCGCTGCGCAGCACATACGCCTTGTGGTCACGGTTGCCGGTCTCCGGACCGGAATAGGCCTCCAGGCGCATGCCGAAGGCGGATTCCAGGAAATGCGCGGTCTGGGTCGCGTTGCCGACGACCCAGACGAGGGCGTCCCAGCCGATCACCGGGAAGTTGTCGACGCTGGTGTCGTGGTCCACCAGACCGACGAGCTTGCGCAGCTCAGTGTCGGTGGGGCCGGTGCTCGGCGCCGTGCTGGACTGGGCGTTGGGCATCTGCTCGATGGTCATGCACCAAGTAATCGTCAGGGTCGGCCGATAGGCAACAGCGGCGATTTTCGATAGACACTCTGGCGAATTCGGCTAGGAAGTCCCCCTGAATGCTGGACAATTTGAATAGCATCAGCTGGCTGGTGCTATCCATGGCTGGAAGCCCAGCCTGTGCTCGGAACGGAGGCCGCCATGTCACGAACGCCGGCGAAACTTGACGAACTCGATCTCGCGATTCTGACCGCGATGCACGAATACCAGAAAGCGGGCATCCTCGAGCTGTCCCGGCGGACGCGGGTCGCCAGGGCGACCGTGCAGTCCAGGATCGGGCGAATGGAGGAATCCGGGGTCATCGCCTCCTACGATCCGCAAATCGACGTCACCGCAGCGGGTTTCGACGTGCAGGCGTTCGTCACGCTGGAGATCGCGCAGGGCGCGCTCGACGCGGTCGCGGCCGAATTGGAAACGATCCCAGGGGTTTTGGAGGCCTACGCGACCACCGGCACCGGCGACGTGTGGTGCCGGATCGGCGCGGACTCGCACGCCGGGCTGCAGTCGGTGCTGCTGAGCATCGACCGGACCACGTCGGTGGTGCGGTCGCACAGCGTCATCGTCCTGTCGACCGTGGTGCCGTTTCGCACGCTGCCGCTGTTGCGCACGCTCGATCCGGCGGGAAACACGAAGGCGCCTGCCTATCGCGCGGCGCACGAAAGGTAGCCGCGTCTACGCTCGCTGAGCGGCGGTGCGGATGTTCGTCGCGAGAGATCGACGGCGAGACCGGTGATGAGCGAGACGACAACCGAATCCAGCACACCCCATTCCCGTGCCACCTGGGCGGAGCTGTTCTTCGACCTGGTGCTCGTCTTCGCGGTCACGCAAACCGCGCACGTGCTCGCGCACCAGCCCTCGATCGGTGCGCTCGGGCACGCGCTGGTGCTGCTCGCGCCGCTGTGGTGGGGCTGGGTCGGGGTGACCGTCCTTGTCAACAACGTCGAGGAGACGCACGCGCAGCGGCTGGTGCTGTTCACCAGCGGCCTGTGCATCTTCCTGATGGCGGTGGCGGCGCCCTCGGCGCTCGATCAACCACGCGGCGCGGCAATGGTATTCGCGTCAGCGCATCTGGTGTTGCGGATCGTGTTGCTCATCGCGACCATGCGGGCGCACACGTTCGAGACCGCGATCAATCCGTTCAGTGTTGGACTGGTGACCGGAGTCGCGATCTTCGCGAGCGTCCCACTGCCCGAACATCTTCGACTGTGGGTATGGACCGGTGCGCTGGTCGTGCAGCTCGGCGCTCCGCTGTTCTACAGCCGAGCGCTGCGTGGCAGAACCCTTGGCGTCTCACACCTTTCGGAGCGGTTCGGGTTGGTCGTCATCATCGCGCTCGGCGAGTCGGTGGTGGACGCGGGCGCGCAGGCCGCCTCCACCGGGTTGACGGTGCCGGTGGTGACCGCGCTGGTGCTCGGCTTCATGGTCGGCGCCGGATTGTGGTGGCTGTATTTCCAATTCACCTCGAAGGTGATCGAGCACGCGCTGGCGACGCGGTCGGCGCCGGGGCTGATCATGCGAGATGTGCTGAGCTACGGGCATTTCGCGCTGGTAGCCGCGCTGGTGGCGGTAGCGGTCGGGCTCGGGCACGCGGCGGCCGATCCGGGGCACACCGCGCACGGTGTGGCGGCCATGCTGGCGCCGGGTGGTGCGGCGCTGTTCGTCGCGACGTTCGTATTCACCCGCTGGCGGACGGTCGGGGCACCCGCCCTGGGCCGGGTGGTCACCGCCGGCGCCCTCATCGCGGTCGCGGCGGTGTCGTCGTTGCTACCCGCGATTGTCGTTGTCGCGCTGACGGCGGCCGTGCTCGTCACGATCAATGTGTACGAGCATCTGCTCGTGGGGTCGGGACGTCCGGTGCCCGAGTTGCGGTTTCACCGCGGAGCGCGAACGCCGTAGCGGATCAGGGTCGCAAGTCGGCGTCGACTTCCAGGATTTCCACTCGCGGTTCCTTGTCGGGCTCCACGAAGCCGAGCAGCGCGTTGGATTCGGCTTCCACCGCCGCACGCTCGGCCTTCGTCCAGGTCCGGGTGGGGCTGATGCGCAGGCGTGCCGCGCCGGCTTCCGGGAAGATCTTGTACAGGCCGGAGAGATAGCCGTCGACCAGCACCGGTGCGACCGCGGAGGCGAACGCGCGCAGCGGCGATCCGGCACCCTCGGGCACAATTCTGGTCCGATCCTGATGGGAGAGAACGGCGTTGTCGTACCAACCGAGCAGCCGCACCGGCGCGGGGAGTTCCGGATCGGCCAGTTCGCCGTCGGCGACGTCGTAGAGGGTGCGGCCGCGCTCGTCGGTGTAGGTGCGCACGCGGTCGCCGAGCTGGTCGAGCGCCTGCTTCATGCCGAGCAGCTTCGACCAGGTCTGCATGTCCATGGTGCTGGCGGGGCCGAAGGCGCGCAGGTAGCGAACGAGCAACTCCGCCAACGGATAGGCCGGGTCGAGCGGCGCGCCGAGCCACGGCTCGACCCTGGACCAGATCGGTCTGCTGTTGTCCTTCCATTTGCCGCGCGGCGGGGTCTGCAGGACCGGCAGCTGAATGAGCCAGGTCTGCACGACCATGCCGGGGTTGCGGTCCGGGTAGATCTCGGCGGCGTGCTTTCGCAGCTCGGCGGCGGACATCGGCTCGTCGCCGAAGACCCGTTCACCGTGCGCACGCACCTCGTCGGGATCGAGGCCGACCATCGCGCCGTAGTTGAAACCCTTTCGGAAGGGGATCTTTTCGAGTTCCGGCTGGACGTGCGGCGCGATCCGCAGCGCGTCCATCGGGGTCACCAGGTGAATGGTGCCGCGCATCAAGGTGATTCGGACCAGCGAACGGTCCTCCAGTGCGTCCGACACCACCGCAGGGTCGAAATCCGCTATGCGACTCCATAATCCGACGAACGGCGGCGGTGAGTCCTGGGCTTGCAGACCGATCAGATGGTCGCACATCTGGTGCACCGTGAGCTGCGAGCGCTCCAGCAAGTGCTGGCGGGCCAAGAGCGTACGGTTCAATGTTCGGTTAGACAGCATGCGCGACATCCCAGCGGCCGGGCGAGAAGGTGGGCCAAGATTCGCGTCAGCGGAGCGTGACCACGACTTTGCCGGTCGCGGTGCGGTTGTCCAGCGAGGCGATCGCTTCGGCGGCCCGCTCCAGCGGGTACAGCACCGGCTTCGGCGCCTCGATCTTGCCCGCGGCGAGCAGCGGTGCCACCTCGGCCCATTGCTCGGCCAGGTAACCGGGGTGCGTCATCACCCATTCGCCCCAGGCCGCGCCGATCACCTCGACGTTCTTCAGCAGCAGTCGATTCACCTTCACGGTGGGGATCTCACCCGCGGTGAAGCCGACCACCAGCAGGCGGCCCGCCGAAGCGAGCGAACGCACGCTGTCGGTGAACCGGTCGCCGCCCACCGGGTCGAGCACGATGTCCACGCCGCGACCGCCGGTGAGTTCCTTGACCGCCGCGAGCCAACCGTCGGCGAGCACCACATCGGTGGCGCCGTTGGCCCGGGCCACCTCGGCCTTGGCCTCGGTGCTGACCACCGCGATCACCCGGCCCGCGCCGAGCGCGGCCGCCATCCGCAGCGTCGAGGTGCCGATGCCGCCCGCGGCGCCGTGCACGAGCACCGTCTCACCCTCGGCCAGCCTGCCGCGCTTGCGCAGGCAGAACTGCACGGTCAGGTCGTTGAACAGGATGCCTGCCCCGGCCTCCAGGGAAACGTTGTCCGGCAGCTTGAACACCATCGGGGTGGCCGCGACTGCCACCTCTGCCATGGCATTGCCGAGCAGCGTCAGCGCGACAACCCGGTCGCCTGCCTTGACGTGCGCGTCCTCCGGCGCTTCGCGCACGATGCCCGCGACCTCGCCGCCGACGACGAACGGCAGCTCCGGCTTCATCTGATACAGCCCGCGCGTCATCAGCACGTCCGGGAACGCGACACCGGCCGCGTGCACGTCGATCACCACGCCCCCCGGGTACGCCTTGGGCTCCGGGACGTCCACGATCTCGACCGACTCCGGTCCCTCCAGCTTGCTGACCTGGGCTGCGCGCATCTGCCGACCTCTCTGTCGTGGCACCGGCCTGTCTCCGTGCCGGCGCCGCCGTGATCAACGTAACCCGCGCCGACTCGGCCTGCTCAACCTGTCAGCGTTTGGCAGTCCAGGCCCGCCCGAGGGCCCTGTTCGGCCGACTCCGTTTTGCTATGCTGACCGCGACCTATGGTCGGGCGTGAAGGGGGACTCATGGTCGAGCGCAATCAACCGTCGTCGACGAGTGTGCAGGTAGATCCGGGCGCACTGCGATCGTTCGCGCAAACACTCGGCACCGAAGCCGGGGAGGTGACCGGGCTGAACGCGGGGGGAGCGCTATCGGCCGCGGCAGGCGCGCTACCCGGCACCGAATTCGGTACCGCGGCAAACCAGGCCAACGATGTTGTCAATCGCTGCCTGCAGCGGATCGGCGGCCGGCTGACCACCATCGCCGACAATTTGCACAACGCCGCGGGGAAATACGAACTGGCCGAAGACGATTTCGCCGCGAAGCTCCGCGCGATCGGACTGTCCTCATGACCCTCAGCATCCCGGACGTAGAAAACTGGAAGCCCGAACAGCTCACCGCCGCGGGCGAACAAGCGGGGACCATGTCGCAAAACCTCGACACCGCGGTCGGCAAGGGCTCCACCCAGACGAAGTCGCTGGAAGACGGCAAGAAGTGGTCCGGAACGGCGGGTGACGCCGCGAACGCGCGGATGGACACCGAGAAGACCCGGTCCTCCGCGGTGAGTGCCGCACTGCTGGAACTGAAGACGGCCTTCACTTCCCAGACGCAGAATCTGGTCGAGGCGAAGAACAAGGTGATCCAACTGCGCGACGACGCGATCAACCAGTCCCCGCCGTTCGATGTTGAGCCCAACGGAACCGTCAACGCCACCACCCGGATCGCTGCCCTGCGTGAGCATTCGGACAAGGCGAACGTGGAGGGGCTCGTTTTCCAAGAGTCACTGCAGGCGGCGTCCAGGACCTGGGAACTGACCAATGCGCTGAAAACCGCGGAAACCGTGGCGGGCCAAGCGAAAACGCAGGTGGACGGCGCGGTGGCGAAGTTAGAGCAGGCGTTCAGCGGGCTCGGTGAGCCGAGCGCGAACGTTGCGCCGCCGGCGAGTACGGTGCCTGCCAGCGTGAGCTCGCCTGCCGCGGTGAGTAATAATCCTTCGCCTTCATCGCACAAGCCGAATTATGCGATGGGGAATCACAATAACTCCGGATCGTCTTCCGGTAGTCCGTACAGCAGTAGTTATAGCGGTTCGGGGAGTCCGAGTTCGAGTGCCCCGACCGGTCCGATGCCCAGCGGCGACATGGCGAAGTGGATCGCGGAGGCCAAGCAGAAGCTCATCGAAATGGGTTACGACCCCAAGGATATCGATGAGAGCGCCATTGCCACGATCATCGAATATGAGTCGTCGGGCAATCCCTACGCGGAAAACAGGACGGACAGCAACTGGGTGGCGGGGCATCCGTCGAAGGGGCTGATGCAGACGATCGATAGCACCTTCAACGCCTACAAAGCACCTGGGCACGACGACATTTGGAACCCGGTGGACAACATCATCGCGGGCGTTCGCTATTCGATCGACACGTATGGATCGGTCAACAACGTTCCGGGCGTGGTGGCGGTCAACTCAGGCGGCGCATATCGGGGCTACTGACGCCCAGCCCGTTATCGCTGACTGTTGGCGAGCAACGCGTATTGCGCGGCTGCTCGTTGCTGCGTTTCCCACAATCGAGAACCGAGCACCAAAGCCGCATACCGCTGGTAGGCGACAAAGCATCTGAATTGAGCGTCCTTCGGCGCAACATAGTCCTGAACACACAGCGCGCCAGGCACGCCATCCGGCGGATCGACATTTCGCCGGTTCACCGCGTCATCGAGTTCGGCCGATTCCTGCACGAATCGTGTGGCTGCGGCATCGTCGCGAGTCCGGAACCCGAATGCGTTGGGCGTCACCGCGACCCGGTCCACGCCGGCTCGTTGCAACACCGGGAAGCGGCCCGACTGATCGAGCACATAGTTCAGGTAGCCACGTAAGGTCAGCACCACCTCACCCTGTCCATCAGGAGGGGGTACAACACCTCTTTCATGCACGACCCTGACCAGCAGGCCGTCCGGGTCTTGGCGCAGAGTATTGAATTTTCCCGTCGGTGTCGGCGTAAATTTGTCCAGTTCACCGACTTCGGCATCGAGATACTTCTGCGTCGATTCGACCAACTGGTTGATGTCGGTAGTTCGCGCGTCCGCGAGCACGCTGATCACGTAAATCCCATGCGGTGTCGTGCTACCCAGCGTAGGCACGGCTGGACGCCAATGTGCCCGGGAGTCAGGGTATTTCGGGAGGGTGACCGCAACGTTCTCGGGATTGATCGCGAAGTCGGCGGTATCGAGTTCGGCCGCAGCCGACTTCGCGGCAGTTGGATCGGGAAACCGCAGCACCGTTACGGTCAGCCCGGCACGCTGATTGCTGTCTTCCGAACCCTTCATCAGCGGTAGTTTCTCGTCGGCCGAACCTGTCGAGAATCCAAGGAGGAAGCCGTATTTCAGCAATACCGGAACCGCTGGCTCGGCGAGATACTGCATCACTGATTGCACGTCGGTATGCGCCAGCGCCGTTGCTCCAGCGGAATACTTGCTGTCCACCTCGTGTGGGCTCAATACCGCATCGGCCAATCGCGCGGCCTCCAGCCTGGCATATCCGAGGTCGTCCAAGCGCTTGGCAAGTTTGGGCGGTGTGGTCGGAAACCTGCCGGTGTCCAGCGCCCGTACATCGGGTTCACCAGGCAGACCGCTTCCCCGCACCGTGCTGCCGCAGCCACACGCCAAGACTAGGGCGACCAGAACCACGACCCATGACATGGCCGTCCGTGACTTCGAGTTCATCAGCTCACCTGCGGAAGGTTGTCCAGGATGTTCTGCAGCACCTGTTGCGCTGCGAGACACCGAAATTCGGGGTGTTCCGGCGTCGACGAATTGTCGATCCGCACCGTCACCACCTCTGCCTCACTGCTGTCGATCCGCCGATACTCCGCCTGGCGGATGCAGGTCCGCGATTGCAATTCCGCGTCGTCCAGAAAGACGATATTGCCGCCACCGAGGTCGAACGGTATCGGCTTCTCGGTCGGCACCAAGACCTTCGAGCGTTCGAACGACACGGTGGTGATGTCTGCGGCGACCCACTTGCAGGTATGGAGCGAATCGGTTTCACCATGAACGAGATCGCCGATGTTCAACTTGACGACGATCGAGTCGACCAACGCGCACGGGTCGTGCCGGGCGAGGGAACTGCGAATGTTGGGGAGTTGCGGCGGACCTTCCGTCATCCGATGGGCAAGCTCGGCCGCGGCCGCGTCGGCAACGCCGCACAACTTATCGGATTGCGCACCCTTCACCCGTATCGCGATTCCGTACTGCGGATCCGTTTTCGCGGGGAACAGCGCCCGGCCGCAGCTGTCGGTTCCGCTGGTCACGTCCTCCAGTACCGGAACCCCTGTTACGCGCTTACCATTGTCTCGATAGCCTTCGATACGCTTGATATCGACGTCGAACTGATAGCCGCCCGCTTCGGCCGCGCAGTTACCCCACTGCGTAGAGCTTGGCGCCTTCGTCCAATCCCCCAACGAAGAAACCAGTGGATCTTTGACCGCTGCGCACACATCGATCGACCGGAGCTTCGTGAGATTCAGTGCCGCAAGCGGATTCACCGTCGGTTCGGTCGGCTGATCGTCACTACCGCCGAATAAGGCGGTTCCCGCGAGGACGCCGATCACCAAAACCACCACCGCCGAGGCCGCGATCAGAACCTGCTTTCGCCGCCTACGCAGCGAACTGGCGCGTTGAATCTCTACAAGTGCCTGCAATCGCTGCTCGAACGCATCGACGCTGGATGACTCGGCGACGGACGAAACAGGGCCCACGATCTGGGTGGCTTCCGGATCGGCCAGCAACGCCGACATCTCGGCTTCCTGTTCGATTATCGCTTTGTGCACCTGGGGCGACCAGGGTCGATGCTGCGGTGGCAGCGGTCCGAGAAAGTCGAGGAGCTGGGCGGGCGTCGGGCGCTCCTGTGGGTCTTTGCTCAGGCACGGAGCAACCAATTCCCGTACCTCGGGCGACAATCCGCTCAGATCGGGTTCGGTGTGCACAATGTTGTAGAGCGTGTGTGGCAGGGACGATCCAGCAAAAGGACTCGCGCCACCGGCCGCCATCGCGAGAACAGCACCAAGGGAAAACATGTCACTGGCCGACGTAAGCGGCAATGATTGCGCTTGCTCCGGTGACATGAATGCGGGCGAACCGATGATCGAGCCGGTGTGGGTCAGCTCGGACCGCCCCTCGACCGCTCGCGCGATACCGAAGTCGATGACCCTTGGCCCGTCCTCGGCGAGAATCACGTTGGCGGGCTTGAGATCCCGATGGATCAGACCGACACCATGGATGGCCTGCAAAGCCGACGCCAGCCCGATCGCCAGCTTGTGTAGCTCGTCTGCGGTGAGCGGGCCAAAGTCCTTGACTGCCTTGTCTAATGGCACTCCGGGCACGAAAACCGAAGCGAGCCAAGGATCTTCCGATTCGACGTCGAAGTCGACCACCGCGGCGGTAAAAGCACCCGAGACCTTCGCGGAGGTCTGCACCTCACGGCGAAAACGAGGCAGGAAGTCTTCCTCGGTCACCAAGTGTTGATGCACCTGTTTGATCGCGACCAGGCGACCGTCGGGGCCGACACCGAGCAGGACCCGCCCCATTCCACCAGAGCCGAGCTGACCGAGCAGGCGATACCGGCCGATCCGATCGGGATCGCCCGACTCCAAGCGGGTTACCATCAGGAACCCTCCCGCCGTGCCGCGATACCGGTGAGTATCGCTTCGGTCGTGGCACAGGCTGTTTCAGCCGCGCCGGCCACTGTCGGTTGCGCAGTCACGGCGATCTGTTCTCCTCGATCTTCGATAGTCGGGCGCACCAGATAGTAGGTGGCGCACGTTCCGTCGGGGTCGATACGGCGCGCTGACAGGAAATCACCGTACCTACCGCCATTCACCAGAAGTCTGGTGTACCCCGGAGCTGAATCGACTCGTTTGCTCTCGGCAGTGTGCACGGTGATCGCGAATGGAGTGCCCGTCCAGGTGCAGGTGTGGACGTCTACCGGTGTTGGCTGTACACCGGAACCCACCTGCGGGGCGAGGACGTCCGGACCGACCGACTCGCACGGAACGATCCGGATGACAGACTGTTTCGCCGCATTCACACTCGGTGGATTGCTCACCAGTCGGCTGACAACGGCCCTCAGGGCATCAGTCGCCAGCTTGCAGGAATCGCCCTCGGCTTCGCTGATCTTCACCTCGACGCCGACTTTCGGTTGGTCGCGTACCGCAACCAACCGCGCACACGAACGCGGGTCTGTCGTGGTGTCCAGCATGGACCTCCCCGCGACCAGCTCGGTGAGCTGCTTACCTCGCGCCACAGATGTCCCGATACCCACTGTCAGCTGCGTTTGCCGTCCACCCTGCTCGATGAATTTCGTGCCGCAGAGCGAAGAATCCGCCAACTCCGGTTTGACAGCCTGCCCCAACTTGCCGAGGACGTCGTTGCCGACCAGCTCGCAAGTATCGGTGAGACGCAACTGCTCATCCGTCAGTTCCAGCGTGCGGTTCGCCAGCGGGTCTTGGGGCTGCGGGTTGTTGCGGCTGACCAGCACGGCGGTGACCGTACCTGCGACCAGCAGCACCAGAATAGCCGCTGCGGCAACCCATCTCGCGGTACGACGAGGCGGTTCGTCCGGCAGCACACCACCGTTGTCGGCCCAGCGTTCGGCGTCCGCCCGGTCTTGAACGATCTGCCGCCGGACACCGGCAGGCCACCCGGATCGCCCGGTGATCGCCCCTACCGCGTCGATCAATTGCCTCGGCGCGGGGCGCCGCGCGGGGTCCTTGTCCAGGCAGGCGTCCACGATGGGACGCAACGGCGCGGGCACGCGACTGGTGTCCGGGTGGTTGTGCACAACGTTGTACAGGGTCTGGGGTGCCGAGGCGCCGAGGAACGGGCTCTGCCCCGTCGCCGCCATGACCAGCATCGCACCGACCGAGAAAACGTCACTGGCGGTGGTGAGTTCGCGGCCTGACGCCTGTTCCGGCGACATGAAGGCCGGGGAGCCGACCAGCGTTCCGGTGCTGGTGATCTGGAGGTCTGCTTCCAGCGCGCGGGCGATGCCGAAATCGATGACGCGCGGGCCGTCTTCCGCGAGCAGGACATTGGAGGGTTTGAGGTCGCGGTGGATCATGCCGGCGCGGTGGATTTCCAGCAGCGCGGAACCGAGACCCGCGGTGAGCAAACGCAGTCCGCCGAGCGGCATCGGGCCGTGCTGATCGATGGCTTCGCGCAGCGCGGGGCCGGGCACGAAAACCGAGGCCAGCCAGGGTTCTTGGGCTTCCGGGTCGGCGTCCATCACGGCGGCGGTGTAGGCGCCGGTGACGCGTTGGGAGGCCTGCACCTCCAGGCGGAAGCGAGCGCGGAACTCGGGGTTCTTGGCGAGGTGGCGATGGATCATCTTGACCGCGACCAGGCGACCGTCGGGCGAACGGTCGAGCAGCACGCGACCCATGGCGCCCTGGCCGATGACCGCGATCAACTGGTGGCGGCCTGCCGTGCGCGGGTCGTGACGGCCGAGCGGCTTCACCGTTGTCCTCCCCTGTCGTGCCTGTTGCGGATCGTACCGGTGCGGCTGTGACACGTCCTGGTGTCGCCGGACGACCGGAAGCCGGCGCAGTGTTTGTCAGGCGAAGGTTTGGTTGCGGGCGGCGAGGGCGGTGCGGAGTTTGGTGATGGCGGTCGGGCCTACGCCGTGCAGTGCGGCGAGGTCGCGCTCGGTCCAGGAGGTGAGGTCGTCGAGGCGGCGGATTCCGGCTGCGGCCAGGGCTCGTTCAGCGGGTTTGCCGAGTTTGCCGGGCAGATCCGAATCGCTCATGGCGTCCATGATGCCTGGTAGCGGCGTTGTTCGCGGGCATACCGTCGGCTACCTACGCACTCGACGCGATGGTGTGACGTACGACCCGTAAAGTCGTCTCACAACAGCACCACACGAAGAACGCGGCACACCGTGCAGCGCGAGGAGCACCAGTGTCACTCGATCAGCCACTCGCCCCGCTTCCCCAGGAGGGCATGGGCTTTGCTTCGGCGTGGCCCATCCGGGCGGGCGATGTGGACCCCTACTCCCGGCTGCGATTCGACGCCGTCGCCCGCTACCTGCAGGACATCGCCTGGGAAAATCTGCATAAGACGTTCTTGAGCCGCAGCGACCCCAATTGGATTGTGCGCCGCACGGTGATCGACGTGATCCGGCCGATCCTGTGGCCGGACGAGGTGCGGCTGCTGCGCTGGTGCTCGGCGATGTCGACCCGCTGGACGAACATGCGGGTGCGGGTCACCAGCGCGAACGGTGGGCTGATCGAGACCGAGGGTTTCTGGATCAATATCAGCGAGTCGACCGGGATGCCCGCGCGGATCAGCGACGAGGGCCTGGCCTATCTGGCGCAGACCACGCAGGAACACCGGCTGCGCTGGCGTCCGTATCTGACCGACACCGCGCCATCGGAGTCGGACACCGACATGCCATTTCCCGTGCGCGCGACCGACATCGACCAGTACAACCACGTCAACAACGCCTGCTACTGGCAGGCGGTGGAACAGTTCATGGTCGAGTACCCCAAGCTGCTCGCCGGTCCGCATCGCGCGGTCATCGAGTACGTGGCGCCGGTGCTCGCCCGCCAGCACGTGACCGTGCGCAGCCGCTTCGAGCCGGGCGACCGCACCGGCCGACCGGTGCTTCGGCTGTGGTTCGTGGTCGGCGGCACGACGACGACCGTCGTCCGCATCATGCCGCTGCCGCCCGAATAGGCCACGGCCGACCGGAACTCGCGGCTCCGGTCGGCGGCATCGTTCGCCTCAGCCGCGCGCGGCCTTCAGCAGATCCTCGCGGGTGGTGAACTTGACCCGCGGTCGTCCCGCCGACTTGCCCGCGGCCTTCTCGGCCTGATCGATCGCGCGCCAGCCTTCCCGATCCACCAGATCGGCCTGCCGCTCACCCAGCAACGCCTTCAGCGCCGCTCGATCCGCCTCGGGCGCATCGAGTTTGCCGCTGGTGAAGTCGGCGATCAGGTTCTCCACGGTTTCCTCGGCGTCGGTCCGGTTCGAGCCGATGACACCGCGCGGGCCGCGCTTGATCCAGCCGCTCGCGTACACACCGGACAGCGGGGTGCCGTCGGTGCCGAGCACCCGGCCGTGTTCGTTCGGCATCACGCCGCGCCGCTCGTCGAACGGCACGTCGGCGACGGCCGCGCCGCGATAGCCGATGGAACGCAGCACCAGCGAGGCCTCGATCCGCTCGGTGCGGTCGGTGGACCGGGCCACCAATTGGCCGTCCTCCTCGAACAATTCGTTGTGCACGAACTCGATCGCCTCGACGTGCTCGGTGCCGGTGAGCGCGGTCGGCGAGGCCAGGTAGCGGAAGACGATCCGCTTGTGGCTCGGATCGCGCGGGGCGCCCGCGTACTCCTCGGCGAGGGTGTACTTGAGCTTCAGCGACGGCTCGACGTCCGGGTCGTCCAGCAGGGCCTGGCTGGCGTGATCGAGCGCGAGATCGGACTCGTCGACGACCACGTCGATGCCCTTCAGGTGCGCCAGCGCGAGGAACTCCGACGACGTGTACGCCGCCTGCAGCGGGCCGCGACGGCCGAGCACGACGACCTCGCGAATATTGCTGCGCCGCAGGGCGTCCAGCGCGTGGTCGGCGATGTCGGTCTTGGCCAGCTCGTCCGGGTCGACGGTCAGCACGCGCGCGACGTCGAGCGCGACATTGCCGTTGCCGACGATCACCGCCCGCTCGCCGGACAGGTCGAACTGCCGGTCCGCGAAGTCGGGATGGCCGTTGTACCAGGCGACGAACTCGGTGGCCGAATGGCTGCCCGGCAGGTCCTCGCCCGGCACATCGAGGCGGCGGTCGGTGGACGCGCCGACCGCGTAGATGACGGCGTGATGGTGGCGCAGCAATTCCTCGTGCGAGATGTGCGTGCCGATCTCCACATTGAGGTAGTACTGCAGGGTCTCGCGCCGGAACGCGGACTCGAACAAGCTCGACACCGTCTTGGTGCCCGGGTGATCGGGCGCGACGCCCGCCCGGACCAGGCCCCACGGGGTCGGCACTCGGTCGAACATCTCGATCTCCACGTCGGCCCTGCGCAGCAGCTCGTCGGCGGCATAACAGGCCGCGGGACCGGCACCGACGATCGCGACCCGCAGGGTGCCGAGTTCCTTCGGCGGCCGCGGCGGGGTGACGATCGGATCGAAGTTGGATTCCAGCGGATGCCGTTCGAAATAGGCTGCATTGATGTCGCGGTATCTGGCCAGCGATGCGGTCAGGTCGTCCTCGGAGAAGATCGCCTCCACCGGGCACGCATCGACGCACGCACCGCAGTCGATACAGGTGTCGGGGTCGATGTAGAGCATCTCGGTCGTCGCGAACTCCGGTTGGTCCGGGGTCGGACGGATGCAATCGACAGGGCACTCGGAAACGCAGCTGGCGTCGTTGCAACAACGCTGCGTGATTACGTAGGCCATATTGTGCAGATCCTCGAAGATGTACGTGGGCTATAGGCCACCCGGTGGGCAGAGGTGGACAGAAACGTCACGCCGCGGGGAGCCCCGCGATGTGACGCCGCTTTCAGTTTGCCTCGAGTGTGTTCGAGGCCATGCGACCGGAGGCCTTACGGTATCTCCATGGTGCGGACTCTGATCCTCATGCGACACGGCAAGTCGGCGTATCCCGACGGTGTCGCCGACCACGAACGCCCGCTGGCGCCGCGCGGACAGCGCGAGGCGGGACTGGCGGGCGACTGGTTGCGCAAAACCCAGCCGCCGATCGACGCGGTGCGCTGTTCCACCGCCACGCGCACCAGGGAAACCCTCGCCGCCACCGGTATCGACGCGCCGGTGGTCTACGAGGCGGGGATCTACGAGGCCTCCCCGCAAAGCCTCATCGAGCTGGTGCAGCTCAGCGACGACGACGTATCGACGCTGCTGGTGATCGGGCACGCGCCCGGAATGCCGTGGACGGCATGGGAATTGGCGAGCAATCGAAGTTCGACGCCCGCTGTCGAGCTCAGCCGCAAGTTCCCCACCTCGGCGCTGGCCGTGCTGGAATTCGACCGGCCATGGCCGCAGGTCGATCCGGGAACCGGTGAGCTGGTGCGTTTCCACATCCCCCGCTGAACCGGCAGTCAGTTCAGCAACTTGCCGCCGACCACCACGACCACGCCGAGCACGACCAGCAGCACGAACGCGGCGAACCCGCCGAGCAGCCACCACACGACGGCGAGAGCGAGCACCACCGGTGCCACCGCGATGGCGGTGATCACCGGGCTTTCCTTGACCGTTGCCAGGGCCGAGCGGGCCCTGATCCGGTTGACGTCCTTACCAGGCATGTCCCCAGGGTAGGCCGGAAGTCCGGACTTTGTCGGTGACCGATGAGATGCTCGGGCGATGGATTGGAAAATCGAGCTCATCGCGATTCCCGTGACCGACGTGGATCGCGCGAAGGACTTCTACACCAAGATCGGATTCAACGCCGATCACGACCACCGGGTCAACGAGAACCTGCGATTCGTGCAGCTCACGCCGCCCGGGTCCGGGTGCTCGATTTGCATCGGCGAGGGGCTCACCGAAGCCGCGCCGGGGAGCGTGCGCGGGATGCAGATCGTGGTTTCCAGCGCGGAGGACGCGTACAAGGAGTTGGTGGCCGCTGGGGTGGACGCGACCCCGGTGGAGACGCTGGACTGGGGCAAGTTCACGTACTTCGCCGACCCGGATGGGAATCGGTGGGCGATACAGGAATTGCCGAAGTACAACTGAGTGTGGGTTTTTGGGCCTCCAGTAGGAGCAGTTCAGTCCAACTGGTCGAACTGCTCCAAGTGGATGGTCAACGAGCACGGCGAGGTGGTAGTGAACACATCGGTCACCTCGCCGTTATCGACATAGCCCAGTTCTTCGGTCAGCCGGAACGCCGCCAAGCTGAGCGGCGGATTCAGATCGATGATCCAGTAATGCGGTATTCCGGCATCGGCGTACTCGCTGCGCTTCATGACGTAATCCGTTCGCCGGGAGCCCGGCGAGACGATTTCGACGACAAGATGGGCGGCGTGGGCTCGAAGGATCCCACCTTCGGAACGGACTCGTTTGCGTTCGCTCCGTTCGATCACAACCAGATCTGGCCGACGGACCGTGGCGGGCCCGTCCTCGGGAACCAACTGCAGGTTGAGGTCGACATCGGGCACGGCGACCAAGTTAGGTGGAAGCTGAGGCTTCACCTGGGCATAGAGATCGCCACCAACAATGTTGTGGTCCGGCGTGGGCGACGGCGAAATAGTGAGTACCCCCTCTTGCAGCTCCCTACGGCAACGCTCGTCGTCTTCTCCGAGCGCCATGTAGTCAGCAATAGTCAGCAGCCGCCCTGGTTCCGGAAGTGCCGTCACCCTCGCTCCTCAGCTCGTCCCACCCCTGGTCAGCTCCCAGTGTCCCACGCAAGATACACAGTCGGCCGGAACCCGACGACGGTTTTTGCGTACATTGGACTTGCTTGGAGTGCACTCCAGGTGACTAGCGTCGACCGGGTTCTACGAGAAGGGCGAGTGCCGTGGGTGAAGCCGCATTGCAGCAGCGAGGTATCGACTGGGAACTTCCCCGGTTTTCGATCGGGGAGGTGGCCGAGCGATCGGGGCTCAGCCGGGACACGCTGCGCTGGTACGAGCGGATCGGGCTGATGGATTACATCGGCCGGGATCATGCCGGTAAGCGGCGGTTCAGCAATCGCGACCTGGAGTGGCTCGCGTTGATCGGCCGCTTGCGCACCACGGGAATGTCGGTGGCGGACATGGTCCGGTACGCCGAGCTGGTGCGCGAAGGGGAATCGACGTTCCCCGAGCGGCTGGAGATGTTCCGCAAGACCCGCGCCGAGGTGCTCGCCAAGATCGATGAACTTCAGCAGACCGTGGCCGTGCTCGATTACAAGATCGATATCTACGAGGGCAAGGCACAGCTCGCCCGACCGGCCACGATCACGGTGCAGGACACTGAAGGGATCCGCGTATGACGACCGCCGAAAAATTGCCGACCACCACACTGGGTGCCAGCGGCATCGAGGTAAGCGTGCAAGGCCTGGGCTGCATGGGGATCAGCGAGTTCTACGGGAGCTCCGACTTCACCGAAGCACGGGCGACGCTGGACCGGGCATTGGAACTGGGTGTCACGCTCTTCGACACCGCCGACGTTTACGGCGCGGGGCACAACGAAGAGTTCCTCAGCGAGTTCGTGCGGGCCAACCGCGACCGGGTGGTGCTGGCCACCAAGTTCGGCATCGTCCGCAAGGCCGACGACCCGGCCTACCGCGGCATCGACAACTCGGCGGATTACATCCGTAAGGCGGTGGAGGGCAGTCTGCGCAGGCTCGGCATCGACTCGATCGACCTGTACTACATGCACCGGCGCAGTCCGCGGGTGCCGATCGAGGACACCGTCGGCGTGCTGGCAGAGCTGTTGCGGCAGGGCAAGATTCGCGCGATCGGCCTGTCCGAGGTGACCGGGCCTGAGTTGCGCGCGGCGCAGGCAGTGCATCCGATCGCGGCCGTGCAGTCCGAATGGTCGATCTTCTCCCGGGATGTCGAGCGGACCGTGGTGCCCACCGCGTCCGAGCTCGGCGTGACCTTCGTGCCGTACTCGCCGCTCGGCCGTGGCTTCCTGACCGGCGCGGTCCCGGCCCTCGTGGAAGGCGATGTGCGGCGCGGATTTCCGCGCTTCGCCGAGGACAACGCGGCCCGCAACGCCGAGCTGCTCGCGCCGCTGCGGGCCATCGCCGAGGCGCGCGGCGGTACCCTGGCACAGGTCGCGCTAGCCTGGCTGCACGCGCAGGCCCGGGTGCGCGACCTGTCGGTGGCTCCGATTCCCGGTACCCGCAGCAGGACTCGGCTCGCCGAGAATGTCGCGGCCGCGAGCATCGAGCTGACCGCCGACGAACTGGCGACGCTGGAGCCGATCGCGGACCAGGTGGCCGGAAACCGTGCCGCGGATCTGTCGTTCGTCTCCGCGGGCCGGGAATAGCAAGCACCACAACAGATCAGGAGTTACCGTGTCCACGCTGACGCTCAATGTCCGCTTTACCGCGAAGCAAGGTCACGAAGCCGAGTTGCACGAGGTGTTGCGGAACATGATCGAGCCGACCCTCGCCGAAAAAGGTTGTCTCGGTTACGAGTTGTACCTGCACCCGACCGATCCGAGCCGGGTGGTGCTGCTGGAGGAATGGGTCGACGCCGACGCATTGGCGGCACACTTCGAGACCCCGCATCTGAAGCAGTGCGCCGCGGCACTGGACCAGATCCTGGTCGAGCCGTTCCAGCTCCGGCGCTTCACCGAGATCTAGGAACACAGGCGGCCCCGGCGATCCAGATTCGGATCGCCGGGGCCGCACTATCTCTACTGAGGGCGCTGTCTCTGCCGGAGTGGCGCTGCCTCAGTGGAAGGTTCGCCCGCCGAGCGAGGCACTGATTATCGCGGGCGGGGTCCACCCGACCATCAAGTTCGCTCGCTCCTGCGGCGTGAGATCCTGCCTGGCCCAGAGCCGGTGCGCGCTGCGGCGGCAGGCGGCGACCAAGGTGGGGGCGGTGCGGTTGCGGAACCTCATGACGTTTCTCCTTCGCTGAACCCTCCATGTTTGTCCGGTTCAGCGGGCCGGGCGAGAGGCGGCGAACGATCTCTACGAGTTCTGTATGCCGGTGTAAATGAACCCGGACCTCAGTCCGTTTGAACACGCCCCTGCCGGGCGCCCGGTGCCGCCGGCTACTAATATCCAGTGGAGTGAAGCTTGATGTACCGCATGACCGCGTCTGGATCGACAAGCAGACGCCCACCGCATTCCGCGCACTGAGCACGGTCGCGAGCGAAGTACGCGCCGCAGGCGCCGCTGCCGGCTTGGATCGCAAACTCATCGAGCTGATCAATGTGCGGGTTTCCCAGATCAACGGCTGCGCCTTCTGCCTGGACACGCACCAGCGTGCCGCGCTCGCCGCCGGGAACACCGACCAGGAACTCGCCGTGCTGCCCGCCTGGCGGCGCACCGAGCTGTATTCGCCGATGGAACAGGCCGCGCTCGCGCTGGCCGAAATCACCGCCACGCTGCCCGACGAGCACACGATGGAGCGTGAGTACGCTTTCGCTCGCAAATATTTGACCGACGACCAGCTGTCCGTCGTCGTCTGGGCCGCCACCACGATCGGCGCGTTCAATCGCGTGTCGATCCTCAGCAGACATCCGGTACACGCACCGAAGGAGAAGCCGACCATGACCGCAGCCGCCTCGGAATCCAAGGTTGTCCGCAACGACGAGAAGCACCGGTACGAGGTGTTCTACGGCGGCGATCTCGCCGGTTTCGCCGAGTACGAGGAGCGCGACGACGAGACGGTGTTCACACACACCGAGATCGACGGCGCGTTCTCCGGCAAGGGGCTCGGCAGCACGCTGGCCAAGCACGCCATCGAGGATGTGGTCGAGCGCGGCCGGGCGATCCGGCCGGTGTGCCCGTTCATCAAGGCTTACCTGGACAAGCACCCGCAGTACGACGCGCATGTCATCGGCAAGGGCATCAAGCGGTGAGCGAGCGAAGCAACAACACAGCGCCTGCGGGAACGGCGGAGTTGTGAGCGATCTCGATCCACATCCTGCGGAGGCGCTGTGCGAGCCCGCGCCCGGCCCCGGCCGAGTGGCCGAGCTGTACCCGTCGCGTGAGGTACCACTCGGCGGCGTGCGTGGCGTTTTCGTGGAACGGGTACTGCCGCAACGGGATCTGCCGACCGTCGGGGCGTGGTGCTTCCTCGATCACTTCGGGTCGCCGACGGTGACCGATACCGGCGCGTCGCCGGACATCGATCCGCATCCGCACATCGGGCTGCAGACGGTGACCTGGCCGTTCGACGGCCGGATCCGGCATCGCGACTCGGTCGGCTCGGACGTGCAGATCGAGCCGGGCCAGCTGAACCTGATGACCTCGGGACGCGGTATCGCGCATTCCGAGTACGGCGTCGCGGGCGCGCACGCCGGGCACGGCCTGCAGCTGTGGATCGCCTTGCCCGGCAACAAAACCGGGATCGAACCGCACTTCGAGCAGCATCGCGAGCTGCCGGTGTATCAGGCGCCAGGACTTCGTGCCATCGTGCTGATCGGCTCGCTGGCCGAAGTCACCTCGCCCGCCACCGCCTACACGCCGATCGTCGGTGCGGATGTGCGGCTGGCACCGGGTGAGGTCACCCTCCCCCTAGAGCGCGGGTTCGAACACGCGCTGATGGTGATCGAGGGCGAGGTGACCGTCGATGGCACCTCGCTGACCGCCGGACCGCTGCTGTACCTCGGCACCGATCGCGACGAGGTCGTGCTGACCAGCTCGGCCGGCGCGCATTTCGCGTTGATCGGCGGCGAGCCGTTCGGCGAGGAGCTGGTGATGTGGTGGAATTTCGTCGGCCGCAGTCATGATGAGATCGTGGCGGCCCGAAACGATTGGGAGAACCACGATCTCGGCCGGTTCGCCGACATCGCGGGCCATCCGCCCGAGCAGCGCATTCCGGCCCCGCCGCTGCCCGGCCTGCACCTCAAGCCCCGCAAACGCCGAATCGGTCCGGCCAGAACCTGATTCGTCGTTGGACTAGGGGACCGCGGTGAACAGCTCGTAGCTGTGGCCGTCGGGCGCGTGCACGTAGACACCGCGGCCGCCACCGAGATGATTGACGGCTCGGTCCCACCCGTGCTGGGGGCCCGAGCCGTAGTCGACACCGGGCCACTGCGCCAGTCGCGCCAGCACCGCGTCGAAGGTCTCGTCGTCGACGAGAAACCCGTAATGGCCCGGTTCGACCTGCCCGCGGTCGTCGAAGTCGAAGGTGAGGTCGGCATTGACCTGGACCGGCGCGAAGGGGCCGCTCGGCGCACCCACCGTCAGTCCCAGCAATTCGGCGAAAAACGTTGCGGCCGTGTGCCGGTCCGCCGCAGGCACGATCGTGTGATTCAAGACTATGGACACTACTGCCTCCTAAAAGCATGCGATACGCATGCAAATATACATGCAGATCGCATGTGATTACTAGTGGCGGGTTAGGCTGGCACCATGAGCAGACGGGCGACCGCCAGTCCTGGGACCGCCGCCGACGGCGGCCCCGCACTGTTTCGACTGGTCCGCTTCTGGTCTCGGCGCTGGATCAATCGGACGTCCGCGGACCTACCCGACGAACTGCGGCACGCCCAGCACGTCCAGGTGGTCGAGGCGGTGGCCGCCACCGTCGAGCAAGGCGCCGAGGCCACCATCACCTCGGTGTCCCATCAACTCGGACTCGACCATTCGGGGGCGAGCCGGATGGTGCGCGATGCCACGGCGGCAGGCCACCTCTCGCGCGCCGAGTCCGAACACGACCGGCGCCGAACAGCATTGGCGCTGACCGCCAGCGGTGAGCGCCTACTCGCGGACGCCCGCGACTGGCAGCGGCAGGTCTTCGTCGAACTCACCGCCGACTGGGACGAGCTCGACCGGCAGCGGTTCGCCGGATACCTGCGCAGGCTGAGCGGCGAACTGCGGCTCTGAACCGAGTTGTGTTGTGCCCGAACGGCAGGCCCCGGCCTGCCATGCCTGATACTGTCGCCGACTAACACACTGCGCAGGGGCAGCGCTACCGAAAGAGCACGATGAGAGTTTCCAGAATCTCCGCGACCGCACTACTGGCCCTGGTGGCCACCGTCATCAGCACGAGCGCCACGCACGCGGATCCCGCCACCACCCCCGACACCGCGCTCGACGTGCGCGGATCCTTCGCCGAAATCGCCTACCAGGTCGCGGCATCCGAGGATCGGCGCGCCGCGGTGACGACGATCCAGGACGGCCAGTTCGACCTGATCCACGACGGCCGGGTCGTCACACTGACCGATCGCGCCGGAAACGTGGTCGCCGCACTGCCGATGGCGTTGCGCGTCGGCGACAAACGGGTGGCGCTGAATCCGGTCATCGAGGAGGCGGGCCATCGCCTCACCCTCGTCCCCGACCACCTGTCGCAGGCGCCGTTGCGCGACGTGGCCGGCCAGGAACGATTCTTCGCCGAGGTCGAGAAGGCCATGCCGATCGTGTTGGCGGGCGCGGGAATCGGCGCCGGGATCGGTTTCGTACTCGGCTTCCCGCTCGGGCTCTTCGTGATCGACTTCATCACGGTGCCGATCACCACGGTGCTCGGTGCCGCGATCGGCGCCGCGGCCGGACTCGCCATGGCCGGTGGTCAGCCCGCGATCGACGCGGCGCTCGACTACGTCTCCGGCGCACCCTGATCGGGCAGCCGCTCAGCCGGCGGATGAGGGGCGGTGCGCGCGATCCGCGATATCGTCGGTGGCATCCAAGGTTTGCGTTCCGATGACGCGGAGCAGGTCCAGCTTTTCTGCCGCATCCGTGCCGGGGCGCGGCAGGTAGACCAGCAGTCGCTGGGCGGCGTTCGGGGTGAGCAGCGTTTCGCAGATCGTGTCGATCAGGCCGACCTGGGGGTGCTTGATCCGTTTGGTATCCGAAATACGTACCGCCACTTCGTGTTCATCCCAGAGCCGATCGAATTCCGCGTTCTCCGAACGCAGTTTGCCGATGAACTCGGCGACGTCGGCGTCGCCCGAGCGGCGCGCGGCGGTCGCGCGCAGATCCGCGACGTGCTTGCGGCCCAGGCGATCCCAGTCCTCCTCGGGGAAGATCGCGCGTGACCCGATGTCGGTGAACCAGCGGTAGGCGTAGTAGCGATCCCAGCCGCGACGATTACCGTGGTCGCCGACCAGCAGAGTGTGCATCCGGTTCTGCACCAGCACCTCGCCGAGGTCGGTGATCACGGTGGCGGCGGTGTCATCCAGCTTGGCCAGCAGATGCATCAGTCCGGGGCCGACGTGCTTGTCGCCGAGTTCGCGTCCCGGCGCCGCGTGGTCGCAGAGATGGTAGAGGTGGTCGCGTTCGTCGCTGCTGAAGCGCAGCGCGCGGGCCAGCGAGGCGAGTACCTGGGTGGACGGCCGCGGCCCGCGCGACTGTTCCAGCCGGGTGTAGTAGTCCGTGGACATGCCCGCTAACAGCGCTACCTCGTCTCGACGAAGGCCTGGGGTGCGGCGCCGGACACCCGGCGGCAAACCTACCTCCGCGGGCGTCAGCTGCTCACGACGGCGACGCAGGAAGTCGGCTAGCTCGGTGCGATCCATACCTCTACTGTCCCCCGGAACGGGCCGCGCAGCCAGGGATCGGGAATCCCCCGATAAGCAATCTCTGCCGCGATCCGCGCCGGAGGGTCAGGCTTATCTCATGACGACATCGAAGATCCCCACAGTTCAGCTCGGCAGGACCGGGCCGGAGGTCAGCCGCATCGGTCTCGGCGCGATGGGCATGTCCGGCATGTACGGCGCCGCGGACGACGCCGAATCCACCGCCACCATCCACGCCGCGCTCGAGGCGGGCGCGAACCTCATCGACACCGGCGACTTCTACGGGGCCGGGCACAACGAGCTACTGATCGGCAACGCGATCGCCGGACGCCCCCGCGAGGACGTGCTGCTCAGCGTGAAGTTCGGCGCGCTGCGCGGACCCGGCGGCACCTGGGGCGGCGTCGACAACCGGCCCGAGGCCTTGCGCAACTTCCTCGTGTACAGCATGCAGCGGCTCGGCGTCGACTACGTCGACATCTACCGACCGGCCAGGCTCGACCCGAACGTTCCGATCGAGGACACCGTCGGCGCGATCGGCGAGCTGATCGAGGCGGGGTATGTCCGGCACATCGGGTTGTCCGAGGTCGGCGCCGACACCATCCGCCGGGCCGCGGCCGTACATCCGATCGCCGACCTGCAGATCGAGTACTCGCTGATCTCGCGCGGCATCGAGGCCGAGATTCTGCCGCTGTGCCGCGAACTCGGCATCGGTATCACCGCATACGGCGTGTTGTCGCGTGGGCTGCTGAGCAGCTCGGTTCAGGCCGGAACTACGTTCGCCGCCACCGACTTCCGTGCGCACAGCCCGCGATTCCAGGGCGAAAACCTCAGCCAGAACCTGAAATTGGTCGACGCGCTGGCCGAAATCGCCGCGGGTAAGGATGTTTCGGTCGCCCAGCTCGCCATCGCCTGGGTGCTGACCCGTGGCGCGGACATCGTGCCGATCATCGGCGCCCGGCGGCGCGAGCGCTGGACCGAAGCCGCAGGCGCACTGGATGTCTCGCTGACCGAGGATGAGTTGGCCACCATCGAGGCAGCGGTGCCCGCCGATCAGATCGCCGGTGAGCGCTACGCCACCGCGCAGATGGCGATGCTCGACAGCGAGCGCTGAGCTGGCCGGTGCGCTCGTTTTCCGAGCGCACCGCACCCGCGATTGCTACCTGCGTGGTCGGATGACCGCGGTGAATGTCGCTGCCGCCACCGACTTTCCGGTGCCGTCGGTGATGTTCACCGGCACTTCCAGTTCGATCGGTGTGCGGGCCGCGATATCCGCACGCACCTGCTGCAGGATGTCCCCGGATACCTCGGACGTCGCAAGATAGGGCCCCGCATCGCCTTTCGCGCGCGCTCGATATTCGATCCGCCCGTCCCTGGCCACGATGAAGGTCTCCGCCATCAGGTCCACGATGCCCGAGACCGACGCGCCCATCGCCGCGGTCTCGGCCAGGCCGAACAACACCGCCGCGTGCAGATCGCCGTTGTGGTTCAGATGCTCGGCTCGCGGCGCCATCCGCACCACATTCCGCCCGGCATCGAACTCCACCCCTTCGATCCCGGCGTACTGGATGAAGCCCAGCTTCTGGAACCCCGCCATCACCAACTCCCCCATGGCCGCGCTGTCCATCGCATCTCCCACCGAATAACTGAAACGTGTTCTATTTACTTACCCTGTGGAGTGCGGGTTGTCCACGCGGGGGGCCGCACGACGTGCTCGATGGCTCCCTACCGAGCTACTGCGCTTCAGGGCCGGTGATATGCCTTCGGCAGCTGGTAACCGCGTTCGGCGAGAGTGGCGCGCAGCAGATCCGGGCGGTTGGTGATGAGGCCGTCCACGCCGAGGTCGATCAGCGCGGTCATGGTTGCCCGGTCGTCGACAGTCCATGGCACCACCCGCATTCCGCGCTGATGGGCGGCTCGGACCAAACCGCCGGTGGTGAAGGGTTGATAGCCGGGATCTTCGATGCTGCCGTCCTGCGGATCGCCGTGCACCGGCGAGACCGCGTCGGCACCGAACGACGCCGCGGCGCTGACGAATTTCTCCTGGAGCGAGCCGGCGAAGTCATCGATGTCGATGCCGCCCAGCCACGGCGACGCACCGGGCTGGCCTTCCTGCAGGAATTGTTGCCCGTTGGTCAAGGCGACGAGCGGCAATTCCGGCGCGACCTCGCGCATGCGCATCAGGGAACCCCAGTCGAAACTTTGGATGGTGACCTGATTTTCGAGGTGCGCGCGCCGCACTTCCGCGGCAATCACCTGCACGAATTGCTCCCGGGGCGCGGTTTGTTCCGGTGCTCCCGCTTCGACCTTGGACTCGACGTTCAGCATGACCTCATCGGCACGATAGGCGTGCACGAGGTCGAAAACCTCTGACAGCAAAGGCATTCGGGCGCCCGGCACCGTGCGCTGCTCCGGAAACGCGGCCAACCGCTTCGATCCACAGTCGATGGTGCGAACCTGGGCCAATGTCAGGTCCCGAATGAACCTGGTACCCGGCACATAGGGAAACTTCGGATCGCCGGGAAAGGCGGGTGCGGTGTCGACGCACTTGTCCGGACTCGGATCACGGTCGTGGGTGACCACCGGATACCCGTCCGCGGTGATCTGCACGTCCAGCTCGAGTGTGCGCACGCCGAGCTCGAGCGCGTTCGTGAACGACGCAAGCGTGTTCTCCACCACCAGGGCCGCCCCGCCACGATGCGCCTGCAGATCGAACTGCGCGGGTGGCCCGTCCGCCGGCGCGGCACCCGCGTTCAGGACACCGCCGAACAGGATCGCCGCGACGCCAACCGCATACGTTCTGCGCATGCCTCCATTGTGACGGCCGCCGCCGACGCGGCGGTGACGCCTGAATGAATCAATGACGGTTCGTGTCGATGCGCTTCGCTTCGGGTTGTCCGGTTCGGTCCTCGCCTCGGTCGCGCAGGTCATCCCAGACCGCTAGGACGACGATGCCGATGAGGAACAGTGCGCCGAGCGCGACAACGAGTGTGTAGTTCACGGCCCGAAATCAGGCCAGGCCACCGGGTTTGCCTAGTAGGTCGGTTAGGGCGGCGTCGATGAACCGGGTGTCATCGGGATTCGAGCCGTGGCCGGCGAAGTGGCCCCAAATGCCGGGTATCACACGGAGTTCCGCGCCGGGGATGTGCGAGACGGCCCAGGCCTCGTCCTCCGGCGGGAAGTAGAGGTCCTTCTCGGCGGGCAGCACCAGTGCGGTGGCCTTGATCGAGGCGAGGGCGGCCTCGGTGTCACCGTCGAAGCCGGGCGTGCGGCCGACGTCGCCGTGCTGCCAGGTCCAGAGCATGGCGAGCAGGTTGTTCGGGTCGCGGCCGTCGAGGAAGAAGCCCTCCCAGAAGCCGATGAGAAAATCCTCGAGGGAGGTGTAGCCGAGCTTCTCGTATTCATGCTGCCAGTAGAAGGCCTGGGAGAAGCCCCAGCCCGCGTAAACCCTTGCCATGGCGCGTATTCCGATGGTCGGCCAGTTCTCGCCGTACCAGCCGCCCGCGAAGGCCGAGTCGGCGGTCAGCGCCGACTTGACGCCCTCCAGGAAAACCTTGTTGTGCGGGCTGGTTCGCGCGGAACCGCAGAACGGGGCGATCCGCTCGACCATCTCCGGATGACTCACCGCCCACTGGTAGGTCTGTCCAGCGCCCATCGACCAGCCGGTCACCAAGGCGAGCCGCTCGATGCCGAATTTCTCTGTCACCAAACGGTATTGCGCCGCCACCTGGTCGTAGACGGTGATGTCGGGGAAGCGCGCGCGATCGTAGGGCTGGAGGGTGTTGCTCGGCGAGCTGGACAGGCCGTTGCCGAGCATGTTCGGCACAATGATGAAGTATTCGGCCGGATCGAGCGCCATCCCCGCGCCGATGAGCCACTCGTTGTCCCAGTGTCGCCCCGAGTACCACGTCGGATAGACGATGGCATTGCTCTTCTCGGCGTTGAGCTCACCATAGGTGGCGTAAGCCAGGAAGGCGCCGCGCAGCGTGGCACCATGCTGCGTGGTGAAGTCACCGAGATCGAAGATCTGGTGGTACTCGGACATGAATTGTCTCGCTTTCGCAACGGGCGGAACAGGATTCGGCAGGCCCCAAACCGCGCTAGCGCACCACCGACCAAACTCCTTCAATTGAAAATATTCTGACAGAAATCAATCGCCCCAAAGTAAATTTCCCATCACTCTTTCCGCACCCCAAGCCACCAAGGCGATGATGCTGCCGAACGGAACGCATCCATTCCCAGCTGAGATCCTCCGGCCCGTCGAAAGACGGTAGAGCTGAGAGTCGGTCGCTGAGGGCAACGCAAACGGCCCCCGCTCCGTGGGGAGCGGGGGCCGATGTTGTTGCGCGGTACCGGGTTAGCGGTAGTCGCTGAAACCGTAGTCGTCGAGCGGGACTGCGGCGCCGGTGGTTTGGCCGAAGCTGTCCGGGCTGTAGTAGGTGTCGTCGTAGGACGGCACCGCGTACGCGGCGGCACGGGCTTCTTCGGTCGGCTGCACCGTGATGTTGCGGTAGCGGTTGATACCGGTACCGGCCGGGATCAGCTTGCCGATGATCACGTTCTCCTTGAGGCCGATGAGCTTGTCGGAGCGGCAGTTGATCGCCGCGTCCGTCAGCACTCGAGTGGTCTCCTGGAAGGACGCCGCCGACAGCCACGAATCCGTCGCGAGCGACGCCTTCGTGATACCCATCAGCACCGGGCGACCCGCCGCGGGCTCATTGCCCTCGGCGACGACGCGACGGTTGGAGGCCTCGAACTCGGAACGCTCGGTGAGCGAACCGGGCAGGAACTCCGTGGCACCCGAATCGATGATCGTCACGCGACGCAGCATCTGGCGCACGATGACCTCGATGTGCTTGTCGTGGATCGACACACCCTGCGAGCGGTAGACCTCCTGGACCTCGTGGACCAGGTGGATCTGCACCTGACGGGGACCCATGATGCGCAGCACCTCGTGCGGATCCGCCGCGCCTTCCAGCAGCTGCTGGCCGACCTCGACGTGGTCACCATCGGAGAGCAGACGCTCAGTGCCGTCGTCGTGCTTGAAGACACGCAGACGCTGACGCTTCGAGAGCTTGTCGTAGACAACCTCTTCACCACCGTCATCCGGGATGATGGTGATCTTGTAGAAGCGGTCGTCGTCTTCCATCCGCACGCGGCCACTGACCTCGGCGATCGGCGCCTTGCCCTTCGGCACGCGGGCCTCGAACAGCTCCTGCACCCGCGGCAGACCGCCGGTGATGTCATCGCCCGCGACACCACCCTGGTGGAAGGTACGCATGGTCAGCTGGGTGCCGGGCTCACCGATGGACTGCGCGGCGACAATACCGACGGCCTCACCGATATCGACCAGCTTGCCGGTGGCCATCGAACGGCCGTAGCAGGTGGCGCAGACACCGGTACCGGTGGTGCAGGTCAGCACGGAGCGCACCCGAACCTCGGTGATGCCCGCCCCGAGCAGCGCGTCGATGGCCGGGTCGCCGAGGTCGGCGCCCTTACCGATGACGAGGTTGCCCTTGGCGTCCACCGCGTCCGAAGCGAGCGTGCGAGCGTACGCGGAGGTTTCCACGTGCGCGTCGCGGATGAGCGAACCATCCGCCTGCTTGTCGGCGATGTGCACGATGATGCCGCGCTCGGTGGCGCAATCGTGCTCGCGCACGATCACGTCCTGCGAGACGTCCACCAGACGACGGGTCAGGTAACCCGAGTCGGCGGTACGCAGCGCGGTATCGGCCAGACCCTTACGAGCACCGTGGGTGTTGATGAAGTACTCGAGCACGGTCAGGCCCTCACGGAACGAGGACTTGATCGGGCGCGGGATGAACTCACCCTTCGGGTTCGTCACCAGACCCTTCATACCGGCGAGGGTACGAGTCTGGGTGAAGTTACCCGTGGCGCCCGACTCGACGATCGTGATGATCGGGTTGTCCGGCGGGTAGTGCGCACGCAGTGCGGTACCGACCTCTTCGGTCGCTTCCTGCCAGATCTTGACCAGGGCGTTGTTGCGCTCCTGATGATCGAGCGCACCACGCTGGTACTTCTTCTCGATCTGATCGGCAAGCGCCTCGTAGCGCTCCATGATCTCGGTCTTCTCCGGCGGCACGAGCACGTCGGACATGGAGACCGTCACGCCGGAACGGGTGGCCCAGTAGAAGCCCGCGTCCTTCAGCTTGTCGACGGTCTGCGCGACCACGATCATCGGGTAGCGCTCGGCCAGATCGTTGATGATCGTCGCCTGACGCTTCTTCGGCATCTGCTCGTTGATGAACGCGTAGTCCGCCGGGAGCAGCTCGTTGAACAGCACGCGACCAAGGGTGGTCTCGGCAATCCACGCATCGCCACGGTTCCAGCCGTCCGGGAACAGCTCCGCCTCGATTTCCTTCGGCGGGCGCTGGTGGATGAGCCGGACCTTGATCAGCGAACGCACGGTGAGCTCACCGCGGTCCACCGCCATCTGCGCCTCGGCGGGCGAGGAGTAGACGCCGAACTCGGCCTTGTCCTTGCCAGCGGCCTTGTACTCGCCCTTGGCGCCCTCTTGCAGGCGGGTCAGGTAGTACAGGCCGGTCACCATGTCGAGTCGCGGCATGGCGAGCGGTCGGCCGGAGGCGGGCGACAGGATGTTGTTCGAGGACAGCATCAGGATGCGAGCCTCGGCCTGCGCCTCCGCGGACAGCGGAAGGTGCACGGCCATCTGGTCACCGTCGAAGTCGGCGTTGAACGCTTCACAGACGAGCGGGTGCAGCTGGATCGCCTTACCCTCGACGAGCTGCGGCTCGAACGCCTGGATGCCGAGGCGGTGCAGGGTGGGCGCGCGGTTCAGCAGCACCGGGTGCTCGGCGATGACCTCTTCGAGGACATCCCACACCTGGGGACGCTGACGCTCGACCATCCGCTTGGCGGACTTGATGTTCTGCGCGTGGTTCAGGTCGACCAGACGCTTCATCACGAACGGCTTGAACAGCTCCAGCGCCATCAGCTTGGGCAGACCACACTGGTGCAGCTTGAGCTGCGGGCCGACCACGATGACCGAACGGCCCGAGTAGTCGACGCGCTTGCCGAGCAGGTTCTGACGGAACCGACCCTGCTTGCCCTTGAGCAGATCGCTCAGCGACTTCAGCGGGCGGTTACCCGGTCCGGTGACCGGACGGCCACGACGGCCGTTGTCGAACAGCGCGTCGACGGACTCCTGCAGCATCCGCTTCTCGTTGTTGACGATGATCTCGGGCGCGCCGAGGTCGATCAGTCGCTTGAGGCGGTTGTTGCGGTTGATCACGCGGCGGTACAGGTCGTTCAGGTCGGAGGTGGCGAACCGGCCACCGTCGAGCTGAACCATCGGGCGCAGCTCCGGCGGGATCACCGGAACGGCGTCGAGCACCATGCCCATCGGCGAGTTGCCGTTGGTCTGGAAGGCCGCGACGACCTTGAGCCGCTTGAGCGCGCGCAGCTTCTTCTGGCCCTTACCGCTGCGGATGGTCTCCCGCAGGTTCTCGGCCTCGGCGTCGATGTCGAAGTTCTCCATCAGCTTCTGGATGGACTCCGCACCCATGGCGCCGGTGAAGTACTCGCCGTAGCGGTCGATCAGCTCGCGGTAGAGGATCTCGTCCACGATGAGCTGCTTGGTGGCCAGCTTGGTGAAGGTGGTCCAGATCTCGTCGAGCCGGTCCAGCTCGCGCTGGGACCGGTCACGGAGCTGGCGCATCTCCCGCTCGCCGCCGTCCTTGACCTTGCGGCGCACGTCGGACTTGGCACCCTCGGCCTCGAGCTCGGCCAGGTCGGCCTCGAGCTTCTGGGCGCGGGCCTCGAGGTCGGCGTCGCGCTGGTCGGCGACCGCCTTCTTCTCGACCTCCATCTCGGCCTCGAGGGTGCTGAGCTCGTTGTGGCGCAGCTCCTCGTCGACACCGACGATGACGTAGGCGGCGAAGTAGATGATCTTTTCCAGATCCTTCGGCGCCAGGTCGAGCAGGTACCCGAGGCGCGAAGGCACGCCCTTGAAGTACCAGATGTGGGTAACCGGTGCGGCCAGCTCGATGTGGCCCATCCGCTCACGACGCACCTTGGCGCGAGTCACCTCGACGCCACAGCGCTCACAGATGATGCCCTTGAAGCGGACACGCTTGTACTTGCCGCAGTAGCACTCCCAGTCCCGGGTGGGGCCGAAGATCTTCTCGCAGAAGAGTCCGTCCTTCTCCGGCTTGAGGGTGCGGTAGTTGATGGTCTCCGGCTTCTTCACCTCGCCGAAAGACCACTGGCGGATGTCGTCGGCGGAGGCAAGGCCGATCCGGAGTTCATCGAAGAAGTTGACGTCTAGCACGTAACTTCACCTTTCACGGAGCTTGCGGAGTGAAAATTCAACTTCACTGCCCCTATTCGGGTCGAATTCGAGCAAAAAGTTCACTAGTTGGTGGAACGCGGGACCGGATGTCGTTGAAAACCAACGACATCCGGCCGACCGCCTAGTTCGCCAGATCGTCGACGGTGGCCGCTTCGTTCCTGGACAGGTTGATGCCCAGGTTCGCCGCGGCGCGCTCCAGATCCTCGTCGTCGCCGTCGCGCATCTCGATCGCCGCGCCGTCCGAAGACAGCACCTCGACGTTGAGGCACAGTGACTGGAGTTCCTTGAGGAGCACCTTGAACGACTCCGGAATGCCCGGCTCCGGAATGTTCTCGCCCTTGACGATCGCCTCGTAGACCTTCACGCGGCCGACAACGTCATCGGACTTGATCGTCAGCAGTTCCTGCAGCGTGTAGGCAGCGCCGTACGCCTGCATGGCCCAGCACTCCATTTCACCGAAGCGCTGACCACCGAACTGTGCCTTACCACCCAGCGGCTGCTGGGTGATCATCGAGTACGGACCGGTGGAACGGGCGTGGATCTTGTCGTCGACCAAGTGGTGCAGCTTCAGGATGTACATGTAGCCGACTGCCACCGGGTACGGGAACGGCTCGCC